>NZ_CP027731.1:5227500-5838856 GCF_003852335.1 Pseudomonas sp. R2-60-08W
CCACCCTCTACCACACTCTAGTCAGTCAGTTTTGAATGCAGTTCCCAGGTTGAGCCCGGGGATTTCACATCCAACTTAACAAACCACCTACGCGCGCTTTACGCCCAGTAATTCCGATTAACGCTTGCACCCTCTGTATTACCGCGGCTGCTGGCACAGAGTTAGCCGGTGCTTATTCTGTCGGTAACGTCAAAACAATCACGTATTAGGTAACTGCCCTTCCTCCCAACTTAAAGTGCTTTACAATCCGAAGACCTTCTTCACACACGCGGCATGGCTGGATCAGGCTTTCGCCCATTGTCCAATATTCCCCACTGCTGCCTCCCGTAGGAGTCTGGACCGTGTCTCAGTTCCAGTGTGACTGATCATCCTCTCAGACCAGTTACGGATCGTCGCCTTGGTGAGCCATTACCTCACCAACTAGCTAATCCGACCTAGGCTCATCTGATAGCGCAAGGCCCGAAGGTCCCCTGCTTTCTCCCGTAGGACGTATGCGGTATTAGCGTCCGTTTCCGAACGTTATCCCCCACTACCAGGCAGATTCCTAGGCATTACTCACCCGTCCGCCGCTCTCAAGAGAAGCAAGCTTCTCTCTACCGCTCGACTTGCATGTGTTAGGCCTGCCGCCAGCGTTCAATCTGAGCCATGATCAAACTCTTCAGTTCAAACATCTTTGGGTTTTTAAGAAACCCTAAACTTGGCTCAGCAATCGTTGGTTACATCTTTGATTTCTCGCGGAGTAACTTGTGATGCTGATAATCTTGTTGACTATCAGTCTGACTCCACAAGCACCCACACGAATTGCTTGATTCAGTTGTTAAAGAGCGGTTGGTTAAGAGCTATTCGTCTCAACCGAGGCGCGCATTCTACAGCAGCCTCATTTGCTGTCAAGTGGTTATTTTCAGAAGTTTTCGAAGTTTTCTTCAACAACTTCAACCACTTGCGCTTGCGATCTCTCGTAAGCGGGAGGCGAATTCTACAGCGTTACACGCTGCTGTCAACACCTCTTTTTCAACTTCCTTTTGGCTTCGATGAACTGAAGCAACTTACTGTCAAAACTTACTTAACTCATTGTTTACCAAGAAGTTTTCCGTTTCGACTGCGCCGGAAGTGGGGCGAATTATAGAGCGATATAATTCGCCGTCAAGCCCTAATTAACGACTTATTCGGATTTGAGCGTGATACGCGCAAATGCCTTCTTGCCCGCCTGGCAAACGTGAGTCGCGCCCAGCTCGTATATAAAGGTGCGATCAACCACCTCGCCATCTATACGCACACCACCCGAACCGAGAAGGTCACGGGCAACCGCTGAGTTCTTCACCAGGCCCGCCTTATTAAGGACAGCTGCGATCGGCATTGCCTCTGCCGCCGTCAACTCGATCTCCGGCAGATCGTCCGGCAACTCGCCATCCTTCATACGATTACCGGCCGCACGGTGAGCGTTGGCCGCAGCCTCTTCACCATGAAAGCGCGCCACGACCTCTTCGGCCAGCTTGATCTTCACATCACGCGGGTTGGCACCTGCCTCCACATCAGCACGCAGCGCATTGATCTCATCCATCGAGCGGAAGCTCAGCAACTCGAAGTAACGCCACATCAACGAGTCCGGAATGGAAACCAGCTTGCCGTACATCACGCCCGGGGCCTCCTGGATACCGACATAGTTGCCCAGCGACTTGGACATCTTCTTGACACCGTCCAACCCCTCCAGCAACGGCATGGTCAAAATGCACTGAGCTTCCTGCCCATAGGCACGCTGCAGCTCACGCCCCATCAACAGGTTGAACTTCTGATCCGTCCCGCCCAGCTCGACATCCGCACGCAACGCCACCGAGTCATACCCCTGGACCAACGGGTAAAGAAACTCATGGATAGCGATCGGCTGATTGGTGGAATAGCGCTTGTCGAAGTCATCGCGCTCGAGCATGCGCGCGACGGTGTATTGCGACGTCAGGCGGATGAAGTCCGCCGGCCCCATCTGGTCCATCCAGGTGGAGTTGAATGCCACCTCGGTTTTGGCCGGATCAAGGATTTTGAATACCTGGGTCTTGTAGGTCTCGGCATTGTCGAGCACTTGCTCGCGAGTCAGCGGCGGACGCGTTGCGCTCTTGCCGCTCGGGTCGCCGATCATCCCGGTGAAGTCACCGATAAGGAAGATGACTTGATGACCCAGCTCCTGGAACTGACGCAGCTTATTAATAAGCACGGTATGGCCAAGGTGCAGATCCGGCGCGGTTGGGTCAAAGCCGGCCTTAATACGCAGGGGCTGGCCACGCTTGAGCTTTTCGACCAGCTCAGCTTCGACCAACAGTTCTTCCGCACCACGTTTTATCAGCGCTAGCTGCTCTTCAACCGACTTCATAACAGACCCGCAAGGCTCAGATTCAAAAGGGAACCAACCATACAAGATCAGGGACTAATTACAAGTTTTGCCCTGCGCACGGACACCATTGCGCAAGCCCAGCGTTCGCGAGCTTGCGCCACAGATGATTTGGTTATATTTTATACAGTTATTTCATCTTCATCATGTCATTCATCTTTTCCATTTCATCTTCAAAGTCAAAATACCTATGACCACTGAACCGTCTAAAGCGCCGCCGCTTTACCCGAAGACCCACCTGCTCGCCGCAAGTGGTATCGCCGCCCTTCTCAGCCTGGCACTCCTGGTATTCCCTTCCAGTGAGGTAGAAGCCAAACGAACATCCCTAAGCCTCGACCTGGAAAGCCCTGTCGAGCAACTGACACAAGATCAAGACGCTTCCGACGCGCAACAAGCCACAAATACCCCTGCTGAGTCTCCGTTCGCACAGATTGAAAATACGCCCGAAGAAACTCAGGAAGCCGCCCAGGAAAAGCCCGCAGCAGTTGCAGCCAAGAGTCCTCAGCACCGTGAAGTGATCGTGAGTAAAGGCGACACACTGTCAACGCTGTTCGAAAAGGTCGGATTGCCTGCCGCCACCGTCAATGACGTCCTGGCCACTGATAAGCAAGCCAAGCAATTCACCCAGCTCAAACATGGGCAGAAGCTTGAGTTCGAACTGACGCCCGATGGCCAGTTGAACAACCTGCACACCAATATCAATGACCTGGAAAGCATCAGCCTGAGCAAAGGCGCAAAGGGTTTTGCCTTCAATCGCATCACCACCAAACCGGTCATGCGCTCTGCCTACGTACACGGCGTGATCAATAGCTCGCTGTCGCAATCCGCCGCCCGGGCGGGCCTGTCCCACAGCATGACCATGGACATGGCCAGCGTATTTGGCTACGACATCGACTTCGCCCAGGACATTCGCCAGGGTGACGAATTCGATGTGATCTACGAGCAGAAAGTTGCCAACGGCAAGGTGGTCGGCACTGGCAACATCCTTTCTGCGCGCTTCACCAACCGCGGCAAAACCTATACCGCAGTACGCTACACCAACAAACAGGGCAACAGCAGTTACTACACCGCAGATGGCAACAGCATGCGCAAGGCGTTCATCCGTACACCGGTGGACTTCGCTCGTATTAGCTCGCGTTTCTCCATGGGTCGCAAGCATCCAATTCTGAACAAAATCCGCGCTCACAAAGGTGTCGACTATGCCGCTCCCCGTGGCACGCCAATCAAGGCAGCTGGCGACGGTAAGGTTCTGTTGGCCGGGCGTCGCGGTGGTTACGGCAACACGGTGATCATCCAGCACGGCAACACCTACCGTACGCTGTATGGCCACATGCAAGGGTTTGCCAAGGGCGTCAAAACCGGGGGCAACGTGAAGCAAGGGCAAGTGATCGGTTACATCGGCACGACCGGCCTGTCCACCGGGCCGCACTTGCATTATGAATTCCAGGTCAACGGAGTACACGTTGATCCATTGGGCCAGAAACTGCCGATGGCCGACCCGATCGCCAAAGCAGAACGCGCGCGCTTCATGCAACAAAGCCAGCCGCTGATGGCCCGTATGGATCAGGAGCGCTCCACCCTGCTGGCTTCGGCGAAGCGTTAAGGCATGCCGCGTTATATCGGTGTGATGTCCGGGACCAGCCTCGATGGCCTGGATATCGCCCTTATCGAACAAGATTCGGCGATCAGTCTGATCGCCACCCATTACATCCCCATGCCTGCCCCCCTGCGCGCCGAGCTGCTCAGCCTGTGCGCCAGCGGCCCGGACGAGATCGCCCGTTCGGCAATCGCCCAGCAATCCTGGGTGACACTCGCCGCTCAAGGCATCCACACTTTGCTGGACCAGCAAAACCTCACACCCCAGGACATCCGTGCGATTGGCAGCCACGGGCAGACCATCCGCCATGAACCTTCCCGAGGTTTTACGGTACAGATCGGCAATCCTGCGTTGCTCACCGAGCTGACTGGCATCACGGTGGTCAGTGACTTCCGCAGCCGCGACGTTGCCGCAGGCGGTCAGGGCGCACCCTTGGTACCTGCCTTCCACGAGGCGCTGTTCGGTGAAAGTACCGGCAAGCGTGCGGTGTTGAATGTCGGCGGTTTCAGCAACCTGAGCCTGATAGAAACCGGCAGGCCGGTATCGGGCTTCGACTGCGGCCCGGGTAATGTCTTGCTGGACGCGTGGATTCATCATCAACGTGGCGAGCACTTTGATCGTGACGGGCAATGGGCAGCCAGCGGCAAGGTTCAGCCGCAGTTACTCAACACGCTGCTCAGCGACCCTTTTTTCGCGACCAAAGGCCCGAAAAGTACCGGCCGGGAAGTTTTTAACCTGCGTTGGCTGCAGCAACATCTCGACGGGCTGCCAGCGTTTCTTCCCGAGGACGTGCAAGCCACATTGCTGGAGCTGACCAGCCTGACCATCGTCGAATCTCTGCAAAGCGCCCAACCTCAGACAGAAACCCTGTTGATATGCGGCGGCGGCGCCCACAACGGGACGCTGATGCATCGATTGGCCGCGCTGCTACCGTCCACACAGGTCAGTAGCACCGCGCTCTATGGCGTAGACCCCGACTGGGTGGAAGCCATGGCCTTCGCCTGGCTGGCCCACTGCTGCCTGGAAGGCATCGCCGCGAACCGACCTAGCGTCACAGGTGCTCGCGGGCTGCGCGTGCTGGGCGCGATCTACCCGGCCTGATCTCCAGGCAGCAAAACGCCGCTTGGCCGATCAAAGCCAAGCGGCGTTTTTTATGCGTGCAGATCAGGCTTCGATCAGATCGAGAACGAAGACCCACAACCACAGGTCGTCGTAGCGTTAGGGTTCTTGATCACGAAACGCGACCCCTCGAGCCCTTCCTGGTAATCCACTTCAGCACCCGCCAGGTACTGGAAGCTCATCGGATCAACGACCAGGCTCACGCCCTCGCGCTCAACGATGGTGTCGTCATCGGCCACATCTTCATCGAAGGTAAAACCGTACTGAAACCCTGAACAACCGCCGCCCGTAACGAATACGCGCAGCTTCAAGCGATCATTACCCTCTTCATCGACCAGGCTCTTCACCTTGTGCGCAGCACCGTGGGTGAATTGCAAAGCCGTGGGGGTGAAGGATTCAACGCTCATGCTGATAATCTCCCGGCGTAGCGCCGCCATATGCGTAATGGCCGGTATTATCCGCTTCTCCTAGAAAAGCGGTCAACTATTATGGGAGCAGCGACAAGCTTCAAGAAGTTGAGGTCCAAGCTTGCCGCTGACAACTTGAAGCTTGCGGCTGCCTTTAAGGCAACATGCCCGCATGGGACAAGCCCAACTTCTCATCCAGACCAAACAGGATGTTCATGTTCTGCACCGCCTGGCCCGATGCGCCCTTGACCAGGTTATCGATCACCGACAATACCACCACTAGGTCGCCATCCTGCGGACGATGCACCGCAATCCGGCACACGTTGGCGCCCCGCACGCTACGGGTTTCCGGATGGCTGCCCGTCGGCATCACATCGACGAACGGTTCGTTGGCATAACGCTTCTCGAACAATGCCTGCAGGTCTACCGAGCGATCGACAACGGTCGCGTACAACGTGGAGTGGATCCCACGGATCATCGGCGTCAGGTGCGGTACGAAGGTCAGGCCCACATCCTTACCCGCAGCACGGCGCAACCCCTGGCGGATTTCAGGCAGGTGACGATGCCCTTTTACCGCATAGGCCTTCATGCTTTCCGACGTCTCGGAGTACAGCGAGCCCACTGCGGCCCCACGACCGGCTCCGCTGACGCCCGACTTGCAGTCCGCGATCAGACGCGAAGCATCCGCCAAGCCGGCTTCCAGCAGCGGCAGGAAACCCAGCTGGGTCGCAGTCGGGTAGCAACCCGGCACCGCGATCAGGCGGGCCTGCTTGATCTGTTCACGATTGACTTCCGGCAAGCCGTACACCGCCTCCTCGAGTAACTCTGGCGCGCCGTGGGGCTGGCCGTACCACTTGGCCCACTCATCGGCATCTTGCAGGCGGAAGTCCGCCGACAGATCGATAACCTTGGTGCCCGCCGCCAATAGCTCGCCAGCCAACGCGTGCGCAACCCCGTGAGGCGTGGCGAAGAACACCACATCGCAGGCGCCCAACGTCTTGATGTCCGGCACACTGAAGGCCAGGCCGTCATAGTGGCCTCGCAGATTGGGGTACATATCGGCCACGGCCAGGCCAGCCTCGGAGCGTGAAGTGATAACCACCACCTCAGCCTGCGGATGCTGAGCCAACAGACGCAGCAATTCGACACCGGTGTAACCCGTGCCGCCGACGATACCGACCTTGACCATAAACCTGCCCTCAACGAACCCACTGGAAAGCCGTCGATAATAGGGGCCGTATCGCCCTGCGACAACCGCCAACGTGACGTACGGGCGCATGAGCTACTACTATCTTCGCTACCGTGAACCTGGGAATTACTGAAAATGCTCTATCTATGGGTCAAAGCCTTCCATATCGTCAGCATCGTCTGCTGGTTTGCCGGGTTGTTCTACCTGCCACGCCTGTTTGTCTACCACGCCCAAAGCGAAGACACCGTCAGCAAGGAGCGCTTCAGCGTCATGGAACGCAAGCTGTACCGGGGCATCATGGGCCCGGCGATGGTTGCCACGCTGGTCTTCGGCATCTGGTTGCTGGTGCTCAACCCCGGTATTTTCCAATCGGGCGCGTGGATCCACGCCAAACTCACCCTGGTCGTCCTGCTGATCGGCTACCACCACATGTGCGGCGCGCAGGTAAAACGCTTTGCCCGTGGCGAAAACACCCGCAGCCATGTCTTTTATCGCTGGTTCAATGAAGTGCCCGTTCTGATATTGCTGGCGGTCGTAATTCTGATCGTGGTCAAACCGTTTTAACGTCAATTACCCGGGGAACCTCCAATGTCGCTGCCCGCCCTGCTTGAACAACGTTTGCGCCTGCCTGTGGTGGCTGCGCCGATGTTCCTGATTTCCAACCCGCAACTGGTGCTGGCCTGCTGCCGCAACGGGGTCGTCGGCAGTTTCCCGGCGCTCAATCAACGCGAAAGCAGCGGTTTCAAGGCCTGGCTGGAGGAAATCGAAGCCGGCCTGGCGCTGTTGGATAACCCGGCGCCCTATGCCGTCAACCTGATCGTGCACAACAGTAACCCACGACTGGCGGCCGACCTGGCGATCTGCGTCGAGCACAAAGTGCCCATCGTTATCACCAGCCTCGGTGCGGTGAAGGAACTGGTCGATGCCGTGCACAGCTACGGCGGCCTGGTGTTTCATGACGTAACTACTCGTCGCCATGCCGAAAAAGCCGCTGAAGCGGGCGTCGACGGCCTGATCGCGGTCGCCGCCGGCGCGGGTGGTCACGCCGGCACCTGGAGCCCGTTTGCGCTGATTGCCGAGATACGCCAGTTCTTCGACAAAACCCTGTTGCTGGCCGGCTGTCTCAACCACGGTCGGGAGATTCTCGCCGCCCAAGTGCTTGGCGCGGACCTGGCGTATTTCGGCACGCGCTTTATCGGCACCACCGAAAGCCATGCCCCGGATGCGTATAAAGAGATGCTGCTCACAGCGCGCGCCGCCGACATCGTGCACACTCCGGCTGTTTCCGGCGTACCTGCAAGCTTTATGCGCCAAAGCCTGGAAAACGCCGGTTTTGATCTCGCTGCTCTTCAAGGCAAAGGTGAGGTCAACCTCGGCTCCAAGCTCAAACCGTTGAGCGATGAGGCCAAAGCATGGAAGACTGTATGGTCTGCCGGCCAAGGCGTCGGTGAGATCAATGATTTGCCGAGCGTGGATGAACTCGTCGCGCGACTGGATGCGCAATACCGCCAGGCACGCGAAAACGCGGCACAATTACGCTGGCCACGTTGAACCAAATACCAGGCCTGCCAATTGGACAGCCTGCATACCCTCCCCTGATCAAGTGACAAGGATGCCCGCATGAGCGACAGCCGTTTCAAGATTGTGTTCGACGGAGCCTTGCGCCCGGGTGTCGAAAGCACCACCGCCAAACTGAACCTCGCCGAGCTGTTCAAGAGCGATGTCGAAGCGATCGAAAAGCTTTTCACCGGCCGCCCGGTCGCGCTCAAGCGCGATCTGTCCCGCGCCGATGCCGACACCTACCTCACCGCCTTGCAAAACGCCGGCGTCGAGGCACGTATCGAAGCCGAACAACCCGTGGCTTTCAGCCTTGCCGAAACCCACGAGACAGGCGCATCGGCCTCGGACTTCTCGCACGCCGCCGCATCGCCTTACGCACCGCCACGCGCTGCGGTCGGTGATAACTTGCCGGAGTACGCCACGCTCAAAGTCTTCACTATCCACGGGCGTATCGGTCGCCTGCGCTATCTCGCCTGGACGCTGGCACTGACCGTCGCGATGCTTGTGGCTGCAGGCATCATCAGCACCGTGGGTTTCGCGGTGGCCACTGCCTCGCCAACGATCGCGATCATTCTCGGTTCGCTGCTGGGCTTTGCACTGTTCGTTGCGCTCGTCGTGGTAAGCGTGCAAATCGGCGTGCAGCGCCTGCACGACCTGGGCTGGTCTGGCTGGCTGTACTTGCTGAACCTGGTTCCGCTGGTGAACAGCGTGTTCCCTCTGCTGCTGCTGGTACTGCCGGGTAACACTGGCGCCAACCAGTACGGTGCGCCCCCACCGCGCAACTCCACAGCGGTTAAAATCCTGGCTTCGTTGTGGCTGGCGTTTATCCCGTTGATGCTCATCGTCGTGGTCACCCTGGGCATGAACGGCTACCTGGATCAACTCGAAGCCAACATGGGCAGCAGCTATGAAAGCAGCTCCCTGAGCACCGATGAAGACGCCGACCAGAGCGGCATCGTTGATGAAGACGCCGCGCAAAGTGCTGACGACGCGGCCGAACCTGTAGACTCTCCAGAACAGTGAAGAAACGCCCGCCGCCTGTGATGCCTCTGTCACAGGCCGGCGGCGTTGCGATGGAGAAAGGCATGACCCGTTACGCTCTGATCACCGGTGCCTCCAGTGGTATCGGCCTGGCTTTGGCCGAAGCCCTGGCCCGACGTGGCCGCAGCTTGATTCTGGTGGCCCGCCAGCGTGATCAGTTGGAAAGCATTGCGATCGAATTGACTCAGCGTTTCGGCGTCGAGGTGCTATTTCGCGCCTGTGACCTCGGCGAGCCGCTGCGGTTGTCGGGTTTTTTGCTGGAACTCGAAGAAGGTGAGCGGCAGATCGACCTGCTGGTCAACTGCGCCGGTATCGGCACCAGCGGGCCGTTCCTGGCCCAGGACTGGATGACCGAGCAGGACCTGATCGAAGTCAACATCCTCGCCCTGACCCGCATGTGCCATGCGTTGGGCAATGCCATGGCGCTGCACGGCGGCGGGCAGATTCTCAACGTAGCCTCGATCGCCGCCTTCCAGCCAGGCCCGTGGATGAGCAGCTACTACGCAAGCAAAGCCTATGTGCTGCATTTTTCCGAAGGCTTGCGCGAGGAACTGAAGACCTGTGGCATCAAGGTCTCGGTGCTGTGCCCAGGCCCCACGCGCACCGCCTTCTTCGGTAGCGCGCAAATGGACACCGCAAAGCTCGACCGCAGCCAACAGTTGATGAGCCCCGAAGAAGTCGCGCTCTATACCGTGCGTGCGCTGGAGAAGAACAAGGCCATCATCATCCCCGGACGGCGCAACCGCTGGCTGGCATTCAGCCCACGCCTGAGCCCGCGCTGGCTGACCCGCAAAATTGCCGGCGCCATCAACAAGGCCTATTGCCCGCGTTGACCGCTTAAGTACACTCACCTTCACTTTCACCCTGGAGAAACAGCTGTGGATACTCTGTTCACCAAGATCATCAACCGGGAAATACCCGCGAACATCATCTATGAAGATGACCAAGTCCTCGCTTTCCACGACATCGCCCCACAGGCGCCGGTCCATTTTCTGGTCATCCCGAAAAAGCCCATTCGCACCCTCAATGACCTGACCGAAGACGACAAAGCCCTGGCCGGCCATATCCTGTTCACCGCCCAGCGCCTGGCGGTGGAACTAGGCTGCGAAAAAGGCTTCCGCGTGGTGATGAACTGCAACGAAGACGGCGGGCAGACCGTTTACCACATTCATATGCATGTGCTGGGTCAGCGCCAGATGAACTGGCCGCCGGGCTGAGTGCGCAGGGGCAAATTGACTCAGCGCAAACGCGCCGTCCTCTCTTGCGGTAAACTGGCCGCCGAGATTCTTCCCGGAGGTCAGCATGACTACCCAACGTCACTACTCGCCGATTGACCGTCTGTTGCTGCAAGCCGACACGGCCATGCGTACGCTGCTGCCGTTCAGCGGCCAACCGTACCGCCCGTCACCCGCCATCGTGCAGCCGGACGCACAGATGAGCGAGACCGAAACCCGCCATGTGGCCGGGCTGATGCGCATCAACCACACCGGTGAAGTCTGTGCCCAGGCGTTGTACCAGGGCCAGGCCCTGACCGCCAAGTTACCGCAGGTACGTGCAGCGATGGAGCACGCGGCCGAGGAAGAGATCGACCACCTGGCGTGGTGCGAACAACGCATTCGCCAGCTGGGCAGTCATCCCAGTGTGCTGAACCCGCTGTTCTATGGTTTGTCGTTCGGTATCGGCGCCGCTGCCGGCCTGATCAGTGACAAGGTCAGCCTCGGTTTTGTCGCAGCCACCGAACGTCAGGTCTGCAAGCACCTGGACGAACACCTTGAACAACTGCCGGCCGAGGACGAAAAATCCCGAGCCATTCTTGAGCAGATGCGCATCGATGAAGAACATCACGCTGAAAGCGCACTGGATGCCGGTGGCTTCCGCTTTCCTGCGCCGGTGAGATTCGGCATGAGCATGCTGGCCAAGGTCATGACCAAGAGCACCTACAGAATCTGAAGCATGAAGATCATTCCCACGCTCCGCGTGGGAATGCCACCCAGGACGCCCCGCGTCCCGCTTTCAGCGCAAAATCCGGCACCTGCGCAAGGGTGACGCGGAGCGTCACGAGATGCATTCCCACGCAGAGCGTGGGAACGATCAACCCAACTCGACGATTTCGTAGTCATGGGTAATGGCCACACCGGCCGCGCCCAGCATGATCGACGCCGAGCAGTACTTCTCCGCCGACAGCTCGATGGCACGCTTGACCTGCGCTTCCTTCAGCGCGCGCCCCTTGACCACAAAATGCATATGGATCTTGGTAAACACCTTGGGATCTTCGGTTGCGCGTTCGGCTTCCAGAAAGGCTTCGCAGCTTTCCACGGCCTGACGGGATTTTTTCAGGATACTGACCACGTCGAAATTGCTGCAACCGCCGACACCCAGCAGCAACATTTCCATCGGGCGTACACCCAGGTTGCGGCCACCGGCTTCCGGCGGGCCGTCCATCACCACCACGTGGCCACTGCCCGATTCACCGAGGAACATGGCTTCGCCCGCCCATTGGATGCGTGCCTTCATCGCCCAGACTCCACTGCTAAAAAAGGGTCGCCAGCTTAGCACATGGCCTCGCAGCGGCAGCGCTCTGCAGGAAAACGATCAATAACAGCGTTTGCCGGTGAAATACGCTAATCGAGTCAGAATGTGTCTGGTAAGCTGGCGCCAAATCAATGGCGCATTGCCATCGTTTGTACAGCGTGTATCAATGCCGGTCGCGCTGATAAAAACAAATCCAACCACATCGTGCAGTTTTTCGGGATACAACCATGGTTGCTCTTACTCCCACACCCAAGATCAAGAACCTCGACAAGCTGCTGATGCATTGCCAGCGCCGGCGTCATCCGGCCAAGCACAACATCATCTGCGCGGGCGAGCGCTCCGAAACACTGTTCTTCATTATCAAGGGCTCGGTCACCATCCTGATTGAGGACGAAGACGGTCGCGAAATGATCATCGCCTACCTCAACACCGGGGATTTCTTCGGCGAGTTGGGGCTGTTCGAGCAGGCCGGCAAGGAGCAACAGCGCAGCGCTTGGGTGCGCACCAAGGTGGAGTGCGAAGTGGCTGAGATCAGCTATACGAAATTTCGCGAACTGGCCCAACATGATCCCGACATTCTGTATGCCCTGAGTGGGCAGATCGCCCAACGTCTGCGCGATACCACGCGCAAGGTCGGCGACCTGGCGTTCTTCGACGTGACCGGGCGTGTCGCTCGCTGCCTGCTGGAGCTGTGCAAGCAGCCAGACGCCATGACCCACCCCGACGGGATGCAGATCAAGGTCACGCGCCAGGAAATCGGGCGCATCGTGGGCTGTTCGCGGGAAATGGTGGGGCGTGTGCTCAAGGATCTGGAAGAGCGCAACCTGGTGCACGTCAAAGGCAAGACGATGGTGGTGTTCGGAACCCGTTAGCCTGGCAGCAAGCCTGCCAACATCTGACGGTACAAGGTGTCGAGCCGGCTGAGCGCGTCCGGCACGGGAAACACTTCGTGCAGCGCGATATGGCTCTCGGCACGCACGCGCTGTTCCAGGCCACAGGCTTGATTGAAACGATTGACCGCCGCAACCAACTCATCGCGATCGTTATCCAGCAATAAAGCTCCGTGTACCAACCCCACTGGGCGACCACCGCTCTGCCGCCAGCGTTGGGCCGTGCCGACCATTTTTCGACCGTTGAGATTGACGTTGTAACGACCGTCGCAGAACGCGCCATCGATTTCGCCAATAGACGCCTCGCCGCCCAATTCAAGCAACACATCGCAGATCGGTTGGCACAGACGCTGGTAGCCGGTTTCGATGCGCCCTTGATCCCCCTCACTGCGCGGCGGCGCATAGACCAAGGCAATATTGACCGTGGCGGCCGACTGCGGCACCGGCTCACCGCCGGTTTCGCGCAACAGCACCGGCCAACCGGCCTCTGCCGAGACTCGGCTGGCCGCTTCAAAAGCCGGCAATCGGCTCAAACGTCGCGGCATGACCAAGGCTTGATCGTTGGGTTGCCAGAACAACAGCCCGTATTCCCGCTCACCTGCGCAGACGGCGGCCAGCAAGTCCTGCTCGGCGGCAAGGCCTGCTTGCACAGTCATCGAAACCAGCTTAGTCATCAACATTGACCTACCTGAATAAGCACAAGACCAATGTGGGAGGGGGCTTGCTCCCGATGGCGGTGTATCAGTTGTGAATCAGTCAACCGACCACCGCTATCGGGAGCAAGCCCCCTCCCACACTTTTACTGCATTTCACATACCGACTGCGCCGGAATCAATCCAGTGTGGAACCGCTGACCGCCCCACCCCGCTCGGGGAAGAACAGACGCTGCAGTTCCGCCCCTGGGTTCTCGGCGCGCATGAACGTCTCGCCGACCAGGAACGAATACACCTCGCTGATCTCCATCAGCTCCACATCGGCGCGGTTGACGATGCCGCTCTCGGTGATCACCAAGCGGTCACGCGGAATACGCGGCAGCAGGTCGAGGGTGGTTTCCAGGCTGACATCGAAGGTGTGCAGGTTACGGTTGTTGACCCCCACCAGCGGTGTGTCGAGGGTTTTCAGTGCGCGCTCCAGCTCGTCGCCGTCGTGCACTTCGACCAGTACATCCAGGCCCACGCTCTTGGCTACAGCGGCCAGCTCGGCCATCTTCACGTCATCCAGTGCGGAAACGATCAGCAGCACACAGTCAGCGCCCAAGGCACGGGCTTCGACGATCTGGTAAGGATCAACCATGAAGTCCTTGCGGATCACCGGCAACGTGCACGCGGCGCGCGCCTGCTGCAGGAACAGGTCGGAGCCTTGGAAGAAATCGACATCGGTCAGTACGGACAGGCACGTCGCCCCGCCCTTTTCATAGCTGACGGCGATTTCCTGTGGCACGAAGTGTTCGCGGATCACGCCTTTGCTCGGTGAGGCCTTCTTGATCTCGGCGATCACCGCCGGCTGCTTCTTCTTGGCCTGTTCGAGCAAGGCCTTGGCAAACCCTCGTGGCGCATCAGCAGCTTTTGCCAGGGCTTCCAGCTCGGCCAGGCTCACACGGGCACGGCGCTCGGCGACTTCTTCAGCCTTGCGCGCCAGGATTTTTTCCAGAACGGTCGGAACACTCATGCTTCATTCTCCATCTTGAATACGGCGGTGAATGCTCCGAGTTCTTCAAGTTTCTCGCGAGCCAGACCGGTGTGCAGCGCATCGTGGGCCAAGGCGACACCTTCCTTAAGACTATAGGCATGGTCGGCTGCGTAAAGTGCCGCGCCAGCATTGAGCACAATCATTTCCGCGGCTTTTTGACCGTTTTCGGTCTTGCGTCGCCCCAAGGCATCACGAATCAATTCCAGCGACGCCGCCGGGCTTTCCACCGCCAGGCCGTGCAGGCTTTGGCTCTTCATGCCCAGGTCCTCAGGCTCGACCCAATATTCTGTAACTTGGTCGTTCTTCAACTCCGCCACGAAGGTTGGCGCCGCCAGGCTGAATTCGTCCAGGCCATCTTTGGAGTGCACCACCAGCACATGCTTGCTGCCCAGGCGCTGCAGCACTTCGGCCAATGGCCGGCACAACGCCTGGCTGAATACACCGACGACTTGATGCTTCACACCGGCCGGATTCGTAAGCGGGCCGAGCATATTGAACAGGGTACGCAGGCCGAGGTCCTTGCGCGGGCCGGCCGCGTGTTTCATCGCGCCGTGGTGGGATTGGGCGAACATGAAGCCAATGCCGACGCTGTCGATGCAGCGTGCCACCTGTACCGGCGTCAGGTTCAGGTAGATGCCGGCCGCTTCCAGCAGGTCCGCGCTGCCACTTTTGCCGGACACCGCGCGGTTGCCGTGCTTGGCCACGGTGCAACCCGCTGCCGCGACCACGAACGAGGACGCCGTCGATACGTTGAAGATGTTCGCACCGTCGCCGCCGGTGCCGACCACATCGACCACGCCGTCGAGGGTCTTGAGTTCGACCTTGTCCGCCAGCTCGCGCATCACCGATACGGCACCGACGATTTCGTCGATGCTTTCGCTCTTCATGCGCATGGCCATCATAAAGGCGCCGATCTGTGCGTCGGAGCATTGGCCGGTCATGATCTCGCGCATCACATCGCTCATTTCAGCGGTGCTCAGGTCCAGGTGACCGACGATACGGCCCAGGGCAGTCTTGATATCCATGGAAAGTCCTTAGCGCGTGCCGCCGCTCTGCTTGAGAAAATTGGCGAACAGCTCGTAGCCCTGCTCGGTCAGGATCGATTCAGGGTGAAACTGCACCCCTTCGATATTCAGTGTCTTGTGGCGCAGGCCCATGATCTCGTCGACCGAGCCGTCTTCCAGCTGGGTCCAGGCCGTCAGTTCCAGGCACTCGGGCAGGGTGTCGCGCTTGACCACCAACGAGTGATAACGGGTCACGGTCACGGGCAGGTTCAAGCCGTGGAACACTCCCAGATCCTTGTGGAATACCGGGCTGGTCTTGCCGTGCATCACCTGGCGCGCGCGCACCACATCGCCGCCAAACGCCTGGCCAATGGACTGATGGCCCAGGCACACGCCGAGAATTGGCAGCTTGCCGGCAAAATACTGAATGGCTTCCAGGGAGATGCCCGCTTCGTTCGGTGTGCACGGGCCAGGCGAAACCACGATGCGTTCCGGATTCAGTGCGGCGATCTCGGCGACGGTCAGTTCGTCGTTGCGCACGACCTTGACCTCGGCACCCAGCTCGCCCAGGTACTGCACAACGTTGTAGGTAAAGGAATCGTAGTTATCAATCATCAGCAACATGTGGGTTCAAACCTCTTGAATTCACTGATTTCAAATGACCGCCTTCCAAGCGTGTGGCCCGCTGCCAGACGCACGTTCCGGTTGCCGGGGTGAACGGCAAGGGGCGTCAGACAAAGGGTAAAAGAAGGCAAATCGGTACAGATCCGGCCAGGCCGGCAGGGAAAAATGTCAGGCGCGCCAACGCCAACGGGCGTGTGCCTTGACTACTCGCATCAAGAGTTTGCTGATGATCAACACGGGGAGGGTCTCATTCATACGTTCAGGCACAGTAACGTAGCCTCGCCAGCGGTGCAATATAGAGCAGCAAATACGGGCTTATGCTCGTTGGGATGCGCGTAGGAAAATTCGGTTTTGCGCTATAGAAAACGCTCAATACTTTGCTAGTGTTTCGATTCCGACATAAAAACAACTCAATGGAATTTTCCATGCCCAGAGCTCCGTTCTTCGCCCCCCTGGCTGCCGGCCTGCTTTCCCTGGCTTGCGCGCAGGCCTATGCGGCACCGTCACCCTACTCAACCATGGTGGTGTTCGGCGACAGCCTGGCTGATGCCGGTCAGTTCCCCGACGGCAGCGCCGGATCGACGTTGCGCTTTACCAACCGCACCGGGCCGACGTTCCAAGGGGATTACGGTCTCGTTTCTTCGACCTTGCTCGGCGCAAAGCTGGGTGTAGCGCCAAGCGACCTGAATGCCTCCACCTCACCGGTGCGTGCGGTCCAGGGTTTGCCGGACGGCAACAACTGGGCAGTCGGCGGCTACCGTACCGACAATATCCTCGACTCGATTACCTCGGTCTCCAACGCTGCGATCCCACCCGGCAATGCCGGGGGCGGCACGGTGCTGCGCAGTCGACAGGGTTACCTGCCGGCAAACGGCGGGCTGGCCGATCCAAATGCGCTGTACTTTCTGTCCGGAGGCGGCAATGACTTTCTCCAGGGTCGCGTACTCAGCCCCGCCCAAGCGGTCGCCGCCGGCGGGCGCCTGGCGGACAGTGCCCAGGCCCTGCAACAAGCCGGCGCGCGTTACATCATGGTATGGATGCTGCCCGACCTCGGACTGACGCCGGCCATCAACGGCACCCCGCAGCAGGCAGCAACGTCGGCCTTGAGCACTGTGTTCAACCAGTCCCTGGTACAGCGCCTGTCGCAGATCGATGCGCAGGTGATCCCGCTGAACATTCCATTGTTATTGAACGAAGCCTTCGCCGATCCGGCACGCTTCGGCCTCGCCACCGGGCAAAACTTGACCGGCACCTGTTTCAGTGGAAACAGTTGCACCGCCAACCCGGTCTACGGCATCGGCGGCACCAATCCGGACCCGACCAAGCTGATCTACAACGACTCGGTCCACCCCACGGTGGCGGGGCAACAGCTGATCGCCGACTACGCCTATTCCCTGCTCGCGGCGCCCTGAGAGCTGACCCTGCTGCCGGAAATGGCCCAAGGCACATTGCGCGCCCATCAAGATGAGTTGCGCAACCAATGGCAGGCAGACACCGGCCACTGGCAAGCCGTGGGCCAATGGCGAGCGATCGTGGCGGGAGGGGGTCAGCGTCTGGATTTCGATGACCAGAGCAGCTCGGCCAGCGGCGATGGCAGTGGCTATAACCTCAACATCGGTGGCAGCTACCGACTCAACGAGGCCTGGCGCGTGGGCGTCGCCGCAGGCCTGTACCGCCAGACACTGGAAGCCGGCGCCAGCGATTCGGATTACAAGCTCAACAGCTACATGGGCACGGCGTTCGCCCAGTATCAGCAGAATCACTGGTGGGCCGACGCCGCCTTGACCGGCGGCAAGCTGGACTTCGACAGCCTCAAGCGCAAGTTCGCCCTGGGCGTCAGCGAAGGTTCGGAAAAGGGTGACACCGATGGCTGGCTGTGGGCCTTGAGCGGTCGCGTGGGTTATGACATCGCCGCGCCGGGCAGTGACTGGCACCTGTCACCCTTCATCAGCGCCGATTACGCGCGGGTCGAAGTGAACGGCTACTCGGAAAAAGACAGCCGCTCCACCGCCCTGACCTTCGATGACCAGCAGCGCGACTCCAAGCGCCTGGGCGTCGGGCTGCAGGGCAGCTATCGCATTAACCCGCACACCCAGGTGTTTGGCGAAGTGGCCCACGAGCACGAGTTCGAAAATGACACCCAGAGGGTGAATATTTCGCTCAACAGCGTGCAGGGGATCGACTTCAAGCTGGACGGGTATACGCCGCGCAGCAATTCGGATCGCTTGAGCCTGGGGGTCAGCCACAAGCTGACGCAGGACCTGGCGTTACGGGCGGCGTATAACGTGAGGAAGGATGACAATTTGACCCAGCAAGGGGTCAGTGTCGGGGTGAGTCTGGATTTCTAACGAGACCTTACAACCAACACAAAATCCATGTGGGAGGGGGCTTGCTCCCGATAGCAGAGTCTCAGTCACTGCATCTGTAACTGATACACCGCCATCGGGAGCAAGCCCCCTCCCACATTTTTGATCGGCGCCAGCCGCTAGCCCTGCGGCGTTTGCTCAGCCAACGCCACCGCACGGAACATCGCCCGGCGCTTGTTCAGGGTTTCTTCCCATTCAAGGGCGGGCACCGAGTCAGCCACGATGCCGCCACCGGCCTGCACATGCAGTTCGCCGTCCTTGATCACTGCCGTACGGATCGCAATCGCCGTGTCCATGTTGCCGTTCCAGGCGAAATACCCCACGGCGCCGCCGTAGACGCCCCGCTTGACCGGCTCCAGTTCGTCGATGATTTCCATGGCGCGAATCTTTGGTGCGCCCGACAAGGTACCGGCCGGCAGAATCGCACGCAGTGCGTCCATCGCAGTCAGGCCGGCCTTCAGCTCACCGGTGACGTTGGACACGATATGCATCACATTGGAATACCGCTCGATGACCATCTTCTCGGTCAACTTCACCGAGCCGATTTCCGAGACACGCCCGGTGTCATTACGCCCCAGATCGATCAGCATCAGGTGCTCGGCGATTTCCTTGTCGTCGCTCAACAGGTCTTCTTCCAGCGCCAGATCCGCTTCTTCGGTGGCGCCACGCGGGCGCGTGCCGGCGATCGGGCGCACGGTGATCAGGTTGTCTTCGACGCGCACCAGCACTTCCGGCGAGCTGCCCACTACGTGGAAGTCACCGAAATTGAAGAAGTACATATACGGCGTCGGGTTGAAACAGCGCAGCGCTCGGTACAGGTCGATCGGCGCGGCCTTGAAGTCGATGGACATCCGTTGCGAAGGCACCACCTGCATGCAGTCACCGGCGAGGATGTATTCCTTGATGGTATCGACTGCCCGCTCGTAGTCCGCCTGGGTAAAACTGGAGCGAAATACCGGGTCGGCGGCGGGCGGACGGCTGAGGTCCAGGCCACGGCGCGGGGTGATCGGCTGGCGCAGTTTTTCCAGCAGCGCTTCGAGGCTGGCCTGGCCTTGCTCGAAGGCATCCGCCTGGGCAGGGTCGGCCAGCACAATCGCGTGCATCTTGCCGGCAAGGTTGTCGAACACCACCACCGCGTCGGAGACCATCAGCAAGATGTCCGGCACGCCGAGCGGGTCCGGGTTCGGGCATTTACCCAAGCGCTGCTCCACGTAGCGCACGCAGTCGTAACCGAAATACCCCACCAAACCGCCGTTGAAACGCGGCAGGCCGGGAATGGTCGGCACGTTGTAGCGCGCCTTGAAGGCTTCGACGAAGGCCAGCGGGTCTTCTACGTCATGGCTTTCGATCTCGAGGCCATCATGGGTGATGCTCACATGATGGTCATGCACGCGCAGTACCGTGCGGCACGGCAGGCCGATGATCGAATAACGGCCCCACTTCTCGCCGCCCTGTACCGATTCCAGCAGATAAGAGTTCGGCTCGTCGGCCAGTTTCAGGTAGATCGACAGCGGCGTGTCGAAGTCGGCCAGGGTTTCACAGGCCATGGGGATACGGTTATAGCCGGCAGCGGCCAAACGCAGGAATTCTTCGCGGATCATCAGGTGCCTCGTGGTGTGAGGGTCAATCGGTCAGGTAGGCAAACGGGCCGCAGCGCGGCGGGGATCAGTCAGGCGCGCCAACGCCAACGGGCCAGGGCCTTGATGACTTTCATCCAGAGTTTGCGAGTGACCACCACGATGGCATTTCCAGTAGGGGACGGGTCGATGTCGGGCAACGTTATCTCAGCGCCCGCGCCCAAGCAACCGGGGATTAACAGGCGCAGGTCATCGATGACCAGCGCTGGCGATTCTTCTGCAATCGGCCGGCCATGGTTGTAGCCGTAACTCAAGGCCACGCACTGCACCCCCGCCGCTTTTGCCGCCAAGACATCACTGCGCGAGTCGCCGACGAACAACGATTGGGACGCCGGAATATTCGCCATTTTCATCACGAAAAACAGCGCCGCCGGATCAGGCTTTTTCTGCGGCAGGGTATCGCCGCCGATGATCCAGCGAAAATACCGGCCGATCTTCATCTGGTCCAACAGCGGAGCGACGAAGCGCTCCGGCTTGTTGGTGATCAGGGCCATTTCCACGCCCTGCTTGCTCAACCACTTGAGCGTGTCACGCACGCCGGGATACACCACCGTCCGTTCGTGGCTGCTTTCGTAGGCGGCATTGAAGAGTTCCAGGGCATGTTCGGCTTCAACCTCATCCACACCGGTGGCGTCGATATGGCCTGCCAGTGCCCGTCGCACCAACATCGGCGCACCGTTGCCGACCCATTCACGCACCGCTTCGATTCCCACAGGCTTGCGCCCCAGCTTGAGCAGCATCTGGTCCACCGCCGCCGCCAGGTCAGGCACCGAGTCGATCAAGGTACCGTCCAGATCGAACATCACCAGCCGTGGCAATTTGCCGGGGAACAGCTGCTCAAAGCCGCTCATGGACGCGCCAGCGCCAGTTCGGCATGCATCTTGGCGATCACTTCCTGGTAATCCGGCGCATTGAAGATCGCCGAGCCGGCCACAAAGGTGTCGGCGCCCGCCGCAGCGATTTCACGGATATTGTTCACATTGACCCCGCCGTCGATCTCCAGACGGATATCCCGGCCCGACGCATCGATCAGCGCCCGCGCTTCGCGCAGTTTGTTCAGGGTGCCGGGGATGAACTTCTGCCCGCCAAAGCCTGGGTTGACGCTCATCAGCAGGACCATGTCGACCTTGTCCATCACGTACTCCAGCACACTCAGCGGCGTGGCCGGGTTGAACACCAGGCCGGCCTTGCAACCGCCTTCGCGGATCAATTGCAGGGTACGGTCGACGTGCAGCGTGGCTTCCGGGTGGAAGGTGATGTAGGTCGCGCCGGCGTCGATGAAGTCGCCGACGATGCGGTCCACCGGGCTGACCATCAGGTGCGCGTCGATCGGAGCGGTAATCCCGTATTTACGCAGCGCAGCGCACACCATCGGGCCGATGGTCAGGTTGGGCACGTAATGGTTGTCCATGACGTCGAAGTGCACGAAGTCGGCACCGGCGGCCAATACCTTGTCCACTTCTTCGCCCAGGCGGGCGAAGTCGGCGGAGAGAATCGATGGAGCAATGACGAAGGGCTGCATGACGCACCTTTTTTGAGCTAAATCACGATGGCGCGCATTGTATACCTCATGCTTTGCCGTGCGCACCGTGACCTACCTCAACGGCTAGTACGCAGCCCGGTAGATTTTCTCGATATCGGCCGCACTGAGCTGGCGCGGATTGTTGCGCATCAGGCGTTCAATACCCGCCGCTTCAGTGGCCATCGCCGGGATAGCCTCCTCCGGCACGCCGAAACTGCGCAGGCCCGATGGAATCTCGACGGCGGCGCACAGTCGCGTCATCGCCTCGACGGCCTGGTCGGCGGCATCATTCACACTCAGCCCGCTGACATTTACCCCCATGGCCTGGGCGATGTCGCGCATCCGCTCGACACAGGCCAGCTTGTTCCAGTGCATCACATAGGGCAGCAACAGTGCGTTGCTCACGCCGTGGGCGATGTTGAACCGGCCGCCCAACGGATACGCCAGCGCATGCACCGCGCCGACGCCCGCGTTGCCAAAGGCCATGCCGGCCATCAGGCTGGCGGTGGCCATATCGTCACGGGCCTGCAGGTTGGCCGGGTTGGCATAAACCTTGGGCAAGGCGCCGGCAATCAGCTTGATCGCGCCGATCGCCAGGGCATCGGTGATCGGCGAGGCGTTCAGCGACAGGTAGGATTCAATGGCATGCACCAGTGCGTCGACGCCACTGGCGGCCGTGACGCTGCGTGGGCAGGTCAGGGTCATTTGCGGGCTGATCAGCGCGACATCCGGCAGCAGGTAGTCGCTGACGATGCCTTTTTTCAGCTGGGCGACCTTGTCGGAAAGAATCGCCACATTGGTCACCTCGGAGCCGGTGCCGGCGGTAGTGGGAATCGCGATCAGCGGCGGGCCCTTGCGCGGCACCTGGTCGACGCCGAACAAATCCGCCAGGGCGCCGTGGTAACCGGCGTACGCGGCCACGCTCTTGGCGATGTCGATGGCACTGCCGCCGCCCACGCCGATCAACCCGTCGTGCCCGCCATCGCGGTAGGCCTGCATGCAGTCTTCGACAATGGCGACTTCCGGGTCGGGCAGCACGCGGTCGAAAATTTCATAAGTCCGCCCGCCCAGATGCTCAAGTGCCAGCGCGACGGTGCCGGACTTGACCAGCGCGGCATCGGTGACAATCAGCGGGTTATCCACATCCAGGCGCGTCAACTCGGCGCCGAGTTGCTCAATGGCGCCAGCGCCGGTCAGCAGTTTGTGGGCGATCTTGAATGAGGAAGTACTCATGTGCGCGGCCTCTTGTCGGTGATGGGCTGGCACAAGAATAGCTGACCGAAACAGGTTGTCTGCTATTCAGGATCCGAATACTGATTTCCGAGCCAATATAAATCCACTGTGGGAGGGGGCTTGCTCCCGATAGCATTTTGTCAGTCGACTTATTCATCAACTGAAGAATGCTATCGGGAGCAAGCCCCCTCCCACATTTTGATCTCCTACAGGCTTTAGACCTGGGCGGTGCGCAGCTTCTCGCTACGGCCACGCAGCCATTCCAGGGTCAGCAACAGCACCACCGAGAACCCGATCAGCAGGGTCGCCGCTGCGGCAATGGTGGGGCTGAGGTTTTCACGGATGCCGCTGAACATCTGCCTGGGCAATGTGGCTTGCTCCGGCCCGGCGAGGAACAGCGTCACCACCACCTCATCGAACGACGTGGCGAAGGCAAACAGCGCCCCGGAAATCACCCCCGGAGCGATCAGCGGCAAGGTCACCCGGCGAAACGCGGTCAATGGTGATGCGCCCAGACTGGCCGCCGCCCGCACCAGATTGTGGTTGAAACCCTGCAAGGTCGCCGACACGGTGATGATCACAAACGGCACGCCCAGTACCGCATGTACCACGATCAGCGAGAAGAAGCTGTTGCCCAGGCCCAGCGGGGCAAAGAACAGGTAACTGGCCACGCCAATAATCACCACCGGCACCACCATCGGCGAAATCACCAGGGCCATCACTAAGGCTTTGCCAGGGAAATTGCCACGGGTCAGGCCAATCGCCGCCAGCGTGCCGAACACCATCGCCAGCACCGTGGCTGCCGGGGCGACGATGATGCTGTTTTTCAGGGCACGCATCCATTCGGCCGACGCGAAGAAGTCCTGATACCACTGCAGCGAAAAGCCCTGCAACGGGTACACCAGGAAACTGCCGCTGTTGAACGACAGCGGGATGATCACCAGCACCGGCAGGATCAGGAACAGCAGGATCAGGCCACACAGAATCCGCAGGCTGTAGAACCACAGCCGCTCCACCGGTGACATATAAGGGCTCAGCATCGCAAGGTCTCCTCAGCTCAGGCGCAGGCGACTGGCGCCCACCAGCCGGTTGTAGATCAGGTACAGCAACACCGTCGCCAGCAGCAGCAAGCCGCCCAACGCCGTGGCCATGCCCCAGTTGATGCTGGTGTTGGTGTAGAAGGCCACGAAGTAGCTGACCATCTGGTCGTTCGGGCTGCCCAGCAACGCCGGGGTGATGTAGTAACCAATCGCCAGGATGAACACCAACAGGCAACCGGCGCCGACACCGGCGTAGGTTTGCGGGAAGTACACGCGCCAGAAGCTGGCGAACGGGTGGCAGCCCAGGGAAATCGCCGCACGCATATAAGTCGGTGAGATACCTTTCATCACGCTGTAGATCGGCAGAATCATGAACGGCAGCAGGATATGCACCATGGAGATGTACACGCCGGTACGGTTGAAGACCAATTCCAGCGGCGTATCGATCAGCCCCAGGCCCATCAGAGCGCTGTTGATCAGGCCGCCGGATTGCAGCAATACGATCCACGCCGCCACCCGCACCAGGATCGAGGTCCAGAATGGCAGCAGTACCAGGATCATCAGCAGGTTGCTTTTGCGCGCCGGCAGGTTGGCCAGCAGGTAAGCCAGGGGATAGGCCAGCAGCAGGCAGATGACCGTGATCACCAGGCCCATCCAGAACGTTCGAGCGAAGATATCCAGGTAGATGGCCTGGTCGGGGGTGGCCGGAGCGATTTCGCCCAAGTCGTCAATACGATGATCGACGGCCGCCAGCAGGTAGTAAGGCGTCAGGCTGCTGGTATTGCGCCGGATCGCCTGCCAGTACGCCGGGTCGCCCCAACGTTCGTCGAGGGTTTCCAGCGCGGCTTTATAAGAGGCCGGCGCTTCGGTAAACGGCAGCGCCCGCGCGGTTTTGGTCAGCAGGCTGCGATAGCCGGCCAGTTCCATGTTCAAGCGTTTGGACAGATCGCCAAGGGTCTGGTTTTTGCGCGCTTGGGCCAAGTCTTCACTGAGCGCCTGGTACACCGGCTCGCCGGGCAAGCCACGGCCATCCCAAGCCGTGACCGCCACCACCGTACGCGGCAAGCCGCCCACCACTTCCGGGTTGCCGACGCTCTTGTAGAGCAACGCAACGATGGGCACCAGGAACACCAGCAGCAAAAACAGCACTAATGGCGCAATCAAGGCCTGGGCTTTCCAGCGATTGAGCCGCTCGGCACGGGCCAGGCGCTGCTTGAGGGTGGGAATGGCGAGGGCCATGGCTGAACTCCGGATCTTGAAGATAAATGCAGATCCCTTGTGGAAGGGGGCTTGCTCCCGATGGCGGCAGATCAGCTATAGATTGGCTGACTGACACTCCGCTATCGGGAGCAAGCCCCCTCCCACAGGGTGATGCAGTGTTACTTGGCTGCCCAGGAATTGAAGCGCTGCTCGAGCTGCTCGCCGTTATCGGCCCAGAAGCTCACATCGATCTGCACCTGGTTGGCAATGTTTTCCGGGGTGGTCGGCATGTCCTTCAGCACGTCCTTGGCCAGCAACGGGACGGCCTGGGTGTTGGCCGGGCCGTAGGCGATGTTTTCGGAGTAGGTCTTCTGCTGCTGCGGCTGCACCGAGAAGGCGATGAATTTCTTCGCCGCTTCGGCGCGGTCCTTGGCCAGGCCCTTTGGAATGGCCCAGGCATCGAAGTCGTAGATGCCGCCGTGCCACACCACTTTCAGATTGCTTTCTTTCTGCACGGCGGCGATGCGGCCGTTATAGGCCGAGCTCATCACCACGTCGCCCGAAGCGAGGTACTGCGGCGGTTGCGCACCGGCCTCCCACCATTGGATCGAGGCTTTGAGTTCGTCGAGTTTCTTGAACGCACGGTCCTGGCCATCTTTGCCGGCCAGCACTTTGTAGACGTCCTTAGGCGCGACGCCGTCGGCCATCAAGGCGAACTCCAGGGTGTACTTGGCGCCTTTGCGCAGGCCACGCTTGCCCGGAAATTTCTTGGTGTCCCAGAAATCCGCCCAGCCGGCGGGTGCGGACGCCAGTTTGTCGGCGTTGTAGGCCAGCACCGTCGACCACACGAAGAAGCCTACGCCGCAAGGCTGGATCGCGCCTTTGACGTAGTCCGCCGTGTTGCCGAACAGTTTCGGGTCCAGGGGCTCGAACATGTCTTCGTCGCAACCACGGGAAAGCTCAGGCGACTCCACTTCCACCAGGTCCCAGGACACGCTCTTGGTGTCGACCATGGCTTTGACCTTGGCCATCTCACCGTTGTATTCACCGGCGATGATCTTGCCGTTGCCCGCGCTTTCCCACGGTGCATAGAAGGCCTTGACCTGGGCCGCCTTGTTGGCGCCGCCAAACGATACGACGGTCAGGTCCGGGCCTGCCATGGCCTGTGTCGCGCCCATCAGGCCGATAGCCAGGACGGAAAACTTAAGGGATCTCAACATTGTTGTGCTCTCCACGTGCAGGGTTGGTGAAGCCAGGGGGCGATCAGTTCGCCTCTAGAAGTGGGTCGAGTGCGCGAACGTGCTCGACTTGCCAGCCAATCGGTACTACGTCGCCGACCGCCAGGGCCGGGTCCAGCTCGGCGATCGGTTGTTTCACGAAAAAATCGGTCTTGCCGCAGACTTCCAGGCGCAAACGCACGTGGTCGCCCAGGTAGATGAACTCCGCCACCCGCCCGGAAAAACGGTTGATGCAGCTGTCACTTGCGCCATTGAGGCTGACACGCTCCGGGCGTACCGACAGGGTCACCGGGCCGCCGATCTGGCCGACGTTCACCGCCAGCGCCTCCACCTTCTCGCCGCGCGCCAGTTCCACCACGCAGCGCTCGCCGGTGTGGCTGTACAGACGGCCATTGAGGCGGTTGTTTTCGCCGATGAAGTTGGCCACAAAGGTGTTTTTCGGTTCTTCGTAGAGGGTGCGCGGCGCGGCGATCTGCTGGATTTCGCCCTGGTGGAACACCGCCACGCGGTCGGACATGGTCAAGGCTTCGCCCTGGTCGTGGGTCACATACACCACGGTGACGCCAAGGCGCTGGTGCAGGTGCTTGATTTCCATCTGCATGTGTTCGCGCAGTTGCTTGTCGAGGGCGCCGAGGGGTTCGTCCATCAGCACCAGTTGCGGCTCGAACACCAATGCGCGGGCCAGAGCCACCCGCTGTTGCTGGCCCCCGGACAGTTGCGCCGGGTAGCGCTGGGCAAAGGCGTCGAGCTGCACCATGCTCAACACGCGCTTGACCCGCTCGCTGATGTCGGTCTTGCTCAAGCCACGTACGGACAGGGGAAATGCCAGGTTCTCGGCCACGGTCATGTGCGGAAACAAGGCGTAGTTCTGGAACACCATGCCGATATCGCGCTTGTGCGGCGGCACGTTATTGATCGAGCGACCAGCCAGCTGGATTTCGCCAGCGGTGGGCGTTTCAAAACCGGCCAGCATCATCAGGCTGGTGGTCTTGCCCGAACCGGACGGCCCGAGCAAGGTGAGGAACTCGCCCTTGCGAATCTCCAGGTTGAGGTCTTTGACGATCAGGTTTTCGCCATCGTAGCTTTTCTGCACGCCACGAAAGCTGACCAGCACATCATTTGAATCCACCTCGCTCATACCCGCACCTTTGTGTTTTGGACTGCTGTGACACAAGCGTAGTCCAGGCGCGAGGCCCCGGAAATCGGGGGCCAGGAGAGAATCGCATCAGCCGGATGGAAGGTTCGGGGTAGGGATCGCCCTACACACATGGCGGGCATGGGACAGTGCAGCGACAAGCCTTCGCCGGGCGGCGCTTGCGCGGTGTCGTTAATGGATACGCCGCTACAGCAGCTTGTGTTCCATGGCGTATTTCACCAGCTCGGCCAGGGAGCTGATATGGAGCTTTTGCATCAAGCGCGCCTTGTGGGTGCTGATGGTTTTGCTGCTCAGGGCCAGTTGCACGGCGATGTCATTCACGTTGGCGCCCTGGGCCAGGCGTTCGAACACCGAGAACTCGCGCTCCGACAACAGCGAATGCAAGGGCCGAGAGTCCGTCAGGCCGACTTCGAAGACCATGCGGTCGGCCAGGTCCGGGTCGATATAACGCCCGCCCGCCGCGACCTTGCGAATCGCCATCAGCAACAGCGCCGGGTCGCTGTCCTTGGTGGCATAGCCGGCCGCGCCAACCTTGAGAGCACGGGCGGCCATTTGCGCTTCATCGTGCATGGACAGCACCAGGATTGCCGGCGGGTTATTCAGCGCACGAATGCGCGCGATGGCTTCCAGGCCATTCACACCGGGCATGGAGATATCCAGCAACACCACCTCGCAGGGCACATGACGCAGCGTCTCCAGCAACTGCTCGCCATTGCTCGCTTCGCCCACGACCAGCAGGTCTTTGGCCAGGCCAATCAATTGCTTGATGCCTTCACGAACAATGGTGTGGTCTTCGGCTACCAGTACGCGGATCACGGGAATTTCCTTTTAGTGTCATGCATTCAACGGCACCGTGACACTCAGGGTGGTGCCCTCCCCCAACTCACTGACCAGCGACAACTGCCCGCCCATGATCAGCACTCGCTCGCGCATGCCGACCAGGCCGAACGATACCGGCCGCCCTTGGGCCTGCACGAAGCCGATACCGTCATCGCTGATGGTCAGCCGCAGGTCCGGGCCGTCCACCTCCAGCGTGAGTTCTACAGTATGCGCCTGGGCATGGCGCATCACATTGGTCAGGGCCTCCTGCAGAATGCGAAACAGGCCGATGGCCTTGGCATCGCTCAGCACCGGCACGTTTTCCGGGACTTTGACCAGGCAGGGAATCTGCGTGCGCGCTTCGAAACGTCGCGCCTGCCATTCGATGGCCGAAGCAATGCCGGCATCGAGAATCGGCGGGCGCAGCGCGGTTGCCACATCCCGCACCAGTTGGAAGAGCTGGGCGATCAGGCGTTTCATACTGTTCAAACGCTCGTTGAGGCCCGGGTCGAGCTGCGCATAGGCCAACTCACACATTGAGGTTTCCAGCTTGAGCACGGTGAGCATCTGCCCGAGTTCGTCGTGAACCTCGCGGGCGATACGCGCCTTTTCTTCTTCGCGCACCGTTTCCAGGTGAGCTGACAATTCGCGCAACTGCGCCTCGCTTTGCAGCAAGGCGGCCACATAGCGGCGGCGCTCGGTGACGTCCGTCAGGTACACCACCAGGTACTCGCCGTCGGCAAAGCGCAGAAAGCTCAAGGACACATCGGCGGGCAGGATGCTGCCGTCAGCGCGCAGGCAATCGGTGGCGAAGGTCTGGGCACCGTCCTCGCTGGCACGTGCGCGTTTCCACAGGTTGAGCCAGCGGTCCATGCTCAAGGCCGGGTCAAGATCGATCAGCGGCCGCTCGATCAACGCGCCAGGGCCATAGCCGAGCATGCTTTCGGCGGCGCGGTTGGCATACCGCACATGGCTGTCCCAATTGACCCACAGGATGCCGACCGTACTTTGATCGATGGAAAACTGCGTCAGCCGCAAGGCTTCGGCACCGGCGGCACGCGCTGCGCTTTCCTCCCGCGCCGCCAGCAGGGCGTGCTCCAGGCTGCGCTGCTGGCGGCGCTGCCAGAGCACTGCCGCGAGGCTGGCGAGCAGCAACAGGCCCAGCAACACGCTGAGGTTTTTCCACAAGCCCATTGATTCGGAAAAACGCGGGTACTGGGGTTGCAGCCAGCGATTGTGCAACTGGTCGAGGTCGCGGGCGGGTATCGCCCGCAAGGCACTTTGCATGATGCTCGCCAGTTCCGGCCACTCATGCCGCGTGGCCACCCGCAGCAACTGCGGCAAGCCGATATCGCCGACCACCGCCAGCCCGGCAAACTCCGCCTCGCCGGCCAACCGGCTCAGTTGCGCCTCATCCACCACCGCATAGCGCGCCTGCTGGCTCACCAGTAACTGCAGGGCCTGGCGTTCCATGGGCACGCCTTGCAGGTTGAGGTTGGGATACGTACTGCGCAGGTAGTCGGCCACCGCGCTGGGCATGCGCACAGCGATGCGCGCGTGTGCGTCGAGTTTTTCCAGCTCCACCGCGCCGCCGCCTTCGCGAATGCCGACGATATGCTGGGGCACCCGCATATACGGGTCGCTGAACAACCACAGGCGCAAGCCGGCCGGGGTTTGCTGCAGGCCGGGAGCGATATCCACCTCGCCGTCACGCACGGCGGCTTCCAACTGCTCCTGATCAGGAAAGTTTCGCCAGGTCAGCTCGATACCCAGCGCCTTGGCCAGCCACTGCATCAACTCGACATTGGCTCCGGACAAGCGCTGCAGGCGTCGGTCGTATTGTGCGTAAGGCGCCTGCAGCACCAGGCCCACGCGCAATTGCGGGTGCAGCGCCAGCCATTCGCGCTGCTGCGCATTCAGTTGCGCCTGGGGTGTGGCGGGTGCCGGCGCGGCGTTCGCCATCAAGGCAACCCACAGACAGCCGATAACCAGCAGGAAGCGAAAACCCATGATCCACGTCTCACATCACTGACAAATACTGATCAACCCATTAGGCTGCTGGAATCATTTCTGGCCGGGATTTAACGATGCCACCTCGAAACCGTTCGGCACTGCCAGCATTGTGCCTGTCGCTGCTATTTACCAGCGCCTTTTCTGTCCAGGCCGCCGACGCGCCAGCGCCCGCCGCCGAAACACCCGTCGAGCGCCAGCCTTTGCCCGAGCGCAGCCAGGCAGAAGCCAGCGCGCTCGAACGCCAGGTCGCACAACAGGAACAACAACAATTGCAGGCCGGCAGCGATACGTTCCTGGCCCTGTGGAAGCCCGCCAATAGCGCTGAACCCCAGGGCGTGGTGATTATCGTGCCAGGCGCCGGCGAAAATGCTGACTGGCCGCAAGCAATCGGCCCGCTGCGCAGTAAATTGCCGAACGCTGCCTGGGGCACCCTCAGCCTGTCATTGCCGGACGTCAATCTGGACACCCTGCCGCCACGCGTCATCGAACCGCCCAAAGCGGCAGTCGACACCAGCAGCAAAGACGGCAGCACGGTCGCCCAGCCGGTCGAACAGGCCGCCAGCGCAGAAGCCGAAGGCACTGACCCGGCGGTGGTACCGGGCGCGGATGAACAGGACAAGACCGATGCCAAACGCATCTTCGACCGCATCGACGCCGCCGTCGCGTTCGCCCAGACCCAGGGCGCCCGCAGTGTGGTATTGCTCGGTCATGGCACCGGCGCATGGTGGGCCGCGCGTTATCTGAGCGAGAAACAACCTGCCCAGGTGCAGAAGCTGGTGATGGTGGCCGGAAAGACACCCGCCGCGCGTCAACCGGACCTGCAGCAATTGGCGCCAGCGTTGAAACTGCCTACGGCGGATGTGTTCTATCAAGACGGCGCCCAGGACGGCAAAAATGCATTGGCACGTGCCCAGGCGGCCAAACGCGGCAAAAATGACGGCTACAAGCAGGTGCAGCTCAAGGCCTTGCCCGGCAACAGCGCCGCCGAGCAGGAACAGCTGTACCGGCGCGTTCGCGGCTGGTTGAGCCCGCAGGCCAGCAAAGACTGAACACAGTGTCCGCCAATGCCAAAAAACAATGTGGGAGGGGGCTTGCTCCCGATAGCAGTGTGTCAGTCTCAGTAATTCAAACTGACCCACCGCTATCGGGAGCAAGCCCCCTCCCACATTAGGGCAATCGCCTCAGCGAAAGTCCCGCCGCTCGCGAATCAACGCATAGGCGTTATGCAGCTCACGGGTTCGCTCGGTCGCCTCGCGCACCTGCGCGGGGCTGGCGCCACTGCCGGCGATCTTGTCCGGGTGGTGGCGGCTGAGCAGGCGGCGATAGGCCCGCTTGATCACCGAAGGCTCGGCGGTGGCCGTCACCCCCAGAAGCCGCAACGCGTCCTGATAAGCCCCGCTACGATTGACCAATGGCTTGCGCGCCGGCGTGTAATCGGAGGCCAAGGCCCGGACCTGTTGCGGCGTCCAGCCCAGCCATTTGCCCCACAGCTCGATCAGGTCGCGCTCGGCATCATCCGCCCGGCCGTCCGCCCAGGCCATGCGCCAGCAGGCCCGTAAAACACCCTCGGCGGCATGGGGTTGCGCCTTGAGCACGCGCAGATAACTGCGCACTCGGTCACCGCCGGACTTGCCACGATTAAACGCCAGGATGGCTCGGCGCTGGGCCGACTCGGTCATCTCCAGTGCGCGCATTTCCTGGCGCGCCTGCTGGATATGCCCGTCCACGATCCGGCCGTTACTTTTGGCCAGGCGCCCCAGCAGCACGAACAACAACTCGTCGTTGCGCAACGCGGGGCGCCCGCCAAGGCGTTCGCGCAACTGCGCCCAGCTGCGCAACTGCAGGCGCCGGTCCAGCGCCTGTCCCAACAATGCACCCAACAAAGCCCCCGGAATACTGGCAATCGCAAAGCCAGCCCCGGCGCCGATCAGCGTCCCTGGCCACAACATCCTACGGCCTCGCTGTCAGCAAGGTTTCGACCTGCGCCAGACGCTCAAGCGTTCCGACATCAACCCAGCGTCCCTTCATGTGTTCACCCGTTACCAGACCTTTGTCCATCGCCGCGCGCAACAGCGGCGCCAGCTTGAAGGCACCCGCACTGCAGCCCGCGAACAACTGGGGGTCGAGCACGGAAATGCCACTGAAGGTCAGGTTATCGGCACCGGGCGCCGCATCATGAAGCAACCCGTCGTTCAAGTAGAAGTCGCCACCGGAGGGGTGATGCGCCGGGTTGTCGACCATCACCAGGTGAGCCAGGCCTTGGAGCGGTCGCTTCAACTGGCTGAAGTCGTAGTCGGTCCAGATATCACCGTTGACCACCAGAAACGGCGCATCCCCCAGCAACGGCAACGCCTTGAAAATCCCGCCGCCGGTTTCCAGCGGCTCGCCTTCGGCTGAATAGCGGATGCGCACGCCGAACTGGGCACCGTCGCCCAGGTAGCTTTCGATCTGTTCGCCGAGCCAGGCATGGTTGATCACGATCTCGGTGAAGCCGGCCTTGGCCAGCGCTTCAAGGTGATACTCGATCAGCCGCTTGCCGCCCGCCTGCACCAGCGGCTTGGGCGTATGCAGCGTCAGCGGGCGCATGCGCTCACCCTTGCCGGCCGCCAGGATCATCGCTTTCATACGCAGGCCTCGGCCGGTTGGCGCAGGCTGGCGAGCAGCTCGCCCAGGTCACTCAACTCCGGTCGGTCGGCGAGCACCGCTTCTATATAGGCAAAGAAGCGCGGCACATCCGCCAGGTAGCGTGGCTTGCCATCACGGTGGCAAATCCGCGAGAAGATACCGATGACCTTGAGGTGACGCTGCACGCCCATCAGGTCGCTGGCGCGCAGGAAGTCTTCAAATTCGGCCTGCACGGGGATCCCCAACTGCCCGGCGCGCTCCCAATAGCCACGCTGCCACTCCCGCACGCGAGCCTGGGGCCAACTGAGGAAGGCGTCCTTGAACAGGCAGGTAATGTCGTAGGTTACCGGGCCGTAGACCGCGTCCTGGAAGTCCAGCACGCCGGGGCTGGGCTCGCTGATCATCAGGTTGCGCGGCATATAGTCCCGGTGCACCAGCACTTTGGGCTGCGCCAGGGCACTGTCGATCAGCTGTTCGCTGGCGCGCTGCCAGAGGGCTTGCTGCTGGGTATCCAGCTCGATACCCAAGTGACGGCGTATGTACCATTCAGGAAACAATTCAAGCTCGCGGCGCAGCAACGCCACGTCATAGCTGGGCAGCGGCGCGTCCATGGGCAACTGCTGAAACGCCAGCAACGCGTCGATGGCGTCGGCAAACAATTGATCGGCGTTTTGTTCGTCAATCACGTCCAGGTAGGTGTTTCGGCCCAGGTCATTGAGCAAAAGAAAGCCACGCGGCAAATCTTCTGCATAAATTTTTGGCACATTAATTCCCGATTTCGCGAGCAAATGCGCGATATCGACGAAAGGTTTGCAGTTTTCCTGGGGCGGTGGCGCATCCATCACGACGAATGTATGCGCCCCACCCTCCCAGCGGAAGTAACGCCTGAAACTCGCGTCGCTGCTGGCCGCAGTCAATGTGGCCGGGGGTACGGCGCCCCAGTCCTGGGCGTTGAAGAGGATCGGCAACTGCTCATCCAGCCAGACTTCCAGCTGTTGTAAACGTAGATCGTGCTCGGGCATTACAAGGGTCTCCGACGGCGCTAGCCGTCAAGCGGGGCATGCTTTATTATCACGCATCTTTTTCAGACCATCGAGAGGCGTGCGGCCCAAACCGCGGGCAGATGGCACGCAGGAAGCCCGGACTAATAAGATGGCATTGAAATCCCCCGCGTTTCGTAGAAAATTTCCGTTGCTGGTAACCGGCAGTCTGCTGGCCTTGCAACCCTTCGCCACCTCATTCGTGGTCGCCGCGGAACAGTATGACTGCTCAGTCTCTGCTTCGGGTGCCTGGGATTGCGCGCCGAAAACCGCCGCTGCCCCATTGCCACCGCGCCCGGTGCATGACGGCTCTGCCGTCAGCTCGGCCAACAGCACGCCGCAAGGCGAGGCTGGCGGCAGCGTCGACGCCGAGCCCAAGACCATGCTGGTCACCGAAGCCAAGGGCCGTGGGCTGCGTTCGCGCAGCAAAGACTACAGCCACCTGGACTGGGTGCCTCGCGAGAAGCTGACCGCAGCGCAGCTGGCCGAAACCGGCCCTTACTGCGGCGGTGCCTACATCGAGCCGACTCGTCCTGGCATGAACGACAAGACGGACAAAAGCGATGCGCCGACCTTCATCGGTGCCAAGGCCTCTCGTTACGAGCAGGAACAGCAGGTCGCGACACTGGCCGGTGACGTCGTCATGCGCCAGGGCAGCATGCAGCTGGAGTCCCAGGAAGCCAGCCTGTATCAGGCCGAGAACCGTGGCGAGCTGAACGGCAACGTGCGCCTGCGCGACAACGGCGCCCTGATCGTGGGCGACCATGCCCAGGTCCAGCTCGATACCGGCGCCGCCCAGATCGACAACGCCGAATACGTGATGCACAAGTCGCGTATTCGCGGTAACGCGCTCTACGCCAAGCGTGCCGAGAACGCGATCATCCGTCTCAAGGACGGTACGTACACCACCTGCGAGCCGGACAGCAACGCCTGGCAGCTCAAGGGCAACAACATCACGTTGAACCCGGCCACCGGTTTCGGTACGGCCACCAACGCGACGTTGCGGGTCAAGAACATCCCGATCCTGTACACCCCTTACATCTACTTCCCGATTGACGACCGTCGTCAGTCCGGCTTCCTGCCGCCGAGCTTCAGCACCGGCAGTGAAACTGGCTTTACGCTGGTGACGCCGTACTACTTCAACCTGGCACCGAACTACGACGCCACGTTGTACCCGCAATACATGACCAAGCGTGGCATGTTGATGGAAGGCGAATTCCGCTACCTCACCAAGTCCAGCGAAGGGCAGTTTGGTGGGGCGTATCTGAATGATGATAGCGATGAGCGGAAGAAACAGACCGATTACGAAAAAACTCGCTATATGCTCAATTGGCAGCATAAGGGTGGGTTGGATTCGCGGCTGACGACCCAGGTTGATTACACCAAGATCAGTGATCCTTTCTACTTCCAGGATTTGAAGTCATATCAGGAAGGCGTTGAGAGTCAGGACTTCCTGAATCAGCAAGGTTCCGTGACCTACCGTGGTGATAGCTATCAAGCTCGCGTGAACCTGCAGTCGTATCAATTGGCGACGATTTCCCAGATCACTCCGTATGACCGATTGCCGCAGATCACCTTCAATGGGCAGTTGCCGTACCATCCGGGTGGACTCGACTTCTCCTATGAGACTGAAGCTGTAAGATTTGATCGGGACCTCAGAAACGGAAACGTAGTCAATGAAGATGGGGGGCCGTTCAACGCCGATGGCACTATAGGTGAGCGGCGCCTGGATAATTACGTGAGCGGCCTGACCCGTGCAAACGGTACCCGCCTCAACGTCGCGCCAGCTGTCTCTTATCCGATGAACTGGTCTTACGGCTTTGTGACGCCGAAGTTGAAGTACGTCTATACCAAATACGATCTTGATCTTGATGGTATCGGCAAGAGCCAAATGGCAGCTGCGGGTCAAACCTTCAAGAGTTCGCAGGACCGTGCGATACCTATCGCCAGTGTAGACAGCGGCCTGTACTTTGATCGCAAAACCAATTTGTTCGGTAAAGACTTTAACCAGACCCTTGAACCGCGTGCGTACTATCTCTACGTACCGAACAAGGACCAGAGCGATATTCCGGTCTTCGACACAGGTGAGTACTCGTTCAGCTACTCCTCGCTGTTCCGCGACAACCGCTTCAGCGGCTCCGACCGGATCGGCGACGAGAACAAATTGTCCCTGGGCGTAACCAGCCGCTGGATCGAAGATAACGGCTTCGAACGTCAGCGTGTTGCCGTCGGCCAGGCGCTGTATTTCAAAGACCGTGAAGTCCAATTGCCAGGCGTACTGGCCTCAGATCGCGACGACGCTCAGACCGATGTCTCGCCTATCGCTCTGGAATATGAGTTCCGCTTCAACCGCGACTGGCGCGCTACGGCCGACTACAACTGGGACACTGAAAGCCATGCTCCACGTTCCGGCAGTGCGATGTTCCACTACCAGCCTGAAGACAATCCGAACAAAGTTGTCAACCTCGGGTATCGCTATCGCAACGACCAGATCGTCTACAACCAACTGACCGGTAAATGGCAGTTCGGTGGCGATTACGGCCAACCGGGCGATGAGAACTACGTGAAGGATTATTACAAAATCCAACAACACGACTTCTCGATGATGTGGCCGATCATTCCGCAGTGGAACCTGATCACCCGCTGGCAGTATGACTACGCCCGCAACCGTACCCTTGAAGCCTTTGGTGGTTTCGAGTACGACAACTGCTGCTGGAAACTGCGCGTCATCAACCGCTACTGGGTTTCCAACGACGAATACAGCCAGATCGCCCCTCTCAACGAAAAGGGTGACCACGGGCTCTTCTTCCAGATTGTCCTCAAAGGACTCGGCGGCCTGACCGGCGCCAAGGTAGAGAGCTTCCTCGACAAAGGCATTGAAGGTTATCGTGAACGTGAAGACAAAGCTTTCTGAGTGTTTGCGCCCGCTCGTGCTGGGCGCGCTGTTCCTGGGTGCAGCCTCGGCGCATGCCGCGGTGCAACAGCTGGATAAGGTCGCAGCCATCGTCGATAACGACGTGATCATGCAGAGCCAACTGGACCAACGGGTCAAGGAAGTTCAGCAAACCATCGCCAAGCGTGGCGGTGGTGTGCCGCCGACCAGCGTCCTGGAACCCCAGGTGCTGGAACGCCTGATCGTGGAAAACCTGCAACTGCAGATCGGCGAGCGCTCGGGCATCCGTATTTCGGACGAAGAGCTGAACCAGGCCGTCGGTACCATCGCTCAACGCAACAATATGAGCATCGACCAGTTCCGCGCAGCTCTGGCGCACGATGGCCTGTCCTATGAGGACGCGCGTGACCAGATCAAGCGTGAAATGATCATTAGCCGTGTACGCCAGCGTCGCGTCGCGGAGCGGGTTCAGGTGTCGGAGCAGGAAGTGAAGAACTTCCTGGCCTCGGACCTGGGCAAGATGCAGCTTTCCGAAGAGCTGCACCTGGCCAATATCCTGATCCCAACACCCGACAGCGCCAACGCCGAGCAGCTCAATGCGGCCGCAGCCAAAACCCAGGCTATCTATGATCGCCTCAAGGCCGGCGCTGATTTCGCCCAAATGGCGATTGCCCAGTCCGGCAGCGACAACGCGCTCGACGGTGGTGACATGGGCTGGCGTAAAGCCGCTCAACTACCACCGCCGTTCGACCGCGAGCTGAGTGCGATGAACGTGGGTGACATTACCCAACCGGCACGTACCCCAGGCGGTTTCATCATCCTCAAGCTGCTGGCCAAGCGCGGCGGCGAGACCTCGCTGAAAGACGAAGTACACGTTCGTCACATTCTGGTCAAACCAAGCGAAATCCGTACCGAGGCACAAACCAAGGAACTGGCCCAGAAGATCTATGACCGCATCGAAAGCGGTGAAGACTTCGCCACCCTGGCCAAGAGCTTTTCGGAAGACCCGGGTTCTGCCCTCAACGGCGGCGACCTGAACTGGATCGATCCGAAAGCCCTGGTGCCCGAGTTCCAGCAGGTGATGGCCGATACTCCGCAAGGCGTACTGTCCAAGCCATTCAAGACCCAATACGGCTGGCATGTGCTGGAAGTCCTTGGCCGTCGCGCCACCGACAACACCAACCAGGCCCGCGAACAGCAAGCCCTGACCGTACTGCGTAACCGCAAGTACGACGAAGAGCTGCAAACCTGGTTGCGTCAGATCCGTGACGAAGCCTACGTAGAAAACAAGCTGCCAGGCGCCGAGCAAACAGGCACCGACCAGGCAACCCAGTGAAACCCCAGCGTTTCGCGGTAACACCCGGCGAGCCGGCCGGCATTGGTCCAGACCTGTGCCTGCTGCTCGCCTCGCAACCCCAGCCATATCCCCTGATTGCCATTACCAGCCGCGACCTGCTCCTTGAGCGGGCCGCGCAGCTGGGTGTGGCTGTCAACCTGCTGAGCGTCGCACCGGGCAACTGGCCCGACCTGCCGGCGCCGGCGGGCAGCCTGTATGTGTGGGACACGCCCCTGCAAGCCAAGGTCATCGCCGGGCAACTGGACAAGGCCAATGCGGCCTTCGTGCTGGAAACCCTGACCCGCGCCGGCCAAGGCTGCATCGACGGCGACTTCGCCGGCATGATCACCGCGCCCGTCCATAAAGGCGTGATCAACGAATCCGGTATCGCCTTTTCCGGCCATACCGAATTCCTGGCCGAACTCACACACACCGAACAAGTCGTGATGATGCTGGCCACCCGTGGCCTTCGCGTCGCGTTGGTCACCACGCACCTGCCGCTGCGCGAAATCGCCGACGCCATCACCGCCGAGCGCATAGAACGCGTCACACGCATCCTGCACGCCGACCTGCAACACAAGTTCGGCATTGCCCAACCGCGTATCCTGGTCTGCGGGCTCAACCCCCACGCCGGTGAAGGCGGGCATTTGGGCCGTGAAGAAATCGACATCATTGAACCGACATTAGAGCGTCTGCGCCAAGAAGGCATGGACCTGCGTGGCCCATTGCCTGCCGACACTCTGTTTACCCCCAAATATCTGGAGCACTGCGACGCAGTGCTGGCGATGTACCATGACCAGGGGCTGCCCGTGCTGAAATACAAAGGCTTCGGCGCCGCAGTCAACGTGACACTGGGCCTGCCGATCATCCGCACCTCCGTCGACCATGGCACTGCCCTGGACCTGGCAGGCAGCGGCAAGATCGATACCGGCAGCCTGCACGTGGCCCTGGAAACCGCCTATCAGATGGCCGAGACCCGTATATGACTGAGCATTACCAACACCGGGCGCGCAAGCGCTTCGGGCAAAACTTCCTGCACGACGCTGGCGTAATCGACCGCATCCTGCGCTCCATTCACGCCAAGCCTGAAGACCGCCTGCTGGAGATCGGCCCAGGCCAGGGCGCATTGACCCAGGGCCTGCTGGCCAGTGGCGGCCAACTGGACGTGGTTGAGCTGGACAAGGACCTGATCCCGATTCTCAACCAGCAGTTTGCCGACAAGCCCAACTTCAATCTGCATCAGGGCGATGCGCTGAAGTTCGATTTCAATACGCTCAACGCTGCGCCCAGCAGCCTGCGTGTGGTCGGTAACCTGCCGTACAACATCTCCACCCCGCTGATTTTCCACCTGCTGAACAACGCCGGAATCATCCGCGACATGCACTTCATGCTGCAAAAAGAAGTGGTGGAGCGCCTGGCCGCCGGGCCGGGTGGGGGTGATTGGGGCCGGCTGTCGATCATGGTCCAGTACCATTGCCGCGTCGAACATCTATTCAACGTCGGCCCGGGCGCATTCAACCCGCCGCCGAAGGTCGACTCGGCCATCGTGCGCCTGGTGCCGCATGCCGTGCTGCCACACCCGGCCAAGGACCACAAACTGCTGGAGCGCGTCGTGCGTGAAGCGTTCAACCAACGCCGCAAGACCCTGCGCAACACGCTCAAGGCGCTGTTGAGCAACGCCGAAATCGAAGCGGCCGGCGTCGACGGCAGCCTGCGCCCCGAGCAACTGGACCTGGCCGCGTTCGTACGCCTGGCCGACCAGCTTGCCATCCAGCCTGCGCCGACAGTGGAATAAGGCATCAGGCAAAAAATGTGGGAGGGGGCTTGCCCCCGATGGCGGCGCGTCAGTCAATGACTGTTTAACTGACCCACCGCTATCGGGGGCAAGCCCCCTCCCACCTTTGAACTGCGCGCCCCCGACACCATCTCTGGCCTAGTGCCCACCTATTGGCCTAGACTGGCCCGCATCTGCTGTCCTGCGCATCTGCTTTTAAGGCCTCTTGCATGTCCGATCCTCGCTACCAGATCGACGTCAGCGTCGTTACCCGCTTCCTGGCGGACCAATCGCAACCTGAACACAACCGCTTTGCCTTTGCCTACACCATCACGGTGAAAAACGACGGGCTGGTGCCGGCCAAGCTGCTGTCGCGCCATTGGGTGATCACCGACGGTGATGGTCAGGTCGAAGAAGTACGCGGCGCGGGTGTTGTCGGCCAGCAACCGTTGATCGACATCGGCGCCAGCCATACCTACAGCAGCGGCACGGTGATGACCTCCAAAGTCGGCACCATGCAAGGCACCTATCAAATGAAAGCGACCGACGGCAAGCTGTTCGACGCGATCATCAAGCCGTTCCGCCTCGCCGTACCCGGAGCCCTGCACTGATGGCAACGTATGCGGTCGGTGACCTGCAAGGCTGCCTGGAGCCCCTCAAGTGCCTGCTCGAACGCGTCACGTTCGACCCGGCAACCGATCGCCTGTGGCTGGTCGGCGATCTGGTCAACCGTGGTCCGCAGTCCCTGGAAACCTTGCGCTACCTCTATAACCTGCGTGATTCGCTGGTCTGCGTGCTGGGCAACCATGACCTGCACCTGCTCGCCGCCGGCCACAACATCGAGCGCCTGAAAAAAGGCGACACGCTGCGGGAAATCCTCGAAGCGCCGGACCGGGCCGAGTTGCTGGAGTGGGTGCGCCGACAAAAGCTCATGCATTACGACGAGGCCCGCAAAATTGCCATGGTCCATGCCGGCATCCCACCGCAATGGACGTTGAAAAAAGCCCTCAAGTGCGCAGCCGAAGTCGAAAGCGCCCTGGCCGATGACAACCTCTACACCGCCTACCTCGACGGCATGTATGGCAACGAGCCGGTGAAGTGGGACAACGACCTCAGCGGCGTTGCGCGCCTGAGGGTGATCACCAACTACTTCACGCGCATGCGCTTCTGCACGGCCGAGGGCCGACTGGACCTCAAGAGCAAGGAAGGCGCCGATACCGCGCTGCCTGGCTATAAGCCCTGGTTTGCGCACAAGGAACGCAAAACCCGTGACACGAAGATCATCTTCGGTCACTGGGCCGCCCTTGAAGGCAAATGCGAAGAACCCGGCGTGTTCGCCCTCGACACCGGCTGCGTTTGGGGTGGTGCCATGACCCTGATGAACATCGACACCGGCGAGCGCATCAGTTGCCAGTGTGAATCCCCCGTATCCAATACACAGACGGCCGCCGCCAAGCCCTAGGAGCCCGCCATGACAGAATTCAAACGTATTCCCCCCGAACAAGCCCAAGCCCTGCGCGAACAAGGCGCTGTGGTCGTCGATATCCGTGACCAGCCTACGTATGCCGCTGCGCACATTGCCGGCGCCCGGCATCTGGACAACGTCAACATCGCCGACTTCATCCGCGCCGCCGACCTCGACGCGCCGCTGATCGTTGCGTGCTACCACGGCAACTCCAGCCAGAGCGCAGCGGCCTATCTGGTCAGCCAGGGTTTCTCCGACGTCTACAGCCTGGACGGCGGCTTTGAGCTGTGGCGAGCGACCTATCCTGCGGAAATATCTTCAGGCGATTCGCAATAATTTTTTTCACACCCCGCTACCCCGCGTGACGCTTGGGCTTGCGCCGTTTCTGACGAACGGCGCGGCCAAACTAATTACGCATCGCGCCTTGACCTCCCCGATTCCGAACTATCCTTAGGCACAGGCCATCCAAATCAGGGGAGAGCCGGTACACCGGCGTGCGGGTCATCGGTAGCGTTTCAGGGTGTTCTGGGGGGAAAACAGCTATTGGCGAACGTCAATGACTGCCAGCATCGACTGATTGATCCGGCGTCGGCTCCACGTATCGAGCGAGGTGACGACGTCATGAGTATCTTTAGCCACTTCCAACAACGTTTCGCGTCCACACAGGAGGAGGAACTCACGCTTCAAGAGTACCTCGAACTGTGCAAACAGGACCGCAGTACCTATGCGTCTGCCGCCGAACGCCTGCTGCTGGCAATCGGCGAGCCGCAGCTGGTGGAAACCGCCAACAACTCGCGGCTGTCGCGAATATTCTCCAACAAGGTGATCCGCCGCTATCCGGCCTTTGAAGACTTCCACGGCATGGAAGAATGCATCGACCAGATCGTCTCCTACTTCCGGCATGCTGCCCAGGGCCTGGAGGAGAAGAAACAGATCCTCTACCTGCTCGGCCCCGTCGGCGGTGGCAAGTCGTCCCTGGCCGAAAAACTCAAGCAACTGATCGAAAAGGTGCCCTTCTACGCGATCAAGGGCTCGCCGGTGTTCGAGTCGCCCCTGGGCCTGTTCAACGCCACCGAAGATGGCGCGATCCTCGAAGAAGACTTCGGCATCCCTCGGCGCTACCTCAATACCATCATGTCGCCCTGGGCCACCAAGCGCCTGTCCGAGTTCGGCGGCGATATCAGCCAGTTCCGCGTGGTCAAGCTCTACCCGTCGATCCTCAACCAGATCGGCGTCGCCAAGACTGAACCGGGCGACGAGAACAACCAGGACATCTCCGCACTGGTGGGTAAGGTCGATATCCGCAAACTGGAAGAATACCCACAGAACGATGCCGACGCCTACAGCTACTCGGGCGCGCTGTGCCGGGCCAACCAGGGCCTGATGGAATTCGTGGAGATGTTCAAGGCGCCGATCAAGGTGCTGCACCCACTGCTCACGGCCACCCAGGAAGGTAACTACAACAGTACCGAGGGCCTGGGCGCGATTCCGTTTACCGGGATCCTGCTGGCTCACTCCAACGAATCGGAGTGGCACACCTTCCGCAACAACAAGAACAACGAAGCCTTCATCGACCGTATCTACATCGTCAAGGTGCCTTACTGCCTGCGGGTCAGCGATGAAATCAAGATCTACGACAAACTGCTGTTCAACAGCTCCCTGGCCAAGGCGCATTGCGCACCCGACACCCTGAAGATGCTCGCCCAGTTCACCGTGCTGTCGCGCCTCAAGGAGCCGGAGAACTCGAATATCTACTCGAAAATGCGCGTGTACGATGGGGAAAACCTCAAGGACACCGATCCCAAGGCCAAATCAATCCAGGAATACCGCGACACGGCGGGCGTCGATGAAGGCATGAACGGCCTGTCGACGCGCTTCGCGTTCAAGATCCTCTCCAAGGTCTTCAACTTCGACCCTCACGAGATCGCCGCCAACCCGGTGCATTTGCTGTACGTGCTGGAGCAGCAGATCGAACAGGAACAATTCCAGGCCGAAACCCGCGAGCGCTATCTGCGCTTCCTCAAGGAATACCTGGCGCCGCGCTACATCGAATTCATCGGTAAGGAAATCCAGACCGCTTACCTGGAATCCTACAGCGAGTACGGCCAGAACATCTTCGACCGCTACGTGCTGTACGCCGACTTCTGGATTCAGGACCAGGAATACCGCGACCCGGAAACCGGCGAAATCCTCAACCGCGTGGCACTCAACGAGGAGCTGGAGAAAATCGAGAAACCCGCCGGCATCAGCAATCCGAAGGATTTCCGCAACGAAATCGTCAACTTCGTGCTGCGCGCCCGCGCCAACAACAACGGCAAGAACCCAACCTGGCTCAGCTACGAGAAGCTGCGGGTGGTGATCGAGAAGAAAATGTTCTCCAACACCGAGGATCTGCTGCCGGTTATCAGCTTCAACGCCAAGGCCAGCAAAGAGGACCAGCAGAAACACAACGACTTCGTCACACGGATGGTCGAGCGCGGCTACACCGACAAACAGGTACGGCTGCTCTCCGAGTGGTATCTGCGGGTGCGCAAATCGCAATGACGTAGCTGCAAGCTTTTAGCTACAAGCTGCAAGTAAAAGCCGATCCGCTTTTACTTGTCGCTTGCGGCTTACGACTTGAAGCTCCCCGGAGGGGCCCCCATGAGCTATGTGATCGACCGACGCCTCAATGGCAAGAACAAGAGCACGGTAAACCGCCAGCGTTTCCTGCGGCGTTACCGTGACCACATCAAAAAGGCCGTTGAAGAGGCCGTCAGCCGCCGCTCCATCACCGACATGGAACATGGCGAACAAATCAGCATTCCCGGACGGGACATCGACGAACCCGTGCTGCACCACGGCCGGGGTGGTAAGCAAACCGTGGTGCATCCGGGCAACAAGGAGTTCACCACGGGTGACCACATTCAGCGCCCGCAGGGTGGCGGTGGGGGCAAGGGCGCGGGCAAGGCCGGTAACTCCGGCGAGGGCATGGACGAATTCGTGTTCCAGATCACCCAGGAAGAATTTCTTGAATTCATGTTCGAGGACCTGGAGTTGCCCAACTTGGTCAAACGCAACCTGACCGGCACCGACACGTTCAAAACCGTGCGTGCGGGTATCAGCAACGAAGGCAACCCGTCCCGTATCAACATCATCCGCACCCTGCGCTCAGCCCACGCCCGGCGTATCGCCCTGTCGGGCAGCAGCCGTGCAAAACTGAAGCAGGCCAAGGAAGAGCTGGAGCGCCTGAGGCGCGAAGAACCGGACAACTTCGGCGATATCCAGGAAATAGAGGCAGAAATCGAGAAACTCAGCGCGCGCATTCATCGCGTGCCGTTTCTCGATACCTTTGACTTGAAATACAACCTGCTGGTCAAGCAGCCCAACCCGAGTTCCAAGGCCGTCATGTTCTGCCTGATGGACGTGTCCGGTTCCATGACCCAGGCCACCAAGGACATTGCCAAGCGCTTCTTTATCTTGCTGTACCTGTTCCTGAAGCGGAACTACGACAAGATCGAGGTGGTGTTCATTCGCCATCACACCAGCGCTCGGGAAGTGGACGAAGAAGAATTCTTCTATTCCCGCGAAACCGGCGGCACCATCGTCTCCAGCGCGCTGAAGCTGATGCAGGAAATCATGGCCGAGCGCTACCCGGTCAATGAGTGGAATATCTACGCGGCCCAGGCGTCCGACGGGGACAACTGGAACGATGACTCGCCGATCTGCCGCGACATCCTGATCAACCAGATCATGCCTTTCGTGCAGTACTACACCTACGTCGAAATTACCCCCCGTGAGCACCAGGCGCTATGGTTCGAATACGAGCGCATCGGCGAAGCCTTTGCCGATACGTTCGCCCAACAGCAACTGGTCTCGGCCGGCGATATCTATCCGGTCTTCCGTGAACTCTTCCAGCGCAGGTTAGTGACATGACCGCCAAAAAAGAGCATAAGCGCCAACCCATTTCCACCGGGTCCGAATGGACCTTTGAACTGATCCAGGCCTATGACCGGGAAATCAGCCGCATCGCCGCGGGTTATGCGCTGGACACTTACCCCAATCAGATCGAAGTGATCACCGCCGAACAGATGATGGACGCCTACGCCTCCGTCGGTATGCCGCTGGGTTATCACCATTGGTCCTACGGCAAACACTTTCTCAGCACCGAAAAGTCCTACACCCGCGGCCAGATGGGCCTGGCCTACGAGATCGTGATCAACTCCGACCCGTGCATCGCTTACCTGATGGAAGAAAACACCATCTGCATGCAGGCGTTGGTGGTGGCCCACGCATGCTACGGGCATAACAGCTTTTTCAAGGGCAACTACCTGTTCCGCACCTGGACCGATGCCAGTTCGATCATCGATTACCTGGTGTTCGCCAAGCAGTACATCATGCAATGCGAAGAGCGCCACGGCATCGACGCGGTGGAAGACCTGCTCGACTCCTGCCACGCGTTGATGAACTACGGCGTTGACCGTTACAAACGCCCCTATCCGATTTCGGCCGAAGAAGAACGCCTGCGTCAGAAGGAACGTGAGGAACACTTGCAGAAACAGATCAACGATCTGTGGCGCACCATTCCAAAGCGCGCCGGCAAGAACAGCGACAAGGACAATGCACGCTTCCCCGCCGAATCTCAGGAAAACATCCTGTATTTTCTGGAAAAACATGCGCCGCTGCTGGAGCCATGGCAACGCGAAATCGTGCGCATCGTGCGCAAGATTGCCCAGTACTTTTATCCACAGCGCCAGACCCAGGTGATGAACGAGGGCTGGGCGACGTTCTGGCACTACACGCTGATGAACGACCTGTACGACGAAGGCCTGGTCACCGACGGGTTCATGATGGAATTCCTCACCTCCCACACCAGCGTGGTGTTCCAGCCCGGCTTCGATAGCCCGTACTACAACGGCATCAATCCCTATGCGCTGGGCTTTGCGATGTATCGGGACATCCGGCGCATGTGCGAACACCCCACCGAGGAGGACCGCCGCTGGTTCCCGGAAATCGCCGGTAGCGACTGGCTCTCCACCATCAAGTTCGCCATGAGCAGTTTCAAGGACGAGAGCTTCATCCTGCAGTACCTGTCTCCCCAGGTGATTCGCGACCTCAAGCTGTTCAGCATCATGGATGACGATCTCAAGGACGACCTGGTAGTGCCCGCTATTCATGACGAACCCGGCTACCGGACTATCCGCGAGACCCTGGCGGCGCAATACAACCTGGGCAACCGCGAGCCCAACGTACAGATCTACAGCATCGATGTGCGGGGTGACCGCTCGCTGACCTTGCGTCACCAGCAGCACGACCGCAAACCCTTGGGCGAATCCACAGAGGAGGTGCTCAAGCACTTGCACCGGCTGTGGGGCTTCGATATCCACCTGGAAACCCTGCAGGGCGACCAGGTGGTGAAAACCCACCACGTTCCCCCGCGCAGCGATCATAACGACACCGACTACGGCCGCCTGGACCTGGCCGTCGTGCATCTCTGAAGCGGCAAAGCCTCCATTGGCCCGGCACAGACGGTATCCTGTGCCGCTAATGGAGGCTTTTTCATGAAAATCTACAAAGTCGGCGGTGCGGTGCGTGATCGCCTGCTGGGCATCGAGGTCACCGATATCGATCGCGTCGTCGTTGGCGCCACCATCGAAGAGATGCAGGCCAAAGGCTTCAAGCCGGTCGGCGCTGACTTCCCCGTGTTCCTGGACCCGAAAAACGGCGATGAATACGCCCTCGCCCGCACCGAGCGCAAAAGTGGCAGGGGCTACGGCGGCTTCGTGTTTCACGCCAGCCCCGACGTCACGCTGGAAGAAGACCTGGTTCGTCGCGACCTGACCATCAATGCCATGGCCGAAGACGATGAGGGCAATCTGACCGACCCCTATCACGGCCAACACGACCTGGAAGCACGTGTTTTACGTCACGTTTCGCCCGCGTTCGCCGAAGATCCCCTGCGAGTGCTGCGGGTTGCGCGGTTTGCCGCTCGCTATGCGCACCTCGGATTCACCGTGGCTCCCGAAACCCTGGCACTGATGCGTCAGCTCAGCGAATCCGGCGAACTGGAAGCGTTGACGCCGGAGCGCAGCTGGAAGGAAATTTCCCGGGCATTGATGGAAGACCAGCCCCAGGTGTTTATTCAAGTGCTGCGCGACTGCCATGCGCTGAAAACCCTGATGCCGGAAGTGGATGCGCTGTTCGGCGTACCGCAGCCCGAAGCCCATCATCCCGAGATCGACACCGGCGTGCACACCCTGAGCGTGCTGGAACAGGCTGCAGTGCACAAACAACCGTTGACCGTACGCTGGGCCTGCCTGCTGCACGACCTGGGCAAAGGGCTGACACCTGTGGATAAGTTGCCGCAGCACATTGCCCACGAACACCGGGGCTTGAAGCTGATCAAGACGGTTAATGAACGTTTCAAAGTGCCAAAGGATTGCCAGGAACTGGCGCTGCTGGTGGGCCAATATCACACCCACGGGCATCGCGCTCTGGAGCTGAAGGCGTCGACGCTATTGGAGTTGCTGCAAAGTTTTGACGTCTACCGTCGACCGCAACGCTTCGAGGAATTCGTGGTCGCCTGCGAGATGGATGCGCGGGGCCGCAAGGGTCTTGAACAGCGCAGTTATCCACAGGCGGATTATTTGCGGGGGGCGGCGAAGGTTGCGCGCGAGGTGGCAGTGGCGCCACTGCTGGAAAAAGGCTTCAAAGGTCCGGAGCTGGGTGAGGCGCTCAAGCGTGAACGGCTCAACGCACTAAAAGCCTACAAAGAACAACACAAGCCTCTGTAGGAGCGAGCTTGCTCGCGAAGGACATCAACGATAACGCAGCGCCCTCTGGTTTTTCGCGAGCAAGCTCGGCTCCTACAGAAGCACATCTGCCGTGAGTGGCCGGCCCTGCCACTCAAACGCCACAGGCGCGAGCACCTGATCGATCTGCGCATCACGCCACAGCGCCGCCATGGTCTTGCCCGCTTCAGGATGCACACGATCCGGCGCCATCATCGACAGCGGCCAGAGCACAAAAGCGTTTTTCAGGATCTCAGCCCGTGGCAGGATCAAACCGTCGAAATTACCCACCAGATCGCCATACAGCAGCACGTCGATATCCAGGGGCAGCCCTTTACGATCTGGCGCATAGCGGCCGTTGTCGGCCTCGATGGATTTCAACCGACGGTCCAGCTCCATCAATGACAGGTCGGTCCAGGCCGACACCACCAGATTGAAGAACGGCCCGCTCTTGATACCCACCGGCTGGCTTTCGAACACCGCCGAACAGCGCATGTCCGTCAAAAAGCTCGCCAGCGCATCGAGTCCCGCACGTAAATTGAGCTCGCGCTCGATATTACTGCCTAGGCCAAGGTAAACCTGAGTCAGCGACATCCGCGCTCGATCTCCACGCCCACGCCTTTGGCCGCTGGGACGGCACCTGGCTTGGTCAATTTGAGGTGCAGCCAGGGAATCTGGAATTCACTCATCAACACTTCGGCCAGGCGTTCGGCGAAGGTTTCCACCAGTTGGTACTGGGACTGCTCGGCAAAGGCCTGGATACGCGCGGACACGCTGGCATAGTCCAGTGCCAGGGTCAGGTCGTCACCGGCGGCGGCCGGACGGTTATCCCAGGCAAAGCTCAGGTCCAGGCGCAGGCATTGACGGATTCCGCGCTCCCAGTCATAGGCTCCGATCACGGTGTCGACTTCCAGGCCTTCGATAAACACTCTGTCCAAGCACTCTTCTCCGCAGCACGACAAGGGCGCGATGCCCCGTTAGAATCAGGGCGTCCTCGCCCGGAATAGTTAGCATGTTTTGGTCACTGGCGATTCTCGCCTACCTGCTCGGCTCGCTGTCCTTTGCCATTTTGCTCAGCCGCCTGACGGGAAATCCCGATCCGCGAATGAGTGGCTCAGGCAATGCCGGTGCCACCAATATGTTGCGCCTGGCCGGCAAGAAACTCGCCGTGCTGACGCTGCTGGGCGACATCTGCAAGGGCCTGCTGCCCGTACTGCTCACCAGCCTCGTCGGCCTTACCCTGCAACAGCAGGCCTGGGTGGGCGTATGCGCCGTCCTGGGCCATCTGTTCCCCCTGTACTTTCGTTTTCGCGGCGGCAAAGGCGTCGCCACGGCGGCCGGCATGCTGCTGGGGATCTACCCGCCGGCGGCCTTGCTGGCGGTGCTCGCCTGGCTGCTGACGTTCTACCTGACCCGCACCAGCTCGCTGGCTGCGCTGATCGCCACACCGCTCACCCTGCCCTTGCTGGCCTGGCAAGCACCGGCGGCGCTGCTGCCGATGAGCGTGCTGACACTGCTGATCGTCTGGCGTCACCGCGGCAATCTACGCGACCTGTTTGCCGGGCGCGAACGGCATTTCTAACGGGCGTCCAGGCTAACCCTTACAACGGCGACAACTGCTCCATCGGCCAACGTGCCTGCACGCTGATCGCCAGGCTCTCATGCTGCCCGGCCTGCAGGCGTTGGCAGCCGGCGTAGGCGATCATCGCGCCATTGTCGGTGCAGAACTCAGGGCGCGCATAGAACACGTCGCCGTTCATCTCACCGAGCATTTTCTCCAACGCGCTGCGCAAAGCCTTGTTGGCACTGACGCCGCCAGCAATCACCAGGCGCTTCATGCCTGCCTGCTTCAGGGCGCGCTTGCACTTGATGGTCAAAGTCTCCACCACGGCCTGCTGGAACGCCAGCGCGATGTCGCAACGGGCTTGCTCGCCGTCGTCTCCGGCGCTGACGCTCTGCTGCCAGGTATTCAACGCCGAGGTTTTCAAGCCGCTGAAGCTGAACATCAGCCCCGGGCGATCGCACATCGGCCGTGGGAACGTGTAACGACCGGCCACGCCTTTTTCGGCAAGACGGGCGATTTCCGGACCACCGGGGTAATTGAGCCCCATCATCTTCGCGGTCTTGTCGAATGCTTCGCCTGCGGCATCGTCCAGCGACTCGCCCAACAACGTGTATTGGCCGATGCCGTCGACCTGAACCAGCTGCGTATGCCCCCCCGAAACCAACAAAGCGACGAACGGGAACGCTGGCGGTGTTTTTTCCAGCATCGGTGCCAGCAAATGCCCTTCCATGTGGTGCACACCGAGGGCCGGGATCCCCCAGGCAAACGCCAACGCCTGGGCACAGGAAGCCCCAACCAGAAGGGCCCCGACCAATCCCGGGCCTGCGGTATAGGCAATCGCGTCGATCTCGGTCGGCACGCAGCCGGCCTCATCCAACACCTGGCGAATCAACGGCAGCATGCGTTTGACGTGATCACGGCTGGCAAGCTCCGGCACCACGCCGCCATAGGCGCGGTGCAGGTCGATCTGACTGAACAGCGCATCGGCCAAAAGCCCGCGTTCACTGTCGTAAAGTGCGACACCGGTTTCGTCGCAGGAGGTTTCAAGTCCCAGTACTAGCATGGGTTTGCGCCTTGTAGAGGCTGAATTCGAAGGCGCGCATAATAGTCGCCACTCCCCCTCCCGACTAGCGGTTTTCGATCAGAGGCTTTGCATTCCTGCCAATGAGGGGTTAACATCCGCAACCCTTAAAAACCGACGACCTCAGCCGCGAATTGTTTGCGACGAGAACGTTGATCCCGGTAATGAAAGAAGGTAGCTCTGGATGCCAGCCGTCAAAGTAAAAGAGAACGAACCCTTCGACGTAGCTCTGCGTCGTTTCAAGCGCTCCTGCGAAAAAGCCGGTGTTCTGGCTGAAGTTCGTAGCCGCGAATTTTATGAGAAGCCAACTTCTGAGCGTAAGCGTAAAGCAGCAGCCGCTGTTAAGCGTCACGCCAAGAAAGTTCAGCGCGAACAGCGCCGCGCCGTTCGTCTGTACTAATACACAGACGTTCGTAGCAAGCTTCTGCCAAGCCCGGCCCTCAGCCGGGCTGTTGGCATTTGCGGATATCGCTTGATGCTTCATCGTCGACGCCGCACACGCGACCGAGACACCGCTTCACACGTCAGGACTGGCTCTTTTGCCAGCGGTGCACGTCTCTTCTGACGAGCCTAACAAGGCTACTGACGAGCACACCTATTCTTCAAGCAGGCGATCAACTGTGTCGACTGTGCCCATTGATGAGCTTCCGAGACCGCTCACAGGTCAAGACCGGACTCACGGGCAACTTTTATTCGTCGGACACTGATAGAGACTAACGTCAGCGAATGTTCGGCAGATACACTCCCTGACACCCCATGCAGACGATAATGCTCGAGCGCCCAACGTGCGCTTGAACATTTCACGGGTCCTCATTTACACGCAGTGATGACGAGAACGCCATGGCCGGGCTGATTCCCCAGAGCTTTATTGACGACCTTCTGAACCGCACCGACATCGTCGATGTTGTCAGCTCACGCGTGCAACTGAAAAAAGCCGGCAAGAACTACACCGCCTGCTGCCCGTTCCATAAAGAAAAAACCCCGTCGTTCAGTGTCAGCCCGGACAAGCAGTTCTATTACTGCTTCGGTTGCGGCGCCGGCGGCAACGCCCTCGGCTTCCTGATGGACCACGACAACCTGGATTTCCCCCAGGCCGTCGAGGACCTGGCGAAAGCCGCCGGCATGGAAATCCCCCGCGAAGAAAGTGGCCGTGCGCACAAACCGCGACAACCCACCGACTCGCCGCTGTATCCGCTGCTGACCGCCGCCGCCGATTTCTACCGGCAAGCACTTAAAAGCCATCCGCAGCGCAAAGCCGCTGTCGATTACCTCAAGGGCCGGGGCCTCACGGGGGAAATCGCCCGGGACTTCGGGCTCGGTTTTGCCCCGCCCGGCTGGGACAACCTGTACAAGCACCTGAGCAGCGATACGCTCCAGCAAAAAGCTATGATTGACGCCGGCCTACTGATTGAAAACGCCGAGACCGGCAAACGCTATGACCGCTTCCGTGACCGCGTGATGTTTCCGATCCGCGACAGTCGCGGCCGCATCATCGCGTTCGGTGGCCGAGTGCTGGGGGACGACAAGCCCAAGTACCTGAACTCCCCGGAAACCCCGGTGTTCCATAAAGGCCAGGAACTCTACGGCCTGTTCGAAGCGCGCAAGAACAACCGCAACCTCGACGAGATCATCGTGGTTGAAGGCTATATGGACGTCATCGCCCTGGCCCAGCAGGGCCTGCGCAATGCGGTGGCGACCCTCGGCACCGCCACCAGCGAAGAACACATGAAGCGCCTGTTCCGCGTCGTGCCCAGCGTGCTGTTCTGTTTCGACGGTGACCAGGCCGGCCGCAACGCCGCCTGGCGCGCACTCGAGGCCACGCTGTCGAGCCTGCAGGACGGGCGCCGTGCACGCTTTTTGTTCCTGCCCGAAGGCGAAGACCCGGACACCCTGGTGCGCTCCGAAGGCACCGACGCGTTCCGGGCGCGTATCAATCAACATGCGCAACCGCTTGCGGATTATTTTTTCCAGCAATTGACCGAAGAAGCCGACCCGCGCTCGCTTGAAGGCAAGGCCCATATGGCTACCCTCGCAGCGCCGTTGATCGACAAGGTTCCAGGCGCCAACTTGCGCACCTTGATGCGCAAGCGCCTGCTGGAAATCACCGGATTGAGCGGCGAAGCCGTGAGCCAGCTGGTGCACAGCGCTCCTCAGCATGCGCCGCCCGCCTACGACCCAGGCATGGATTACGACGCCATGCCGGACTATGCCGACTTCCACCAACCGCAGGAGGCGTTTACGCCCCAGCAGGAGTGGACGCCGAAGAAGCCCGGGGCCGGCGGCAAGAAGTGGGACAAAAAGCCCTGGAGCAAGAATGGCAAGCGCGGCGATCGCGATGAGGCTTATGCCCCGCGCACGCCGGTTGCCGTAGAAGCGCCAACGCTGATTGCGTTGCGCACGCTTATCCACCACCCGCAATTGGCGGGCAAGGTTGAAAGCGCCGATCATTTCGCCAACGAAAGCAACACCTACGCTCAGGTGCTTATCGCCCTGATCGAGGCCGTGCAGAAAAATCCTAAGCTAAACTCAATTCAGCTGATGGCTCGCTGGCATGGCACGGAACAGGGCCGCCTATTGAAGGCACTCGCGGAAAAGGAGTGGCTAATTGACGGCGATAACCTTGAACAACAGTTTTTAGACACCATTAACAGGTTATCCGCGGGTCAACATACACAGACCCTCGATGAGCTCATCAAGAGAGCAAGACAGCCGGGATTGTCGGCTGAAGAGCAAATTCAGATAGCAAAACAGATGCGCGACCTCTTAAAACAGAACGTTTGCACATCAAACCCGACCTCAGCTGGCGTGTGAGGTCATAGCTCGGGTATAATCCTCGGCTTGTTTTTTGCCCGCCAAGACCTTCAGTGGATAGGGTGTTATGTCCGGAAAAGCGCAACAGCAGTCTCGTATCAAAGAGTTGATCACCCTTGGTCGTGAGCAGAAGTATCTGACTTACGCAGAGGTCAACGACCACCTGCCTGAGGATATTTCAGATCCAGAGCAGGTGGAAGACATCATCCGCATGATTAATGACATGGGGATCCCCGTACACGAGAGTGCTCCGGATGCGGACGCCCTTATGTTGGCCGACGCCGATACCGACGAGGCAGCCGCTGAAGAAGCCGCTGCCGCGTTGGCCGCGGTGGAGACCGACATCGGTCGCACGACTGACCCTGTGCGCATGTATATGCGTGAAATGGGTACCGTCGAGCTGCTGACACGCGAAGGCGAAATCGAAATCGCCAAGCGTATCGAAGAGGGCATCCGTGAAGTGATGGGCGCAATCGCGCACTTCCCTGGCACGGTTGACCACATTCTCTCCGAGTACACTCGCGTCACCACCGAAGGCGGCCGCCTGTCTGACGTCCTCAGCGGTTATATCGACCCGGACGACGGCATTGCGCCGCCTGCCGCCGAAATACCGCCGCCTGTCGATCCGAAGGCGCCGAAAGCGGACGACGACGCCGACGAAGACGAGGCTGAAGCCAGCACCGACGACGAAGAAGAAGTCGAAAGCGGTCCAGACCCAGTCATCGCTGCCCAGCGTTTCGGTGCGGTTTCCGATCAAATGGAAATCACCCGCAAGGCCCTGAAGAAGCATGGTCGTGCCAACAAGCAGGCAATTGCCGAGCTGCTGGCCCTGGCTGAGCTGTTCATGCCGATCAAGCTGGTACCGAAGCAATTCGAAGGCTTGGTTGAACGCGTTCGTAGCGCCCTTGAGCGTCTGCGTGCACAAGAGCGTGCGATCATGCAGCTCTGTGTCCGTGATGCGCGCATGCCGCGTACCGACTTCCTGCGCCAGTTCCCGGGCCACGAAGTTGACGAAAGCTGGAGCGACGCCCTGGCCAAAGGCAAGGCGAAATACGCCGAAGCCATTGGTCGCCTGCAGCCGGACATCCTCCGTTGCCAGCAGAAACTGAGCGCACTGGAGGCTGAAACCGGCCTGACGATTGCCGAGATCAAGGACATCAACCGTCGCATGTCGATCGGTGAGGCCAAGGCCCGCCGCGCGAAGAAAGAGATGGTTGAAGCCAACTTGCGTCTGGTGATCTCCATCGCCAAGAAGTACACCAACCGTGGCCTGCAATTCCTCGACCTGATCCAGGAAGGCAACATCGGCTTGATGAAAGCGGTGGACAAGTTCGAATACCGTCGCGGCTACAAGTTCTCGACTTATGCCACCTGGTGGATCCGTCAGGCGATCACTCGCTCGATCGCCGACCAGGCCCGCACCATCCGTATTCCGGTGCACATGATCGAGACCATCAACAAGCTCAACCGTATTTCCCGGCAGATGTTGCAGGAAATGGGTCGCGAACCGACCCCGGAAGAGCTGGGCGAACGCATGGAAATGCCTGAGGATAAAATCCGCAAGGTATTGAAGATCGCTAAAGAGCCGATCTCCATGGAAACCCCGATCGGTGATGACGAAGACTCCCATCTGGGTGACTTCATCGAAGACTCGACCATGCAGTCGCCAATCGATGTCGCCACCGTTGAGAGCCTTAAGGAAGCGACTCGCGACGTACTCTCCGGCCTCACTGCCCGTGAAGCCAAGGTACTGCGCATGCGTTTCGGCATCGACATGAATACCGACCACACCCTTGAGGAAGTCGGTAAGCAGTTTGACGTGACCCGTGAGCGGATCCGTCAGATCGAAGCCAAGGCGCTGCGCAAGTTGCGCCACCCGACGCGAAGCGAGCATCTGCGCTCCTTCCTCGACGAGTGATACCAGAACCCCCGGCCCAGGCCGGGGGTTTTGCTTTCTAACAATTACTTCCACAGATAACTGCCCCGCAACCCCCCTCCCCCGCAATGCCCGTCTACACTCGAGAAATTCCCCGTGCCATAACGAGACCGTTATGCCCAGATTGCCGACCGTGATACTGCTGTCGCTGCTGACCTGGACCGCAACGGCTGGCGCGTTGACTCTCACGGATGATGAGCGTAGCTGGCTGACGGACCATCAGGAGCTGCGCCTTGGGGTGGATGCGTCCTGGCCGCCCTTTGAATACCGCGATGAAGAGAGCCGCTACCAGGGTTTGTCCGCCGATTATGTGCGCCTGATCCAGGATCGCCTGGGCATCCGGGTCAAGCTGATCGAGCCAGCAAACTGGACCGCTGTGCTTGAGCAGGCACGCAACAGTCAGCTCGACCTGCTACCTGGCGTCATGTCTACCCCGGAACGCCAGAGTTTCCTGGCCTTCACGCGCCCCTATCTCGACTTTCCCATCGTGATACTGGCCCATGAAGGCGGCGCCAAGCCGCGCAATCTCAACGATTTGTACGGACTGAAAATCGCCGTGGTGGAAAACTATGCGCCTCATGAATTACTACGCACCCACCACCCGGACCTCAATCTCGTCGCGATGCCGAACGCCAGCTCTATGCTGCAGGCCCTGGCCACCGATGAAGTCGATGCGGTCGTCAGCGACCTGGCTTCCAGCGTGTGGAGCCTGCGCCAACTGAAACTCGATGGTTTGTACGTGAGCGGCGAAACGCCCTACCGCTATCAGCTGGCAATGGGCGTTCCGCAGGATGAGAAAATACTGGTGGGCATTCTGGACAAGGTCCTCGCCGATCTCAGCCCAGCCGAAACCGATGCGATCCAGCAGCGCTGGGTCGGCAGCTTCAGCGATCACCGCACGTTATGGGCGGATTTGCTGATGTACGGTCTGCCTGCGGTATTGCTGCTGAGCACCGTGCTGGCCGTTGTGATTCGAACCAATCGTCGGCTCAGCTCGGAAATTTCCCGCCGGGTCGCCCTTGAGCAAGAACTGCGCAGCAGTGAGTACCACTATCGCGGCCTGGTGGAGAGCCTGTCCGCTATCGCCTGGGAAGCCAACATCAGCGATTTCACCTACAGCTACGTGTCGCCCCATGCTGAAGAATTGCTCGGCTACCCCCGCGCCCATTGGCTGATCCCCGGTTTCTGGCGCAACATCATTCACCCTGCCGACCTGACCCGCGCCGAAACGTATTGCTACCGTGAAACCCGCGCTAACCGTGATCACAGCATCGACTATCGCGTTATCACCGCCGATGGCCGCTGCCTGTGGGTACGCGACATTGTCAGCTTGATCCAATACGGCCATGAACCGGTGCTGCGCGGCTTGATGATCGACATCAGCGAAGCCAAGCGTACGGAAGAGGCACTGCAGCTGTCCGAGCAGAAGTTTGCCTCAGTGTTCCAGCAATGCCCGGACATCCTGGTGATCGCCCGCTTGTCCGACGGATGCCTGCTTGAAGTCAACAAGGCCTTTGAAGACCAGATCGGCCTGAGCGCCCAGGAGGTGGTGGGCAAAACCGCCACCGAGCTGAATATCTGGGGTGTTGAAGGCGTCGGTCCGGATCTGCTGCAACGCGTGCAGACCACCAGCATCCGCAACCTGGAGATGATTTTCTGGCGCAGCAATGGCCAGGCTTTTACTGGGCTTATTTCGACCGAGCCGTTCCAACTCGATACCACCGAGGCCCTGGTGGTCGTGGTGCGAGATATCACCCAGCTCAAGGAAACCCAACAGCAGCTGCAAACTTCCGAAGAGAAGTTTGCCAAGGCGTTTCATGCCTCCCCCGATGGCTTGTTGCTGAGCCGGCAAAGCGATGGGCTGCTGATCGAAGTGAACGAAGGCTTCAGCCACCTGACCGGCTACACCAGCGCCACGTCGCTCGACCAGTCGGCCCTGGACCTTGGCATCTGGGTCGACCTCAATGAGCGCAAGCACATGCTCGAGTTGATGCAGCGCGACGGCTTTGTCCGCGACTTCATCTGCCATATCCGCCGCGTTGACGGCCAGATTCGCCTCTGCGAACTGTCCAGCCGCCCGCTGCCCATCGGTGACGAAAACTGCATGCTGACCATCGCCCGCGACATCACCGAACGCCAGCTGATGCAGGAAAAACTGCAACAAGCCGCCACGGTGTTCGAAAGCACCGCCGAAGGCGTATTGATCACCGACACCCGGCAGAACATCAGTGCAGTAAACCGCGCCTTCAGCGAAATCACTGGCTACAGCGAGGCCGAAGCGCTGGGCCATACCCCGCGCCTGCTCGCCTCCGGCATGCACGACAGCGCTTTCTATGCCGCAATGTGGCACCAACTGACGACCCAGGGTCATTGGCAGGGCGAAATTTCCAACCGGCGCAAGAACGGTGAGCTGTACCCGAGCTGGCTGACCATCAGCGCCGTGCGCAATCGCGAGCAGGTGGTCACGCATTTTGTCGCCGTATTTGCCGACATCTCCAGCCTCAAGCTCGCCCAGGCGCGCCTCGACTATCAGGCCCATCACGACCCATTGACCGGCCTGCCCAACCGCACGCTGTTTGAAAGCCGACTGCAGGCCGCCCTCAACGGCCAGCAGGAAAGCGGCAGTCAAGGCGCGGTGTTGTTTCTCGACCTGGACCGCTTCAAACACATCAACGACAGCCTGGGCCATCCGGTCGGCGACCTGCTGCTCAAAGACATCGCCGTACGCCTCAAGGACCAGCTGCGCGATATCGACACCGTCGCCCGCCTGGGCGGCGATGAATTCATCATCCTGCTGCCCGGCCTGCACCAGGCCAGCGATGCCCAATACCTGGCGAACAAATTGCTCGATTGCTTCACACCGCCCTTCCAGGCCGGCGAGCACGAGTTCTTTATCAGCGCGAGTATCGGCACAAGTTTGTACCCGCAGGACGGCACCGATGTCGCCACCCTAGTCAAAAATGCCGACGCCGCGATGTACCGTTCCAAAGCCAAGGGCCGCAACCGCGTTGAAAGCTACACCCGCGACCTGACGGCCCAGGCCAATGAACGCGTGGCACTGGAGCATGAACTGCGCCGCGCCATCGAACGTGAAGAGATGAGCCTGTATTACCAACCCAAACGCAGCCTGCTCACCCAGCAACTGATCGGCGCCGAAGCCTTGATACGCTGGCACCACCCGACCTTTGGCGACGTACCGCCGGAACACTTCATCGCCTTGGCCGAAGAGAACGGCACGATCCTGCAAATTGGCGACTGGGTACTGGAACAGGCCTGCCGACAGATGCACGCCTGGCAAGGCGCTTTCGATGATTTCGGGCCACTGTCCGTCAACCTCGCCGGCGCGCAACTGCGTCACCCCAACCTGCTGTCACGCATCGAACAACTGCTGCGCGACTACCGCCTGGAGCCCGGCTGCCTGCAACTGGAGATCACCGAAAACTTCATCATGAGCCAGGCCGAAGAAGCGCTGGACGTGCTGCACCAACTCAAAGGCCTGGGCGTGCAACTGGCAATCGATGATTTCGGTACCGGCTATTCCTCCCTCAGCTACCTCAAGCGCCTGCCGCTGGACTTCCTCAAGATTGACCAATCCTTCGTCCGCGGCCTGCCCGACGACCCTCACGACGCCGCCATCGTCCGCGCCATCATCGCCCTCGGCCACAGCATGCAATTCACCATCATCGCCGAAGGCGTGGAGAACCCCGCACAGCAAGCCTTCCTCGCCGCAGAAGGCTGTGAACAGATGCAAGGCTACATCGTCAGCCTGCCCTTGCCACCGGAGCAATTTGCCGCAACCTTCCTTCGCACGAGGCAGGAGGATTTTTCGGATGGCACAGTGAACAAACCATCGTTATAATCCGCGACCTACTGAGGGCCTATAGCTCAGTTGGTTAGAGCAGGGGACTCATAATCCCTTGGTCGTAGGTTCGAGTCCTACTGGGCCCACCAATTTCAAAAGCCGCGCATTGCGCGGCTTTTGCATGTCTGGCGCCGCAGTTCTGTAAGCCCGACCAAGCCTGTAACATGCACACCCACTGCCCCCCACTGGAGCTCCATCCTTGCCCGTCCTCGACGAAATCGACCGCCAACTGATCGCCGCGCTGCAGCTCAACGCCCGCGAAAGCGTGGCCATGCTTGCCCGGCAGTTGGGGATCGCGCGTACCACGGTGACTTCGCGCCTGGCGCGTCTTGAGAAGACCCAGGTGATTACCGGTTATGGCGTGCGCCTGGGCCAGCGCGTGGCGGATGGCGGGTTGCAGGCGTATGTGGGCATTACCGTGCAACCGCGTTCGGGCAAGGAAGTGCTGCGCCGGCTGAGCGCGATGGCTCAGGTGCAGCAGTTGTGCGCGGTGAGCGGCGAATTTGATTATGTGGCGTGGCTGCGCACAGAGTCGCCGGAGCAGCTTGATCAATTGCTGGATCAGATTGGCAGTGTCGAGGGTGTGGAAAAAACCACTACTTCAATCATTCTCAGTAACAAATTGGACCGTGGACAACCTATCTGACCAGCTACTTCGCCATATTGACTAAAACCAGTGCAATCCGACGACACATTGCGTCTTATTAACGAACGCAACGCTCCCTAAACTGGCTGCCATCTTTTCCTATACTCAACGGGCCCTGTCCCGCAGAGTCGTCAGTAAGGTCAGCCATGAGCATTCCGTCCAGCACCATCAGCAAGACCAACCGACACCCCGCCAATGGTAAAAAGCCTATCACCATCTTCGGCCCGGATTTTCCGTTTGCCTTTGATGACTGGATCGAACACCCGGCCGGCCTGGGCAGTATTCCCGCCGCCAACCATGGTGCTGAAGTGGCGATTGTCGGCGCGGGGATCGCGGGCCTGGTGGCCGCTTACGAACTGATGAAGCTGGGCCTCAAGCCGGTGGTATACGAAGCTTCGAAGATGGGCGGTCGCCTGCGTTCCCAAGCGTTTGAAGGCGCCGAAGGCATCATCGCCGAGCTGGGCGGGATGCGCTTTCCGGTGTCGTCCACCGCCTTCTATCACTATGTGGACAAGCTGGGCCTGGAAACCAAACCCTTTCCCAACCCGCTGACGCCGGCGTCTGGCAGTACCGTCATCGATCTGGAAGGCCAGACGCACTACGCGCAAAAACTCTCCGACCTGCCGGTGCTGTTCCAGGAAGTCGCCGACGCCTGGGCCGACGCGCTGGAAGCCGGTTCGCAGTTCGGCGATATCCAACAGGCGATCCGTGACCGCGACGTGCCGCGCCTCAAAGCGCTGTGGAATAAGCTGGTGCCGCTGTGGGACGACCGCACCTTCTACGACTTCGTCGCCACCTCAAAAGCCTTTGCCAAGCTGTCGTTTCATCATCGCGAAGTATTTGGCCAAGTCGGTTTCGGCACCGGCGGCTGGGACTCGGATTTCCCCAACTCGATGCTGGAAATCTTCCGCGTGGTGATGACCAACTGCGACGACCATCAGCACCTGGTCGTTGGCGGCGTGGCCCAGGTGCCCATGGGCATTTGGCGTCACGTACCGGAGCAATGCGCCCACTGGCCTGCCGGCACCAGCCTCAGCTCATTGCATCGAGGCGCGCCACGGGCCGGCGTGAAGCGTATTGCTCACGCCGCCGACGGCCGTTTCGCCGTTACCGACATCTACGGTGACACCCGCGAATACGCCGCCGTATTGACCACCTGCCAAAGCTGGCTGCTGACCACCCAGATCGAATGCGACGAAACCCTGTTCTCGCAAAAAATGTGGATGGCCCTGGACCGCACGCGCTACATGCAGTCATCGAAAACTTTTGTCATGGTCGACCGCCCGTTCTGGAAAGACAAAGACCCGGAAACCGGCCGCGACCTGATGAGCATGACCCTCACCGACCGCCTGACGCGCGGCACTTATCTTTTCGACAACGGCGACGACAAGCCTGGGGTGATCTGCCTGTCCTACTCGTGGATGAGCGACGCGCTGAAAATGCTGCCCCAGCCCATCGATAAGCGGGTCAAACTGGCACTCGACGCGCTGACGAAGATCTACCCGAAAGTAGACATCAAGGCGCGCATCATCGGTGACCCGATCACCGTGTCCTGGGAAGCCGACCCGCATTTCCTCGGGGCCTTCAAAGGTGCATTGCCCGGCCACTATCGGTATAACCAGCGCATGTATGCGCACTTCATGCAGAAGGACATGCCCGCCGAACAACGTGGGATTTTTATCGCCGGCGACGACGTTTCCTGGACCCCTGCCTGGGTGGAGGGCGCGGTACAAACCTCGCTGAACGCGGTGTGGGGCATCATGACCCACTTCGGCGGCAGCACCCATCCGGAAAACCCAGGGCCCGGAGATGTGTTTGACGAGATAGGGCCAATCGCCCTGCCCGAATAAGGAGCCTGACATGCGTGTCGCCCTGTACCAATGCCCGCCACTGCCGCTGGACGTGGCCGGTAATCTCAAGCGCCTGCAGCAACTGGCGCATGAAGCGTCGGGTGCCGATGTGCTGGTGCTGCCGGAAATGTTCCTGACGGGCTACAACATTGGCGCCGAAGCCACAGGCGCCTTGGCCGAGGCCCGGGATGGCGAGTCGGCACACACCATTGCTGAAATCGCGCAAAGTGCCGGGCTGGCGATTCTGTATGGTTACCCGGAGCGGGCCGAAGACGGCCAGATCTACAACGCTGTGCAGTTGATCGACGCCCACGGCAAGCGCTTGTGCAACTATCGCAAGACTCACCTGTTTGGCGACCTCGATCACGCGATGTTCAGCGCTGGTGAGGATGACTTCCCGCTGGTGGAAGTGAACGGCTGGAAGCTGGGTTTCCTGATTTGCTACGACCTGGAGTTTCCGGAAAACACCCGGCGCCTGGCCCTGGCCGGTGCCGAACTGATCCTGGTACCGACTGCCAATATGGTGCCGTTCGACTTTGTTGCCGACGTCACCGTGCGGGCGCGGGCGTTCGAGAACCAATGTTTCGTGGCCTATGCCAATTACTGCGGGCACGAAGACGATATTCACTATTGCGGCCAAAGCAGTATTGCCGGGCCCGATGGCCAACGCATCGCCCAGGCGGGCCTGGATGAAGCGTTGATTGTCGGCACGCTGGACCGGCAATCGATCCTCGACGCCCGCGCCGCCAATCACTACCTGCACGACCGTCGCCCCGAGCTTTACGGCGCGCTGCACAAGCCCTGATCGACCGGGTTTGCTAGCATAGGCGCTTCCCCCGCTTCGGAAGTGCCCATGCCTGCGTCGGTTCACGCTCAACCCCTGCACCTCACTCTGGCTAATGGCCTGCGGATTCGCCTGCGCCATGCACCGCGCTTGAAGCGCTGCGCGGCTGTTTTGCGTGTGGCTGCCGGCAGCCATGACGCGCCATTGGCATGGCCGGGGCTGGCGCATTTCCTTGAGCATTTGTTGTTTTTGGCAACCGAGCGCTTTCCGGCAGACGAAGGGTTGATGGCCTACGTGCAGCGCCATGGCGGGCAAGTGAATGCCAGCACCCGCGAGCGCACTACCGAATTCTTTTTCGAGCTGCCGGTTCCGACCTTCGCCGATGGGCTCGTGCGGTTAGCCGACATGCTGACGCACCCTCGTCTGGCCCTCGACGACCAACTACGCGAGCGCGAAGTGCTGCACGCCGAGTTCGTTGCCTGGTCGCAAGATGCCAAGGCGCAGCAACAGGTGGCCTTGCTGGAGGGCTTGGCCGCTGATCACCCGTTGCGCGGCTTCCATGCGGGCAATCGCGACAGCCTGCCAGTGGAATGTGAGGCTTTTCAGCAGGCGTTGCGCGAATTTCATCAGCGCTTCTATCAAAGCGGGCAGATGACGTTGAGCCTTGCCGGCCCACAATCGCAGCAAGACCTGGAAGCGCTGGCGCAGCAAGACCTGGAAGCGCTGGCGCAGCAATTCAGTGCGCAGTTGAACGGCGGCCCGTTACATCCCCAGGCCGCGCCGCCAGCGTTGATGGCCGGGCAAGCCAGGGGCTATCAACATGTTGCCGATCATCATCTGCATCAGGTCATCACCTGTGACGCACCGCGCGAAGCGCTGGCGTTTCTCTGTACCTGGCTCAACAGCCCGGCGCCGGGTGGCTTGCTCGCTGAACTCAAAGCGCGACGCCTGGCGACTGCCTTGCACGCCTCGGTGCTGTACCACTTTGCCGGACAGGCTGTGCTGGATATCGACATCCAAGGCGATGCGACTACACAGATCGAGGCGCTGCTGCACGACTGGCTGAGTTTTTTCGCACACAGCGACTGGACGCCCCTACGCGAAGAGTTCGTCTTGCTGACTGCTCGCCAACAACAAGTCCAAAGCGCCCTGGGGCTGGCACGCAACGACCTCGAAGACGTATCGGACCAAAGTCTCGCAGCGCTCAAGGCCATGCTCGACGCACTGCATCTGCCGCCCGCCAGGCATGAATGGCAGCTTGCGCCGGCTAACCCGTTTCTTCGTCCCGCTGCTCAAGAAGAACGTGCCGGCTTGATTCGCGGCCAGACCAGCGCCCACCGGGGCTTGCGCACATTCGCCCAGGACCGCTCGCGGGGCCGACGGGAAACATCGGCGCTGACATTCAGCCAGGCATTGGCCAATGACACCGGTGAAGGCGCCCTGTACCTGCGCTGGCGATTTGAGGGCGCCGTGCCTGCTGGCCTGGACAGTCTGTTACAACCGCTGCGCGACAGTGCCGGTCAAGCGGGCGTCGAGTTGGCTTTCGAAACCATCGCCAATGACTGGCAGGTAAAAATGCTCGGTTTCCACGAGCCCATGCCAGCCGTGCTTGAAGCAATGACGCGCTGCTTGAGCACTGGCGCTGAACACTTGGCGCCTCCACCCCCGGCACCGATGATTGCCATCCGCGAATTGCTCAAGGCATTGCCCGCCTGCTGTGTCGGCGTTCAACCGACGCCCCAAGCGACGCCAGCCTCGTGGGCCACCGCCCACTGGCAAGGGCTGGGCTCAGGGTTGCCGGCAGCCTGTGAAGCGGCGATCAAGACCGCAGCAGCCCGCTTGCCTGGGCAGCCTGCGCCTTTGCAATACGAGCCTCAACCGCTCAAAGGTCAGCGCCGCTGGCACGAGATCAACACCGCGTCCAGCGAAGCGGCGATGCTGTTGTTTTACCCGACACCCACTCAAGCCCTGTCCGATGAAGCCGCCTGGCGCTTGCTCGGTCATCTGCTTCAGGGGCCGTTCTACCAGCGCCTGCGGGTCGAACTACAAATCGGCTACGCCGTTTTCAGTGGCATCCGACAGGTCAATGGGCAGACCGGCTTGCTGTTCGGCGTGCAGTCTCCCAGCGCATCCCTCGGTGAGATCGTCGAACAGGTGCAGACGTTCCTGGCACTACTGCCGTCGTTGATCGAGCGCAGCGCAGACATGGGCAACGAGGCCTTGGCGCAGCAATTCACTGCCCAATCCCTGCCGATGGCCCAAGCCGCTGATTTGCTGTGGCATGCGCAGTTGGCGGGCCACTCATCGGGTCATCTGGAACAATTACAAGAATTGATACAAAGCTGCTCGCGGGACGATATGCGGCGCGCCGCGCAACAACTGAACGACGCCACAGGCGGCTGGCGCTGCATTGCCAACGGCCCATGCATCGGGGGGCGCTGGCAGCCAGCGGCGTGATCATTGCCAACCGTGCAACAGGCTTTTTCTTTCGGGACAGCGCTAACTTGAAAAGAATTGCGTAATATTCCCACGCAATATCTGAACATCTCCCATGGGAGGTGGACTATATGTACTACTTGGTAGTGAACATCCCGTCCCTTGATAGGAGTATGAATATGACCTGGTCCAAACCTGCTTACACTGATTTGCGCATCGGTTTCGAAGTCACCATGTACTTCGCCAGCCGTTAATCCGCTGGGTAATACAACGCCTCGGTTCGCCCGGGGCGTTTTTGTTTTGAGCTGTGCTTGATGGAGCGATCATGTTTGTCCAGATTCTAGGTTCCGCCGCCGGCGGCGGCTTCCCGCAGTGGAACTGCAACTGCGTGAATTGCGCAGGTTTTCGTGATGGTAGCCTGCGGGCCCAGACGCGGACCCAGTCGTCCATCGCGATTTCCGATGATGGTGTGAATTGGGTACTGTGCAACGCATCGCCGGATATCCGCGCACAACTGCAAGGGTTTGCGCCGATGCAACCGGGCCGCGCCCTGCGTGACACCGGCATCAGCGCGATCATCCTGATGGACAGTCAGATCGACCACACCACCGGCCTTCTGAGCCTGCGCGAGGGTTGCCCGCACCAGGTGTGGTGCACCGACATGGTCCATGAAGACCTGAGCACCGGTTTCCCGCTGTTCACCATGCTTACTCACTGGAACGGCGGCCTGGCCTGGAACCGTATTGAGCTGGACGCCAGTTTCACCATCCCGGCCTGCCCCAACCTGCGCTTCACGCCACTGCCGCTGCGCAGCGCCGCCCCGCCGTATTCTCCGCATCGCTTCGACCCGCACCCAGGCGACAACATCGGCCTGATCGTCGAAGACCTGCGCACTGGTGGCAAACTGTTCTATGCCCCAGGCCTGGGCAAGGTCGACGCGCCGCTGCTGGACATCATGGCCGGTAGCGACTGCCTGCTGGTAGACGGCACGATGTGGGACGACGACGAAATGCAGCGCCGTGGCGTCGGTACCCGCACCGGCCGCGAAATGGGCCACCTGGCGCAAAATGGCCCTGGCGGCATGCTCGAAGTGCTGGAACAGTTGCCCGAGCAGCGCAAAGTGCTTATCCACATCAACAACACCAACCCGATCCTCGATGAAGATTCCCCCGAGCGAGCCGAGCTGGTGCGGCGTAATGTCGAAGTAGCCTACGACGGCATGAGCATCGAGTTGTAGGAGACTCATATGACTGATACACCGATGACCCCCGAAGCATTCGAACACGCCTTGCGCGCCAAAGGCGCCTTCTACCATATTCATCACCCGTATCACGTGGCGATGTACGAAGGCCGCGCCACCCGCGAGCAGATCCAGGGCTGGGTCGCCAACCGTTTCTATTATCAGGTGAACATTCCCCTCAAGGACGCAGCGATCCTGGCCAACTGCCCGGACCGTGAAATCCGTCGCGAATGGATCCAGCGCCTGCTCGACCACGATGGCGCGCCCGGAGAAGACGGCGGCATCGAAGCCTGGCTGCGCCTGGGCCAAGCCGTCGGTCTCGACCCGGACCAACTGCGCTCCCAGGAACTGGTATTGCCCGGCGTACGCTTTGCGGTAGACGCCTACGTCAACTTCGCCCGCCGCGCCAGTTGGCAAGAAGCCGCCAGCAGCTCCTTGACCGAACTGTTCGCGCCGCAGATCCACCAGTCGCGCCTCGACAGTTGGCCGCAGCATTACCCGTGGATCGACCCGGCCGGCTACGAATACTTCCGCACCCGCCTGGGCCAGGCCCGTCGCGACGTGGAACACGGGTTAGCGATCACCCTGCAGCACTACACCACCCGTGAAGGCCAGGCGCGCATGCTGGAAATTCTCCAGTTCAAACTGGACATCCTGTGGAGCATGCTTGACGCCATGAGCATGGCCTACGAACTGAACCGCCCGCCATACCACAGCGTGACCGAGCAGCGGGTGTGGCATAAAGGGATCATCCTATGAGCTTTGATCGCAGCAAAAAACCGACCTGGCGCCCGGGTTACCGCTTCCAGTATGAGCCCGCGCAGAAAGGCCATGTGCTGCTTTACCCGGAAGGCATGATCAAGCTCAACGACAGCGCCGCGCTGATTGGTGGCTTGATTGACGGTGAGCGCGACGTGGCGGCCATCATCGCCGAGCTGGACCGGCAATTTCCCGGCGTGCCGGAACTCGGTGATGACATCGAGCAATTCATGGAGGTCGCCCGTGCCGAGCACTGGATCACCCTTACCTGAAAAACCCGCCATCGGCCTGCCGCTGTGGCTGCTCGCCGAGCTGACTTACCGCTGCCCGCTGCAGTGCCCGTACTGCTCCAACCCGCTGGATTTTGCCGAGCAGGGCAAGGAGCTGAGCACCGAGCAATGGATCAAGGTCTTTCGCGAGGCCCGCGAGATGGGCGCCGCGCAGCTCGGGTTTTCCGGCGGCGAACCGCTGGTGCGCCAGGACCTCGCCGAACTGATCTTTGAAGCGCGCAAGCTGGGGTTCTACACCAACCTGATCACCTCAGGCATTGGCCTGACCGAACAGAAGATCAGTGATTTCAAAAAGGCCGGCCTGGACCATATCCAGATCAGCTTCCAGGCCAGCGACGAACAGGTCAACAACCTGCTGGCCGGCTCGAAAAAAGCCTTCGCGCAAAAGCTCGAAATGGCTCGGGCGGTGAAAGCCCACGGTTACCCGATGGTGCTGAACTTCGTCACCCATCGGCATAACATCGACAAGATCGACCGCATTATCGAGCTGTGCATTGCCCTCGAGGCGGATTTTGTCGAGCTTGCCACCTGCCAGTTCTACGGCTGGGCGCAGCTCAATCGTGTGGGGTTATTGCCGACCAGGGAACAACTGGTACGCGCCGAACGCATCACCAACGAATACCGCGCCAAGCTCGAAGCCGAAGGCCACCCGTGCAAGCTGATTTTCGTCACGCCGGATTACTACGAAGAACGCCCGAAAGCCTGCATGAATGGCTGGGGCAGTATTTTTCTGACAGTGACACCGGACGGTACCGCCCTGCCCTGTCATGGTGCCCGACAAATGCCGGTGCAGTTTCCCAATGTGCGCGACCACAGCATGCAACACATCTGGTACGACTCGTTCGGCTTCAACCGTTTTCGTGGCTACGACTGGATGCCCGAGCCGTGCCGTTCATGCGATGAGAAGGAAAAGGACTTCGGCGGCTGCCGTTGCCAGGCCTTCATGCTCACGGGGGATGCGAGCAACGCCGACCCGGTGTGCAGCAAGTCCGAGCAGCACGGCATCATCCTTCAAGCGCGGGAAGAAGCCGAACACGCCACCCAGACCATCGAGCAACTGGCGTTTCGCAATGAGCGCAATTCGCGCCTCATCGCCAAAGGCTGAGGGTCTCAGCGCTTGGCGATGATGTACACCGCGTGAATGATGCCGGGGAAGTAACCGCACAGGGTCAGCAGAATGTTCAGCCAGAACGCGCCGCCGAAGCCTACTTGCAGGAACACACCCAGTGGCGGCAGCAGAATGGCGATGATGATACGAATGATGTCCATGGGTCAGCTCCAGAAATCGGCTCGTGTGAGCCGTGTAGCTAATCGACCTTGGCGCTTCGTGAGGGTTCAGTAGGTTCTGGCGTTGGGCCATCCTTTAATCAACAGACAAAAAAACGCCCCCAGCCAAAAGAATCAGGCTGGAGGCGCCGCGTATCCCGCGAGACGGTTCAGGAAATGGGGTTAGACGGCAATGCCCTTGCGGCATTGCAGTTGGGCGGTGCGTACCCGAGAGAAGGCACGGGCAAGGCGCAGAAGCATTTCGTCGATGTGGTTTTTGCTGACATTCAGGGCGGGGGTAAAGCGCAGACAATCAGGCTGCGTAGCGGTGAGGATCACGCCTTCGTGCAGCGCGGCCTTTACCACCGCAGCCGCAGAATCGTCCGACAGCGTGAGGCCCCATAGCAGACCGTTGCCGCGCAATTGTCCGTGTTCATAACGGTGAGCCAGGCGCGCAAGGCCTTCTGCCAGATACGTGCCGGATTCGCGTACCTGTTCAAAAAAGCCGCTGGCCAACACGGCATCGAGTACCGCACCACCCGCTGACGCCATCAGCGCATTGCCGTGATGCGTGCCGTCCAGCTCGCCCGCCTCGAAGCAACAGGCTGTGCCGCGCGCCAGCAACGCCGCGAGGGGCACGCCACCGCCCAGGCCTTTGCCGAGGGTAATGATGTCGGCGCGTACGCCGTATTGCTGTTCGGCGAGCAGGCTGGCGCAGCGGCCGATGCCGGTTTGCACTTCGTCAAGAATCAGCAGGATCCCCAGCTCGCGGCACAGGCGTTCGACGCCTTTGAGGTAGTGTTCGGTGGCGGGAATGACACCCGCGGCGCTCTGGATTGGCTCCAGCATGATGGCGACGGTGTGCGCATCGACGGCGGCGTGCAGCGCCGGCAGATCGTTGAACGGCACATGGCTGAAGCCCGGCAGTTGCGGTTTGAAACGGTTTTCGCAGGCACCTGCCGAAGCCGACAAGGCCGCGAAACTGCGGCCATGGCAGCCGTTGCCTGCCGTGATGATGTGGTAAGCCCCGCCGCGATGCAACTGGCCCCATTTGCGCGCCAGCTTGATGGCGGCTTCAGAGGCTTCCGCACCGCTGTTGAGCAGGTACGCCTGATCGCTGCCGGTGTGATGGCACAGGCGATCAACCAGGTCGAGCTGAGCCCGGTTGTGCAGGCCCATCCCAGGGTTGATCACGCTTTGCATCTGCTCGGCAATCGCGTCGCGCACGACTTGTGGACTGTGACCGAGGCTATTGGCGCCGCTGCCTTGGCTGAAATCCAGGTAGGCACGGCCGTCGCTGTCCGACAGCCAGGCGCCTTGACCCTGGACGAACACCTCGGCGGGGCGAGTGGCAGACGGCATCAGACATTGGCTGGAAAAATCATGCTGCGCAGCCTGAAGCACCAGGTCGTCAAGGCTCGGCGCGGCGCGCCGGAACAGGTTCACAGTTCACCCCTGACAGCAAGCAGACTTTGGTCGGTATCGGGTGCAAGCTCGGTGCTGAGGTGTGTTGCCTTGCCTATGTAAACGCCATTACCAAAAACGTTATTCATTGCTCGATCCGGCCCTGTAAGCCCTGCGAATAGGCGCTAGACTAGGCGTCTCAAGGGCCCACGGCCATTTCGATTTTTCAGCTTTTTCGATAAGCAAAACTTATGGATTTCAAGCAACTGCGTTATTTCGTCGCGGTTTACGAAGAAGGTCATGTAGGCCGTGCCGCCGAGCGTCTGTCGATCTCCCAGCCGGCCTTGTCGCAGCAGGTTCGCCAACTGGAACAGAACCTCGATGTGAGCCTGTTCGAGCGCAGCAGCAAACGCCTGCTCCCCACGCTGGCGGCACATACGTTGTACAACCATGCCTTGCCCCTGATCGACGGCATGCAGCAAGCCGTGGAGGCGTTGCGCAACTTCAAAGGCCAGGCGATGCGCACCTTGGCCATCGGCGTGCTGCAAACCGTGCACACCAGCCTGGTGCCGCAGATGCTCGAGCGGGTGCGCAAGGCCCAACCCCACCTGGTGGTGCAAATCTACGAATTGACCGGGCTGGAAATCGAACGCCGGCTGCTCAACGGCTCGCTGGACATCGGTATCAGCTACCTGCCACCGCGCCAGCCGGGCCTGCATGGCGTGTTGTTGTATGAAGATGAATTGAAGGTGGTCATCCCTGAGCAGCATCCCTTGCGGGAATTCAAGAAGGTCTCGCTGAAACAGGCAGCCGAGTTGCCCATGTTGCTATTGGGCGAGGAATTTCAGGTGCGCCAGATCTGGCAGGCCCAGTTGGCCAACCTGGGCCGGCGCCCGCAGGTGCAGGCGGAGCTCAATACCATGGTGGGGATTCTCGACAGCCTGCCCCACACCCAGTTGGCCACTGTGCTACCGGGGCGCTCACAGGACGAACACAACAGCCAGTCGTTGCTGTGGAAACCCTTGAGCGAACCCAGGGTACCGTTGAAAGTCGGATTGGTGTGCCGTGACGTGCAGCGCCAGCAAGCGACGGTGGCATTGCTGCTCACGTTGCTGGAAGACGTGATGAATGCCCCGCAGGCAGGCGCCTAACTTTTTCGCGGGCAAAAGAAAACCCCGCCGAAGCGGGGCTTTGCAGACTGTTTCCCTGACATCCATTTCACTCCGCCATCCTGGCAGAATCCTACGTGTCCGTGTTGTTGCTTTGCGCTTCCTGCGCGACGTCCATGTGAAGTAGATTATCCGTGGATCCAATATGGCGATAGAGGACGATTAGCAGCACGTCATGTAAGAGAATGCTTACATACGTGCCTCGCCCCCTAGAACAGCGCTTCATCCATCAGGAACAGTGATTCACTACCGGCTTTTACCGACGCGCTCAACGAGTGGATACGCGGCAACAGGCGTGCAAAGTAGAAGCGCGCAGTGCCCAGCTTGCTGGCATAGAAATCCTCTTCGGCCTCCTTGCCCAACGCGGCCTTGGCCATGCGCGCCCACATATAGGCGTACGCCATGTAACCGAACGCATGCAGGTATTCCACCGAGGCTGCGCCGATTTCATTCGGGTTGGTTTTGGCACGGTCCAGCACCCAGGCGGTCAGTTCATCCAGGTTATCCACCGCCGCGCCGAGCGGACGGGTGAACTCGCCCAATGCCTCGCCCGCAGTGGCGATGAACTGGCGGATCTCATCGGCGAACAAGGTGTAGAACGCGCCACCGCTGCCGACAATCTTGCGCCCCATCAAATCCAGCGCCTGGATACCATTGGTGCCTTCGTAGATCTGGGTGATGCGCACATCACGCACCAACTGCTCCTGGCCCCACTCGCGAATGTAGCCGTGGCCACCAAATACTTGCTGGCCGAGCACGGTGGTTTCCAGGCCCAGGTCCGTGAGGAATGCCTTGGCGACCGGCGTCAGCAACGCCACCAGGTTGTCGGCGCGCTCGCGGGCGGCTGCGTCTTCGCTGAACTTGGCGATGTCCAATTGCGTTGCGACGTAGGTGGAGAACGCACGGCCGCCTTCGTTCGCCGCCTTCATGGTCAGCAGCATGCGGCGCACGTCCGGGTGCACGATGATGGGATCGGCGGGCTTGTCCTTGGCTTGTGCGCCCAACGGGGAGCGGCTTTGCAGGCGGTCGCGGGCATATTCGATCGCGTTCTGATAGGAGCGCTCGCCGGAAGCCAGGCCTTGAATGCCCACCCCCAGGCGCTCGTAGTTCATCATGGTGAACATCGCCGCCAGGCCACGGTTGGGCTCACCCACCAGGTAACCCACGGCTTCGTCGAAGTTCATCACGCACGTCGCGGAGGCCTGGATGCCCATCTTGTGTTCGATCGAGCCGCAGTTCACCGGGTTGCGTGCACCGAGGCTGCCGTCGGCGTTCACCATGAACTTCGGCACCAGGAACAGCGAGATGCCTTTGGGACCCGCTGGTGCATCCGGCAATTTGGCCAGCACCAGGTGGATGATGTTTTCGGTCAGGTCGTGTTCGCCGCCGGTGATGAAAATCTTGGTGCCGCTGACCTTGTAGGAACCGTCCGCTTGGGGCTCGGCCTTGGTGCGAATCATGCCCAGGTCGGTGCCGGCATGGGCTTCGGTCAGGCACATGGAACCGGCCCACTCGCCGGAATACATCTTCGGCAGATAGGTGGCCTTGAGTTCCTCGCTGGCGTGGGTATTGATCGACACGCAAGCGCCCGAGGTCAACATCGGGTACAGGCCGAAAGCCAGGCTGGACGAGTTGATCATCTCTTCGACCTGTGCCGACACCGCCTTGGGCATGCCCATGCCGCCGTACACCGGGTCGCCACCCACACCAACCCAGCCGCCTTCGGCGTAAGTCGCGTAGGCCTGGGGGAAACCGTCCGGCGTAGTGACCGCACCGTCCGTCCAATGGCAACCTTGCTCATCGCCGCCACGGCTTAACGGCGCGATGGATTTGGCGGTGACCTTGCCGGCTTCTTCGAGGATCGCTTCAACGGTTTCGGCGTCAACCGTGTCTGCCAGGGCAGGCAATTGGGCCCACGTCGTGGCGACTTCAAAAACTTCGTTGAGGACGAAGCGCATATCACGCAACGGCGCTTTGTAATCAGCCATGGCAAACCTCGTGAGAAGGTGAAAAGTGATTCGATAGGATCGGTTTTACAGACTCCGAGTGTACCCGAACAACTTTTCAGACACATAGGGTCCGTTCGTGACCAATAAGTATTTATAAGTCACGACGACCCCGTTCGGCCTATAGGGAAAACGCGTGCGCCGGTAAGCTCATCAGGCAGTCGCTGCCCGCCTCCACCGCAGCCCGGTGCATGGCGGTGCGTGGCAACAGGCGCTTGAAGTAAAAGTCGCAGGTTGCCAGTTTGCCCTGGGCAAACTCTGGCTCGTGGTGTGCCTGCGCCGCGATCGCCATGCGCAACCACAGGTAGGCAAGGATTATGTAGCCGCTGTACATCAGGTAATCCATGGCCGCCGCGCCCACTTCGTCGGGATTTTTCATCGCCGCCGTGCCGACCTTCAGGGTCAGCTCACCCCATTGCTGGTTCAACTGGTTGAGCTGCTCTACAGCGGCCTTGAGTTGCGCGTGCTCGGCATTGGCGACGCAGAACTTATGCACAATTCTGGTAAAGCCGCGCAGCAACTTGCCCTGGCTGCCCAGCACCTTGCGCCCCAGCAGGTCGAGGGCCTGGATACCGTTGGTGCCTTCATAGATCGGCGCAATCCGGGCATCCCGGGCCAATTGCTCCATGCCCCACTCGCGAATGTAGCCATGGCCGCCGAATACCTGCATACCGTGGTTGGTCACCTCCAGCCCGGTTTCGGTCATGAAGGCTTTGCAGATCGGCGTGAGGAAGGCCAACAGGTCCCCGGCCTCCTGGCGCTGGCCGGCGTCGTCACTCAGGTGCGCCGTGTCGAGCAACTGGGCGGTGAAGTAGGTCAGCGCGCGATTGCCTTCGTTGAAGGCTTTCATGGTCAGCAGCATGCGGCGTACGTCGGCGTGCACGATGATCGGGTCGGCGGCCTTCTCCGGGGCCTTGGCGCCGGTCAATGAGCGCATTTGCAGGCGATCGTTGGCATATTTGATCGCGCCCTGGAAGCTCGCCTCGCCATTGCACAAGCCCTGCATCCCGGTGCCCAGGCGCGCGTGGTTCATCATGGTGAACATGCAGTTGAGGCCTTTGTTCGCCTCACCAATCAGGAAGCCCTTGGCGCCGTCGAAGTTCAGCACGCAGGTGGCCGAGGCCTTGATGCCCATCTTGTGCTCGATGGAGCCGCAGTGCACCGCGTTGCGTTCACCGGAGTCGGCATGGAACTTGGGCACGATAAACAACGAGATGCCTTTGGTGCCCGCCGGTGCATCCGGCAGTTTGGCCAGCACCAGATGGATGATGTTGGCACTCATGTCGTGCTCGCCGGCCGAGATGAAGATCTTGCTGCCGGTGACCGCATAACTGCCGTCGGCCGCAGGTACGGCGCGGGTCTTGATCAAGCCCAGGTCGGTGCCGCAGTGGGCTTCGGTCAGGCACATGGTGCCGGTCCATTCGCCAGCGGTGAGCTTGTGCAGGTAAGTAGCTTTCTGTTCGTCGGTGCCATGGGCGTGGATCGCTGACATTGCACCGTGGGTCAGGCCTGGGTACATGCCCCAGGAGGTGTTGCTGGAGCCGATCATTTCGCTCAGCACCAGCCCCAGGGACTGCGGCAAGCCTTGGCCGCCGTAGGCCGGGTCGGCCGCCAAGCCGTGCCAGCCACCTTCCGCGTACTGGGCGAAGGCTTCCTTGAAGCCCTTGGGCGTGGTCACCACGCCCTGATCGAAATGGCAGCCCTCTTCATCGCCGCTGCGATTGAGCGGCGCGAGTACGTTCTCGCAGAACTTCGCGCCCTCCTCAAGAATTGCATTGACCATGTCGGGGCTGGCGTCCGTCGCGCCCAGGGCCGCGTAGTGGCCGTGGAAGTCGAACACGTTGTCGATCAGAAAGCGCATGTCGCGCAGGGGAGCTTTGTATTCAGGCATGGCAATATCTCCGGCGGCAGATAGTTCAACCTACTGCCGGCCAACGCCCCGGACAATCACTGTAGCGCTGCTGAATACAGCACCATTACTCAGCCGGCAGCACGCTCCATACGCACCGCACCGCGACGGTTCTGCCCGGCCGCGATCACGCAATTGCGCCCGGCGCCCTTGGCGGCGTAGAGCGCCTGGTCGGCGGATTTGAGCACTTCTTCTGGGCTGCGCTGCTCGGCCTGGCGCTCGGCCACGCCGATGCTGACGGTCACCGACACACTGGAGGCGCCGCTGCCGGCCCGACGCTGGCGGCCTTGATGATCGTCAGGAGGGCGGTCCGGGTTGCGCAATTTGATCGCATAGTTGGCGATGATCTCGCGGATTTCCTCCAGGTGCGGCAAGCATTCATCCAGGCTCTTGCCGGCGAACACCACGGCAAACTCTTCCCCGCCATAACGATAGGCGCGCCCGCCGCCGTTGACCTTGGACAGCTTGCTCGCCACCAGGCGCAACACCTGGTCACCCACGTCATGGCCATGGGTGTCGTTGAAACGCTTGAAGTGGTCGACGTCGCCCATCGCCAGCACGTAGTTGCGCCCCAGCCGCTGCATGCGCTCGTTAAGGGCGCGGCGCCCCGGCAAGCCGGTCAGCTCATCGCGAAACGCCATTTGATACGCCTCGTGCGCCACACCGGCAGCGATCATCAGCATGACCTGGCTGCACATGATGTTGAGGGTAAACGGCAGGATGAAGGTTTGCGGCAGCATCCAGAACATCCCCAGCAACCCCACCAGTTGCGCGGCGTGCAGCGGGCGCGGCTGATACCAGTACTGGGCGGCCAGGGTGAGAAAGCCGATCAGAAACATCGGGTATGACAGCTGGATCAGGCTCATCCAGGCGCCATGCAGCACCGGCCAGCGAATTTCAGCCAACCAGTCCAGCACGCCCTGGGGATAACTTTGCTCCAGCGCCAGCGCCACGCTGCCGACGGCAAGCAACACCGCGCAACGTGCGACGAAGTCGCGGAACAGGTGGGTCTTTTCCTGCCACAGCGCATACACGCTGAACAACAAGGGCAGCAGCAGGCAGCACAGGTGAAACACCACGGCGGCGTCTTCGCGCACGCGGCCATTATCGCGGTAGAAATCGGTCTGGGTGTCGAGCAGGAAATAAGCGACATACACCGTGATCATCAGGAACAGCTCACGCTGGCGCCGGTACACCGCGCAGTACGCACCGCCGAGCAACAGCACCAAGGTTGGCAGCACGTTGAACAGCGAGGTGAAGAAGACGTTGAGGTCTTTGAGATACGCAGCCGAGAGCCCGGCCAGCAACAGCAGCAACGAGGGCAGGAAATGGCTGAACCGTACAGCAGACACGCGTGACAAGGGTAAAACTCCGACCCGCAAAAAATGATGGCATAGTGCCCCTGCGCGACCAGTTAACCACAACTCGTCCGGCATGTATCACATTGCCATCACTGTAACGGCACCGGCTGGTAATCCCTTAATGCCAGAGCGCATTTTTATGGCCGACAGTGACCGAATGTGGGAGGGGGCTTGCTCCCGATAGCGGTGGGTCAGCTACAAAGGGGCTGACTGATACACCGCTATCGGGAGCAAGCCCCCTCCCACAGGGGATCGCATTAACACTCTCAGGCTCGTGGCATTACAACTGGCGAAAAAAAACCGCCGCCCCTTAGGGCGGCGGTTTTGGAAGATCCCGGTGCAGCTTAGTAAGCCAGGCCGAAGTCTTCTTCTTTCATGTCCATCAGGTTGCTCGCGCCCGACAGCATGGTTGCCACGTGGGTGCGGGTGCGCGGCAGGATGCGCTGGAAGTAGAAGCGCGCGGTCTGCAGCTTGGCGGTGTAGAACGCCTCTTCGGTGGTGCCAGCAGCCAGTTTTTCAGCGGCCAGGCGGGCCATGTCGGCCCAGAAGTAAGCCAGGCACGCGTAACCGGAGTACATCAGGTAGTCCACCGAGGCGGCACCGACTTCTTCACGGTCTTTCATCGCGGCCATGCCGACCTTCATGGTCAGCTCGCCCCACTCTTTGTTCAGCGCCGCCAGCGGTGTAACGAACTCTTTGACCGCGTCATTGCCTTCGTTGGCCTGGCAGAACTTGTGGACGATCTTGGTGAAGCCCTTCAGCGCTTCGCCTTGGGTCATCAGCACTTTACGACCGAGCAGGTCCAGCGCCTGAATGCCGGTGGTGCCTTCGTACAGCATCGAAATACGGCTGTCGCGAACGTTCTGCTCCATGCCCCACTCAGCGATGAACCCGTGGCCGCCGTAGATCTGCACGCCGTGGTTGGCGGACTCGAAACCGACTTCGGTCATGAACGCCTTGGCGATCGGGGTCATGAAGGCCAGCAGGCCATCAGCCTGTTTCTTGGCTTCGTCATCGGTGCCGTACTTGACGATGTCCACTTGCTTGGCGGTGAAGTACACCATCGCACGGTTGCCTTCGGCGAAGGCTTTCATGGTCAGCAGCATGCGGCGTACATCGGGGTGCACGATGATCGGGTCGGCGGCTTTGTCCGGCGCTTTCGGGCCGGTCAGGGAGCGCATCTGCAAGCGATCACGCGCATATTTGAGGCCGCCCTGAAAGCCGATTTCGGCGTGGGCCAGGCCTTGCAGCGCAGTCCCCAGACGCGCGGTGTTCATAAAGGTGAACATGCAGTTCAGGCCTTTGTTCGCCGGGCCGATCAGGTAACCGGTAGCCGCGTCGAAGTTCATCACGCAGGTGGCGTTACCGTGGATACCCATCTTGTGCTCCAGGGAGCCACAGGTCACCGCGTTGCGCTCGCCCACCGAACCATCGGCGTTGGGCAGGAACTTGGGCACGATGAACAACGAGATACCTTTGGTGCCAGCCGGTGCATCCGGCAGGCGCGCCAGGACGATGTGGACGATGTTGTCGGCCATGTCGTGTTCACCGGCCGAGATGAAGATCTTGGTGCCGGAGACTTTGTAGGAACCGTCAGCCTGGGGTTCGGCCTTGGTGCGCAGCATGCCCAGGTCGGTGCCGCAGTGCGGTTCGGTCAGGCACATGGTGCCGGTCCACTCGCCCGAGACCAGTTTGGTCAGGTAGGCGTCTTGCTGCTCGGGCGTGCCATGCTCGGAAATGGTGTTCATCGCGCCATGGGACAGGCCTGGGTACATGCCCCACGACCAGTTGGCTTCGCCGACCATTTCACTCACCGCCAGGCCCAGGGACTCCGGCAGACCTTGGCCGCCGTGCGCCACATCGTGAGCCAGGCTCGGCCAGCCGCCTTCGACGAACTGTTTATAGGCTTCTTTGAAACCTGCTGGGGTTTTAACGCCTGACTCGCTCCAGGTACACCCTTCGATGTCACCCACGCGGTTCAACGGTGCCAGCACTTGCTCACAGAACTTGGCGCCTTCTTCCAGAATGGCGTCGACCATGTCCGGCGTAGCGTCCTGGCAAGCCGGCAGGCTCTGATAGTGCGCTTCATAGCCGAGCAGTTCGTCACGCACGAAGCGAATATCACGCAAGGGGGCCTTGTAGTCAGGCATAGCGATAAACCTCTGCTGATGTATCTGGGATGAACAACCGCGTGGATGTGTGATGGCGGTCAAACAGGTGTTTGAAACATACGTTTACGACCTGGGGTTGTCAAGCGTCGGCCCGATGCCGTTTGTCTTGATACGGGTCAATGGCGCGCACGGCAAAGCCTGTGGCGTGATGCCACAGATCAAGAAGTGTAGGAGTTCGGCGGGAGGGCACGGAACAAATGTGGGAGGGGGCTTGCCCCCGATGGCGGTAGGTCAGCTATGAATAAGCTGACTGATAGACCGCTATCGGGGGCAAGCCCCCTCCCACATTTTTAAATGGCATGCAGCGAGAGAGTCAGGCGTAGGTATCGATCAACGTACCGAGCATTTCGTCCGAAGCCTTGGCAACTTTTGCCCCCAGCTCCACTTGAAACTTGCCCTGGGCCATTTCGACCATATTGCTCGCCGAATTGGATGCCTGGGCACGATCGTTGGCTTGCAGGCGGTCGCTCTGCGCGGCCGATGGCTGGGTGGTCGCGGCGCTGGCAATGTTGCCGGCGGCCTGGTCGACACGGCTCTGCCCGGCCTGAATGGTGCTCAGGCCCGAATAAAACGCGCTGCTTCCAGAGATTTCCATGGCGCAAGCCTGCCTTTAGAGAATCGTGATAGCCAATTGAACCAGACATCCTGGCAAAAGGCTCGCTAAAAACACTAATGGCATATTGCCTTAGCGATAGCCAAAATCAGTCAAGCAGGTCCATTTCCAGGTAGGCGGCCACCGCGGCTGCCCCGGCGTGCTTGAGTTTGGGCACTCGCCCCAGGCAAGGCGCCGGCAAACGCTCGGCCAAGGTGGCGAGGTTCTCTTCCAGACGAGAGGTCTTCGGATCGATGATATTGGCCACCCAACCGGCCAGCGACAGACCATCTCGTGCGATCGCTTCGGCCGTGAGCAACGCGTGGCTGATACACCCCAGCCGAACCCCCACCACCAGAATCACCGGCAGCTTGAGCGCAATGGCCAGGTCCGACAGATTGGCCTGGTCGGCCAGGGGCACACGCCAACCGCCCGCGCCTTCGATCAACGTGAAGTCCGCTTGGTGCGCCAGGATCCGTTGCATCGGCTTGAGCAGCGACTGCACTGTGAGCGCGACACCTGCCTCACGGGCGGCCAGATGCGGTGCAATCGCCGGTTCGAACGCCACCGGGTTGACCTCGGCATACGTCAAGGGCAACGAACATTCGGCGAGCAGCGCCAGGGCATCGGCATTGCGCAACCCCTTGGGCGTTACCTGGCAGCCCGAGGCCACGGGCTTTCCCGCCGCCGTGCTTTTGCCGGCTTGACGCGCAGCATGCAGCAGGCCGGCAGCGATGGTGGTCTTGCCCACATCGGTGTCGGTACCGGTGATGAAATAAGCGGCGCTCATAGCGGTTTCTCCAGTACGGCGTACACCACTTGATAGGTGGCGGGCAGGCCCTGGGCCCGACGGAACTGCTCGTAAGCCTGGATCAATGCCGCGATTCGCGCACGGCCGGTCAACCCTCCCGGGCGCCCTGGGTTGAGGTTATGCGCGCCCAAGGCTTTCAATTCGTGGGTCAGGCTGCGTACGTCCGGGTAATGCAGTACATGGGCCCGCCGCTCCAGGCTCGCCACCCGAAAACCACTGGCGGCGCACAGCTGTTGATACGCCTCGAAGGTGCGGAAGCGGTTGACGTGAACCAGGCCATCCGCCGCGCGCCAGCTTTCGCGCAGCTCATCCAGCGTGCCTACGCACAGGCTGGCGAAGGCCAGCACGCCGCCCGGTTGCAGCACGCGAAACGCTTCACTGAGGACCGCATCGAAATTCGCACACCACTGCACCGCCAGGCTGGAGAAGATCAGCTCGAAGCTGTCGGCCTTCAGCGGCAGGCGTTCCGCATCCCCCGCGACGAAGTGCTGCGCGCCGCCCAAAGGCAGCGCATGGTTGAGCATGCCCTCGGCAATATCCAGCGCCGTGCCTTGGCCGGCCGGCAGGCGCTCAGCCAGTGCACGGCTGAAATAGCCCGTGCCGCAGCCCAGGTCGAGCCAGCGCTGGGGCGCACGGCCCATCGGCAGCCGAGCGAGCAGTGCGTGCCCGACCGCCCGCTGCAACTCGGCCACGCTGTCGTAACTGGCGGCGGCTCGAGAGAACGACGCGGCCACCTGACGCTTGTCCGGCAAGGCGCCCGGCAGAGGAGGATGGGATAGATCAGTCATCAGCATACTCATGCAAAAAAGCCTGGATGGCCCCCGCCACACCGTGGGGGTCTTCCAGAAGAAAAGCGTGACCGGCCTGTTCAATCAGGCCGATCTCCACATCGGGCAGCAGCGCCAGCAGGTCACTGGCGGCTTCGGCCGGCACCAGCCCGTCCAGGCCGGCAAACAGATGCAGCTGTGGCCCGCGAAAGGCCTGCAAGGCGGCGCGGGTGTCCAGTTGGGCGAGCAACTCCAGGCCGGGCATCAACACGCTGGGCGCCGTGTTCGGTGCTCCACTGACCAGCAGCCGCGACAGCCCGCGTGGGTCGGCGGCGCCTTTGGCGCACAACAGGCCAAAGCGCTTGAGGGTGACCTGGGAATCCGCGTGGCAGCCGGCGAGGAACGCGTCGAATGTTTCAGCGGGCATGGCATGGGGCCAATCAGCGTGGGCGACAAAACACGGATTGCTCGCCAGGGTAAGCAAACCGCAGCAACGCTCGCCGCGTCGCGCCGCCAGCTCTGAGGCGAGCATGCCGCCGAGGGACCAGCCGCCGAGCCAGACATTGTCCGGCAGCGTGGCATCCAGTTCGTCGAGCCATTCGGCCAGTTCGCTGCCGTCCAGTGCCGGCAAGGGCTCGACCTGCACCTGCAGGTGTTCATTCAAGCCGTGCAACGCCGCAGCCAGCGGCTCCAGCGGCGACACCCCCAGGCCCCAGCCGGGCAGCAATACCAGTCGGTCACGCATGTTCGGGCTCCATGGCGTTCAACAAACGGAAACACGCCTCCAACGCGTTTAACAATAGCTGCACCTGCGCCGCGCTGTGGGCCGCCGTCAATGTCACGCGCAAACGAGCACTGCCGGCGGGCACAGTGGGCGGGCGGATCGCGGTCACCATCAACCCGCGCTCGCGCAGCATGTGCGACAGGCGCAGGGCGCGCGCGCTGTCGCCAATCAGGATCGGCTGGATCGGGGTAAAACTGTCCATCAGCGCCAGGCCGAGCTGTTCGGCGCCCTGGCGAAACTGGCGAATCAACGCGTTGAGGTGCTCGCGGCGCCAATGCTCGCTGCGCAGCAGCTCGAGGCTTTTCAGGGTGGCGCAGGCCAAAGCCGGCGGCTGGCTGGTGGTGTAGATGTACGGGCGGGCGAATTGGATCAGGCTTTCGATCAGTTCTTCACTGCCCGCCACAAAGGCCCCGGCGGTGCCGAACGCTTTGCCCAGGGTGCCGACCAGCACCGGCACGTCCTCCAGACTCAGGCCGAAATGTTCGACGATGCCCGCGCCATTGGCCCCCAGCGGGCCAAAGCCGTGGGCGTCATCCACCATCAACCAGGCACCTTTGGCCTTGGCTTCACGGGCCAGCGCCGGCAGATCGGCCAGGTCGCCATCCATGCTGAATACGCCATCGGTCACCACCAGCGTGTTACCGCAGGCTTTCTCCAGGCGCTTGGCCAGGCTGGCGGCATCGTTATGCAGGTAGCGGTTGAAACGGGCCCCCGACAACAAGCCGGCATCCAGCAACGACGCATGGTTGAGACGGTCTTCCAGCACCGTATCGCCCGGCCCCACCAACGCCGTGACCGCACCGAGGTTGGCCATGTAGCCGGTGGTAAACAGCAACGCACGCGGGCGCCCGGTCAGGTCGGCCAGTGCTTCTTCCAACGCATGGTGCGGCGTGGCGTGGCCCACCACCAAGTGCGACGCACCACCGCCCACGCCCCAGCGGGACGCACCGACGCGCCAGGCCTCGATCACCTGCGGATGGTTGGCCAGGCCCAGGTAGTCGTTATTGCAGAAGGCGAGCAACGGCTTGCCGTCCACCACCACTTCCGGGCCCTGAGGGCTCTGCAGCAGAGGGCGTTGACGGTAAAGGTGTTCGGCACGGCGGGCAGCGAGGCGCGCGGCGAGATCGAAAGACATGCAGGGTCAACTCGGTCAAAACTGTGGGAGGGGGCTTGCCCCCTCCCACATTGGGATTTGGTTTCAGTCAAACAGCGGCGTTGTAGAACTGTTCGCTGCTTTTCTGCTCCACCAACGCCTGTTCAATGGCCGCCTGATGCACTTCATCAGCGTGCTCCTCGCGGGCTTCCGGCAAGATGCCCAGGCGCGAGAACAATTGCATGTCCTTGTCCGCCTGCGGGTTGGCGGTGGTCAGCAGCTTGTCGCCGTAGAAGATGGAGTTGGCGCCAGCAAAGAACGCCAGCGCCTGCATCTGCTCGTTCATCGCCTCACGCCCAGCCGACAGGCGCACATGGGATTGCGGCATCAGGATGCGCGCCACCGCCAGCATGCGGATGAAGTCGAACGGGTCGATGTCGTCGGCATTTTCCAGCGGCGTACCGGCCACCTTGACCAGCATGTTGATCGGCACCGACTCCGGATGCTCCGGCAGGTTGGCCAGTTGGATCAGCAGGTTGGCACGGTCATCCAGGGACTCGCCCATGCCAAGGATGCCGCCCGAGCAGATTTTCATCCCCGACTCACGCACGTAGGCCAGGGTTTGCAGACGCTCGCCGTAGGTGCGCGTGGTGATGATCGACCCGTAGAATTCCGGCGAGGTATCCAGGTTGTGGTTGTAGTAATCAAGGCCAGCCTGGGCCAGCGCGGCGGTCTGGTCCTGATCGAGACGGCCGAGGGTCATGCAGGTTTCCAGGCCCATGGCCTTCACGCCTTTGACCATCTCCAGCACGTAGGGCATGTCTTTGGCCGAAGGATGCTTCCATGCGGCGCCCATGCAGAAACGCGTCGAACCGATGGCCTTGGCGCGCGCGGCCTCTTCGAGGACCTTTTGCACTTCCATCAGTTTTTCTTTTTCCAGGCCGGTGTTGTAGTGACCCGACTGTGGACAATATTTGCAATCTTCCGGGCACGCGCCAGTTTTGATCGACAGCAGGGTGGATACCTGCACGCGGTTGGCGTCGAAATGCGCGCGGTGCACGGTCTGCGCCTGGAACAACAGGTCATTGAACGGCTGCACGAACAGTGCTTTGACTTCGGCCAAAGACCAATCGTGACGCAGGGTGGCAGAGGTGCTGGCGCTCATGGGCGATTCCTTGATTATGCTTAGGCTAACGCTGCGGGCAGGGCAATACCCACAGGTACGACACGGATGCTCGGCATATTTAAGGAAGATTCATGCGCTGTCAACCAATCCACAAACACCAGGTTTACATCTGGTTAAAAAGCGTACAAACCTGTTTAATCTGCGATGAACGGGCTGATAGCGTCGATTGTGTGTGCAATGCCTGCGAAACCGAGCTGCCATGGTTGATGGAGCAGTGCGACGTGTGCGCCCTGCCCTTGCCGATGGACGGGTTGATTTGCGGCCAATGCCAGAAACACCCACCCGCGTATAAACAGGTGATCGCGCCCTGGACCTACAGTTTTCCGGTGGACAGCCTGATCAGCCGGTTCAAGCATCAGGCACGCTGGCCCTTGGGGCACTTGCTGGGACGCCTGCTCGGGCGATTCCTGCACCACCGGTTCGAGAATACCGAACTCAGCCGCCCCGATTGCCTGCTGCCGGTGCCGATGCCACCCAAACGTCTGCGCCAGCGGGGTTATAACCAGGCCGCAATGCTGGCGCGCTGGCTCAGCAGCGACCTGAACATCCCCTACGATGAACACCTGCTGTTACGTCCCCATGAAACCGTTGCGCAACAAGACCTCGACGCCAAGACGCGCAAGCGCAACCTGCGCGATGCCTTCGCCCTGGCACCCGGCGCCTGGGTGCAGGGACGTCACCTGGCGCTGGTCGACGATGTACTGACCACCGGCGCCACCGCCCATAGCCTGGCGCGGTTATTGATGCAGGCCGGTGCGCGCCAGGTCGATGTGTATTGCCTGGCCCGCACGCCAAAACCCGGCGCGTGACTTGACTCCCGTGCCGCTGGGCGGCAACGTCCGCTCATTCCAGCCAAGCGTGTCCACATGCCCCTGACCTCCCCGCTCAGCCAGCACATCATCCGCCGCCCCCAGCGCATTGCCCTGCTGGGGCATATCGCCGAGCAGGGTTCCATCACCCGCGCCGCCAAAAGTGCCGGGTTGAGCTACAAAGCCGCCTGGGACGCCATCGATGAACTGAACAACCTGGCGCAAAAGCCCCTGGTGGAGCGCAGCGTCGGCGGTAAAGGCGGTGGCGGCGCCAGGCTGACCGCCGAAGGTGAGCGCGTGCTGCGCCTCTATCAGCGCCTGCAAGTGCTGCAAGCTGAAGTGCTCGCCACGGACGAAGCGGCCCGCGACTTCAACCTGCTGGGGCGCCTGATGCTGCGCACCAGTGCGCGCAATCAATTGCACGGCCAGGTCAGCGCCATTGAGCGCCAGGGCCGTAATGACCGAGTCCGCCTGCGATTGGCTGGCGGCCTGCAGCTGGACGCACAGATCACCCACGACAGCACGCAACGGCTGGAGCTTGAGGCTGGCGTGGAAGTGGTTGCCCTGATCAAGGCCGGATGGTTGGAATTGTTGGCCATCGGGCAAGCCGCAACACCTGGACACAATTGCCTGAGCGGTATGATCGAGACGATTCTGGACGCCGAAGACGGCCCCAGCGAAGTGCGCATCGGCCTGCCCAACGGTCAGGTGCTGTGTGCCCTGGCGCAGCCCGCCGCACTTACCGCGGTCGATGCCGCGCAAGGCCAGCCGATCCAAGTGCAATTCGCCCCCGGCAATGTATTGCTCGGCACCCCGGTGTAGCCGGCACGCGCCATCAAACTGCAACAATTTCGTCACGCGCGCTCCTTAAGGTGTCTGCAAAAACCGTAGGGAGCCTGACATGAACTTATTAGAAGAAAACCAAGCCACCGACCTTGAACAGATGGTCGGCCTCACCCGTCGCCGCTTCATCGGCGCCGGCGCCCTGTGCGGCGCTGCGATGTTCCTGGGCGGCAACCTGCTCAGCCGCAGCGCACTGGCCGTGAACGCCGCTTCTGCCAGCCCGTTGCTGGGGTTTGCCAGCATCGGCGCGGCTACCAGCGACGGCATCACCCTGCCGCCCGGCTACAGCGCCTCGGTGCTGATCAGTTGGGGCCAGCCCTTGAGCAAGCGTGCGCCAGCCTTCGACCCCAGCGGCAACGGCACCGCCGAGGCCCAGGAACAGCAGTTCGGCGACAACAACGACGGCATGAGCCTGTTTCCCTTCCCCGGTGACGACCGCCGCGCACTGATGGCGATCAACAACGAATACACCAACTACCGCTACCTCTATGCCCATGGCGGCGCGCCGCAATCGGCCGAAGACGTGCGCAAGGCGTTGGCCAGCGAAGGCGTTTCGGTGATCGAAATACAGCGCAAGGGCGATACCTGGCAGTTCGTCCAGGATTCACGCTACAACCGGCGCATCCACGGCAACACGCCGATCCGCCTGAGCGGGCCCGCCGCCGGCCACGACTGGTTGAAAACCCGCGCCGACAAGACCGGCAAGAAAGCCCTCGGCACCTTCCAGAACTGCGCCAACGGCAAGACGCCGTGGGGCACTTACCTGACCTGCGAAGAGAACTTCACCGACTGCTTCGGCAGCAGCGACCCACAGCAAAGCTTCGACGCCGGGCAAAAACGCTATGGCGTGGTCGCCGCCAGCAAAGACATCCACTGGCACACCCACGACCCGCGCTTCGACCTGGCCAAGAACCCCAACGAACTCAACCGCCATGGCTGGGTAGTAGAAATCGACCCGTTCGACCCGCACTCCACACCCGTCAAGCGCACCGCCCTGGGCCGCTTCAAGCATGAAAACGCCGCGCTGGCAGAAACCCGCGATGGCCGCGCCGTGGTGTACATGGGCGATGACGAGCGCGGCGAGTTCATCTACAAGTTTGTCAGCCGCGATCGGATCGACCACAACAACCCGAAAGCCAACAAGGATCTGCTCGATCACGGCACTTTGTACGTGGCGATCTTCGACGCGGGCGATGGCGATGCCGATCACCCCAAGGGCAAAGGCCAATGGGTCGAACTCACCCACGGCAAAAACGGCATCGATGCCAGCAGCGGCTTTGCCAACCAGGCCGAAGTGCTGATCCATGCCCGCTTGGCCGCCAGCGTGGTGAAAGCCACGCGCATGGACCGCGCGGAATGGATCGTGGTCAGCCCCACCGACGGCCAGGTCTATTGCACACTCACCAACAACGCCAAGCGCGGCGAAGACGGCCAGCCGGTGGGCGGGCCCAACCCGCGTGAAAAGAATGTGTATGGCCAGATCCTGCGTTGGAAAGCCGACGCCGATAACCACGGTGCCACGCACTTTACCTGGGACCTGTTCGTGGTCGCCGGCAACCCCGGCGTGCACGCGGGCTCGCCGAAGGGCGGCTCGTCCAATATCAATCCGCAAAATATGTTCAACAGCCCGGACGGCCTGGGTTTCGACAAGGCCGGCCGCCTGTGGATCCTCACCGACGGCGATTACAGCAACGCGGGCGACTTCGCCGGCATGGGCAATAACCAGATGCTCTGCGCAGACCCAACTACTGGAGAAATCCGCCGGTTCATGGTCGGGCCGGTGGCGTGTGAAGTGACCGGGATCAGCTTTTCGCCGGATCAGAAAACCCTGTTCGTGGGCATTCAGCATCCGGGTGAAACCGGGGGCTCGACCTGGCCGGAGCACCTGCCGAATGGCAAGCCGCGCTCGTCGGTGGTGGCGATTCGGCGTGATGATGGTGGAGTTGTCGGCGCCTGACAAAACGCTATCGGGGCAAGCCCCCTCCCACATTTTGAACTGCGGATACATTCAAGTGTGGGAGGGGGCTTGCCCCCGATGGCGATAGCACAGCCCCCACCTATCTCAAGCCCGGTGCGTTACCATACCCGGCCGGACGCGGCGCCCTGCTGCGCGCAGGAGTTCGCATGGCCCACCCGTTTGAAACACTCACTCCCGACCTGGTGCTCGACGCCGTCGAAAGCATCGGCTTTCTCAGCGACGCCCGTGTATTGGCGCTCAACAGCTACGAAAACCGCGTGTATCAGGTGGGCATCGAAGACTCCGAACCGCTGATCGCCAAGTTCTACCGGCCCCAGCGCTGGACCAACGAAGCGATCCTGGAAGAGCACCGTTTCACCTTCGAACTGGCTGACTGCGAAGTACCGGTGGTCGCCCCACTGATCCACAACGGCGAAAGCCTGTTCGAGCACCAGGGTTTCCGCTTCACTCTGTTTCCACGCCGTGGCGGCCGGGCGCCGGAGCCGGGTAACCTCGATCAGCTCTATCGCCTCGGGCAATTGCTCGGGCGTTTGCATGCCGTGGGTTCCACCCGCCCGTTCGAACACCGCGAAGCGCTCGGCGTGAAGAACTTCGGTCACGACTCCCTGACCACGTTGCTCGAAGGCAACTTCATTCCCAAGAGCCTGTTGCCGGCCTACGAGTCCGTGGCCCGCGACCTGCTCAAGCGTGTGGAAGAGGTCTACAAGGCCACCCCGCACAAGAACATTCGCATGCACGGCGACTGCCACCCCGGCAACATGATGTGCCGCGACGAGATGTTCCACATCGTCGACCTGGATGACTGCCGCATGGGCCCGGCGGTGCAGGACCTGTGGATGATGCTCGCGGGTGACCGCCAGGAATGCCTGGGCCAACTGTCGGAATTGATGGACGGCTACCAGGAATTTCACGACTTCGACCCACGGGAACTGGCCCTGATCGAACCCTTGCGCGCCCTGCGCCTGATGCACTACAGCGCCTGGCTGGCGCGACGCTGGGAAGACCCGGCATTTCCCCACAGCTTCCCGTGGTTTGGCAGCGAGCGCTATTGGGGCGACCAGGTGCTGGCGTTGCGTGAGCAGTTGTCGGCGCTCAATGAAGAGCCGCTGAAACTGTTCTGACCGCTGATCGCTGATCGTTCCCACGCTCCGCGTGGGAATGCATCGGGTGACGCTCTGCGTTACACATTCAAGAGCAGACGCAGAGCGTCCAAATCGGCATTCCCACGCGGAGCGTGGGAACGATCGAAAAACCCAATTACAATCGCCCTTTGTTAGCTGCCTAAGCAAGGATTCTGCAATGCACGCCGCCAACCCTCGCAAGGGGTACATCCTGGGCCTGAGTGCCTATGTCATCTGGGGTCTGTTCCCGCTCTATTTCAAAGCCATAGCCAGTGTGCCCGCCGCCGAGATCATCGTGCATCGCGTGCTGTGGTCGGCGCTGTTCGGCGGTTTGCTGTTGATGGTGTGGAAACACCCAGGCTGGTTTCGCGAGCTGCGCGACAACCCCAAACGCCTGGCGATCCTCGCCCTCAGTGGCTCGCTGATCGCCGCCAACTGGCTGACCTACGTGTGGTCGGTGAACACGGGGCGCATGCTTGAAGCGAGCCTGGGTTACTACATCAACCCGCTGGTGAATGTGCTGCTCGGCATGCTCCTGCTCGGCGAACGCCTGCGCCGTCTGCAATGGGTGGCCGTGGGTTTGGCGGCGGTCGGTGTGGCGCAACAGGTGTGGCAGGTCGGCAGCTTGCCGTGGGTGTCATTGGTGTTGGCGCTGACGTTTGGCTTCTATGGCCTGATCCGCAAGCAGGCGCCGGTCAAAGCGCTGCCGGGGCTGGTGGTGGAAACCTGGATGCTGGTACCGATTGCCATCGCGTGGTTGCTGTTCAACCCGACGGCGCACAGTGCACAACTGGCTTTCTGGAGCACCTCCGAGGCCTGGTGGCTGGTGGCGGCCGGGCCAGTCACGCTGGTCCCGCTGGTGTGTTTCAACGCCGCCGCACGGCATTTGCCCTACACCGCACTGGGCTTTCTACAGTACGTCGCGCCCACGCTGGTGCTGTTGGAAGCCGTGCTGCTGTTCGGCGAACATCTGGCGCCCAGTACGTTGATCGCCTTCGCCTTCATCTGGGCCGGCCTGGTTATCTACAGCCTGGACGCCTGGCTGACCGTGCGCAAACGCTGATCAAATAACGTACAAACCCTTGCAAGCCACGGCCTTCGTGGCTTGCAGCGATTCACCCCAAGGTTATCCACAACCTGATCCCCGCCATTTGTGCACAAGCCCTTGAAACTGTTCGTTTTTTGCTCAGGCGGCAAAGAGGCCCGGTCGGCGTGGCTTGGCGACGGGTCTCTACAGGTTATCCACAGGCCCATGCAAGATTTCCATGCATAACCTTGTGCATGATTATTCGTCGGCGCGCAGTTCCACCATCAGATCATCCGCCAGGGTTTCCAGGGAGGCCTGCAACGTATCCAGGGATAACGTCGACGGCACCTGCAGCAAGGCCTCGGCGTTGAACAGCGGATCGCCGCTCATCGGCGCCGGGCGCACATCGGTGCTCAAGCGTTCCAGGTTAACGCCCTGCTGGCTCAACAGCGCAGTGATCTCACGCACGATGCCCGAGCGGTCATTGCCCACCAGGGTCATCACAATCGGTTTTGAAGTCGACGCCTGCCCGGAACTGCCTTCACCCACCAGCACGCGAATGCCGTGTGTGGATAAATCCTCCAGCGCCCCCACCAATGCCTGACGGCTTTCCGTAGGAACGCTGACACGCAGGATCCCGGCAAACTGCCCGGCCATATGGGCCATGCGGCTTTCCAGCCAGTTGCCACCGTGGGCGGCAATATTTTGCGCGATGCGCTCAACCAGGCCGGGTTTGTCGGCGGCGATAATTGTGAGTACAAGATGGTCCATGGCGAAGCCCTCTGGAATTCAATCTACAAGGTGGACCCGCGAGCCCTTGAAAACAAATCGTGTACCATTTTTATATTTATCTGGAACAATCCAATAGTTTTTTGAGAACATCCGGTTCTCCGCTGTGACCGTACGACCAAAGTGGGTCGCTAAACGACGTATTTAGTCTAATTTTCACAACCGCAAGTCATCATGTAGTATGCCCAACCGTGCACTACATAATGAAAATCTGAAAAAGCGCATAAGCTCCGCAGAGTGAGGCAAGCAATGACTGAACACGTTCAAGTCGGTGGCCTGCAGGTCGCCAAAGTCCTGTTCGACTTCGTGAACAACGAAGCCATTCCCGGTACCGGCATCACTGCCGACCAGTTCTGGGCCGGCGCCGACAAGGTCATCCACGACCTGGCCCCGAAGAACAAAGCCCTACTCGCCAAACGCGACGACTTCCAGGCGCGGATCGATACCTGGCACCAGACCCATGCCGGCCAGGCCCACGACCCGGTGGCCTACAAAGCCTTCCTGCAAGACATCGGATACCTGCTGCCAGAAGCCGCAGACTTCCAGGCCTCGACCCAAAACGTCGACGATGAAATCGCGCGCATGGCCGGCCCTCAGCTGGTGGTGCCGGTGATGAACGCCCGCTTCGCCCTCAACGCCTCGAATGCGCGCTGGGGTTCGCTGTATGACGCGCTGTATGGCACCGACGCCATCAGCGAAGCCAACGGCGCGGAAAAGGGCAAGGGCTATAACAAAGTGCGCGGTGACAAGGTCATTGCCTTCGCCCGTGCGTTCCTCGACGAAGCCGCGCCGCTCAGTGCGGGCAGCCACTTTGATTCCACCGGCTACAAGATCGTCGACGGCAAGCTGATCGTCAGCCTCAAGGGCGGCAGCAACAGCGGCCTGCGTGACGACGCGCAGTTGATCGGTTTCCAGGGCCCTGCGGCCGAGCCGATTGCGATTCTGCTCAAGCACAACGGCCTGCACTTCGAGATCCAGATCGACGCCAGCACCCCGGTCGGCCAGACCGACGCGGCCGGCGTCAAAGACGTGCTGATGGAAGCCGCGCTGACCACCATCATGGACTGCGAAGATTCCGTCGCCGCTGTGGACGCCGACGACAAAGTCGTGATCTACCGCAACTGGCTCGGCCTGATGAAGGGCGACCTGGCCGAAGAAGTGGCCAAGGGCGGCAAGACCTTCACCCGCACCATGAACCCCGACCGCGTCTACACCGGCGTGGATGGCAACGACGTGACCCTGCATGGCCGTTCGCTGCTGTTCGTGCGCAACGTTGGCCACTTGATGACCATCGACGCGATCCTCGATAAAGACGGCAACGAAGTGCCGGAAGGCATCCTCGACGGCCTGCTTACCAGCCTGGCGGCGATCCACAGCCTCAACGGCAACAGTACGCGCAAGAACAGCCGCACCGGTTCGGTGTACATCGTCAAACCGAAGATGCACGGCCCCGAAGAAGCGGCGTTCACCAATGAGTTGTTCGGCCGTATCGAAGACGTGCTGAACCTGCCGCGCAATACCCTCAAAGTCGGGATCATGGACGAGGAGCGGCGTACCACCGTCAACCTCAAGGCCTGCATCAAGGCGGCCAGCGAGCGTGTGGTATTTATCAACACCGGCTTCCTCGACCGCACCGGCGATGAAATCCACACCTCCATGGAAGCTGGCGCGATGGTGCGCAAGGCCGCCATGAAAGCGGAAAAATGGATCGGCGCCTACGAGAACTGGAACGTCGATATCGGCTTGAGCACGGGCCTGCAAGGGCGTGCGCAAATCGGTAAAGGCATGTGGGCGATGCCCGACCTGATGGCCGCGATGCTCGAACAGAAAATCGCGCACCCACTGGCCGGCGCCAACACCGCCTGGGTGCCCTCGCCCACCGCGGCTGCGCTGCATGCGCTGCACTATCACAAGGTTGACGTGTTCGCGCGCCAGGCCGAACTGGCCAAGCGCGAGCGCGCATCCGTGGACGATATCCTGACTATTCCTCTGGCCAGCAACACCGATTGGTCTGACGAAGAAATCCGCAACGAACTGGACAACAATGCCCAGGGCATCCTGGGTTATGTCGTCCGTTGGATCGACCAGGGCGTCGGCTGTTCGAAAGTGCCGGACATCAACGATGTCGGCCTGATGGAAGACCGCGCCACCCTGCGTATCTCCAGCCAGCACATCGCCAACTGGTTGCGCCACGGCATCGTCAACGAAGCCCAGGTGATGGAAAGCCTCAAGCGCATGGCGCCGGTGGTAGACCGTCAGAATGCCGGGGATACGTTGTACCGCCCGCTGGCGCCGGATTTCGACAGCAACATCGCGTTCCAGGCAGCGGTGGAGTTGGTGATTGAAGGGACCAAGCAACCGAACGGGTATACCGAGCCGGTGCTGCACCGCAGGCGTCGGGAGTTCAAGGCTAAAAACGGCCTGTAAATGAAAAAGCCCTGATCGGAAGATCGGGGCTTTTTATTTGCGGTTGCGGTGGCTGGACTGGCGCTATCGGGGGCAAGCCCCCTCCCACATTTGACTGTGTTCACAAATCAAAGTGTGGGAGGGGCGGTGCGACGATTCGACTTGCCCCCGATGAGGCCCGCACAATCAATAAGGAATCAGGAAACCATCCCCAACTCCTGCTTCACCAACTTCGCCAACTTCGCGCTATCAATCGGCTTGAGCAAAAAATCCACCACGCTCAAGTGCATGGCATCGATTACATCCGGCGCTTCGGCGTCCCCCGACATGATGATGATCGGCAACGCCGCGCGGGTCGACTCGCGCACTTTTCGGATCAGTTCCAAACCGTTGCTCGGTGCCATGCGCAGGTCGGTGATCAGCAAACCGATGGAGCTGGTGGAATTCAACAATTCCCATGCTTCCTCACCACCGTCAGCCGTCATGCAGCGAATGCCGTTCAGCCCGAGGATTTCCGCCAGCAATTCACGCGCATCCTTGTCGTCGTCCACGATCAATACACGTTGGGGCGGTAAATCGGGCTCCAGCATCACGGCGCTAAGCGCCTCGCGCTCGGCATCACTCAAAATATCGTGGTCGGACATACAGTTCTCAGCAATTCTCATCAATCTCGCAGCACACTCGTCAGACATCTGCGGGAGGGCGAACAATGTGCACTTCGTCGGAAAGTTTGCCTAGTGGGTGTTCTACGGGTTTTGGACGATAGTCATGTAAGGTTTTTCCTTAGTTTTGCGTGGGTTTCACCAACCTAGACTTACGTCCAATGGGCACCCGCCGTGCGGCAGTCGACCATGCAGCACGATAACGACAAAAAAACTGCGGTCACTGTTATGAGTAAAGCTGATGCTTTCACGCAGGCGGGTAAAACCGCCGTGTTGCAGAACATCCATGGCACTTTGCAATTCCTGCAACGATTTCCTCCATTCAATCAGATGGAGCAGGCACACCTGGCGTTTCTGGTGGAACAGTGCCAACTGCGCTTCTATGGCCCCGGCGACAGCATCCTCAAACCGTCGGGCGGGCCGGTCGAGCATTTTTATATCGTCAAGCAGGGCCGCGTGGTCGGCGAGCGCCCGGACTCGGCAGATACCACGTTCGAAATCACCACCGGCGAGTGCTTCCCCCTCGCCGCTTTGCTCGGCGAACGCGCCACCCGCACCGAGCACAAAGCCTGCGAAGACACCTTCTGCCTGCAACTGAACAAGATGGCGTTCATCAAGCTGTTCGCCCTGTCCAGCCCGTTTCGGGATTTCGCCTTGCGCGGTGTCAGCAGCCTGCTTGATCAGGTCAACCAGCAGGTGCAGCAAAAAGCCGTGGAAACCCTCGGCACCCAATATTCCCTGAACACGCGCCTGGGGGAACTGGCCATGCGCCATCCCGTCACCTGCAGCCCGGACACCGCGCTGCGCGAAGCGGTGAGGCTGATGCACGAGCAGCAGGTCGGCAGCATTGTGATTGTCGATGAGCACAAGGCGCCGCTGGGCATCTTTACCTTGCGTGACCTGCGCCAGGTAGTGGCCGACGGCACCGGTGATTTCAGTCAAGGTATCGCCGGCCATATGACCCAGGCGCCGTTTTTCTTGTCCCCGGACCACAGCGCGTTCGACGCGGCGATCGCCATGACCGAGCGGCATATCGCCCATGTATGCCTGGTGCAGGACCGGCGCCTGTGTGGCGTGGTATCGGAGCGCGATCTGTTTTCCCTGCAGCGCGTCGACCTGGTGCACCTGGCGCGGACCATCCGCAACGCGTCCCGGGTGGAACAGCTGGTGGCGATCCGCGGCGAAATCGGCCAACTGGTCGAGCGCATGCTGGCCCACGGCGCTTCGTCGACCCAGATCACTCACATCATTACCTTGCTGAACGATCACACCGTGTGCCGGGTCATCGAGCTGACCCTGGCGGAAAGAGGCGACCCCGGCGTGCCCTTCAGTTGGTTGTGCTTTGGCAGCGAAGGCCGCCGCGAACAGACGCTGTACACCGACCAGGACAACGGCATCTTGTTCGAGGCCAAAGACGCCGTGGAGGCCGCCGACATTCGCGAGCGCCTGCTGCCCCTGGCGCAACAGATCAACCAGAGCCTGGCGCTGTGCGGCTTCAGCCTGTGCAAGGGCAATATCATGGCCGGCAACCCGGAGCTGTGCCTATCACGGGCCGAGTGGGCGCGGCGGTTTGGCGCCTTCATCCGCGAAGCGACGCCGGAAAATCTGCTGGGGTCGAGCATCTATTTCGATTTGCGGGTGGTGTGGGGCGACGAGCAGGGCTGCGAGCAACTACGCCAGGGCATTCTGGATCAGGTGGCGGACAACCGACTGTTCCAGCGCATGCTGGCCGAGAATGCCTTACGCCAACGCCCACCCGTGGGGCGCTTTCGCGAGTTCGTGCTGACGCGCAAAAGCGGTGAAAAGGCCACCCTTGATCTCAAGGTGCAGGGCCTCACGCCGTTTGTGGACGGTGCGCGCCTGCTGGCCCTGGCCCACGGCGTGCATGCCAACAACACCCTGGAGCGGCTGCGCCAGTTGGTCGCCAAAGGCGTGATCGAGCCACTGGACGGCGCCGCGTATGAAGAGGCCTATCACTTCATCCAACAAACCCGCATGCAGCAGCACCAGGTGCAGACGCGGGAAAACCAGCCGTATTCCAATCGCGTCGATCCGGACAGCCTAAATCACCTGGACCGGCGCATCCTGCGCGAATCCCTGCGTCAGGCCCAGCGCCTGCAAAGCAGCCTGACCTTGCGCTATCAACTGTGAGCCTGTTCAGTTGGCTGCGCGCGAAAAAACCCAGGCTCGACGCGGCGCAGCAGCAGCGCCTGGCCGAGTTGCGCGGCCCCTCGGCGCTGGGCCATGGCACATTGCGCAGCCAGCGCTGGGTGGTGGTCGACCTGGAAACCAGCGGCCTGAACCTCAACCGTGACCAGGTGCTGTCCATCGGCGCCGTGGTGATCGAGGACGGTGCGGTGGATTTCTCGCAGATGTTCGAACGCACCCTGCAACGCACCGCCACCAAACTCAGCCCCAGCGTGTTGATCCACGGCCTCGGCCCCAGCGCCATCGCGGCCGGCAGCGACCCGGTGGACGCGCTGCTGGACTTCATGGCGTTCGTTGGCGACAGCCCGCTGCTGGCCTTCCATGCGCCGTTCGATCAACACATGCTGGGCCGGGCGCTGATGGACAGCCTGAGTTATCGCCTGACCCACCCGTTTCTCGATGTGGCCGATATCGCCCCGCTGTTATGCCCTGAAGCGAACATCCGTGAGGCGGGGCTGGATGACTGGATCAGCCATTTCAAATTGCAGGTGGGCGAGCGCCATCACGCCAGCGCTGACGCACTGGCGACGGCGGAGCTGATGCTGATTCTGTTCAGCCGTGCGCGCCAGCAACACATCGACACGCCCCAGGCGCTGCAAGAGCGTTTGTCCCAGTGGAAGCGGCGTAAACAAGCTCCGTCGTTCTAGGGGACGCGGAGCGTCCAGGGCGGCATTCCCACGCCGTCGTTCTAGGGGACGCGGAGCGCCCAGGGCGGCATTCCCACGCAGAGCGTGGGAACGATCTCCCGACAGACGCCAATTGCGCCCATCCCACGCCTCTGACACAATCGCGAATAATTCTCGTTAGTTTAAACTTTATTCGGTGATGCCTTGTCGTCGGTCCAGCCCCCACACAGTGAGCTTGTTGGCGCGTTGTATCGCGACCATCGTGGCTGGCTGCTGGCCTGGCTGCGGCGCAACGTAGCCTGCCCGAGCCGCGCCGAAGACCTCAGCCAGGACACCTTCATGCGCCTGCTGGGCCGAGATGAGCTGCGCGCACCCCGCGAGCCACGCGCCTTTCTGGTAGCGATTGCCAAAGGCTTGCTGTTCGACTACTTCCGCCGCGCCGCCCTGGAACAGGCCTACCTCACCGAATTGATGCTGATCCCGGAAAGCGAACACCCTTCGCCCGAAGAACAGCACCTGATCCTTGAAGACCTCAAGGCCATCGACCGCCTGCTCGGCACACTGTCGAGCAAAGCCCGCGCCGCGTTCCTCTATAACCGCCTCGACGGCATGGCCCATGCAGAAATCGCCCAGCGCCTGGGTGTGTCGGTGCCGCGTGTGCGCCAGTACCTGGCCCAGGGCATTCGCCAGTGCTACATCGCGCTGTATGGCGAGCCGACGTGACGCTGATCAGCTCCAAGCCGGTGTCGGCCCGCGTGCTGGACGCCGCGATTGCCTGGCAACTGTCCCTCGACGCAGGCGATGGCAGCGAGGTGGAACAGGAAGAATTCGCCAAATGGCTGGCCAGCGATGAAGAACACGCCCGCGCCTGGCGCCAGCTGGGCATGCTCGACCAGCGTTTCAGCGTAGCCTGCGGGCCCGCGCGGGCCGCGTTGTTGCAGTCGCGCGAAAGCGTTCGCCAGCGCATGCGCAAGCTGGGCCGTGGCCTGGCGAGTATTGCGCTGGTAGTGGGGCTGGCGTTGTTTGCCGGTGAGCGGTATGTGCCGATCCACTATTGGCTGGCCGATCAACGCACCGCCACCGGCGAACAGCGCACGCTCACGCTGGCGGACGGCAGCCGGATCACGCTCAATACCCACAGCGCAATTGACGTGCATTTCGACGATAAACGCCGTTTGATTGTGTTGCAGGAAGGCGAAATTTTCGTCGAAACCGGCCACAACGATGCGCGTCCGTTCTCTGTCCAGACCCGCGACGGCAACCTGCGGGCGTTGGGGACGCGGTTTATCGTCAGGCGCGAAGATCACGCCACGCGCCTGAGCGTGCTGCAATCGGCCGTGGCCGCCCAGCCTCAGGCACTGCATCAGGAGCAGGTGTTCAAGCAAGGCCAGCAAGTGCTGATGCGCAGCGATGGCCTCGGCCCTTTGCTTGCCGTCCCGCCGGCCACCGACGCCTGGACCCGCGGCATGCTGGTCGTCGACAACGCCCGCCTGGGCGATGTGGTGGCGGAACTCGGCCGGTATCGCACCGGCCATCTGGGCGTGGATGACAACGTGGCCGACCTGCGCATCACCGGCAGCTTCCCACTGCATGACACCGCCCTGGCGCTCAATGCGCTATTGCCCACACTGCCGGTGCGGATCGAGCAGCACACGCCGTGGTGGGTGACTGTCAAGGGTAAACCTTAGGGTTTGAAGTGCCTGGGCGATTGCTATCGGGGGCAAGCCCCCTCCCACATTTTGAATGTATTCACAAATCAAAGTGTGGAAGGGGGCTTGCCCCCGATGAGGCCCTCAAGAGCACCACCCAAAAAATAGTTTCACCCCGCCCTATCACTTTCCAACTCTCGTCCGGCACCTAGGCAATTGAGAAATATTTCCATTCAGGAGCCGCCCATGTCCCGCACGCTAGACACTTTATTGCGCCCCAGCCTGTTAGCCGTGGCAATAGCCCTCGGCGCCCCGCTGGTCAGCTCCCCGCTCATCGCCGCCGAACAGGCCACCAGCGTGCGCGCCTACAACCTGGCGCCCGCCCCACTGGCCTCCACCCTGAACCAGATCGCCAGCCAGGCCGGCCTCGCCCTCACCCTCAATCCGGCGCTCGCCGCCGGCAAGACCTCAGCCCCGGTCAAGGGCCAGTTCGACGCGCAGGGTGCGCTGCGGGAAGCGTTGCGGGGCACGGGGTTGCAGTTGGAGCAGAGCAGCGCCGGGACGTTTACGTTGGTGGCGATTGCAGATGGTGTCGTGGCGTTGCCGCAGACGAGCATTATTGGTCAGGGCAGTTATGAGAGTGCGTGGGGGCCGGTCGAAGGTTACCTGGCGAAACGCACCGCCGCCGGCACCAAGACCGACACGGCCCTGGTCGAGGCGCCGCGCTCGATCTCCGTGGCCACCCGCGAGCAAATGCAGGATCGCAACGTGCAGAACCTCGACGACGCCGTCAAATACATGCCTGGCATCGTCTCCGCCAGCTACGGCAGCGACACCCGCTACGACTGGATGCGCGTACGCGGTTTCGAACCCACCCAATTCCTCGACGGCCTGCCACTGTCCCGTGGCGTATACGCTAACCCGAAAGCTGAAACCTGGAACCTGGATCGCCTCGCCCTGCTGCGCGGCCCGGCTTCGTCGGTCTATGGTCAGACCCCGCCGGGCGGCCTGTTGGACATGGTCAGCCGCCGTCCCAGCGCAGAATCGAGCCACGCTATCCAGGTGCAATACGGCAGTGACAACTACCGCCAGATCAATTTCGAAAGCACTGGCAAGATCGATGATGAAGGCCAGTTTCTCTACGGCCTTGGCGGCGTGGTGCGCGATGCCGGCACCCAGGTCGATCACATCGACAACAAGCGCTACAACATCGCGCCAAGCCTGACCTGGAATATCGACACCGATACCAAGCTGACTTTCCTGTCGCAGTTCACCCGTGACGATACAGGCACCACCAGCCAGTTCCTGCCGATCCAAGGCACCAAGATCAAATCGCCGCTGGGCGACGTTTCCCACCACAAGAACCTCGGTGACCCCGATTACGATTTCTACGACCGCACCTACTACGCACTCGGCTACGCGTTCGAGCACCGCTTCAATGACACCTGGCAGTTCAAGCAAAACCTGCGCTACACCAAATCCGAGCTGGCGTTTCAGCAACTGACGGTGGGTTCGTACGCCTTCTCACCGGCCGACACCAATGGCAACATCAGCCGCTCGTCGACCAACGTGGACGAAGACATCAGCCAGTTCGCCGTCGATAACAACTTCCAGGCGGACTTCTCAACCGGCGCTGTGAACCACACCGTTCTGCTCGGTCTGGACCATCAACGTACCGATACGTCGTACTTGGCGATTTTTGGCGACGGCGGCACCACGAACATCTTCAACCCGGTCTACGGCCAGCCGATCGTGCGCCCAGCGCGCTCCACTGCGTTCTACGATTACAACCAGAAAACCGTACAGACCGGCCTTTACGTGCAGGACCAGATGGCCCTGGACAACTGGCGCCTGACCCTCGGCGGACGCGAAGACTGGGTACACCAGGGCACCACCTACTTCAACAAAAGCGACGCAACCAATACCGACCGCAGCAAAAACTTCAGTGGCAATGCAGCACTGAGTTATGTGTTTGACTCGGGTTTCGTGCCCTACCTCTCGTACGCCGAGTCATTCCAGCCCGCAAGCAACGCCAGTGTGGACCCCCTTCAGTCGTTTAAACCGACGGAAGGCAAACAGTGGGAACTTGGGATCAAATACCAGCCACCGGGCTCCAATACATTGCTCAGCGCTGCGGTCTACGACCTGACCCAGAAAAACGTGCAGGTCACCAGCTTCCAGTCCGGCGGCGCCTCGGTAACCGACCAGACCGGCGAGGTAAAGGTCAAGGGCCTGGAGCTGGAGGCTATCTCTGACGTAACCGAAAACCTCAAGGTAATCGCGGCGTATACCCTGGCCAAATCCGAAGTGCAAAAAGGTGACTTCAAAGGCAACCGCCTGCAACTGATGCCAAACCAGCAAGCCTCCCTGTGGACCGACTACACCTGGCATAGCGGCGCACTGGATGGGTTCGGCATCGGTTTTGGCGCCCGCTACACCGGCAATACCTATGGCGACCAGGCCAATACCTGGTCCGGCAAAGCCAACGCCTACACCGTATTCGACGGCGCCGTGCACTACGACCTCGGCCGCCTGGACAACAGCCTCAAGGGCGCGTCGGTGAAAGTGAACGCGACCAACCTGTTCAACAAAGATTACATTTCCACCTGTGACGGTTCCTACTGCTACTTCGGCGACCAACGCAGCGTCGTCGCCAGTGCCACCTACCAATGGTAATCGGCTGAGTTAACAACCGGGCCGTCCCAAACGGGGCGGCTTTGGTGTGTCTGAAGGCTAGAACATGAAAAGCAAAACCATCCGCCGCTGGTCCTTCATCCACACCTGGACCAGCCTGATCTGCACCGTATTCCTGCTGCTGCTCGCCCTAACCGGCTTGCCGCTGGTGTTTCACCACGAGATCGACCATCTGCTGGGCAACGAGCCGCAGCTCAAGCAGATGCCCGCCGGGACGCCGCAACTCAACCTGGAGCAACTGGTGGCCAAGGCCCAGGCTCATCGACCCGGCGAGGCCATGCAGTACCTGGCGTGGGACGAGGACGACCAGAACGGTGTGATCGCGATTATGGCTGCCACGGCCGGCACCGAACCGAATTCGTCCCACACCTTCATGCTGGATGCGCGTACCGGCGAAGCGGTGGAAATGCCCTCCGCCAATGGCGGGCTCACCCTGTTCCTGCTGCGCCTGCATGTGGACATGTTCGCCGGGCTGCCAGGCAAGCTGTTGCTCGCGTTCATGGGCCTGCTGTTCGTGCTGGCGATTATCTCGGGCACGGTGCTGTACCTGCCGTTCATGCGCCGTTTGAAGTTCGCCACCGTGCGCCAAAACAAGTCTACTCGCCTGCGCTGGCTCGACCTGCACAACCTGATCGGTGTGGTCACCCTGACGTGGGCACTGGTGGTGGGCGTGACCGGTGTGATCAGCGCCTGCGCCGACCTGATCATCGCCGCCTGGCGCGAGGACGCCCTCAGCACCATGATCGAACCCTATAAAAACGCCCCGCCACTGACTCAGCGCGCACCGGCCACTGAGCTGCTGAGCATTGCCGCCAACGCCGCGCCGGGAATGGAGCCAGACTTCATCGCCTTCCCCGGCACGCGCTTTTCCAGCGAACATCACTACGCCGTGTTCATGAAGGGCAGCACCCACCTCACTTCCCATCTGCTCACCCCGGTATTGATCGACGCCCGCACCCTGGCCGTGACCGCCATCGCCGCACGGCCCTGGTACATGGACGCCATGGGCATGTCCCAGCCGCTGCACTTCGGTGACTACGGCGGCATGCCGATGAAAATCCTCTGGGCGGTGCTGGATGTGCTGACCATCATCGTGCTGGTCAGCGGGATTTACTTATGGATCGTGCGGCGCAAGGCGGGTAAGGCATGAAGCCCCGGCAGTCGAGTTTCTGGAAAGTGTTCGGCATTCCGCTGGGGATTGGCCTGTTGAGCGCCGTCGGGTTGTTTGCGGCGTTGCTGGGGGATGGGGGGTGGGATGTGTTGAGTTGGGTCGGGTTGGGCGTTCCTGCTGGCATTGGTGCATGGGCGTTGTTCAAGCGGCGCGGCTGAGGGCGCTATCGGGGCAAGCCTCCTCCCACATTGGATCGGGTTCACACAATCAAGTGTGGGAGGGGGCTTGCCCCCGATGAGGCCTTCGAAACCACCAAAAATCCCCCTCGCCAGCCACGGCGCAAGCCTCTAGGCTAGCCACATCCCATTTCGAGGAATGCCCATGTCCGCCCCCAGCATGACCTTGTTCCACAACCCCGCGTCGCCGTTCGTGCGCAAAGTGCGCGTGCTGCTGATCGAGACCGGCCAGCAGGACCGTGTGGCCCTGCATGCCTGTATGCCCACCCCCGTCAACCCGGATGCGCACGTGGTGCAAGGCAACCCGGTCGGCAAGATCCCGGCCCTGCGCCTGGCCGACGGTTCGGTACTGCATGACAGCCGGGTGATCCTCGATTACTTCGACCACCAGCACGTCGGCAACCCGCTGATCCCCCGCGACGGCTCGGCCCGCTGGCGCCGCCTGACTCTGGCCTCGATGGCCGACGGGATCATGGATGCCGCCGTGCTGGTGCGCTACGAGACTGCGATGCGCCCGGTGGAGAAACATTGGGACCAGTGGCTGGACGAGCAGCGCAACAAGATGCGGCGCGCACTGGCCGAGCTGGAGGCCGAGGCGATTGCTGAACTGGCCAGCCATTTCGACATCGCCGCGATCAGCGTGGCCTGTGCCTTGGGCTACCTCGACTTCCGCCATCCCGACCTGCAATGGCGCATGGATAACCCAAGGCTTGCCGCCTGGTACGCCGAGGTCAGCCAGCGGCCTTCGCTGCAGCAGACCCAACCGCCCGCGTGATGTTCACACAGACCCAATGTGGGAGGGGGCTTGCCCCCGATTGCGGTGTGTCATTGCGCTCATTTTTCTCTGAACCACCGCTATCGGGGGCAAGCCCCCTCCCACATTGAGCGGCGGTGTGATTGAGGAAGTCGATCATCCTGGCCTTCATTTGCTGATCCTCGCGCAACCCGATCATTGCACCGCCTCCAGATCGAACTGTAACGGCTCTGCCACCTTGCGCTTGCCCACGCCATACCAATCCAGCCTGCGCGTCAGCACCATCACCGTGCCCAGCAGGCTGAACAGCAACAACGAGCCCATCAGCAACGCGTAATCCTCGGCACTCAGCAGCCCGTACAACAACCCATACAACGCCGCCAAGCCCACCGAAAAGCCCAGGCCATGGACCACGCTGCGCAGCACATGGCACACGTAGAAGCCGATCAACAGCACGCAGGCGCTGGCCGATATCAGGTACGCCAGGGCAAACCCCAGATGCTCGGACAGCGACAACAGCAGCAGGTAGAAGAACGCCAATGCAAAGCCCACCAAGGCGTACTGGATGGGGTGCACCGCCAGGTTCTTGAGCACTTCGAACAGGAAGAAGCCGGCAAAGGTCAGGGCGATGAACAGCAGCGCGTATTTGATCGCGCGCTCGCTCTTGAGGTACTGGTCCACCGGGTCGATGAAGTTCACGCCGAAGCTGCGGTTATTGAAGTCATCACAGCCCTGGCGGTCCAGGCAAGTTTGCAGGGCCTGCTCGAGGTTGGTTGCGAAGAACGAGGTTTGCCAGTGGGCGGTAAAGCCCTTGTCGGTGACTTCCCGCTGCGCCGGCAGGAAGTTGCCGATAAAGCTTGGGTGCGGCCAGTTGGAGGCAAGTGATACCTGGCTGGTCTTGCCCACGGGCACCACCTGCAGTTGTTCGGTGCCCTGCAGGCGCAGGTCAAAGGCGAAGTCCACGGCGGCGGGTTTTCTGCTGTCCTGGTCGGGCAGCAGCACATGCACGCCCTCCCCCAGCCAGTCCACCAGGGAGCCCGGCGCAAATTCCAGGCGCTGATCGCCCAGCTCCAGCGTCAGCGCATTTTCGATGCCGCGAATATCGCTGATGCCCATCGCCAGAAACGCCGGTTCAAAACGGTAATCAGCGAAGTTTTCCGTGATGCCCAGTTGTGCTGGCAGTTGGAAACGCCCACTGATGCGGTTGTCGGCATGAAACAACCGCGCCTGGTAGATGCCCCGTGCGCGCAGCTCGGTCTGCACCTGGCCGTCGAGTTCAAAGCGCTCCGGCAGGAAATACAGACGGCCGCGCTCCTCGCGGGTTTCTTCGTAGCGTTTGTTGAGTTTTTCATTGAGTTTCCATTCGCGCACCGTCTTGCGATAAGGCACCACCATTACCGGGCCGGTGAGGCGCTGCGCGAAGCTGGAACTGCGGGCGATGTCCATCAATACGCCGTCGCGCAGTTGCTGGCGGTCGCTGATAATGCCGTTGATCATCAGCAACGGAATCAGCAACAGCAGGATCAGCAGCGCAATCGCGCCAAGTTTGAAAAGCAGGCTGCGGTTCATGGGACTCTCCCTGTTTTGATAAGGAGAGTCTGGGCAGCCTGTGTGGGGGATTTATGTGGGCAGTGTGGAGATTGTGTGGAGATGCAGCACCACCTCCACGCCACCCGGTACGTTGCCGATCTGCAGCGTACCGCCGTGCAGCTTCATCACTTCTTCGACAAAGTTAAGGCCCAGGCCGGTGCTTTTGCGCCCGCTGGCCGGACGCGGCAGGGAATAGAAACGCTCGCTCAGGCGCGGCAAGGCGTAATCCGGAATCGGCGCGGCCTGGTTGAACAGGCTCACCCGAACGTCGTTGTGCCGCACCTGCGCACTGAACCGCAGTTCGCCGCCGGGCGGGGTGAAATCCATGGCGTTGTCCAGCAGGTTGCCCAAGGCCTGGCGCAGCAGGAAGGGTTCGCCAAACACCCGCACATCGGCGCCGATACTTTGCTCGACCTGCAGGCCGGCGCTTTCGATCCGCGCACATTGCGCCTTGAGTACATCATCGACCAGGCCCGCCAGCGCGATACTCGATTGTTCTTCCAACCCCTGGCGTTGCTCCACCTGCGCCAGGTTCAACAACCGCTCGATCAACTGTTGCAGGCGCGCGCTTTCACTGTCGATATTGCCGACAAAACGCTGCTGCTGTTCGCGGGTCATGTCGCCCTGCAGCAACTCCGCCGCGCCGCGAATGGCCGCCAGCGGGCTTTTCAGTTCGTGGGTCAGGGTGTGCACGTAATGTTCGACATAGGCTTTGCCCTCCAGCTGCGTGCGCATGTGTTCGACAGCGGTGGACAGCTGCTTGAGCTCGCCGCCACGGTAATGCGGCAACTCGGCCCGACGCCCTTCGCTGACGGCCTCGGCATAGGCGGTCAAGCGTTTCAGGGCGACGCTCAGCCACCAAGACAACAGTGCGCCCAGCAGCAGGCCCAGAGTCACCAGCCCGGCGCCGTACCACAGCAGGCGCCGCTCGGTGCGGTCGACGTAGGGCTGTAACGAGCTATTGGGCTTGGCCACGGTGACCACGCCGATAATCCGGCCGTCGTCACGAATCGGCGCGCCCACGTGCATCACCGACGAGGTTGGGTCATCCGCTTCGCTGCGGGTTGAGCGCGCGCCGTACTCACCGCGCAGGGTCAGGTACACGTCGTTCCACCTGGAATAGTCCTGGCCCACCGCCTCGCCCGTGGAGTCGAGCAATACCGTGCCCTTGGCGTCGGTGACATAGATGCGGTGGTTGACCTGGTTCTTCGGCAGGCCCCAGATGACCGCGCCCGGCTGACGATTGCCATACGCCTTGAGCACCTGCGGCCAGTGGCTCTGGCCGAGGGTGCCGTTCTTCACATCGGTGCGCAGGACTTCGGCGAGCAGGTTGGCGGTGTCCACCAGGGTTTCTTCGGTGGACTGGCGTACGCCGGGGCGGATTTCCTTCATCACTGTGTTGAGCACAAAGTAACCGGTCAGGCCGATAAACAGCGCGTAAACCAGGAAAATCCGCAGCCCCAGGCGCATCAGCTATGGCTCGGGCTGTAGCTGTAACCCAGGCCGCGATGCGTCTGGATCGGCTCGGCATCGGCGGCCACGCTGCGCAACTTGCCGCGCAGGCTTTTGATATGGCTGTCGATGTTGCGCTCGTAACCAGCGTCGGCGGGTACGCCTACCGCGTCCAACAGTTGCTCGCGGCTGAACACACGCTCAGGTTGCTCCAGCAGGCTTTGCAGCAGGCGGAATTCGTGACGCGTCAGGCTCAGCGGCTGGCTGCGATAGTGGATCTGCATGCGTTCCAGGTCGACCTGGAACACCGCAGGCGCCACAGTCGGGCCGACCCGCTTGAGAATCGCCCGCACCCTGGCCGCCACTTCACGCGGGCTGAAGGGCTTGACCACGTAATCGTCGGCGCCGATTTCCAGCCCCACCACCCGATCGATCTCGCCATCGCGCGCGCTGAGGAACATCACCGGCACTTCGCTGAACCGGCGCAATTGCTTGCAGGTTTCAAAACCGCTGATGTCGGGCAGGCCGATGTCGAGGATGATCAGGTCGGCCGGGGTTTGGCGCTGATGCTCCAGCGCCGCCTGGCCCAGGCTCAGCCAGGTGGTGCTGAAGCCTTCGCCTTGCAGGGCGAAGATCAGCGTGTCGGCAATCGCCGCTTCGTCTTCGACAATCAGGATATGCGGCATGTGGGTCCGTCAGCAGTCCGGTTTGTCGGCAGTGTAACGACGGGCCGGGTTTACTGCTGCACCGAATTCACGCAAGGCCTTGGCGCCGATCAGCAGCGGGTAATTGAAGCTGCTGCGGTCGGTAAGGTTGACCTCGACGGTACGCTTGACGTCACCCAGGCACATCTCCAGGTCGATCACCGGGCGCTTGGCCACACTGGCTTCGTCCTTGTCGTCATCTTCGTCGGCGCGGCTCTTGATCTTGCTGATGCGCGAGACCTTGTGCTCGTAGACTTTGTTGTCGGCGTCCTTGCCGCCGAGGCGGAAGCGCACCCAGTCGTCGCCATCACGGGTGAAGGTTTCGATATCGCGGGCCGACAGCGAGGCGGTCAACGCGCCGGTGTCCATCTTGGCCTTGAAGGTCTGGCCGATTTCCGGCAGTTGAATGTATTCGTAGCGACCGTAGAGGGTCGGTTCGGCGGCCATCACGGGCATGGCGGTGATAACGGGAAAAACTAGGGCGAACGCGCCAAGGAGCAATTTCACGGCATGATTTCCTCGAAAGAAGTGGACGGATTCTAGACCGCACGCACGGCACTTAGTTGGATCACCGAGCATAACCGGCACGTTGTGAAACATTCGTACAGCCATTTGCGATTTGGCCTCTAGACTCACCTTGCTTATCATTGCCCGCCCACAGAATTTCAAGAGTTGCTTATGCGCCGCCTGCTCACCGGCTGTTTGGTCACACTGCTGCTGTTACTCAACACGCTGATCCTGATCGGCCCCTTGCTGGTGTTTGCCCTGCTCAAGCTGGTGGCACCGGGCCGCTCGCGTGACTATGCGTCATCGGCGGTGATGTGGATCGCCGAGACCTGGGCCGAGATCGACAAGCTGATCTTCGCGGTGTGCATTCCCACCCAGTGGGATATTCGCGGCGGTGAGGACCTGCGGGGCGACACCTCTTACCTGGTCATCAGCAACCACCAGTCCTGGGTGGATATTCCAGCGCTGATCCAGGCATTGAACCGACGTACACCGTTCTTCAAATTCTTCCTGAAAAAAGAGTTGATCTGGGTGCCCTTCCTTGGCCTGGCCTGGTGGGCGCTGGATTATCCGTTCATGAAGCGCTACACCAAAGCGTACCTGGCCAAGCACCCGGAGCTGGCCGGGCAGGACCTGAAGATCACCAAAGAGGCCTGCGAGCTGTTCAAGCGCCAGCCGGTGACGGTGGTCAACTACCTGGAAGGCACGCGGTTCAGCGAGGCTAAACGCAAGCAGCAGGACTCGCCGTTTAACCGACTGCTCAAACCGAAGGCGGGCGGCGTGGCCTTTGTGTTGGCGGCGCTGGGCGAGCAGTTGGATGCCGTCCTCGACGTGACCGTGGTCTATCCACAGCCAAAGATTCCAGGGTTCTGGGATTTGATCAGCGGCGCAGTGCCGAAGGTGATCGTGGATATCCGCACCCGTGAATTGGACGCGGCGCTGTGGCAGGGGGACTACGAGAACGATCCGGCGTTTCGCCTGACCGTCCAGAACTGGGTCAACCAGCTCTGGCGGGAGAAGGATGCGCGCATCGAGCAGCTGCGCGCGCAGCAGTCTTAGCTGCCGGTGCCCCAGGCCTGGGCCAGCTTGCCCAGCACCGAGCTATCGGCGCCCTGCCCGCCCAGGTATTGCAGGATCACCGGGGCAAACTGACCGATCATGCCGCTGTCCATGCCCAGGGCGCTGAACGCGGTGTTCAAGTCATTGGTGTTTTTCACGTTGCCCAGCAGGCCGTCCAGGCCGCTGGTCTTGCTGCCGCCGGCCTGGCCGAGCATCCCGCTCAAGGCACCCAGGCTGCCCAGGGCGTTGTTACCCGACAGTTTATCGAGGCCCGGCACGCTATTGCCCAGCTGCGAAAAGTCATTGCTGCTGAGCTTGTTCTTCGCCAGGCCCAGCATCGCGCCCGTGCCGCCGACGGCTTGCTCCGGGGTGATATTGAGTTGAGAGGTCAAGGCTGTCAGCAGGTCGGCCGTCTCCGATGTTGGAGCAGCGGCGGCGGCTTTGTTGTTGCCACCCTGCATGCCGGAAATGGCGTTGGCCGCATCGCCAAGGCTGAAGCCTGCGGCAAACACCGGGCTGGCGGCCACGGTCAACAGGCAGGAAAGGGCAAAACCGCGTGAAATCTTCATCAAGACAACCTCAGGAGATAGGTGCAAAAGCAGGCGTTGGACTGGGTATCCCGTCGGTTGTTCCGGAACCCATCGGGGATAAGCGGGTCTAGGAACTGACTACAAAATTTGTCAGGAAGAGACTTATGACTGCGATCCAACCCCAAGTGATTGAGCACAAGCCTGCCTTCTGGAGCCGCCCGCGTCTGTTCATCGGCGCCTGTGCCGTAGTGGCTGCCGGCATCGGCGGCGCGCTCTACACCCAGGACAGCGTCAAATCCGCGGCGACGTTGGTGACGACGACCCTGCAGCCGGCCGCGCAAATCATGGCGCACAAGGATTATCTGGAAGTACAGCCGATTGCCGCCACGGCGCCTGCGCCCGACCAGAGCCTGGAGCTGTGGGCCATCCCCAAAGACGGCACGCCTGTGTCTCTGGGACTTTTGCCGGAAGATGGCAAAGGCATCATCGGCCTGAACCCGCGTCAGCAGGAAAGCATCAGCAAACCGGTGGAGTTGATGGTGAGTTCGGAGACCAAGGGTGGCTCGCTGAGCAAGCAGCCAACCGGCCCGACCGTCTACCAGGGTGCGCTGGCCGCACGCTAAACACCCTGAATCCCTTGTGGGAGGGGGCTTGCTCCCGATAGCGGCAGGTCAGTCACAGCGGCACTGACTGAACCACCACCATCGGGGGCAAGCCCCCTCCCACATTTGGTTTTCAGTGGCTGGGACATCTGCCCAAGGCTTTACGCCGCGCTGAACAGCTTATGCGGGTCAATCACAAACTTCTTCGGCACACCCGCATCGAACTCGCCATAGCCACGTGGCGCGTCATCCAGGCTGATTACCTGCACGCCAACGATTTCAGCGATGTTGATACGGTCCCACATGATCGCCTGCATCAGCTGGCGGTTGTACTTCATCACCGGCGTTTGCCCGGTGTGGAAGCTGTGGGATTTGGCCCAACCCAGACCAAAACGAATGCTCAGGCTGCCCATTTTAGCGGCGGCATCGACAGCGCCTGGATCTTCGGTGACGTACAGGCCAGGGATACCGATCTTGCCCGCCACGCGCACCACACCCATCAGTGAGTTGAGCACCGTGGCCGGGGCTTCGGCCTTGACGCCATCGTGGCCGTGGCCGCGTGCTTCAAAGCCGACGGCATCGACGGCGCAGTCCACTTCCGGCTCGCCGAGCAGCGCGGCAATCTGTTCGTGCAACGGAGTGTCGGTGGACAGGTCGGCGATTTCAAAGCCCTGGGCCTTGGCGTGGGCCAGGCGGATCGGGTTGACGTCGCCGATGATCACGACCGCAGCGCCCAACAGACGTGCTGACGCGGCAGCGGCGAGGCCTACGGGGCCGGCACCGGCGATGTAGACCGTGCTGCCTGGACCAACGCCTGCCGTGACCGCGCCGTGATAACCGGTCGGCAGAATGTCGGAGAGGCACGTCAGGTCGCGGATTTTCTCCATCGCCTTGTCGCGGTCCGGCAGTTTCAACAGGTTGAAGTCGGCGTAAGGCACCAGCGCGTATTCAGCCTGACCACCGGTCCAGTCGCCCATGTCGACATAGCCGTAAGCACCGCCCGGGCGCGCCGGGTTGACACTCAAGCACACGCCGGTGTGCATTTCCTTGCAGGAGCGGCAACGACCGCACGCTACGTTGAAGGGCACCGACACCAGGTCGCCGATCTTCAGGTTCTCGACGTCGCTGCCCTTCTCGATCACTTCGCCGGTGATTTCATGCCCCAGCACCAGGCCGGTCTGGGCGGTGGTGCGGCCACGCACCATGTGTTGGTCGGAGCCGCAGATGTTGGTAGAGACCACGCGCAGGATGACGCCGTGCTCGATCTTCCTGCCACGGGGGTCCTGCATTTTGGGATAGTCGATTTTCTGTACTTCGACCTTGCCGTTGCCGAGATACACGACACCACGATTACCAGACATGTCAGTCACCTCTATATTTATCGTTGTTGAGAGAGTGGAGTGAGCTTCAAGCGGCAAGCTACAAGCCGCAAGAAGTGTGCAGTACCGCTTTTACTTGCGGCTTGAAGCTTGCAGCTAGCTACTAAAGAACGACCGTCCTGTTAGCGTTCAAGAACACACGTCTTTCGATGTGATACCCCACCGCCCGCGCCAACGTGAGCCCTTCGATATCGCGCCCCTTGGCAATCAAATCCTCGGGATAGTGGCTGTGATCCACCACCTCCACGCCTTGGGCGATGATCGGGCCTTCATCCAGATCGTTGTTGATGTAATGCGCCGTGGCGCCGACCAGTTTCACGCCCTTGTTGTACGCCTGGTGATAGGGCTTGGCGCCCTTGAAGCCCGGCAGCAACGAGTGATGGATGTTGATCGCCTTGCCGTCCAGCTTGCGGCACAGTTCCGGCGACAGCACCTGCATGTAGCGCGCAAGAATCACCAACTCGGCGCCGGTGTCTTCCACCACTTGCCACACCTCGCGCTCCTGGGACGGCTTGTCGTTGGGGTCCAGCGGGAAATGGAAGTAAGGAATCTGGTGCCAGTCGGCCAAGGGTTTCAGATCGGGGTGGTTGGACACCACCGCGACCACGTCCATCGACAATTGGCCGATGCGCTGGCGGTACAGCAAGTCATTCAGGCAGTGATCGGCCTTGGAGACCATGATCACCACTTTGGGCCGGTAGTTGGGCGCCGTCAGCTCGAAGATCATGCCAAAGGCTTCGCCGCGCGTGGCCAGGCCGTCGCGAAAGGCTTGCTCGTCAAAACCGTCCGGCTGGCGAAATTCCACGCGGATGAAAAACCGGCCCGAGAGGCGGTCATCGAACGAGTGGTGCTCGGTGACGTAGCAGCCCTGCTCGAACAGGTAGCGGGTGACCGCGTCCACCGTGCCGAGCACGCTGGGGCAGTCGGCGGTTAAAATCCATGTATCGGGTGCGCGGCTCATTACGGTTGACTCCTTGATCGTTCCCACGCTCTGCGTGGGCATGCCGCCATGGACGCTCTGCGTCCGCTCTTGGGACGCGGAGCGTCCCGGGATGCGTTCCCACGCGGAGCGTGGGAACGATCAGGCTTGAACGCTCAGGCCAAACTCGGCGCAGGCGTCCTGCAACCACAACCACCAGTAGTCCGAGAAGCTGCGACGGATCAGCAGTTCCCAGGTGTCTCCTGCGGTATGACGGATCACCAGTTGCGACTTGGCGAACACCGTGCCCACCGCCTTGCCCACCGGGAAGTTGTTGGGGTGCACGTCGTAGCTGGTGGACTTCATCAGCACATCGCGCACGTTCGGACCGCTGAGTTCAAGAATTTGCTGGCCGCCGCTGACGTTGACGATCTGAATATGCAGGTCGCCCAACGCCGCGCGCAGGTTTTGTTCGGCAGCGAACTCTTCGCCGCCTGGCACGATCAACAGCCACTCGTCCGGGCCGAGCCATTGCAGGCTGGTTTCACCGTTGACGATGACCTGCAGGGCGCCAGGCAGCTCGATGCCCAGGGCCTTGTGCACGCCGCTGGCGAACGCGGCATCGTGGCCGTCGCCGCGGAGGGTCAGGTGGCCCAGAAGCTTCTTTTCACGCACGGTCACGCCGGCATTCTTGCGGCCCTTGCCGACCAGGCTGGCGAGGTCGGCATGGTGCAGCGAGGACTCCGCCTTGGCGCCGGTGGTGGGGCGTTGTTGGTATACGTTGGCTGCTGTCATAAAGCACCTGTCTGAATTCTGTATTGATCGTTCCCACGCTCTGCGTGGGAATGCCGCCATGGACGCTCTGCGTCCGCTCAAGGGACGCGGAGCGTCCCGGGGATGCATTCCCACGCCGAGCGTGGGAACGATCAGGTATCAGATGTTCTGCCGCTCACCTTTCGGATCAAAGAACACCGAAGACACAATCTCCGCCTCGATCACGCTGCCATCGGCCTGGGGCGAAAACACCCGTTCGCCGATGCGCTTCAAGCCGCCCTTCACCACGCCCATGGCAAACGAATAGCCCAGGGAGTTGTGCGCATAGCTTGAGGTGACGTGGCCGACCATCTTCATCGGGATCGTCTGCTTCGGATCGAACACCAACTGTGCGCCTTCCGGCAGCCATACCGTCGGGTCAATCGGTTTGAGCCCGACAAGCTGCTTGCGCTCTTCACGCACGCAGTCTTCGCGGTTCATTCCGCGCCAGCCGATCCAAGAGAACGGCTTGGTACGGCCTACGCACCAGCCCATGTTCAGGTCGTCCGGGGTCATCGAGCCGTCGGTGTCCTGGCCGACGATGATGAAGCCCTTCTCGGCGCGCAGTACGTGCATGGTTTCGGTGCCGTACGGCGTCAGGTTGTACTTTTTGCCGGCCTCGACGATCTGTTCCAGCACGCCCATGGCGTAGTCGGCCTGCACGTTGACTTCGTACGACAGCTCGCCGGTAAACGAGATACGGAACACCCGCGCCGGTACGCCGCCCACCAGGCCTTCTTTCCAGGTCATGAACGGGAAGCCGTCCTTGTCCAGGTCGATGTCGGTGACTTCACTCAGCAGTTTGCGGCTATTGGGGCCAGACAGGGTCATGGTTGCCCAATGGTCAGTGACCGAGGTGAAGTACACCTTGAGGTCCGGCCATTCGGTCTGTTGATAGATTTCCAGCCACTGCAGAACACGCGCGGCACCGCCGGTGGTGGTGGTCATCAGGAAGTGATTGTCGGCCAGACAGGCGGTGACGCCGTCGTCGAAGACCATGCCATCTTCCTTGCACATCAGGCCGTAGCGCGCCTTGCCCACGTCGAGCTTGGTCCAGGCGTTGCTGTAGATACGGTTGAGGAACTCACGGGCATCCGGGCCCTGGATATCGATCTTGCCGAGGGTGGACGCATCCAGCAGGCCGACGCTGTCGCGCACGGCCAGGCATTCGCGTTTGACCGCAGCGTGCAGGTCTTCGCCGTTGCGCGGGAAATACCACGGGCGTTTCCACTGGCCGACGTCTTCAAATTCGGCGCCGTTCTTCACGTGCCAGGCTTGCAGCGCGGTGTAGCGCACCGGTTCGAAGATGTGCCCACAGTGACGACCCGCTATCGCACCGAATGTCACGGGTGTGTAGTTGGGACGGAACATGGTGGTGCCCATCTGCGGGATGGTCACGTTCAGCGAGCGGGCGGCAATGGCCAGGCCGTTGACGTTACCCAGCTTGCCCTGGTCGGTACCGAAGCCCAGCGCGGTGTAGCGCTTGACGTGCTCGACCGATTCGAAACCTTCGCGGGTAGCCAGTTCGATGGCGGCGGCAGTCACGTCGTTCTGCAGGTCGACGAATTGCTTCGGCGCCCGTGCGGTAACTTTTTCGTGCGGCACCTGGAACAGCGCCAGGGTCGGCTCTTCCAGACGGCTCAAGGCTTTCGGCAACACGCCTTCAACCGGGGCGAACCCGGCTTCGCTGGCCGCACGTACGCCGCCTTCGAACCCATCGGCCAGGGAATCGCCCAGGCCGTAGACGCCGTTGATACCGCCGACGCACACGCGTTTCTGCGGCGCTTCGCCCGGCACGAAACCGAGGATGTCTTCACGCCAGGTCGGCTTGCCGCCCAGGTGCGAGGCCAAGTGGACCACCGGGCTGTAGCCGCCGGAGCTGGCCACCAGGTCGCAGTCCAGCCACTCGCCGGGGCTGGTGACTTTGTGTGCTTTCACATCGATCGCAGCCACTCGGGCAGCGCTCACGCGCTTGGTGCCACGCGCTTCGACTACGGCGCTGCCGGTGAGGATACGAATGCCCTTGGCGCGGGCTTCTTCAACCAGCGCGCCGCGTGGGTTGTGGCGTACATCGGCCACCGCGACCACTTGCAGGCCCGCATCGAGCCAGTCCAGTGCAACGCGGTAAGCGTGGTCGTTGTTGGTCGACAGCACCAGCTTTTTGCCCGGTGCCACGCCGTAGCGGCGCACGTAAGTAGAGACGGCTCCGGCGAGCATGTTGCCCGGCACGTCGTTGTTGCCGTACACCAGCGGACGCTCACACGCACCGGTGGCCAGCACCACACGCTTGGCACGCACGCGGTGGATACGCTGGCGCACCACGCCAATCGGCGCACGGTCGCCAAGGTGGTCGGTGAGGCGCTCGTGAATGGTCAGGAAGTTATGGTCGTGGTAGCCGTTGACGGTGGCGCGGGGCAGCAGCACCACGTCCGGCAGGGCTTTCAACTCGGCAATGACGCTGGCAACCCATTCGGTCGCCGGCTTGCCGTCAAGGCTTTCACGCGAATCCAGCAGCGAACCACCGAACTCTTCCTGTTCATCGGCAATGATCACCCGCGCACCGCTGCGCGCAGCCGCCAGTGCAGCGGCGAGGCCGGCCGGGCCGGCACCGACCACCAGCACATCGCAGTGACGGTTGAAGTTGTCGTAGGTGTCCGGATCGTTCTCCGTCGGCGAACGGCCAAGGCCGGCCGCCTTACGGATGTACTTCTCGTAGGTCATCCAGAACGACTGCGGGTACATAAAGGTTTTGTAATAGAAACCCGGCGGCATCAGCTTGCCGCCGACCTTGCCAAGGATGCCCATCATGTCGTTGTTGACGCTCGGCCAGCCGTTGGTGCTGGTGGCAACCAGGCCTTGGTACAGCGCTTGTTGCGTGGCGCGCACGTTGGGAATCTGGGTGGCTTCGGTGGCGCCGATCTGCAGCACCGCGTTCGGCTCTTCGGCGCCGGCGGCGAAGATGCCGCGAGGGCGCGAGTACTTGAAGCTGCGGCCGATGATGTCGACGCCGTTGGCCAGCAGTGCAGCAGCCAGGGTGTCGCCTTCAAAGCCTTTGTAGCTCTGCCCGTTGAAGGTAAAGGTCAGGACTTTGTTACGGTCGATCCGGCCACCGTTGGACAGGCGATTGATCTGGCTCATACCTTCTCTCCAGCGGCCTTGGCGGTGAATTTCGGCTTCTCGCCGATCTTGTAGGTTTCAAGAATTTCGTAAGTCAGGGTGTCGCGCGTTGCGTTGAAGTACTGGCGGCAACCGGCGGCGTGAATCCACAGTTCGTGGTGCAGGCCACGGGGGTTGTCGCGAAAGAACATGTAGTCGCCCCACTCGGCGTCGGTGCAGGCATTCGGGTCCAGCGGGCGCGGGATGTGCGCTTGGCCGGACGCGTGGAATTCCTCTTCGGAGCGCAGTTCGCCACAGTGAGGACAGAAGATATGCAACATAGGAAATTTCTCCTGTTAGTGGGCGACGGCCGCAGCGCCGTGTTCGTCGATCAGCGCACCGTTGTGGAAACGGTCGATGGAGAATGGCGCGGCCAACGGGTGCATTTCACCCTTGGCCAGGCTCGCGGCAAACACGTTGCCTGAGCCCGGCGTAGCCTTGAAGCCACCGGTACCCCACCCGCAGTTGAAGAACATGTTCGGCACCGGGGTCTTGGAGATGATCGGGCAGGCGTCCGGCGTGGTGTCGACGATGCCGCCCCACTGGCGGTTCATGCGCACCCGGGACAATACCGGGAACATCTCGACGATGGCCTGGATGGTGTGTTCGATCACCGGGTACGAACCACGCTGGCCGTAGCCGTTGTAGCCGTCGATACCGGCGCCGATCACCAGGTCGCCCTTGTCGGACTGGCTGATGTAGCCGTGCACGGCGTTGGACATGATCACGCTGTCGATAATCGGCTTGATCGGCTCCGACACCAACGCTTGCAGCGGGTGGGATTCGATCGGCAAACGGAACCCGGCGAGTGACGCCATGTGCCCGGAGTTACCCGCCGTGACCACACCGACGCGCTTGGCGCCGATAAAGCCCTTGTTGGTTTCCACGCCGATGCACACGCCGTTTTCCTTGCGAAAGCCGATCACCTCGGTCTGCTGGATCAAGTCCACACCGAGAGCGTCAGCGGCGCGGGCAAAACCCCAGGCCACGGCATCGTGACGGGCCACGCCGCCGCGACGTTGCACGGTGGCGCCGAGGACCGGGTAACGGGTGTTTTTCGAGCAGTCGAGGTACGGGATCTCGTCCGCTACCTGTTTGGCGTTTAGCAGTTCGCCGTCCACGCCGTTGAGGCGGTTGGCGCTGACGCGACGCTCGGAATCGCGGATGTCCTGCAGGGTGTGGCACAGGTTGTAGACACCGCGCTGGGAGAACATCACGTTGTAGTTCAGGTCCTGGGACAAGCCTTCCCAGAGTTTCATCGCGTGTTCGTACAGGTGCGCCGACTCATCCCACAGGTAGTTGGAACGCACGATGGTGGTGTTGCGCGCCGTGTTGCCGCCGCCCAGCCAGCCTTTCTCGACCACGGCCACGTTGGTGATGCCGTGCTCTTTGGCCAGGTAGTAAGCGGTCGCCAGACCATGCCCGCCGCCGCCGACGATGACCACGTCGTAGACCTTTTTCGGGGTCGGCGTGCGCCACATCTTCTGCCAGTTTTCGTGATGGCTGAGGGAGTGCTTGAAGAGGCCGAAGCCTGAGTAGCGTTGCATAGTCATTACTCCAAAACCGCGCTCAGCGATAAACCGGGAAATCAGCGCACAGGGCAGACACGTGCTTGGCCACGTTGGCCTCGACATCGGCGTCGCCGAGGTTGTCGAGGATGTCGCAGATCCAGCCGGCCAGTTCGATGCACTGCGGCACTTTGAAGCCACGGGTGGTGACCGCCGGGGTACCGATGCGCAGGCCCGAGGTCACGAACGGCGACTGCGGGTCATTCGGCACAGCGTTCTTGTTGACGGTGATGTGGGCGCGGCCGAGGGCGGCGTCCGCGTCTTTGCCGGTGAGGCCCTGACGGATCAGGCTGACCAGGAACAAATGGTTGTCGGTGCCACCAGAGACCACATCGTAGCCGCGCTTGATGAACACTTCGGCCATGGCCTGGGCGTTGTCGATCACTTGTTGCTGATACGCCTTGAAGCCTGGCTCTGCTGCTTCCTTGAAGCACACCGCCTTGCCGGCGATCACATGCATCAGCGGGCCGCCCTGGGCGCCAGGGAAGACAGCCGCGTTGAGTTTCTTTTCGATGGCTTCGTTGGCCTTGGCCAGGATCAGGCCACCGCGTGGACCGCGCAGGGTCTTGTGGGTGGTGGTGGTGACCACGTCCGCGTAGGGCAGCGGGTTCGGGTACAGACCGGCGGCCACCAGGCCGGCGACGTGGGCCATGTCGACAAACAGCAGCGCACCCACCTTGTCGGCGATCGCACGGAAGCGTGGGAAATCCAGGGTCTTGGAGTAGGCAGAGAAACCGGCCACGAGCATTTTCGGCTGGTGCTCCACGGCCAGGCGCTCGACTTCGTCGTAGTCGATCAGGCCAGTATCGGTGTTGATGCCGTACTGCACCGCGTTGTACAGCTTGCCCGAGGACGACACTTTGGCGCCGTGGGTCAGGTGGCCGCCGTGGGCCAGGCTCATGCCGAGAATGGTGTCGCCGGCATTGATCAGCGCCAAGTACACCGCACTGTTGGCGGACGAACCTGAGTGCGGCTGCACGTTGGCGTAATCGGCGCCGAACAGCTGCTTGGCGCGCTCGATGGCCAGGGCCTCGACCTTGTCCACATGCTCGCAGCCACCGTAGTAGCGCTTGCCCGGATAGCCTTCGGCGTATTTGTTGGTGAGGCCGCTGCCTTGAGCTTCCATCACGCGCTTGCTGGTGTAGTTCTCCGACGCGATCAGCTCGATATGATCTTCCTGACGCTGCTCCTCGGCATTCATCGCCGCCAGCAGTGCGTCGTCATATCCCTGGATCTGGTCTTGTTTGCTGAACATCGCGTCTCTCCCAGCCTTTCGTATTGTTGAGGCCCGTGCAGGGCCCTTTGATGCGATGGTAGGGCTGGCGCGTGCAGGTCAAATGCCTGCGCACGCCACGCAAAGGTGCGTTTACGACATTGCTCAAACAACACAGAAATAAATGTGGGAGGGGGCTTGCTCCCGATAGCGGTGTGTCAGCTTGCACATATGCTGGCTGACCCACCGCCATCGGGGGCAAGTCGAATCGTCGCACCGCCCCTCCCACAAGGGTTAGGCGATGATCTGGCGGATGAGTAGCAGCAGGAGGAAATGCGCGGGGTACAGAGCGTACGCCCAGCGACGCATGGCGGGCGGGGAGGCGCTTTTGGCATGTCGCAACAAGACCAATCCGGCCAATGGCGCGATCAGGCACGCGGCCAACCCAGTCAGCGCAACAACTGAGCCGCTGTTGAGCAAAATCTGCCATTGGTTGGCGGCCACGCAAACCAAGCCCGGCAATACACTGAAATACCATGGCCGACTGAATACCAGCAGTATCGCCAGTGGCAGCAATACACCAAAAAACCCGAACATCAGTTGCGTGGAAAAGATAGCGCCTATTGCGAGCGCCAGCAGCGCCAATCCCCGATCAACCAGGGCTTTGTGCTGCCATCCCCTGGCAACCAGCACGCCCAGTGCCAGGGTCGGCAGCACATTCAACGTATCGGCATCTTCGATGAACAGCCGGTAGGGCACTTCGCTGATCACACTGAACAACAGCAGCCAGCCCAGGTAGCGCCACTGGCCGCTCATCGGCGCCTCGCGCGCGCGGTGCAGGTTCGCCGCGATCGCCAGGCAAAACCACGGGAACGCCAGGCGCCCCGGCACGTACAGCCCATCCAGGCTCAACCCCACATAGCGCAGGTGGTCCAGCACCATACTCAGCAGTGCCAGCCACTTGAGCAGATCCAAAGCGCCATCGCGGATACGTCCGACAGGAATCGTTTCAGTACCGTGCATAATTCCCCAACGACTTTGCATTTACAGTGCGTGCGCCCTCCTCCCAATCTTGGTTAAAGTGCGCACCAACATCGACCACAGGAATGGGCCATGACCGACAAGAGCCAACAATTCGCCAGCGACAACTATTCCGGCATCTGCCCGGAAGCCTGGGCCGCCATGGAACAAGCCAACCAGGGCCATCAACGCGCCTACGGTGATGATGAATGGACCCACCGTGCCGCCGACGGTTTCCGCAATCTGTTCGAAACCGACTGCGAAGTGTTCTTCGCCTTCAACGGTACCGCCGCCAACTCCCTGGCGCTGTCTTCGCTGTGCCAGAGCTACCATAGCGTGATTTGCTCGGAAACCGCCCACGTCGAGACCGACGAATGCGGCGCGCCGGAGTTTTTCTCCAACGGTTCCAAACTGCTCACCGCGCGCACCGAAAACGGCAAGCTGACCCCGGAATCGATCCGCGAAATCGCCCTCAAGCGCCAGGACATCCACTACCCGAAACCGCGCGTCGTCACGCTGACCCAGGCCACCGAGGTCGGCAGCGTCTACACCCCGGAGGAAATCCGCGCCATCAGCGCTACCTGCAAGGAACTGGGCCTGAACCTGCACATGGACGGCGCACGCTTCTCCAACGCCTGCGCCTTCCTCGGCTGCTCGCCGGCCGACCTGACCTGGAAGGCCGGTGTGGACGTGCTGTGCTTTGGCGGCACCAAGAACGGCATGGCGGTGGGTGAAGCCATCCTGTTCTTCAACCACAAGCTGGCCGAAGACTTCGACTACCGCTGCAAACAGGCCGGCCAACTGGCGTCGAAGATGCGCTTTTTGTCGGCACCGTGGGTGGGCCTGCTGGAAAACCACGCCTGGCTCAAGCATGCGCGCCACGCCAACCACTGCGCGCAACTGCTCAGCAGCCTGGTGGCGGATATTCCTGGCGTTGAGCTGATGTTCCCGGTGCAAGCCAACGGCGTGTTCCTGCAACTCTCGGAACCGGCCATCGCAGCGCTGACCGCCAAGGGCTGGCGTTTCTACACCTTTATCGGCAAAGGCGGCGCACGCTTCATGTGCGCGTGGGATACCGAGGAAGAGCGTGTAAGAGAATTGGCGGCCGATATCAGGGAAGTGATGAACGCTTGAAGTAGAAATCAGCCCAGCCCGTGCTGGCCGATTGCCGAGTCTGTTTTTTGATATTTCTGACAGCAGCGCAACGTGATTTCGTTGTCTAGCCTCCTGGAACCCGGAAGGAAAACGCAGCGCTACCTGCCACCTTTCGGGTCTATTACCTGTCGAATGATCGGCCGGAAATACCTATCCAATGGAGAGCTTAATCATGGAATATCAAAACAACATCAATACCCTGCAAAGCAACGGCACCGACAGCACCACTGTCATCGACTGGGACGAGTTCAGGAAGCACGCCAAAGTCGGCGATACCATCCGCGAGCCATCCAGAACGCTCAGGATCTATGACAAAGTCTACGAAATGACCGCCTCAGGCCAACACTTCGTCATCCACATCTACGCCCAGTAACCCCCAGATCGTTCCCACGCTCTGCGTGGGAATGCCTCCTCCCCTGGACGCTCCGCGTCCCACCCCAACTCAAGGATGAGCACGTGGGTAGAAGCCGCTACGTCATCACCGAGCCCGAAAAGCCGCACTTTCTAACCTGTACGGTCATGGAGTGGCTGCCACTCTTCACCCGCAGTTACTTGGTGGACCATCTTTTAGATTGCTGGCGATATCAACAAAGTAACCATGCGTTAAACCTGTTTGGCTACGTCGTGCTGGAAAACCACCTGCACTTCGTTGCCCAAGCGCCCGACTTGGGAAAATGCGTCAGCCAATTCAAATCCTTCACTGCCCGCACCATCATCGACGACCTGCAAAGCAAAGGTGCGGAGCGCGTGTTACAGCGCCTGCGTTTCAGCAAACGTGCGCACAAGGCAGATCGTGTTTATCAACTCTGGCAGGAAGGCTCCCATGCAGAACTGGTCTACAGCGAGGCCGTCATGCGTCAGAAGCTTGATTACATCCATCACAACCCCGTGAAACGAGGCTATGTGGACCGCGCAGAACACTGGCGGTACTCCAGCGCTCGCAACTATGCAGGGATGGAAGGGCTGATCAACATCCAGCCTTGGTTCTAAAGAGAGGCGGGACGCGGAGCGTCCCAAGAGGCGTTACCACGCGGAGCGTGGGAACGATCAGCGCTAGTCAAGATCGTTCCCACGCTCCGCGTGGGAACGCCTCCCCTGGACGCTCCGCGTCCCAGCGCTCGGATCAGAACTCGATGCGCACATCGCCCTTCGGCACACTGCAGCACGACAGGATGTAACCCTCGGCTTCGTCCTCTTCGGTAATCCCGCCGTTGTGCTCCATCTCCACCTCGCCGCCCAGCTTCATCACCTTGCATGTGCCGCAGATACCCATGCCGCATGCTTTCGGGATCAACAGGCCAAGCTTGGCCGCCGCCGCATGCACGGTTTCGCCCGGCGCAACGCGGATGCTCTTGCCGGACGCAATGAATTCCACCTGATGCAGGTCCGCCAGGTCGACTTCAGGGGCATCAGCGGCCTGTTCGGCCTGCTCCACCGCGTCGGCCCGCGCTTCCGGCGGCGTCGCGCCGAAGGATTCTTCGTGATAGCGCGTCATGTCGAAACCGGCGGCTTCCAGCAGGCGTTTTACCGCGCTCATGTACGGCGTCGGGCCGCAGCAGAACACTTCGCGCTCGAGGAAGTCCGGCACCATCAGTTCCAGCATCTTGTGGTTCAGGTAGCCGCGGTACCCAGCCCAGGGTTCTCCAAGGCCATGCTTTTCGCAGATCAGGTGCAGGCTGAAGTTATCGATCCGCGACGCCATGTGCTCCAGCTCGCGGTGGTAGATGATGTCTTTCGGTGAACGGGCGCTGTGCACGAAGACCATGTCGACATTGGCGTTGGTGTCGTAAAACCAGCGCGCCATGGACATCACCGGGGTGATACCGACGCCGCCGCTCAGGTACAACACTTTCGGATTGGTGTAGTCGATCGCGTTGAACAGCCCCACCGGCCCGTGCACCGCCAGCTCCTGGCCTTCATGCAGCGTGTCGTGCAGCCAGTTGGAAACTTTGCCGCCAGGTACGCGCTTGATGGTCACCGAAAAGCTGTAGGGCACCGAGGGCGAACTGGAAATGGTGTAGGAGCGCATGATCGGCTGGCCTTCGATTTCCAGCTCCAGGGTGACGAACTGCCCGGGCTTGAAAAAGAACAGGATCGGTTGATCGGCCATAAAGCAGAAGGTGCGCACGTCCCAGGTTTCCTGGATGACTTTGACGCAACGGACGATGTGCCGACCATTGGCCCAGGTCTGGGTGGTTACCGGATTCAGGAAGCTGTTGGACATACTGTTCTCCACCGCCGAGGCTCGGCCTTATGGTGGCGATTCTGCGTAACGCGAGAATCCGCCATTTACCTATCTGCGACATTCACATACTTACCGCGACCAGCCCCCAACGACAGGGGGTTGCGCGTCGGGATCAGATTGGGCCATGTCGCCCATGGATAAGGTTCGACGCAACGCCGGGCCCACACTCGCTCCCAACGAAAGACACTTTCTTTACGCCTTGCACAGCACCAACCGTAGCCACTATTCGCCGGCCACACAGAATGGCCATGAGGACATACACGATGGACGTCACCGCAACCTTAAGCTTGGGCGATCCGCTGGAACCCGCACGCAAGGCCACCGCGCAGATGCTGCAAGAGCGCGAGCGCACCTTTTCGCTGCCACAGCCGTTTTACTCTGATGAGCGACTGTTCGATATCGACATGCAGGAGATCTTCCAGAAAGAGTGGTTGATTGCCGGCATGACCTGCGAAATCCCCACCAAGGGCAATTACCTGACCCTGCAAGTGGGCAAGAACCCAATCATCGTGATCCGTGGCGCCGACGGTGTGGTGCACGCCTTCCACAACGTATGCCGCCACCGTGGCTCGCGCTTGTGCACCAGCGAGAAGGGCAAGGTCGCCAAGCTCGTTTGCCATTACCACCAGTGGACCTACGAGCTGGACGGTCGCCTGTTGTTCGCCGGCACCGAGATGGGCGCTGACTTCGACATGAAGCAGTACGGCCTCAAACCGGTGAACGTGAAGACCGCCGGCGGCTACATTTTCATCAGCCTGGCCGAAAACCCACCGGCCATCGATGACTTCCTGTCGACCCTGAACCATTACATGGAACCGTACGACATGGAGAACACCAAGGTGGCGATCCAGACCACCTTGTTTGAAAAAGCCAACTGGAAGCTGGTGCTGGAAAACAACCGCGAGTGCTACCACTGCAACGCGTCGCACCCGGAACTGCTGAAAACCTTGCTGGAATGGGACGACGTCACCGACCCGCGCGCCGACCAGGCGTTCAAGGACCACGTGGCTGCTTCCGCCGCCGCCTGGGATGCCGAGAAAATCCCTTATGCTCACGCCAGTTTTGGCCTGCGCAACCGTATCGTGCGCATGCCACTGCTCAAGGGCACCGTGTCGATGACCCTGGACGGCAAACAGGGCTGCGCAAAACTGATGGGCCGGATCAAGAACCCCGACCTGGGCTCGATGCGTATCCTGCACCTGCCCCACTCGTGGAACCACTGCATGGGCGATCACATCATCGTGTTCACCGTGTGGCCGATCAGTGCCCAGGAAACCATGGTCACCACCAAGTGGATCGTGCACAAGGACGCGGTGGAAGGCGTTGATTATGACGTGGAGCGCATGCGCCAAGTGTGGGACGCCACCAACGACCAGGACCGTCGCCTGGCCGAAGAGAACCAGCGCGGGATCAACTCCACCGCTTACCAGCCAGGCCCGTACTCCAAGACCTATGAGTTCGGCGTGGTTAACTTTGTCGATTGGTACAGCGAACGCATGCTGAACAACCTCGGTGCCGCGCCCGCGCCCTACCTCAAAGGTGTGGCCGCCCACGAATAACTGACACGCCTTGGATCAAAATGTGGGAGGGGGCTTACTCCCGATAGCGGAGTATCAGCCAATGCATGTGCAAGCTGATCCATCCCTATCGGGAGCAAGCCCCCTCCCACACTTGTACCAGGCGCTGAACAATATTTGATCAACTCTCGCACGGACCGCTAAAAGCCTGCCCTCCAGCCATTGCCCAACAACTTATCCACAAAGCCACCCACAGCAATTGTGGGCAACTGCGCTTTCCTTTGAAAATAAATCAAGAAAATCCGTGACTTATTCAAAGCCCAGGGTTTCACCTCCCATTGATCATTTTTTGATCTAAAGCCTGTAAGCCACGGTACTCAAGGGCTACAGAGGAACGCGAACACCTTATCCACAGAAGCACCAACAGACTTTGGGGGCAACTTTGCTCACGCTGTGGAAAACCGCGTCAAACCTGCATATATCGGGGGGTTCAGCACTTTCAGGGCTGTAAAAACAACCTTTGATCAGATTTTGAGCAGATTGAGGATAGCCTTTGTTTATAAGGCCTGTAACCGACAGCGAACATCTTATCCACAGGCGGATCAACAGCCATTGTGGGTAAACCTCAGATCCAAATGTGGGAGGGGGCTTGCTCCCGATAGCGGTGGGTCAGTTACAGCTATATCAACTGATACTCCGCCATCGGGAGCAAGCCCCCTCCCACAGGGGTTCAGCGTACGACGCCTTCTTCTATCAACAGCTTGAGAATGGCTTCAGCGCCCGCCTCCGGGCTCACGCCCTTGAGCACCTGCCCACCACCACCACTGGCCTTGGCCGTTGCTGCCTTCATACGGTCGGCGCCGCTCTTGGCCTTGATCACCTTGAGGCGCTTGGGCCGCGGCTTGGCCGGCTGCAGCAGCGCGTCTGTGAATAACTCATCCTGTTCGATCTCGACTTCGTGGGCGGCAAGCTCGCCACGTTGCGCTGGCCCATAGGCGCTTTGCCGAGGCTTGGGCGCGGCGTTATCCACAGTGGCGAGAAAAGGCAGGCGTACCTTCAAGCGCCGCCGCTGGCCACGGGGCAAGGCTTGCAGCACGTGGGCTACGCCGCTTTCGATGGACTCCACCTGGGCCAAGCCGACAATCAGCGGCCAACCCAATTGTTCGGCCAGCAGGAACGGCAGCATGCCCGACCCCTCGCCGGTTTCCGCCTGGCTGCCGGTGAGCACCACCTGGGCACCGGCGTCGCGTAGATAGTCACTCAACACCGGCAACGCATCGGCGCCCGCCGGCTGTTCCAGTACATGCAGTTGCGGCAGGCCCATGCCCAGGTAGCTGCGCAAGGTCGGCTCGCTGATGTCGCCGGCGTGCAGTACCTGCAACTTATCCCCAGCCATCTGCAGCCCCAGCTCGACCGCACGCGCATCTTGTTCGGCACGGCGCGGGCGCCCGGAAGTCGGGTGGGCGCCGACGGATACCAGGCTGATTACATTGGTTATCATGGTCATATCCCTAGGCTGCATCGCGCTTGGCGCCGTTGCGGTGGGCCTCGACCGCAGCGATCAAGGCTTGCAGAATCGCGGCGCTTTCGCCGATCACCGACAGGTCGGCACGCTTGATCATGTCGCAACCCGGGTCGAGGTTGATCGCCACCACCTTGTCGCAGGCACCGATGCCTTGCAGGTGCTGGATCGCCCCGGAGATGCCTACGGCCACGTACACCCGAGCCGTGACCCAAGTGCCGCTGGCGCCGACCTGGCGATCACGCGCCATATAGCCATCGTCCACCGCCACCCGCGACGCGCCCTCGGTGGCGCCCAAAGCGGCGGCGGTCTGGTGGAACAGCGCCCAGTCCTTCACGCCGTTGCCGCCAGAAAAAATGAATTCCGCTTCAGCCATGGGAATCGCCGCCGGGTCTACCGCCACGGCGCCGAGGTCTTCGATACGTGGCAGGCTGCGCGCCAGGGTTGTGGATAACTCCACAGGCAAGGCTTCATGGCGCGTCTCGCTGACCGGATCAGCACATTCAGCGGCCGCGAGGATCAGGCGCGGCAATGGCCGGGCCAGATCTTCCTGGCCCGCACCGGCGCGGCCGATGCACGCCTGGCCTTTGATCTGCCACACCCGCGTGGCCGGGCGCTCCTTGAGGCTGGCGGCAAAGCGCCGCCCCAGCTCGCCGCCGCCGCTGCGGCTGTCCGGCAGCAACCAGTGGCGCGGGTTGAACTGGTTATCCACAGCGCGCAGGCCCTGGACGCGCTGCTCCGGTGAATAACCGTCGAACTCGTGACCGTCCAGCACCAGCAGGCGGTCCACACCCGCTGTAGCAAACGCGCTCTCCTTGTGTTCACCAAACACCACCGCCAGTACCGCGCCGTCACTGCCGGCCAGTTGCCGGGCCAGGCCGAGCAGGTCGCGGTCGTGACTGCTCAAGCGGCCGCCGACCATGTCCGGTACCACGCTGATGTAGAACGCCGGCGTCGGCACCTGGTGCAGCGGCAACAGCACCTCGACCGCCGCCGTACGCTTGGCCGCACCGCCCTGCTGGGCGCCGCTGCGGTCGATGCGCTTGATCCCGTTGGGACCGATAAAACCGACACCATGCACGTTCTTGCGGATCACACCGTTGGGCCCCATCCAGCTCTGTTGCACGGGCTGCATCGCCGCGTGCAAAGGATGAAGACGGTTACGGGCGATCCATTCGGCACGGGGATCGCGGCGGATAATGTCGCTCATCAATGCACCTCCGCAGGTTCACGCTTGTTGGGCGCCTTGGCCGGTGCCGCCTCTTCAAGCAAGGCGTCGGCCACCAATTCGGCAATGTCTTTGATCAACGGGCGCGGTTCGACCACGCCTTCAAGCATCGCCGTGCACTGCGGGCAACCCACAGCTACCAGTTCGGCGCCGGTCTCGCGGATGTCGTCCATGCGCATGTCGGGGATGCGTTGCTTGCCGGGGATGTCGGTGATCGGCGCACCGCCACCGCCGCCGCAGCAGCGTGAACGAAAGCCCGAGCGTTGCATCTCCTTGACCTCGATGCCCAGCGCCCGCAGCACCTGGCGCGGCGCTTCGTATTCGCCGTTGTAGCGGCCCAGGTAGCAGGGATCGTGATAGGTCACGCTGTTGCCTTTGTGCTGACCCAGGTTCAGCGCGCCCTCGCCGATCAGCTCGGCCATGAAGGTGCTGTGGTGCTGCACGAGGTAGTTGCCGTTGAAGGCGCCGTATTCGTTTTTCAGCACATGAAAACTGTGCGGATCGCAGGTGACGATGCGCTTGAAGCTGTACTTGGCCAGGGTCTGGATATTGCGCGAAGCCAGCAACTGAAAGGTCGCTTCATCGCCCAGGCGCCGTGCCACGTCGCCGCTGTCGCGTTCTTCCAGGCCAAGCACGGCGAAGTCGACCTTGGCCGCCTTGAGCACTTTGACGAACGCGCGCAGGGTGCGTTGGTTGCGCATGTCGAAGGCACCGTCGCCGACCCAGAACAGCACCTCGCAGCTGCCTTTTTCGCTGAGCAGCGGCAGGTTCAAATCCGCCGCCCAGTTCAGCCGGCCGCCGGGTGCGAAGCCGCCGGGGTTGTCGGTGGCGATCAGGTTTTCCAGGACTTCGGCGCCTTTGTTCGGCGTTGCGCCCTTTTCCAGGGTGAGGTAGCGGCGCATGTCGACGATGGCGTCCACGTGCTCGATCATCATCGGGCACTCTTCCACGCAGGCGCGGCAGGTGGTGCATGACCACAGGGTTTCGGCGTCCACCAGGCCGTTGACGATCGGCTGGTGCGGGTTGCCGCTGTGCTCGCCTACCGGTTTGCCTGGATAGGGGCTGCCGGCGAACTTGGCATCGGTGCCACCGGCCAGGCCGACCACCATGTCCTGGATCAGCTTTTTCGGGTTCAGCGGCTGGCCGGCGGCGAACGCCGGGCAGGCGGCTTCGCACTTGCCGCACTGCACGCAGGCGTCGAAACCGAGCAGTTGGTTCCAGGTGAAGTCCTTGGGTTTTTCCACGCCCAACGGCGCGGTTTTGTCGCTCAGGTCCAGCGGTTTCAAACCGGTGGAACGCCCACCCCCAAAGCGCTCGGCGCGGCGGTGCCAGGCCAGGTGCAAGGCACCGGCGAAGGCGTGCTTCATCGGGCCGCCCCAGGTCATGCCGAAGAACATTTCGGACACGCCCCACAACACGCCCACGCCGAGCAACGCGGCCAGCAGCCAGCCACCGAAATCAGCGGGCAGGATCCCCGCCACCGGCAGCGTCACCAGGAAAAAACTCACCGAGAACGCCATCAGGCTTTTCGGCAGGCGCATCCACGGGCCCTTGGACAGGCGCGAAGGCGGGTTGCGGCGGCGCAGGTACATGAAGACGGCACCAACAAACATCAGCACCGAAGCCAGCAACAAGGCGTAGCCGAGGATACGGTTGTGCAGGCCGAAACCGTGCACCAGGATCGCCAGCAGCGCCGACAGCACAAAGCCCAGCGCAGTAGCGACGTGGGTATTGGCGATGTATTTGTCGCGGGCGACCACATGGTGCAGGTCGACCATGTAGCGCTTGGGCATGGCCAACAGGCCGCCGAGCAGGTCGACCTTGGAGGCGCGGCCACGGCGCCACATGTTCACCCGGCGCAGGGCGCCGAGGACGGCAAGGCCTAGGGCGGCAAACAAAAGAATAGGCAGCAAGGTGTTCAACATGGTGAAGCTCCCACAGACCACACAGGTCTACTGTGAAACTGGCCTTGAAATGTGGGAGGGGGCTTGCTCCCGATGGCGGAGTGTCAGTCGATATAGCTGTAGCTGACCCACCGCTATCGGGAGCAAGCCCCCTCCCACATTTGGACCGAGTCCACTTTGGTTCGGTGTCGGCTTAGAAATCCTTGCACAAGCGCAGGGCGTCATAGATCGCGGCATGGGTATTACGCTGGGCCACACAGTCACCGATGCGGAACAACAAGTACCCTTCACCCGCTTCGCTCAGGCACGGCTGTGGCTTGATCGCGAACAAGGCTTCGACGTCTATCTGGCCCTTGTTGCGCGAACCTTCCTTGAGCCCGTAATAAATCGCCTCGTCCGGGCGCACGCCGTTCTCCACCACCACCTGGTCGACCACCCGCTCTTCCTTGGCCCCGGTGTATTCGTTCTCCAGCACCGCCACCAGCTTGTCGCCCTCGCGGTAGACCTTTTCCAGCATCATGTCGCCGGTCATGATCACTTCCTTGGGGTACATGCTGCGGTAGTAAGTCGGGAACGACGTACCGCCGATGGCCACGCCCGGCTTGATATCGTCGGTGACGATCTCGACCTGGCAGCCTTTGTCCGCAAGGAAATCCGCCACCGACATGCCGGTGAATTCGCAGATGGTGTCGTACACCAGCACGTTCTTGCCCGGTGCGACTTTGCCGTCGAGCACGTCCCAACTGCTCACCACCAGGCCTTCGGCAGCGCCCCAGTGTTCGTTCTGTTCAATGAACGGATGCCCACCGACGGCCAGCACCACCACGTCCGGGCGCAGGTCGAGGATAGTTTCGGCATCCGCCGCCACACCCAGGCGCAGATCGACTTTCAAACGTGCCAGCTCCAACTGGAACCAGCGCGTGATACCGGCAATCTGGTCGCGTTGCGGGGCTTTCGATGCGGTGGTGATTTGCCCGCCGATAAATTCTTTCTTTTCGAACAGGGTCACCTCATGGCCGCGTTCGGCGGCGACGCGCGCCGCTTCCATCCCCGCAGGGCCAGCACCGACCACCACGACTTTGCGTTTGGGCCCGGTGGACTTCTCAATAATGTGCGGCACGCCCATGTATTCACGGGAGGTCGCGGCGTTCTGGATGCACAGCACATCCAGGCCCTGGTACTGGCGGTCGATGCAATAGTTGGCGCCGACGCACTGTTTGATCTGGTCGATCTGGCCCATCTTGATCTTGGCGATCAGGTGCGGGTCGGCAATATGAGCGCGGGTCATGCCGACCATGTCCACGTAGCCGCCTTCCAGAATGCGCGTGGCCTGGTTCGGGTCCTTGATGTTCTGCGCGTGCAGCACCGGGACTTTCACCACTTCCTTGATACCGGCCGCCAGGTGCAGGAACGGCTCCGGCGGATAACTCATGTTCGGGATCACGTTGGCCAGGGTGTTGTGCGTATCGCACCCCGAGCCCACCACGCCGATGAAGTCGAGCATGCCGGTGTCGTCGTAATACTTGGCGATCTGCTTCATGTCCTCGTGGGACAGGCCGTCCGGGTGAAACTCGTCGCCGCACAGGCGCATGCCCACACAGAAATCGTCACCGACTTCGGCGCGCACGGCCTTCAACACTTCCAGGCCGAACTTCATGCGGCCTTCGAAGGTACCGCCCCATTCGTCGGTGCGCTTGTTGACCCGCGGGCTCCAGAACTGGTCGATCATGTGCTGGTGCACGGCGGACAGTTCCACCCCGTCCAGGCCACCGGCCTTGGCGCGCTTGGCGGCGCTGGCATAGTTGCCGATCACGCGCCAGATCTCTTCCGGCTCGATGGTCTTGCAGGTGGCACGGTGCACCGGCTCACGCACGCCGGACGGCGACATCAGGGTCGGCCAGTTGAAGCCGTCCCAACGCGAGCGACGGCCCATGTGGGTAATCTGGATCATGATCTTGGCGCCATGCTTGTGCATGGCGTCGGCCAGGTTCTGGAAGTGCGGGATGATGCGGTCAGTGGACAGGTTCACCGAACTCCACCATTCCTGGGGGCTGTCGATGGCCACCACCGAGGAGCCGCCGCAGATCGCCAGGCCGATACCGCCCTTGGCCTTCTCTTCGTAGTACTTCACATAGCGGTCGGTGGTCATGCCGCCGTCGGTGGCATACACCTCGGCGTGGGCGGTACTGAGCACGCGGTTGCGGATGGTCAGTTTGCCGATCTGAATCGGTTGGAACATTGCTTCGAAAGCCATGGCACGGTCCTCGGCTTACAACGGCTTGACGGTGAACAGGCCATCATCGTGGCCCTCTTCGGAGCCTCCGTAGACTTGTTCGGCCACAGTGCGCAGGGTGCTGCCACGCGCTTGAAGGATCTGGTCCATCGCGCCGGCAAACCAGCCGGTGAACATGTAGTCGACTTTGCGCCCGACCTTGCCGTACACGTAGACGAAGGCCGAATGTTCCAGCTTGACGCTGGCGGTGCCTTTATCCAGGTCGATGTCCTGGATCTTGAACAGGCCCCAGCCGCGTTGCGACAGGCGCTTCATGTAGTGCTCGAACACCGCGACGCCTTCCAGGCCGTGGCACTCGGCTTCTTTTTCACACCAGTGCCAGGCGGACTTGTAGCCGGCCTTGTAGAGGATCTCGGCGTAGGCGTCGGCGCCCAGTACTTCTTCGATGCCCATGTGGTTGTTGACGAAGAAATGGCGCGGCACGTACAGCATCGGCAGGGCGTCGGAAGTCCAGACACCGGTTTCGCTGTCGACTTCGATTGGCAATTGCGGGGCGATCTTGGCCATGGAAACTTAACTCCAGAAAAATTCGTAGTGGTGTTGCCGGTGGTGTCTGGCTTATTCGCCCCAGACGTCTTTCAAGACATTGACCCAGTTCTCGCCCATGATCTTGCGCACCACGCGTTCAGGATGGCCGCGCTTGAGCAGGGTCTCGGTGAGGTTGGGAAACTCGCCCACGGTGCGGATGCCCAGCGGGTTGATGATCTTGCCGAAGCTGGTCAGGCGGCGGGCGTAGCCTTTGTCATGGGTCAGCATTTCAAAGAAATCCTGGCCATGGCCCTGGGTGAAGTCGGTGCCGATGCCGATGGCGTCTTCGCCGACGATGTTCATGGTGTATTCGATGGCTTCGGCGTAATCGTCGATGGTCGAATCGATGCCCTTGGCCAGGAACGGCGCGAACATGGTCACGCCGACAAACCCGCCGTGGTCGGCGATGAACTTGAGTTCTTCATCGGATTTGTTGCGCGGGTGCTCCTTGAGGCCCGAGGGCAGGCAGTGGGAATAGCACACCGGTTTTTTCGATTCGAGGATGACTTCTTCGCTGGTCTTGGAACCGACGTGGGACAGGTCGCACATGATGCCGACGCGGTTCATCTCGCCGACAATCTCACGCCCGAAACCCGACAGGCCACCGTCGCGCTCGTAGCAGCCGGTGCCCACCAGGTTCTGGGTGTTGTAGCACATCTGCACCACACCGACGCCGAGCTGTTTGAAGATCTCGACATAGCCGAGCTGGTCTTCAAACGCGTGGGCATTCTGGAAGCCGAAGATGATGCCGGTCTTGCCCTGCTCCTTGGCGCGACGGATATCGGCGGTGGTTTTCACCGGGATCACCAGGTCGCTGTTTTCGCGGATCAGGGTCTGGCTGGCGACGATGTTATTGATCGTGGCCTGGAAGCCTTCCCACACCGACACCGTGCAGTTGGCGGCCGTCAGGCCACCTTTGCGCATGTCTTCGAACAGGTCGCGGTTCCACTTGGCAATAATCAGACCGTCGATAACGATGCTGTCGGCGTGCAACTCGGCTGGGCTCATCAGGCGTCCCCTTATTGGCGATTCATGCGCCGAATCGTCTGCCGGCGCTTTGGGGCCAGCATATGCCCAGGGGCCGACGGAGCCGGGTGCAAAAACGACAGGGGAATTGCCGAAAGCGTCAATCCGCGACAAAGCCTGTGTAGACATGCCTGACTGGCGGCTGTTCTTTGTCTTACGCTTGAGCCAGAATTCCGCATCACCTGATATGAGACGGCGCAATGAAATCGATTTTCCTGGCTTTGGCACTCATCGCAACCGGCGTCCACGCCGCCGAAGACACCGACAGCACGCCGTGCGACGGCATCGAGAACGACCAGCAAACCCTGGAATGCGCCACCTACAACAAAACTACCGCCGAGCAATTGTTGAAAGACAACTATCAGGGCCTGCTGGAACGCATGGGGTCCACCTACGGCAGCGACAAGACCAAGCTCGCCGACATTACCGCTCGTCTGAAGGATGCCCAGCAGAAGTGGGAAAAACTGCGCGATGCCGATTGCGCGGTGGACACCTTCCCGGCGGCGACCGGGACCAAGGCGTATGCGATTGCGCTGAATGATTGCCTGGCGCGGATGAGTGACGAGCGGTCGGAGTTTTTGGAGTCGATTGGGCAGGAATAAGCGACAATCCTGCGACTTTCCTTCTGAACCAGGGCTTTTCATGACTCTCTGCGGTATCGAAATCAAAGGCAGCGAAGCCATCATCGCCGTCGCCTCCCTGGATGGCCTGGCGCTGACCCACGTCGCTCTGGCCACCAAGAAAATCGCCCTTGAAGACGATGACGAAGCCGCCAACGTCAAGGCCTTCGCCGCCCAGGTGGAGGCATTCGTGCAGGCAAACGCCATCACCCGTATCGCGATCAAGAAACGCAGCAAGAAAGGCGAATTCGCCGGTGGCCCGACGACGTTCAAGATTGAAGGGGTGTTTCAGTTGCTGGAGGGGGTGGAGGTGACCCTGCTATCGCCGCAGACCATTAACGCGCAGAACAAGAAGCACAACTTCGAGCTGCCGGCGACACTGAACAAGTATCAGCATGAGGCCTACAAAACAGCGTGTTCAGCCCTGCTGAAAAAATAAGTCACACCAAAATCTACTGTGGGAGGGGGCTTGCTCCCGATGAGGGTGTGTCAGCCGCTTATGTGCTGCTGACCCACCGCTATCGGGGGCAAGCCCCCTCCCACATTTGATCCGTGTGCACTCAAACTGAGATTCGCCGATCCTCCCTCGGACACTTCGCAAACCTCGCCCGATAACTGCGGGTGAAATACGACGGCGACTCGAACCCGCAAGCAATACTCACTTCCAGCACGCTCATATCGCTCTGGCGCAGCAGTTGCCGGGCTTTTTCCAGGCGCAGGCGCAGGTAGAAGTTACTCGGTGTGTCGTTCAGATGCAGGCGGAACAAGCGCTCGAGCTGGCGCCGGGTAACCTTGATCGCGTCGGCCAGGGCCAGGGTGCTCAGCGGTGGCTCGGTGTGTTGCTCCATCTCGCCGATCACCTGCACCAGTTTTTTGTTGTTGATGCCGTAGCGCGTGGCAATCTGCATGCGCTGGTGGTCTTGGCGCGGGCGGATGCGGCCCAGTACGAACTGTTCGGACACCTGGATTGCCAGGTCAGGGCCGTGGGCCTGGGCGATGAGGTCGAGCATCAGGTCGATGGATGCGGTGCCGCCGGCACAGGTGATGCGACGGCGGTCGATCTCGAACAGTTCCTGGGTGACGCTCAGGTGCGGATACGATTCCTTGAACGCATCGATGGCTTCCCAGTGCAAGGTCAGGCGGTGGCCGTCGAGCAGGCCCGCTTCGGCCAGCACGCAGGCGCCGGTGTCGATGGCGCCGAGGGTCACGCCGTCGTGGTCGAGACGGCGCAGCCAGTGATCCAGCGCGGGCGTGGCGAACTGCAGCGGTTCGAAGCCGGCCACCACCAGCAGCGTTGCGCCCTTCTTCAGCGGTTCCAGTGCGGCGTCGGCATTGACCGACATGCCGTTGCTCGCCAATACCGCGCCGCCATCGGCGCTCAAGACATGCCAGCGGTACAGCTCGCCACGGAAGCGATTCGCCACTCGCAGCGGCTCCAGCGCGGAAATAAAGCCAATGGCCGAGAACCCCGGCATCAGTAAAAAGTAGAAATCCTGGGACATGGTGGCGCTCTCGTCGGGCCGGCAGCGTGGCACTGTGATACTCCCGTTCCTGGGCGGATTCAAGGGGCAGGTCGCTGCAGTGCAAAAGTGGGTCGCCGCCGTGCGTTTTGTCACCAGCCAAGCTGCGTAACGTGGCACCACGGCGCACAAAGACGCCGGCCCCACAATAACGAACTGCCGAGGGATTCACCATGAACCGACTGATCAGCCGCAGCGTGCTTGCACTCAGCGTCAGCGCTATTTTGAGCGCCCCCGTCATGGCAGCGGATGCCGCTTCCTGCCAGAACGTGCGCCTGGGCGTGGTGAACTGGACCGATGTGATCGCCACCAGCGCCATGACCCAAGTGCTGCTCGACGGCCTCGGCTACAAGACCAAACAAACCAGCGCGTCCCAGCAGATCATCTTTGCCGGCATTCGCGACCAGCGCCTGGATCTGTTCCTGGGCTACTGGAACCCGTTGATGACCCAGACCATCATGCCGTTCGTCGACGCCAAGCAAGTCAAAGTGCTCGACAAACCGAGCCTGGAAGACGCCCGCGCCACCCTCGCCGTGCCGACCTACCTGGCGGACAAGGGCCTGAAAACGTTCACCGACATCGCCCGCTTCGAAAAAGAGTTGGGCGGCAAGATCTACGGCATCGAGCCGGGTTCGGGCGCCAATACCCAGATCAAGGCCATGATCGCCAAGAACCAGTTCGGCCTGGGCAAGTTCCAACTGGTCGAATCCAGCGAAGCGGCCATGCTCTCTGCGGTCGACCGTGCGGTACGGCGCAAGGAACCCGTGGTGTTCTTCGGCTGGGCGCCGCACCCGATGAACGTCAACGTCGCCATGACTTACCTCACCGGCAGCGAAGACGCCCTGGGGCCCAATGAAGGCAGGGCAACCGTGTGGACCGTCACCTCACCGACCTATGCCGAGCAGTGCCCCAACGTACACAAGCTGCTGACCAACCTGACCTTCACCGCCGCCGATGAAAGCCGGATGATGCAGCCCTTGCTGGATCACAAGGACCCCATTGAGTCGGCCAAGCAGTGGCTCAAGGATCATCCGCAAGACCAGGCGCGCTGGCTGGAAGGTGTGACCACCTTCGATGGCAAGCCGGCGGCGGCCAACCTCCAACTGACCGTTAAATAACCTTTTCCAAACACCGCTTCGCAGCCCCGACCGGCTGCGAACAGCACCCCCACGCCTGTAAGGAACCGCCTCATGAACCACGACGTCATCATCACCTGCGCACTCACCGGTGCTGGCGACACGACCGCCAGAAGCCCGCACGTGCCGGTCACCCCCAAACAAATCGCGGCCGCCGCCGTGGAAGCCGCCAAGGCCGGCGCGACCGTGGTGCACTGCCACGTGCGTGACCCGCACACCGGCAAGTTCAGCCGCGACGTGGCGCTGTACCGCGAAGTGATGGAGCGCATCCGCGAGGCCGACATCGACATCATCGTCAATCTCACTGCCGGCATGGGCGGCGACCTGGAGATCGGCAGTGGCGAGCACCCCATGGAGTTCGGTCCCAACACCGACCTGGTCGGCCCACTGACACGCCTGGCCCATGTCGAAGAATTGCTGCCGGAAATCTGCACCCTCGATTGCGGCACCCTGAACTTCGGCGATGGCGACACCATTTACGTGTCCACTCCGGCGCAATTGCGCGCCGGCGCCAAGCGTATCCAGGCGTTGGGCGTTAAAGCCGAGCTGGAGATTTTCGACACCGGCCACCTGTGGTTCGCCAAGCAGATGATCAAGGAAGGCCTGCTCGACAACCCGCTGTTTCAACTGTGCCTGGGCATCCCGTGGGGCGCGCCGGCCGACACCACCACCATGAAAGCCATGGTCGACAACTTGCCCGCCGACGCCGTGTGGGCCGGCTTCGGCATCGGCCGCATGCAGATGCCGATGGCGGCGCAGGCGGTGCTGCTGGGCGGCAATGTGCGAGTCGGCCTGGAAGACAACCTGTGGCTGGACAAAGGCGTGCTTGCCACCAATGGGCAGTTGGTGGAGCGCGCCGGTGAAATCCTCAGCCGCCTGGGCGCGCGAGTCATGACCCCGGCTGAGGGCCGCATCAAGATGGGCCTCAAAAAACGCGGCTGACTCCCCGCCGAAACCGAATCAGAAATGTGGGAGGGGGCAAGCCCCCTCCCACAAGGGATCACCGAACGCTTTAGGAATGTGCCAATGAGCTTTATCACAGAAATCAAAACCTTCGCCGCCCTCGGCAGCGGCGTTATCGGCAGCGGCTGGGTGTCCCGCGCCCTCGCCCACGGCCTGGACGTCGTGGCCTGGGACCCGGCACCCGGCGCCGAAGCGGCCCTGCGCAAACGTGTCGCCAACGCCTGGGGCGCCCTGGAGCAACAAGGCCTGGCGCCGGGAGCATCCCAGGCGCGCCTGCGCTTTGTCGCCACCATCGAGGAATGTGTAAGGGACGCCGACTTCATCCAGGAAAGCGCCCCGGAACGCCTGGAGCTGAAACTGGATTTGCACAGCAAGATCAGCGCCGCAGCCAAGCCAAATGCGCTGATCGGCTCGAGTACTTCCGGCCTGTTGCCGAGTGAGTTCTACGAGCGCGCCACCCACCCGGAGCGTTGCGTGGTTGGCCACCCGTTCAACCCGGTTTACCTGCTGCCGTTGGTGGAAGTGGTCGGCGGCAAGCACACCGCGCCGGAGGCGATCCAGGCCGCGATCAAGGTCTATGAATCCCTCGGCATGCGCCCACTGCACGTGCGCAAGGAAGTGCCGGGGTTTATTGCTGACCGCCTGCTGGAAGCGCTGTGGCGCGAGGCGCTGCACCTGGTCAACGATGGCGTGGCGACCACGGGCGAAATCGACGACGCGATTCGCTTTGGCGCCGGGCTGCGCTGGTCGTTCATGGGCACCTTTCTCACCTACACCCTGGCCGGTGGCGATGCGGGTATGCGCCACTTCATGGCGCAGTTCGGCCCGGCATTGCAGTTGCCGTGGACCTATTTGCCGGCCCCGGAGCTCACTGACAAGCTGATCGACGATGTGGTCGATGGCACCCGCGACCAGCTAGGCAAACACAGCATTGCGGCGCTGGAGCGCTACCGTGATGATTGCCTGCTGGCGGTATTGGAGGCAGTCAAAGTGACTAAAGCCAAACACGGCATGAGCTTCGCCGAATAACCCACATTCTTGACCGAGTCTGGATCCATGCACGCATTGAAAATCTACACCACTAAAATCCTGCCTGAGTGGGTCGACTACAACGGCCACCTGCGCGATGCGTTCTACCTGCTGATCTTCAGCTACGCCACCGACGCACTGATGGATGTACTGGGCCTGGACAGTGACAACCGCGAAGCCAGCGGCCACTCGCTGTTCACCCTCGAGTTGCATCTGAACTACCTGCACGAAGTGAAGCTGGGAGCCGAAGTGGAGGTGCGCACCCAGCTGATCGCCCACGACGCCAAGCGCCTGCATCTCTATCACAGCCTGCACCCGGTGGACGATGACAAGGAACTGGCCGGCAACGAACAGATGCTGCTGCATGTCGACCTGGCGGGGCCGCATGCCACGCCGTTCACCGAGGCCACGCTGGAAAGGCTGACGGCTATCAGCGCCGCACAGGCCGAGCTGCCAATGCCCGTGCTGCTTGGCCGTGTCATTGGCTTGCCGGCAAAAAAAGCCCCGAGCCAGCCGTGACTGGATCGGGGCAGAGTGCCTTGTGTGAGCCGTGCATCCGGAGGGTGACCAAACCATCAAGCTGCGTGCCTGGGACCAGTGTGCCGGTAAGTGCACCTGGCGCATGGCCCGAAAACGACACCCTCATAGCCATCTGAGGCATTCACGCATTCTGCCCTTGCCGACCGCCTGGGCGGCTACCAGAATCGAGGTCGAACCCCGCTCCCCTCACCAGGATAAACGTCATGATGCATGCGGATTTGATTGACCAGGATGACCTGTTGGGCCAACTGCGCTCGTTGGGTTTCGAAGTGTCCAGCGGTGCCAGCGCCGAGCAGGCTTGCGAGTGCGCGGTACGCGGTTTGAGCGAGGCACGGGCCAAGGCGCTCAAGGGCATGGTTGAGCGGATGTACAGCGGCAGCGCGACGATTCTGCCGGCGGTGCGTCAGGCGATTGATAAGCAGTTGTTGCCGGCCTTGATGCAGTTCAGGCAGAGCTCCGGCGCCTGACAGAGTGCTATCGGGGGCAAGCCCCCTCCCACATTTGGAACGCGTTCCCCTGTGGGAGGGGGCTTGCCCCCGATGCAGTCAACCCGGTCTAGAGCCTCACACTGGCAAAAGTCGACTCATTCCTGGCCTGGCTCAACGCCGACATCGGCCCCGACAACGGTGACAACACCAGCGCCTGCGGAATCGGCAGCATCGCCACCTGCTGGGTGGTGTTGGAGCCTACACGCTCATCGCGCGGCGGAATGCCGAAGTATTCGCGGTAGCACTTGGAGAAATGCGGGGTGGACACAAACCCGCACACCGACGCCACTTCGATGATCGACATCGGCGTTTGCTTGAGCAACTGCCGCGCACGGATCAGGCGCAACTTGAGGTAGTAGCGCGACGGCGAACAGTGCAGGTATTTCTGGAACAACCGCTCCAGCTGGCGACGCGACACGGCGACATAGACCGCCAGTTCGTCCAGGTCGATGGGCTCTTCCAGGTTGGCTTCCATCAGCGCCACGATTTCCTGCAGCTTCGGCTGGTTGGTCCCGAGCATGTGCTTGAGCGGCACACGCTGGTGATCCTGTTCGTTGCGGATGCGTTCGTACACGAACATCTCGGAGATGGCGGCCGACAGCTCACGGCCGTGGTCGCGGCTGATCAGGTGCAGCATCATGTCCAACGGCGCGGTGCCGCCGGAGCTGGTGAAGCGGTTGCGATCGAGGGTGAACAGGCGTGTGCTCATGGCCACGCGGGGAAACGCTTCCTGCATCGACGCCAGGCATTCCCAATGCACGCTGCAATCGAAACCGTCGAGCAGGCCCGCACAGGCCAGGGCCCAACTGCCGGTGCAGACCGCACCGAGACGACGGGATTGACGCGCCTGGCTTTGCAGCCACGACACGTGTTCGCGGGTGACGGTGCGCTGGATGCCCACGCCACCGCACACGATCACCGTGTCCAGGGCCGGAGCCTTGTGCATGGCGGCATCGGGGGTGATCTGCAGGCCGTCACTGGCCCATACTTGGTTGCCGTCGACACTCAGGGTTGTCCAGCGATACAACTCGCGGCCGGACAGCTGGTTGGCCATGCGCAGAGGCTCCACGGCCGACGCCAGGGAAATCAGCGTGAAATTGTCCAGCAGCAAAAAGCCGATGGATTGAGGCGCACGGTTCTGGGGTTGAGCCCCGGAGTTGAACGACGTCATCGCAGTATCTCCTCACACAAAGCGGGTGATGGCCTCAGGCGAGGCTCTTGTTATTGCGCTCATCTCCTGAGAGGGAGAGAGGCTTTGAATTGATAGAGCAAATGCCATGCCTGAAATTGAATAGCCATTCAACAAATCCTGAAAACGACCTGTTGATGCGTCTATATAAGCCCGCCGATTAAACGCGAGATATGACGCACGAGGCCGGGGCCCAGAGGGCCGTGAGCAGATCGGTAGCACTTGTGGGAAGGCGCTTTGCGGGCGTAGGAGAAGTCTGTCACCCAACGCACGGGAGACGGGTGGTCGAGGGAGAAATCGTTCGCGAGCTACTTATCTATTTGCGACGCGCTAAAAGGTGGCGCTTTAGGCTCGGGTGTTCACTTTATGAGCAGTGCTGGCTGCCCTGGCGCTATCGGGGGCAAGCCCCCTCCCAGCGTTGAAATGTATTCACAGGTCAAAATGTGGGAGGGGGCAACCCCTTCCCACATTGGTCTTGCGTGTTACTCGTGATATTGCGCTGACAGCTCGTGCACCGCGCGCAGGAAGGCGCCGGCATGTTCCGGGTTCACCTCCGGGGTGATGCCATGACCCAGGTTGAACACGTGCCCGGTGCCTTTGCCGTAGCTGGCGAGGATGCGCCCGACTTCGGTGCGGATCGCTTCCGGCTTGGCGTACAGCACGGTCGGGTCCATGTTGCCCTGCAGCGCGACCTGGTTACCAACGCGGCGGCGGGCTTCGCCAATGTCGCAGGTCCAGTCCAGGCCCAGGGCATCGGCACCGGCGTCGGCGATGCTTTCCAGCCACAGGCCACCACCCTTGGTGAACAGAATCACCGGCACCTTGCGGCCTTCGTGTTCGCGGATCAGGCCGCTGACGATCTTGCGCATGTAAGCCAGGGAGAACTCCTGGTACGCCGCCGCCGACAGGTTGCCGCCCCAGGTATCGAAAATCTGCACCGCTTGCGCGCCGGCCATGATCTGGCCATTGAGGTAGGACGTGACCGACTGCGCCAGCTTGTCCAGCAGCAGGTGCATGGCGTGCGGGTTGTCGTAGAGCATGGCCTTGGTCTTGCGGAAGTCTTTCGACGAGCCGCCTTCGACCATGTAGGTGGCCAGGGTCCATGGGCTGCCGGAGAAACCGATCAGTGGCACGCGGCCGTTGAGCTCGCGGCGGATGGTGCTGACGGCATCCATCACGTAGCCGAGGTCTTTGTGCGGATCAGGGATCGGCAAGGCTTCGATATCAGCCAGGGTACTGACGACTTTCCTGAAACGCGGGCCTTCGCCGGTCTCGAAGTACAGGCCTTGGCCCATGGCGTCCGGGATGGTGAGGATATCGGAGAAGAGGATGGCCGCATCCAGCTGCGGGTAGCGGTCCAGCGGCTGCATCGTGACTTCGCAGGCGAACGTAGGGTTCATGCACAGGCTCATGAAGTCGCCGGCATTGGCGCGACTGGCGCGGTATTCCGGCAGGTAGCGACCGGCTTGACGCATCATCCACACGGGCGTGACGTCTACGGGCTGCTTGAGCAGGGCACGAAGGAAACGGTCGTTCTTGAGGGCAGTCATGTCGGCATCCGCAAAAAAAGTGCGGGCATTTTCTCAGAGCGCGACGCAAAAGGCACGGAATGCGCCGTGCCTTTTGTCTATCGGGTCAATTTGTCGCGGACATGGAAACGCTGCAAAACCAATGTGGGAGGGGGCTTGCTCCCGATTGCGGTGGTTCAGTTATAGATACTGAAACTGACACACCGCTATCGGGAGCAAGCCCCCTCCCACATTTTGATCCCATTTCAAGCGGGGATCGGGGTCAGACTTGCAGGTAGTCCAGGATCCCTTCCGCGGCGTTACGGCCTTCGAAGATCGCGGTTACCACCAGGTCCGAGCCGCGCACCATATCGCCGCCGGCGAAAATTTTCGGGTTGCTGGTCTGGTGCTTGTACTGGCCTTGCTCCGGGGCCACAACACGGCCCTGGCTGTCGGTCTGGATCTCGAACTGCTCGAACCACGGCGCCGGGCTTGGGCGGAAACCGAAGGCGATGACCACGGCGTCGGCCGGGATGATCTCTTCGGAACCCGGGATGGGCTCAGGGCTGCGACGACCACGGGCGTCCGGTTCACCGAGACGGGTCTCGACCACCTTCACGCCTTCGACGCGGTCTTCACCAACAATCGCGATCGGTTGGCGGTTGTAGAGGAATTTCACGCCTTCTTCCTTGGCGTTCTTCACCTCTTTGCGCGAACCGGGCATGTTGGCTTCGTCACGGCGATACGCACAGGTCACCGACTTGGCGCCCTGGCGGATCGAGGTGCGATTGCAGTCCATCGCGGTGTCGCCACCGCCAAGCACCACGACCTTCTTGCCTTTCATGTCGACGAAGTCTTCCGGCGACTTTTCAAAGCCCAGGTTGCGGTTGACGTTGGCGATCAGGAAGTCGAGCGCGTCATACACGCCCGGCAGGTCCTCACCGGCAAAGCCGCCCTTCATGTAGGTGTAGGTGCCCATGCCCATGAATACCGCATCGTATTCGGCGAGCAGTTGCTCCATGGTGATGTCTTTGCCGATCTCGGTGTTCAGGCGGAACTCGATGCCCATGCCGGTGAACACTTCGCGACGGTTGCTCAGTACGGTCTTTTCCAGCTTGAACTCGGGGATGCCGAAGGTCAGCAAGCCGCCGATTTCCGGGTTCTTGTCGAACACCACCGGAGTCACGCCACCACGCACCAGCACGTCGGCACAGCCCAGGCCCGCAGGGCCCGCGCCGATGATCGCGACGCGCTTGCCGGTCGGCTTGACCTTGGACATATCCGGGCGCCAGCCCATGGCGAACGCGGTATCGGTGATGTACTTCTCCACCGAACCGATGGTCACCGCGCCAAAACCGTCGTTGAGGGTGCACGCGCCCTCGCACAGACGGTCCTGCGGGCACACCCGGCCGCAGACTTCCGGCAGGGTGTTGGTCTGGTGCGACAGCTCGGCGGCGGCGAGGATGTTGCCCTCGGCCACCAACTTGAGCCAGTTGGGAATGAAGTTGTGCACCGGGCACTTCCATTCGCAATACGGGTTACCGCACCCCAGGCAGCGGTGGGCCTGGTCGGCCGAGTGCTGGGGTTTGAAGGGTTCGTAGATCTCCACGAACTCTTTCTTGCGTTGACGCAACAGTTTCTTCTTCGGATCTTTGCGCCCGACATCGATGAACTGGAAGTCGTTATTCAGACGTTCAGCCATGTTAAAACCTCATCAAACTGTTCAGGCGCATATCACTGCGGGTTGGCACGGATGCTGGAAAGCAACGATTTCAGGTTGGCAGCCTTGGGCTTGACCAGCCAGAAACGACGCAGGTAGTCATCGAGGTTTTCGGCGAGGTTACGCCCCCATTCACTGCCGGTTTCCTCGACGTACTCGTCCAGCACGTGCTGCAAGTGGTTTCGGTATGACTCCATGGCTTCGCCGCTGATCCGCTGGATCTCGACCAACTCGTGGTTGACCTTGTCGACGAAGGTGTTGTCCTGGTCGAGCACGTAGGCGAAACCGCCGGTCATGCCCGAACCGAAGTTGTAACCGGTCTTGCCCAGTACCGCGACAAAGCCCCCGGTCATGTACTCGCAGCAGTGATCGCCGGTGCCTTCCACCACGGTGTGGGCACCGGAGTTACGCACGGCGAAACGCTCACCGGCGGTACCGGCGGCGAACAGCTTGCCACCGGTGGCGCCGTACAAGCAGGTGTTGCCGATGATGGCGCTGTCCTGCGACTTATAGACGCTGCCGAGTGGCGGAACGATCACCAGCTTGCCGCCGGTCATGCCCTTGCCCACGTAGTCGTTGGCGTCGCCTTCCAGGTACATGTGCAGCCCGCCGGCGTTCCACACGCCGAAGCTCTGGCCCGCAGTGCCCTTGAAGCGGAAGGTGATTGGCGCTTTCGCCATGCCCTGGTTGCCGTGCTTGCGCGCGATTTCGCCGGAAACACGAGCGCCGATGGAACGGTCGCAGTTGCAGATATCCAGGGCGAATTCGCCACCGCTGGCATCGTTGATCGAGGAACCGGCCAGGTCGACCATCTTCTCGGCCAGCAGGCCTTTGTCGAACGGCGGGTTGCGGTCTACCTGGCAGAATTGTGGCTTGTCTGCCGGGATGTGATCGCTGCCCAGCAGCGGCGTCAGGTCCAGGTGTTGTTGCTTGGCGGTCTGGCCTTCGAGGATATCCAGCAAATCGGTACGACCGATCAGCTCTTCCAGCGAGCGCACGCCCAGCTTGGCCAGCCACTCACGGGTCTCTTCGGCGACGTAGGTGAAGAAGTTCACCACCATGTCCACGGTGCCGATGTAGTGATCCTTGCGCAGCTTCTCGTTCTGAGTGGCGACGCCGGTAGCGCAGTTGTTCAGGTGGCAGATGCGCAGGTATTTGCAGCCCAGTGCGATCATTGGCGCGGTGCCGAAGCCGAAGCTCTCGGCGCCGAGGATTGCGGCCTTGATCACGTCGAGGCCGGTTTTCAGGCCACCGTCGGTCTGTACCCGGACTTTGCCGCGCAGGTCGTTGCCACGCAGGGTCTGGTGGGTTTCGGCAAGGCCCAGTTCCCATGGCGCACCGGCGTATTTGATCGAGGTCAGCGGCGATGCGCCGGTACCGCCGTCGTAGCCGGAGATGGTGATCAGGTCGGCATAGGCCTTGGCCACGCCAGCGGCGATGGTGCCCACGCCCGCTTCTGCTACCAGCTTCACCGAGACCAGCGCCTGCGGATTGACTTGTTTGAGGTCAAAAATCAGCTGCGACAAATCTTCAATCGAATAGATGTCGTGGTGCGGCGGCGGCGAAATCAGGGTCACGCCGGGTACCGCATAGCGCAACTTAGCGATCAGGCCGTTGACCTTGCCGCCGGGCAGTTGGCCGCCTTCACCGGGCTTGGCGCCCTGGGCCACCTTGATCTGCAGCACTTCGGCGTTGACCAGGTATTCCGGGGTCACCCCGAAACGGCCGGTGGCAACCTGCTTGATTTTCGAACTCTTGATGGTGCCGTAACGCGCCGGGTCCTCACCGCCTTCGCCGGAGTTGGAACGCGCACCCAGGCGGTTCATGGCTTCGGCCAGGGCTTCGTGAGCCTCGGGCGACAAGGCGCCCAGGGAAATACCGGCGGAGTCGAAGCGCTTGAGGATCGATTCCAGTGGTTCGATTTCGCTGATGGCCAGCGGCGTGTCCAGGGTCTTGACCTTGAACAGGTCGCGGATCATCGACACCGGGCGGTTATCCACCAGGCTCGTGTACAGCTTGAACTTGGCGTAGTCGCCCTGCTGCACGGCGGCTTGCAGGGTGCTGACCACGTCCGGGTTATAAGCATGGTATTCGCCACCGTGCACAAACTTGAGCAGGCCGCCTTGCTGGATTGGCTTGCGCGCGCTCCAGGCTTCGGCCGCCAGGGCTTTCTGTTCGGCTTCGATGTCGACGAAACGCGCACCCTTGATGCGGCTCGGAACGCCACGAAAGCTCAGCTCGCAGACTTCTTCGGACAGGCCGATGGCCTCGAACAGTTGCGCGCCACGGTAGGAGGTGACGGTGGAGATGCCCATCTTCGACAGGATCTTCAGCAGGCCTTTGGTGATGCCCTTACGGTAGTTCTTGAACACTTCGTAGAGGTCGCCCAGCACCTCACCGGTACGAATCAGATCGCCGAGCACTTCGTACGCAAGGAACGGATACACAGCCGAGGCGCCGAAACCGATCAACACGGCGAAGTGATGCGGGTCACGGGCGGTGGCGGTTTCCACAAGGATGTTGGAGTCGCAGCGCAGGCCTTTTTCAGTCAGGCGGTGATGTACCGCGCCCGTCGCCAGGGCGGCATGGATCGGCAGCTTGCCTGGGGCGATATGACGGTCGGTCAGCACGATCTGGGTACGACCGGCGCGCACGGCTTCTTCGGCCTGGTCGGCGACGTTGCGCACAGCGGCTTCAAGGCCCAGGCTCTCGTCGTAGTTCAGGTCAATGATCTGGCGATCGAAGCCCGGACGCTCCAGGGTCATCAAGGAGCGCCACTTGGCCGGGGAAACGACCGGCGAGCTGAGGATCACGCGGGACGCGTGCTCCGGCGACTCCTGGAAAATGTTGCGCTCGGCACCCAGACACACTTCCAGGGACATCACGATGGCTTCGCGCAGCGGATCGATCGGTGGGTTGGTCACCTGGGCGAATTGCTGGCGGAAGTAGTCGTACGGCGTGCGCACACGCTGGGACAGCACGGCCATCGGCGTGTCATCGCCCATGGAGCCGACCGCCTCGTAGCCTTGCTCGCCGAGCGGACGCAGCACCTGGTCGCGCTCTTCGAACGTAACCTGGTACATCTTCATGTATTGCTTGAGCTGGTCGACGTCGTAGAAAGCCGAACCGTGGTCGTTGTCTTCCATGGTCGCCTGGATGCGCAGGGCGTTCTTGCGCAGCCATTGCTTGTACGGGTGACGGGACTTCAAACGGTTGTCGATGGCGTCGGTATCGAGGATCTGCCCGGTTTCGGTGTCCACAGCGAGGATCTGGCCAGGGCCTACGCGGCCTTTGGCGATCACATCTTCAGGCTTGTAGTCCCACACGCCGATTTCCGACGCCAGGGTGATAAAACCGTTGGTAGTGGTGACCCAACGCGCCGGGCGCAGGCCGTTGCGGTCGAGCAGGCACACCGCGTAGCGACCATCGGTCATGACCACGCCGGCCGGGCCGTCCCACGGTTCCATGTGCATCGAGTTGTACTCATAGAACGCCCGCAGGTCGGGGTCCATGGTCTCGACGTTCTGCCACGCTGGCGGAATGATCATGCGCACGCCACGGAACAGGTCGATGCCGCCGGTGACCATCAGCTCGAGCATGTTGTCCATGCTGGAGGAGTCGGAACCGACGCGATTGACCAGCGGGCCGAGCTCTTCCAGGTCCATCAAATCATTGGCGAACTTGGTGCGACGGGCCACGGCCCAGTTGCGGTTGCCGGTAATAGTGTTGATCTCGCCGTTGTGGGCGAGGAAGCGGAATGGCTGGGCCAGCGGCCACTTCGGCAGGGTGTTGGTGGAGAAGCGCTGGTGAAACACGCAGATTGCGGTTTGCAGGCGCTCATCGCTCAGGTCCGGATAAAAGGCGGTGAGGTCCGCCGGCATCATCAGGCCTTTATAAATGATGGTTTTGTGGGAAAAGCTGCAGATGTAGTGGTCGGTATCGGCGGCGTTGGCCACCGACGAACGACGGCGGGACGTGAACAGTTTGATCGCCATGTCCTGGTCGCTCAGGCCGTCGCCTGCGATGAACACTTGTTCGATCTGCGGCAGGCGCTCCAGGGCCAGGCGGCCGAGTACGCTGGTGTCGATCGGCACTTTGCGCCAGCCGACGAGCTGCAGGCCGGCAGCAACGATCTCGCGGTTCATGTTCTCGCGAGCAGCTTCGGCTTTAACCGGGTCCTGGTTGAAAAACACCATGCCCACGGCGTACTGCTTGGGCAGCTCGACGGCGAAGTGCTCTTTGGCGACCGCGCGCAGGAACTGGTCGGGCTTTTGAATCAGCAAGCCGCAACCGTCACCGGTCTTGCCGTCGGCGTTGATCCCACCGCGGTGGGTCATGCAGGTCAGGGCCTCGATGGCCGTTTGCAAAAGGGTATGACTGGGCTCGCCCTGCATGTGGGCTATCAGGCCGAAACCGCAGTTATCCTTGAATTCATCGGGTTGGTACAGACCTGCTTTCATAGACACTTTCTCACCAGGCTGCCTCTTATATCGAGGCAAATTTCTTTTCAATTCAACCGGTTACCTTCCACGCCGAACGTGCGCCGGCTTAGCGGGGGCAAAAGGGAGGTCATTGTACACACCGCCACAGACGCTCACAAATTTAGCGACGAAATGTCGCAAATCTATGTCGCATTTATGAAAGGTTTAAAGCGATATGCTGTGCTAGTCAAAACTTTTTTAATTCTGACCGCTACGACTCAAAAGCTACCGTGACGCAGACACCACAAAGCGCGCGGCCTTCAGGGCTGCACGCTGTTGTAGTTTTTTGAGGTGCCGGGAGGGCGGCCTGGGTAAGGCCGCCGGATCTTCAGCGAGTTGTTGCCAGTTCTTGTTGAACGCTGGCAACAGTGCGAGGCCAAGGTTTACCAGCCTGAACCTTCGCTGGCAAGGCCTTGATGGCGGAATCGGCTGCGGCGCGGCTTGGGAAGCTGCCGTAGGTGATCACATACAGCGGCTTGCCGTTGAGCACTTTCTTGAAATAACGGTACTGGCCGCCCTGCTCTTTGACGAACGCCTGCGCGTTGGCCTCGGAGCTGGTGCCGAGTATCTGCACCACGAAGTTGCCGGTGGGCTGGCTGCTGTACCAGCTGCTGCCGGCAGCGCCGGCCTTGGCAACGGTGGCCGCCGGTTTTTCCGCCGGCTTGGCCGCTGGAGCAGGCGTTGGCGCGGGCTTGGTCACCGGCGCAGGCGCAGGCTTGGCTGTGGCAACCGTCGGTGCCGGGGTCGGCTTGGCAGCTGGCGCAACCGGTGCAACGGGAGTCGCTGGCGTACCGGCAGGCACGCCCGCAGGTGGCGCGGTGGTGGTCACGGTTGGCGGTGTCGCGCTGGAGCCTTCCACCGGCACGCCGTCGTCGCCTTCGGAGATACCACCGGCTTCTTCGGCCAGCGGGCCGCGCATCACAGGTTGGCCGACCATCGGCAGGTTGGTCGGTTGGCCGGAATTGGCGAATTCGACGTTCGGCGTGGGCTTGCCCAGTGGCAACTGCGCCTGTTCGGTTGGCGCGCCAGCGGTTGCCGGTGCCTTGCTGCGGCCTGGGATCAACCAAGCGGCGGCAACAGCGACCACGACAACGGCAGAAATAGCCAATACGTGCTTCTTAGGCATAGTGAACCCCATCTTTGGACGCTTGACCGCAGAGCGGCTGGCAATCATGGCTTCGATCATTGCATCGCGGGCAACCTGATTGATGTTGCCAGGCCAGCCATCGGAGCTTTCGTGAATATCAGAGATCTGCGCAGCGGAGAAAAGTTCGATACCCGCCCCCGCGCCCTCAAGGCGTTGAGCCAGGTATTCGCGGGTCTCTTCTTCTTCGTACGGCTGCAATTCGATGACGTGGAACAGCTCTTGTTCACCGCTGATCTGCTCCAGATCGGCGATCAGTGACGACTCGCCAAACAGGAACACATGGGGACGCCCTTCCGGGGTACCCGCCGCCAGCGCCAACAAGGCTTCCAGGGCGGATTCGTCGAGCTGCTCGGCGTCATCTACCAGCAGATAGACTTCCTGGCCGGTCAGGCCCAGTTGCACCACCTGCTTGAGAATCGCGTTCGGCTCAGGGTTGGCCACGTCCAACGCCTGCGCAACCTGGCGCAACACGCCCGCCGCATCACCGGCACCACGGGCCGAGACGACGACGCTCTGCACCGATTGCTTGTTGGTGCTGGCAACCAGCGCCTGGCGCAGCAAGGTCTTGCCGCTGCCCAACGGCCCCGTCACCACCAGCAGCAACTGGCTGTAGCGCGCGAGATGGTGCAATTGCCCCAGTACCGGCTTGCGCTGGGCAGGGAAGAATTTGAAACCAGGTACCCGAGGCGCAAAAGGGTCGTGGCTCAGGTGGTAGTGGCCGAGGAACGCCTCGTCGGCATGCAAACTAGTCATCGGGATCTTATTAACCTTTAAGCTGGGCCAGGGCGCGGTAATCCGCTCCCAGCGTGGCCTGTAAAATCTCTTTCGGATAATCGTCGGTCACCACCGCTTCGCCCATGTGGCGCAACAGCACCAGTCGCAGTCGACCGTCGATCACTTTCTTGTCTATCGCCATGTGTTCCAGGAAATCCGCCTCGCTCATTTCAGGCGGCGGAATCACCGGCAAACCGGCGCGCTGGAACAGACGGATACCGCGATCACGCTCCTGGACGCTGATCCAGCCCAGGCGCTGCGACATCTCCAATGCCATCACGGTGCCAGCCGCTACGGCTTCCCCATGCAGCCACACACCATAGCCCATGTGGGTTTCGATCGCATGGCCGAAGGTGTGGCCCAGGTTCAGGGTAGCCCGCACACCGGACTCCCGTTCGTCGGCATTCACCACCAACGCCTTGGCCGCACAGGAGCGGGAAATCGCTTCGGTGAGTGCCACCTGGTCGAGGGCGCGCAAGGCGTCCATGTGTTCTTCCAGCCAGGTCAGGAAGGGCTCGTCGCAGATCAGCCCGTACTTGATGACTTCCGCCAAGCCCGCCGACAGCTCGCGGGGTGGCAGGGTATTGAGGGTTGCGGTGTCAATCAGCACGGCCTGCGGCTGATAGAACGCGCCGACCATGTTCTTGCCCAGCGGGTGGTTGATACCGGTCTTGCCGCCCACCGACGAATCGACCTGGGACAGCAGCGTGGTCGGCACCTGGATAAAGTCCACGCCACGCTGGTAGCAGGCGGCCGCGAAGCCGGCCATGTCACCGATCACACCGCCGCCCAGAGCGACCACGGTGGTACGGCGGTCATGCCGTGCGCTCAGCAGGCCATCGAAAATCAGTTGCAGGGTTTCCCAGTTCTTGTGGGCTTCGCCGTCGGGCAGGATCACCGAGATCACCGAGTACGCCGCCAGGCTGCGGCTCAGACGCTCAAGATACAGCGGCGCCACCGTTTCGTTGGAGATGATCGCCACTTGCCGACCGGCAATATGCGGTGCGAGCAGCTCGGGTTGGTCCAGCAGACCTTCGCCAATATGGATCGGGTAGCTGCGCTCGCCTAGATCGACCTTAAGTGTCTGCATGTGTCCCCGCGTTGAAGATATTTTGACGACCGGTAACGCCTGGATCAGACGCTGCCTGATGGCTCTACGCCACACCCCGCGAGGTCATGGCGCGCCGCCGAGAATAGCGCATTTGCGGCCAGGCTTTAACGGGGTGGTAGCCGTTGCAGGCGCTCAAGAATGTCGAGCACCACCATTCGCGGCGGCCGTTCATCGGTTTCCACCACCAGATCGGCAATTTCCCGATACAGCGGATCGCGCAGCGCCAGCAGGTCTCGCAGGGTTTTTTCCGGGTTGGCCGTGCGCAGCAACGGGCGATTGCGATCACGGGCGGTGCGGCCCACCTGCTGCTCCACCGAGGCATGCAGGTACACCACTCGCCCCCCGGCGTGCAGGGCGCGGCGATTTTCATCGCGCATCACCGCGCCACCGCCGGTGGCCAATACCACGCCATCGCAGCCGCACAGTTCGGCAATCATTGCCTGTTCGCGGTCGCGAAAGCCCAGCTCGCCTTCCTTATCGAAGATCCATGGGATATTGGCACCCGTGCGCAATTCAATTTCCTTATCGGAATCTTTGAATGGCAGGCGCAGCTCTTTGGCCAGCAAACGGCCGATGGTGCTTTTTCCAGCCCCCATCGGCCCTACAAGAATCAAATTTCGCACAGAATCAACGACTCACAGCAATCGCCTGGTTATTCATGATACGCGGAGTCAGGAATACCAGCAGCTCGGATTTTTTCTCCGCCCGCACATCGCGCCGGAAAAGGCGGCCAAGATACGGCACATCGCCTAAAAATGGCACTTTATCTACCACTTTGCTTTGGGTATTGGAGAAAACCCCGCCGATGACAATGGTCTCGCCATCCTTGACCAGGACCTTGGCATTGACCTCGTTTTTCTTGATCGGCGGAACATCGTTGAGCTTGTTCAGATAGTCGGGCTCGTCCTTGGTGACCTTGACCACCATGATCACATGATCGTCGGGGGTGATTTGCGGCGTGACCTCCAATGACAGCGAGGCTTCCTTGAACGACACCGAGGTTGCGCCCTGGGACGTGGATTCCTGGTAGGGGATCTCGGTGCCCTTGAGGATGCGTGCGGTTTCCTTGTCCGAGGTGACCACCTTGGGCTGTGAGACGATTTCGCCGTTGCCGGACTTTTCCATGGCGGTCAGCTCAAGGTCCAGCAGCAGGTTGTCGGTGATAAAGGCCAGTCCCAAGCCCGAGGTGGCGGTCAGCGAACCCAGGTCGACGAAGGGTGAGCTGGGTGGGTTCTCTGGTAGCTGCGCGCCGTCCGCCTGGGGCTTGGGGATACCGCCGGCGCTCCAATTGCCGCGATTGAGCCGCCCACCCCAGCGTGCGCCCAAGCCTTTGTCGTAATCGACATTGGCCTCGACGATGCGCGCCTCGATCATCACCTGGCGCACCGGCACATCCAACTGCGCCACGATCCGCCGCAGTTCTTCCAGCCGCTCTCCAGTCTGGTAGGCGATGATATTGTTGGTGCGGTCGTCGACCGCCACCGAGCCGCGCTCGTCGGTGGCGCCTTCAAAGCCGGTAACTGACTGGAACAGCTTGGCCAGGTCCGCTGCCTTGGCATAATTGACCTGCAGCAACTCCCGGCGTAAGGGTGCCAGCTCAGCCATCTGCTTGCGCGCCTCCAGCGTCAGCAGTTCGCGAGCGGCCAATTCGTCAGCCGGCGCCACCAGCAAGACGCCAGCCTTCACCCGTTTGTCCAACCCCTTGGCTTGCAGCACCAGGTCCAGCGCCTGGTCCCAGGGCACCTCCTTGAGCCGCAGGGTGATCGAACCTTGTACCTCGTCACCGGCCACCAGGTTGAGGCCTGCGACATCGGCGATTTGCTGCAGCGCCGCGCGCAGATCGATGTTCTGGAAATTGAGATTCAGCTTGTCGCCGGTGTAGCCGACCGAAGCAGCACTTTCGGGCGGCGGCAATTGGATCAGGTCGAGGCGATTGGGTACAGCAGCAGCCTTCGGCACCGTGAACGCTATCCATAGCGCCACACCGAAGCACGAGAAAATCCTTTTCATGGTTTGATTCCGTTATGAGTTGACGTTCATTACCAGGGTTCGCGGGCGCTCCAGCCAGAGGCCCTGTTCATCGGGAAAGCGCTCGATCAGCTCGACATGACTGTCCTGGATGGACATGACCTGGCCATGATCGGGCCCGAGGTAGTCACCGACCGCCAGCCGATGCACTGTCGGTCCGGCACGCAATAGCGCGAAGGTCTGTCCACCGCCCGACAGCGTACCGACCATGGCGAACTGCTCGATTGCGATGCCCTCCAGCGGCCCGCGAGGCCGAGTGAGGTCTGGAGCAAGGGCCGCTCGCCCAGGCGTGTGCTCCGCCTGCAAGGCGGGGCGTTGAAACGGGTCGCGCAGGGATGATGAGTCATAAACAAAGCGCGGAGCCGGGACGACCGCCTGGGACGCGCTGCCGCCTGGCGACGCACTTCGATAGGCCTTGGCCAGCAGGTCAAGACGCAACAATGCCCCTTCAGGCCGCACCGCCACGTCATGCACCGTGACGATGCGCTGCAACCCGCCCAGGGCACTGACGAACGCCGCCAAGTCGTGATAGGCCCCCGTAGCGGCAATCTCCACGGGCTGCTCGACATGGAACGGCAGCGACGCCTCATCCAGCACCGCGACGCCTTCGATCCAGACGCCTTTGGCAACCGCCAGCCGGGCGATGTCCTCCAGCAAGCCCGGCACGGAGGACTCACCGGACAACTGCCCTTGAAGGCCCGCGACAGTCTCTTCCATCCCCCTGACTTGTTCGGTGTACGCCTCAAGCTCGGCGGCCAAGCCGGTTTTTTCTTCGAGCTGCGCTTGCAGCGCCTGCTCCCGAGCCTCTAGGCCGTGCAGTCGCTCCCGCGAAGCCCCCAGGTAAACCCCCTCTCCAAGCAACAGCACCAAGCCGGCCAGCGCACAGCCAAGCAGGGCCTTTCCAGGCCAGGGCCATTTTGCAGCGTTGTAGGAGAGTGCGGAAAAGTCGAGCCTGGGCAGGCTCATGGTTGCGCCTCGATGGTTTCCCCCTGACGCACCATCAACTGAAACTCGTGATCGCCGCGCTCGCCCTCTGCGCGCACCCGCTCGAGCCGCGCGGAGTGGCCACCCTGTGACGCCTCCAACCGACGCATCAACTGGGCGATATCCTGATTGCTGTCGGCACTGCCACGAATGCTGATCGTATCGCCACTCGCGACCACTTCATGCAGATGAACGCCATCGGGCATCGCGCGCGCCAACTGATCGAACAGCCGAGCACCGGAAGAGCGCGCATCGTGCAGGTCCTGCACGACCTTCATGCGCTGCGCCAATTGCTGGCTTCGCTCCTGCAGGTCGTCGATGGTCTTGATGCGTGAGTCCTGCACGGCGACATCCCCGTTCAGGCGCACATTGCGGGTAACCTGCCGGTCGATCGCCTGGTCGATCACCTGGTCAGCCAGCCACACCGCCGCGAGCGCCAGGCAGGCAAATACCAGCAACAGTGCCAGGAAATATTTGCGGCGCCGCTCCGCCAGCAACCGGCGCCAGGGCAAAAGATTGATTCGTGTCATCCAGCGAAACTCCTCAGGGCTAACCCGCAAGCCACTCCCATCCCCTGGGCATCGACGGCCCATTGTGCGCCATCGACTCGATGACCCGGCATGAAGCTGGCAAAATCCTGACGGCAAGCGCGCTCCAATGCAAACGCTTCGACATCCACTACCTGCGTCACCAGCCCGGCCAGGGCCAGCGCCGCCTCGCGGGCCTCGACCTGCTCACGCAGGCACGCCACCAGCAACACCTCGACCCGCCCCGCTTCCTGGGGCGATGGCCCGCGCACCTGAAAATCGATGGCGACCTCGTCCAGAGGATAAGGAATGTACTGGTCGGCCTCCATCTGTATCTGCCAGGCCATCTCTTCGTCGCCCAGGTCCGTGTCCATTTCGATCACCCGCGTAATGACCGAAGGGCCCGCCACCGCGACGGCCGCGTGCCTGGTGCCACTGTGCAAGCGGGATAATGCCTGGTGCAGCGCCCGCCCTACGCCGTCGAGGTCAAGCAATGTGCCATCGACCACCGCATGTGCCGGCAATACCTGCGTGACATACCGCTGAATGCTGAAACCTTGCGCCGAACGGCCCAGCTCGACCAGCTTGATACCCTGGTCATTGATGTCAACGCCGAGGACGACGTCGAGTTTTCGCCTGAAAAATCCCTTTCCCATAAAACTCCCTAAAGCTTTGCCTGTCTTACCGCCTGATTGCCGCCGGGCAGCGTGCATTCGGTCGACTTGTTTGAGCCGCGCGAATGACGCCCGAAGGCGAAAATGCTTTAATGCCCAGCGTTTTTTCCCGCTTTTTATCTGCTGCCCGGGTCGATCCATCGTTTGCCATGCATGCCCCGACGCGTAACTCTTTCATTTCTCTGGAAATCCAAAAGCCTTGATTCGTCTGCTGAAGTTTTTCGGGTACTCCATTGTCGCGATCGTCTGCGGGCTGCTGCTCGTACTCAGCGGGGCCTACCTCTACCTTAGTCCGGGTTTGCCGTCCGTAGAGGCTCTCAGAAGTATCCAGTTGCAGATTCCTTTGCGGGTCTACAGCAGCGATGAAAAACTGATCGCGGAGTTCGGCGAAATGCGCCGCACCCCGATCCGTTTCGCCGACATTCCACCCAATTTCATCAGCGCGTTGCTGTCGGCTGAAGACGATAATTTCGCCAACCACTACGGCGTCGACCCCAGTAGCCTGGTACGCGCAGCCACGCAGTTGGTAAAAAGCGGACACATTCAATCGGGCGGCAGCACCATCACCATGCAGGTGGCGAAGAACTTCTTCCTCACCAGCGAGCGCAGTTTTTCGCGCAAGGCCACCGAGATCCTGCTGGCGCTGCAGATTGAACGTCAGCTGACCAAGGATGAAATTCTCGAGCTGTACGTCAACAAGATTTACCTGGGCAACCGCGCCTACGGCATCGAGGCGGCTTCCCAGGTGTACTACGGCAAGTCGATTCGTGATGCCAGCCTGGCGCAGATGGCGATGATTGCCGGCCTGCCCAAGGCGCCGTCGCGCTTCAACCCCTTGGCCAACCCGGCGCGCAGCAAGGAGCGGCGCGATTGGATCCTGGGGCGCATGTACAAGCTGGGCAAGATCGACCAGGCGGCTTACGAAAGCGCCGTGGCCGAACCGTTGAACGCCAGCTATCACGTGCCGACGCCGGAAGTGAATGCGCCGTATATCGCCGAAATGGCGCGTGCCGAGATGGTCGGCCGGTATGGCAGCGAGGCCTACACCGAAGGTTTCCGTGTTACTACCACCGTTCCAAGCAACTTGCAGGAAATTGCCAACCATTCGCTGCACGAAGGCCTGATCACCTATGACCAGCGCCATGGCTATCGCGGCCCTGAATCGCGCCTGCCGGGCAAGACCCTGAGCGCCTGGACCACCGAGCTGGGCAAACAGCGCTCCATCAGTGGCCTGGAGCCAGCCATCGTCACCCAGGTGAAGAAAGACGGCGTGCAAGTGCTGACCCGCACCGGCGAAGCGCATGTGGCGTGGGACAGCATGAAATGGGCGCGCCCGTTCCTGAATACCAACAGCATGGGCCCGATGCCCAAGCAGCCGTCCGACGTGGCGCAGGTGGGTGATTTGATCCGCGTGCAGCGCCAGGCGGATGACAGCCTGAAATTCAGCCAGGTCCCGGTCGCCCAAGGCGCCCTGGTGTCCCTCGACCCGCAGAACGGTGCGATCCGCTCCCTGGTCGGCGGCTTCGCCTTCGAGCAGAGCAACTACAACCGCGCCACCCAGGCCAAGCGCCAGCCGGGCTCGAGCTTCAAGCCATTCGTCTACAGTGCCGCGCTGGATAACGGCTATACCGCCGCCAGCCTGGTCAACGATGCACCGATCGTGTTTGTCGATGAGTACCTGGACAAAGTCTGGCGCCCGAAAAACGACACCAACACCTTCCTCGGCCCGATCCGCATTCGCGAAGCGTTGTACAAGTCGCGCAACCTGGTGTCGATCCGCCTGCTGCAGGCGATGGGCGTGGGCAAGACCATCGACTACATGACTCGCTTTGGCTTCGCCAAGTCTGACCTGCCGCCGAACCTGTCCCTGGCCCTGGGTACCGCCACTCTCACGCCGATGGAAATCGCCACCGGCTGGAGCACCTTTGCCAACGGTGGTTACAAAATCTCGCCATACCTGATCGACAAGATCGAAAGCCGCAATGGCGACACCCTGTTCACCGCCAACCCGCCACGGGTGCCCGGCGATGTGGTCAATGGCGTGGCGGCGACCGATGGTCTCGCCGCACCCAGCAACGGCGGCATCACCATCGAGCCGACCCCAGGCACGACGCCTGCCGCAAATACCCCCGCGCCGGCCGAGCCGCAGGCGCCGGCAGTGGCCGAGCGCATCGTGGATGGCCGCACCACCTATATCCTCAACAGCATCCTGCAAGACGTGATCAAGAAAGGTACCGGCCGGCGCGCATTGGCCCTCGGCCGCGCGGACATCGCCGGCAAGACCGGTACCACCAATGAATCCAAGGATGCCTGGTTCTCCGGCTACAACGGCGACTATGTGACCACCGTATGGACCGGTTACGACCAACCGGAAAGCCTGGGCCGTCGCGAATTCGGGGGCACCGTCGCGCTGCCGATCTGGATGAGTTACATGGGCGCGGCGCTGAAAGACAAGCCGCTGCACACCCAGCCGGAACCGGAAGGCATTCTCAGCCTGCGCATCGACCCGGTAAGCGGCCGCGCAGCCTCGCCAAGCACACCGAACGCCTACTTCGAACTGTTCAAGAGCGAAGACACGCCGCCGTCGGTCAATGAGCTGGGCAACGGGGTTGCACCGGGCAGCCCGCTGCCGGCGGATGAAGGTGCGCCGATCGATCTGTTCTGATGACGCTCGTTCCCACGCTCCGCGTGGGAACGCCGCTTTGGACGCTCTGCGTCCAGGGTGCGCGCACGGCCTTGTGGTCAAGCACATGTGACGCGGAGCGTCACGGGGTGCATTCCCACGCGGAGCGTGGGAACGATCAGCCACAAAAAAGCCCCGACTCGCGAGAGCCGGGGCTTTTTTGTGGGTGCGCTACAACGGCTTAGCCGTTGAACACATCATCCACGCTTTTGAGCGGGTAGTTCTTCGGATACGGCAGGGTTGCCACACCGGTCTCGATTGCAGCCTTGGCCACGGCATCGGAGATCAGGGTGATCAGGCGCTTATCCATTGGTTTGGGAATGATGTACTCACGCCCGAATTCCAGCTTGGCGCCACCGTAGGCGTCGCATACATCCTGCGGCACCGGCAGTTTGGCCAGTTCACGCAGGGCGTTGGCGGCCGCTACTTTCATCTCTTCGTTGATGCGCTTGGCGCGAACGTCCAGGGCACCACGGAAGATGAACGGGAAGCCCAACACGTTATTGACCTGGTTCGGGTAGTCCGAACGGCCGGTGGCCATGATCACGTCGCTGCGGGTGGCGTGCGCCAGTTCCGGGGAGATTTCCGGGTCTGGGTTGGAGCAGGCGAACACGATCGGGTTCGGCGCCATCGACTTCAGGCCTTCGGCGCTCAGCAGGTTCGGGCCGGACAGACCGACGAACACGTCGGCACCGTCGAGGGCATCCGCCAGGGTGCGCTTGGAGGACGGGTGGGCGAACATCGCCTTGTACTGGTTCAGGTCGGTACGCTCGGACTGGATCACGCCCTTGCTGTCGACCATGTAGATGTTTTCCAGCTTGGCGCCCATGCTGATGATCAGCTTCATGCAGGAAATGGCCGCAGCACCGGCGCCCAGGCAGACGATTTTCGCCTCGCTCAGGGTTTTGCCGGCGATTTCCAGGGCGTTGATCATGCCGGCCGCAGTAACGATCGCGGTGCCGTGCTGGTCATCGTGGAATACCGGGATGTCGCACTGTTCGATCAGGGCCTTTTCGATCTCGAAGCACTCAGGTGCCTTGATGTCTTCCAGGTTGATGCCACCGAAGGTGATGGAGATGCGCTTGACGGTGTCGATGAAGGCCTGCGGGCTTTCGGAGTCGACCTCGATGTCGAAAACGTCGATGCCGGCAAAGCGCTTGAACAGCACGCCCTTACCTTCCATGACCGGCTTGGAAGCCAGTGGGCCGAGGTTACCCAGACCCAGGATCGCGGTGCCATCAGAAATCACTGCAACCAGGTTGCCCTTGCCGGTGTACTTGTACGCCAGCTCGGGGTCGCGGGCGATTTCACGTACGGGCTCGGCAACGCCAGGGCTGTAGGCCAGCGACAGGTCGCGGGCGGTGGCAGTGGCTTTGGTGAGCTCTACACTCAGCTTTCCTGGACGAGGATTGGCATGATATTCGAGAGCGGCAGTTTTCAAATCAGACATATCGGCATTCCGCTTTTACTGTTGGTCGACGGACCGCCGAGGATACGCGTGTCGTAAAGCCCCTACAAGACTGGTCGGTCACAGGTGTCAAGGCCCTGCAACAGCGTACTTTAGTCTAAAGCCACGGGATACAAGGGCTTGACTGTTCACAATCGACTGAAAAAATGTCTACAATTTTTTATCATTGCACCAATTTGAGCATGCCGGGATCGGTGATCGGCAGCAGCCAACGTGCCTGGTCGCTTTTGTGCCCACCACGCCGAGAGCGATCCTGCACCCAGCCACGCGCCTCGATTGTCTTGCCTTGCAGACCATCGAGCATGGCAGTGTCGAATTGATGGGCCAGATCGGGCGCAACGCGTAATACCAGTGAACCCTGCAATTCGATCCAGGTTCCGCCGCGATTGCGTTCGATCTTGCTGACACGGCCGCTGACCAGGGCGAAGCCGGACTGCTTGAGCCGGGCCACACCTTGCACCGGCGATTGCCGCCACAGGCCCAGCCCTGCCTGGCGCGCCGTGTGCTCAGCCGCCTGCTGACAGGCAACGAGGTCGACGTTGGGCGCGACACCCACCTGAAAACCCAGGCCCTCGGCCAGTAACTGGGCTTCCAGATTATTGCCGTCGGCGCCGTAAAGGTGCGCCAGGGTTCGCCCATAGCGATCCTTGGCCTCGCGACCCGGCACCAGCCCGACGCGTCCTCCACTGGCGCTCACCAAGGCTTGCAAGCGCTGGCGCGCGGCGATGGCAAAGGGCTCGTCAGCGCGGCCCTTCTTACCGGTTTCCGGGGCGTTGAGGCCGATCAGCCGCACGCTGCGGCCATCCTTGAGGCGCACGGTGTCGCCATCCACCACGCGCTGTACTTCTACACGCGCCACGGAGGCCGGCGCCGGGCAAAACACCTGGGCCTGGGCCGCGCCGAACCAAATCCCAGGCACAAAAAAGGCGCCCACAAGGGACGCCTTTTTCAACAGCTGGCAAAAGCCCATAAGGCCTTTGAGCCTTACTCTGCTGGAGTAGCAGCAGCAGGCTTCTTGCCGAAAGCACCAAAGCGATCTGCGAAGCGCTGTACACGGCCGCCGGTGTCCAGAGTTTTCTGCTTACCGGTGTAGAACGGGTGGCACTCGTTGCATACGTCAGTACCCAGTGGCTTGCACAGGTTCGAACGAGTCTCGAACTTGTTGCCGCAGCTGCAGGTGACTTCGATGGTTTCGTACGCTGGATGGATATCGGCTTTCATGGCACTTCCTCGGGCTAGCGTGCCGCCACTCGACACTATTGTCGAATACCGCACGTAATTAGGCCGCGAATTCTAACAGACCTTTTCAATCGCGCAAGCGGCGGTGACGGCCGAGTACGCCCTTTCATCAGAAAATCCCGGCGCCTGCGCAAGTCTCTCCTTCCTGCAGCAGAGACGGGACACCTCCACCGTCGGTCTGCTAGGCTCCCGCCCCTGCGCCACCGCCTGCCTTTATAGATGAGACTTCTCGCGTGCCCGACGCCATTTTGCGCCTAGCCCTGCCCTCGCCCCTGCGCCGCCTGTTCGATTATCGGGCCCCGGCCGGTGTGCCGCGTGCGCAGCTGGAGCCAGGCATGCGCGTGCGCGTGCCGTTCGGGCGCCGGGAAATGATCGGCATCCTGGTGGAAGTCACCGACCACAGCGAAGTGCCCGCCGAAAAACTCAAGCCGGCCATCGCCATCCTCGACGCCACACCGCCGCTGCCCCCCGCGCTGTTCAAGTTGTGCCTGTGGACCGCGCAGTATTACCAGCACAGCCTGGGCGATACCTTGAGCTGGGCGCTGCCGGTGCTGCTGCGCCAGGGCGAACTGGCCGAAGCGCGCCAGGAGCGATTCTGGTCGATGACGCCCGGCGCCCGCCTGGATGACCCGCGTATCGCCCGCGCCCCGCGCCAGCGTGAAGCCCTGGCCACCCTGGCCCAGCACCCGCATGGCGTCGCCCATCAGCTCTTGAGCAAGCTGATGCTGAGCAAAGACAGCCTCGACCTGTTGCTCGCCAAAGGCCTGGTGCAGGTGGAAATCCGCAAGCATGCCCCCGACCCGCGCCACGAACACTGGCTGGCGCAACCGGAGCTGCCGTTGAACCCCGAACAGCGCGCCGCCTATGAAGCGATCCGCGCCGGGTTCGACAGCTTCCACGCGTTCCTGCTGGCCGGCGTTACCGGCAGCGGCAAGACCGAAGTCTATTTGCAGTTGATCCGCGAAACCCTGCAAGCCGGTAAACAGGCGCTGGTGCTGATCCCCGAGATCAACCTAGGCCCGCAGACCCTGGCGCGTTTCGAACAGCGTTTCAACGCCCGCATCGCCCTGGTGCACTCGGCGGTCAACGACCGTGAGCGCCTGGAGTCGTGGCTGGCGGCGCGGGACGGCGAAGCCGACATCATCATCGGCACCCGCTCGGCGCTGTTTACCCCGATGAAAAATCCGGGGCTGATCATCATCGACGAAGAACACGACGGCTCCTATAAACAGCAGGAAGGCCTGCGTTACCACGCCCGCGACCTGGCGCTGGTACGCGCACGCCAGGAAGACATCCCGATTGTGCTCGGCTCGGCCACGCCTTCCCTGGAAAGCCTGCATAACGCCTACACCGGCCGGTATGGCCTGCTACGCCTGAATGAGCGCGCAGGTGGCGCCAAACAGCCGCGTTTCCTGCGCCTGGATGTAAAAAGCCGTCCGCTGGACAGCGGTATTTCCGGCCCGATGCAGCAAGCCATCGGCCAGACTCTCGCCGCCGGCCAGCAAGTGTTGGTGTTCCTCAATCGCCGTGGCTTTGCGCCGACGCTGTTGTGCCATGACTGTGGCTGGATGTCCGAATGCGAACGCTGCGATGCCCGCATGACCGTGCACCAGCGCTACGGCGAATTGCGCTGCCATCACTGCGGCCATGTCGAGCCGGTGCCGCGCCACTGCCCGCAATGCGGCAAGGTCGACCTGCGCCCGGTCGGCGCGGGCACCGAGCGCGCCGAAGAGCGCCTGGGCATTCTGTTCCCGGATTACCCGGTACTGCGGGTGGACCGCGACAGCACCTCGCGCAAAGACGCGATGAACCAATTGTTCGCCACCATCCAGAAAGGCCAGCCGTGCATTCTGGTTGGCACGCAAATGCTCGCCAAAGGGCATCACTTCCCACGGGTGACCCTGGTGTCGATCCTGGATGCCGACGGTGGTTTATTCTCCGGCGACTTCCGCGCCAGCGAGCGCATGGCGCAGTTGATCGTGCAGGTCGCCGGCCGCGCCGGGCGCGCCGAAGAGCCGGGCCGGGTGATTATCCAGACACACCTGGCCGACCACCCACTGCTGATTCAACTGACCGAGCAAGGTTACTTTGCCTTCGCCGAGCAGGCATTGAGCGAACGCCGCGCCGCCGGGCTGCCGCCGTTTTCGCACCTGGCACTGCTGCGCGCCGAGGCGCATAAACCGGGCCAGGCCGAAGCCTTTCTCGACGAGGCCTGCAGCGCCGCCGAACGTTTGCTCGCCGAACTGGGTCTGAGCGGCATCGAACTGCTCGGCCCGGTGCCCGCACCGATGGAGCGCCGCGCCGGGCGCTATCGCGCGCAGTTACTCTTGCAGGCAACGTCCCGCGCACCGCTGCATCGGCTATTAAGTAGCTGGTTGCTTGCCCTGGAGCAAATGCCCAGCGGCCGGCAAGTGCGATGGTCGCTGGATGTAGACCCGGTAGATTTGTATTAAGCCGTTCCCTGTAGGAGCGAGCTTGCTCGCGAAAAACGTTAACGATAACGCGGTATCCTGATTTCACGCGGCGCCCTCGGGTTTTTCGCGAGCAAGCTCGCTCCTACAGGGAGGCACAACGCCCTTAAACAGCTCCACAGGTCTGGAACGGTTGGCAAGCCCGCCCTCGCCACGGATAATGCCCAGTTTTTCCACCTGCGCATCGCGCGCCGCCGCTTGCGGTCGAAAGAGAACACCATGAAAGACACCATTCGCCAGCTGATCCAGCAAGCCCTCACCCAACTCGTCAACGAAGGTGTGTTGCCTGAAGGCCTGTCGCCGGCGATCCAAGTGGAGAACACTCGCGACAAGACCCACGGCGACTTCGCCAGCAACATCGCGATGATGCTGTCCAAGCCCGCGGGCATGAAACCCCGCGACCTGGCGGAAAAAATCATCGCGGCGCTGCCGGCCGACGCCAGTGTCACCAAGGCCGAAATCGCCGGCCCAGGCTTTATCAACTTCTTCCAGAACACCCAGGCCCTGGCGTCGCGCCTGGATGCCGCCTTGGCCGATGCCAGCATCGGCGCACGCAAAGCCGGCGACAGCCAGCGCGTGGTCATCGACCTGTCGGCACCGAACCTGGCCAAGGAAATGCACGTTGGCCACCTGCGCTCGACCATCATTGGCGACGGCGTGGCGCGGGTACTGGAGTTTCTCGGCGACACCGTGATCCGCCAGAATCACGTGGGCGACTGGGGCACCCAGTTCGGCATGCTGATGGCGTACCTGCAGGAAAACCCGATCACCAGCAACGAACTGGCCGACCTGGAAAACTTCTACCGCGCCGCCAAGAAGCGCTTCGACGAATCCGCCGAGTTCGCCGACCGCGCGCGCAGCCTGGTGGTCAAGCTGCAAGCGGGCGACAAGGAATGCCTGGAACTGTGGGGTCGTTTCCGCGATATCTCGCTGTCCCACTGCCAGGAAATCTACGAACTGCTCAACGTCAAGCTGACCATGGCCGACGTGATGGGCGAAAGCGCCTACAACGATGACCTGATCAACGTGGTCAACGACCTCAAGGCCGCAGGCCTGCTGGTCGAGAGCAACGGCGCGCAGTGCGTGTTCCTTGAAGAATTCAAGACCGCCGAGGGCGAACCGCTGCCGGTGATCATCGTCAAGGCCGATGGTGGCTATCTCTACGCCACCACCGACCTGGCCGCCGTGCGCTACCGCAGCGGCGTGCTCAAGGCCGACCGCGCGCTGTATTTCGTCGACCAGCGCCAGGCCCTGCATTTCCAGCAGGTGTTCGAAGTGGCGCGCCGCGCCGGCTTCGTCACTCACCCGATGCACATGGAACACATGGGCTTCGGCACTATGAACGGCGCCGATGGCCGCCCGTTCAAGACCCGTGACGGCGGCACCGTGAAGCTGATCGACCTGCTGACCGAAGCCCAGGAACGCGCCTACAGCCTGGTGAAGGAAAAGAACCCTGAGCTGGCCGAGGCCGACCTGCGCAACATCGCCCGCGTGGTAGGCATTGGCGCGGTGAAATACGCCGACCTGTCCAAGCATCGCACCAGCGACTACAGCTTCAACTTCGACCTGATGCTCAACTTCGAAGGCAATACCGCACCGTACCTGCTGTACGCCTACACCCGCGTGGCCGGTGTGTTCCGCAAACTGGGCAAGGACTTCAGCGAAGTCGAAGGCCAGATCGTGCTGGACGCACCCCAGGAGCAGGAACTGGCCGCCAAGCTCGCGCAGTTCGGCGAAGTGCTCAACAGCGTCGGCGAGAAAGGCACGCCGCATATCCTCTGCACCTACCTGTACGAAGTGGCCGGCCTGTTCTCCAGCTTCTACGAGAGTTGCCCGATCCTCAGCGCCGAGGATGAAGCCCAGAAGCACAGTCGCCTGCGCCTCGCCGCACTGGCTGGACGGACCCTCAAGCAAGGCCTGGAGCTGTTGGGCCTGGAAACTCTGGAGCGCATGTAAGTTGGCCGCCAAGAAAAAACCTGCACCCAAGCGCGGCGCCAGCCGCTATCAGGCCCCGGCCAAGCAGCCGATTCCGGGTTGGCTGTGGATGGCCATCGGCCTCACGGTCGGCGCATTCGTGGTATTTCTGATGAAGCTGGAGCCCGGCCAGGGCGATGACGTCAAGCGCGTCAAACAGGAGCAGCAGAAAGCCACGAAGATCGCCGAGGCTAACAAGACCGCACCAAGCCCGACGGCGCCGGTGAAGCCCAAGTACGACTTCTACACACTGCTGCCGGAATCGGAAGTGATCGTGCCGCCCGACGCCGTGCCGGAGAAAACCCTGCCGACGCCGCAAGTGCCGACCACGCCGGTGACGCCTGCGGAAGCGGCGAAAATCGACACGGCGCGCGCCCAGGCGGCATTGGCAGGTATCACCCCGCCGCCGGCACCTCCAGTGGCAGAGACCAAGGCCGCCCCGGTGACCAAGTTCTTCCTGCAAGCGGGTTCGTTCCCGAAACAGGCGGATGCCGATCGCGTGCGGGCGCAGATCATTCTGCTGGGTCAGGCGGTGACGGTGGAATCCGGCACGGTGAAGGACGCGACCTGGTATCGCGTGCTGGTAGGCCCGTTCAGCAACCGCGAGCAGTTGACCGTGGCGCAGAAACAATTGGCCGGCGCGGGGTTTAGCAACCTGCTGTTACAACAGCGTCAGAGCCGCTGATCATCCCTCATGATCGTTCCCACGCTCCGCGTGGGAATGCAGCCGTGACGCTCCGCGTCACAAGAGAAGACGCAGAGCGTCAATTGCGGCATTACCACGCAGAGCGTGGGAACGATCAGGGCCAGTAAACGCCACTCGTCCGCCGTCCCGTCCTACGGTTGAAATCCCCTCCGCCACCCCCATATCAGTTTCCATCAGGGCATTTTCGCCCCGCTGCGTGGAGACTCTCCCCTTGACCACCATCGTTTCAGTACGTCGCCACGGCAAAGTCGTCATGGGCGGCGACGGCCAGGTTTCCCTGGGTAATACCGTGATGAAAGGCAACGCCAAGAAAGTGCGTCGCCTGTACCACGGCCAGGTGCTCGCCGGGTTCGCAGGCGCGACCGCCGACGCCTTCACCCTGTTCGAGCGTTTCGAAGGCCAGCTTGAAAAGCACCAGGGCCACTTGGTGCGCGCCGCCGTCGAACTCGCCAAGGAGTGGCGCACCGACCGCTCCCTCAGCCGTCTTGAAGCCATGCTGGCGGTCGCCAACAAAGACGCGTCCTTGATCATCACCGGCAACGGCGATGTGGTTGAACCTGAACACGGCCTGATCGCCATGGGTTCCGGTGGCGGCTATGCACAGGCTGCGGCCAGCGCGCTGTTGAAGAAAACCGATCTGTCGGCGCGTGAAATCGTCGAGACCGCGCTGGGTATCGCCGGTGATATCTGCGTGTTCACCAACCACAACCAGACCATTGAGGAGCAGGACCTCGCCGAGTAAGCCGTAGGCTTATTCCCGCTTGAGGCCGCCAAACACTATGTCCATGACTCCCCGCGAAATCGTCCATGAACTCAATCGCCATATCATCGGCCAGGACGATGCCAAGCGCGCCGTTGCCATTGCGCTGCGTAACCGCTGGCGCCGGATGCAACTGCCCGAAGAGTTGCGCGTTGAAGTAACGCCAAAGAACATCCTGATGATCGGCCCGACCGGTGTTGGTAAAACCGAGATCGCCCGGCGTCTGGCCAAGTTGGCCAATGCACCGTTCATCAAGGTCGAAGCCACCAAGTTCACCGAAGTCGGTTATGTGGGCCGCGACGTCGAATCGATCATTCGCGACCTGGCCGACGCCGCCTTGAAAATGCTGCGCGAGCAGGAAGTGACCAAGGTCAGCCACCGCGCCGAAGACGCCGCCGAAGAACGCATCCTCGATGCCTTGCTGCCACCGGCACGCATGGGCTTCAACGAAGATGCCGCGCCGTCGTCAGACTCCAACACCCGTCAGCTGTTTCGCAAGCGCCTGCGTGAAGGCCAGTTGGACGACAAGGAAATCGAGATTGAAGTGGCCGAGGTGTCCGGCGTCGATATCTCCGCGCCACCGGGCATGGAAGAAATGACCAGCCAGTTGCAGAACCTGTTCGCCAACATGGGCAAGGGCAAGAAGAAAAGCCGCAAGCTCAAGGTGAAGGAAGCGCTGAAACTGGTGCGCGACGAAGAAGCCGGGCGCCTGGTGAATGAGGAAGAACTCAAGGCGAAGGCCCTGGAAGCGGTCGAGCAACACGGTATTGTGTTTATCGATGAGATCGACAAAGTCGCCAAACGCGGCAACTCCGGTGGTGTCGATGTGTCTCGCGAAGGCGTACAGCGCGACCTGCTGCCGCTGATCGAGGGCTGCACGGTGAACACCAAGCTGGGCATGGTCAAGACCGACCACATCCTGTTTATCGCTTCCGGTGCGTTCCACCTGAGCAAGCCAAGCGACCTGGTGCCGGAGCTGCAAGGTCGCCTGCCGATCCGCGTGGAACTCAAGGCGCTCACTCCGGGCGACTTCGAGCGCATCCTCAGCGAGCCGCATGCGTCGTTGACCGAGCAGTATCGTGAGCTGCTGAAAACCGAGGGCCTGGGGATCGAATTCCAAGCAGACGGTATCAAGCGCCTGGCGGAGATTGCCTGGCAGGTCAACGAGAAGACCGAGAATATCGGTGCGAGGCGTCTGCACACGCTGCTTGAGCGCCTGCTTGAAGAAGTGTCGTTCAGCGCCGGGGACATGGCAGGTTTGCAGAATGGCGTGGCGATCAAGATCGATGCGGATTACGTCAACAGCCACCTGGGCGAATTGGCGCAGAACGAAGACTTGTCGCGGTATATCCTGTAAGCCTCACACAGAACTGCTTCGCTTCAATGTGGGAGGGGGCTTGCCCCCGATTGCAGTGGGTCAGCTACAGATAAGCTGACTGATCCACCGCTATCGGGAGCAAGCCCCCTCCCACATTGTTAAGCTGGTTTATTCAGGAGTACCTCATATGGCCAAGTTTCCTACTGCTGTAAACCTGCACAAAACCTCCAATACCCTCGGCCTCACCTACGGCCCCGACGAGGTTTACCAGTTGCCCGCCGAATTCCTGCGCGTGCACTCACCCTCCGCCGAGGTCCAGGGCCACGGCAAACCCATCCTGCAATTCGGCAAGCTCAACGTTAAGTTGATCAAGCTGGAACCGGCCGGCCAGTACGCACTGAAATTGACCTTCGACGACGGCCATGACAGCGGGCTGTTCACCTGGGACTACCTGTATCAACTGGCCGTGCGTCAGGACGCGCTGTGGGCGGATTACCTGGCCGAACTGAAAGCTGCCGGAAAAACCCGCGACCCGAGTCAGTCGGTCGTGCGCCTGATGCTCTAGCCCAGGCTTCTTGCTCTTTAGAGGGCATTTTCTAATTTCATCTGCTTGAATGCCCTGTCTGGTGGCCAACGATTGGCCCGCTTGCGAAAAAAATTAAACTCGGGTAACCAATGGAACTGGCAAGTTCCCTGCATTTGACGATGCGGTATCAACGGTCACCCGAGTCGCAGTACCAGGCTGGTGTCGTGTATCGAAATGGGTGCGCAGCAATCGCCGGTACTCGTCTTTCGGACAATGGAGCGTCGTAGATGAGTAACAAGAATAACGATGACTTGAAACGCCAGGCCTCGGAAAACACCCTGGGGTTGAACCCGATCATCGCGTTACGCAAAAAGGATCTATTGGCCTCGGCGAGGATGGTGCTGACCCAAGCCATCAAGCAACCGTTACACAGCGTCAAACACGTCGCCCATTTTGGGGTGGAGCTCAAGAACGTGATGTTCGGCAAATCGGCGCTGGTGCCGGAAAGCGACGACCGCCGCTTCCACGACCCGGCCTGGAGCCAGAACCCGCTCTACAAGCGCTACCTGCAGACTTACCTGGCGTGGCGCAAGGAACTGCACGACTGGATCGGCGACAGCAATCTGTCGGAACAGGACATCAGCCGTGGCCACTTCGTGATCAACCTGATGACCGAAGCCATGGCCCCCACCAACAGCGCAGCCAACCCGGCGGCGGTCAAACGCTTCTTTGAAACCGGTGGCAAAAGCCTGCTCGACGGCCTGTCCCACCTGGCAAAGGACATGGTGCACAACGGCGGCATGCCGAGCCAGGTCAACATGGGCGCCTTCGAAGTGGGCAAGACCCTGGGCATCACCGACGGCGCCGTGGTGTTTCGCAATGATGTGCTGGAGCTGATCCAGTACAAGCCGATCACCGAGCAGGTGCACGAGCGCCCGCTGCTGGTGGTGCCGCCGCAGATCAACAAATTCTATGTATTCGACCTGAGCCCGGAGAAGAGCCTGGCGCGTTTCTGCCTGCGCAATGGGCAGCAGACCTTTATCGTCAGTTGGCGCAACCCCACCAAGGCACAGCGCGAATGGGGCCTGTCGACTTACATCGAGGCGCTCAAGGAAGCAGTGGATGTGATCAGGGCGATTACCGGCAGCAAGGACGTGAACATGCTGGGCGCCTGCTCCGGCGGTATCACCTGCACCGCGCTGCTGGGCCACTACGCGGCGCTGGGCGAGAAGAAGGTCAACGCCCTGACCCTGCTGGTGAGTGTGCTGGACACCACGCTGGACACCCAGGTGGCGCTGTTCGTCGATGAACAGACGCTGGAAGCGGCAAAGCGCCATTCCTATCAGGCCGGCGTGCTCGAAGGCCGCGACATGGCCAAGGTATTCGCGTGGATGCGGCCCAACGACTTGATCTGGAATTACTGGGTCAACAATTACCTGCTCGGCAACGAGCCGCCGGTGTTCGATATTCTGTTCTGGAACAATGACACCACGCGCCTGCCGGCCGCCTTCCATGGCGACCTGATCGAGCTGTTCAAGAACAACCCGCTGGTGCGCGCCAACGCCCTGGAAGTGTGCGGTACGCCCATCGACCTCAAGCAAGTCACGGCCGATATCTATTCACTGGCCGGCACCAACGACCACATCACACCCTGGCAGTCCTGCTACAAGTCGGCGCAATTGTTTGGCGGCAAGGTGGAGTTCGTGCTGTCCAGCAGCGGGCATATCCAGAGCATCCTCAACCCGCCGGGCAACCCCAAGTCGCGCTACCAGACCAGCGAGGGGCTGGCGGGCACTGCGCTGGAGTGGCAGGAAAACGCGACCAAGCATACGGATTCGTGGTGGCTGCACTGGCAGGTGTGGCAGGCGGAGCGGGCGGGTAAGTTGAAAAAAGCGCCTACGACATTAGGCAGTAAGACCTATGCTGCCGCCGAAGCGGCGCCAGGCACCTATGTACATGAGCGGTAGATTGGAATGAGATCCAAATGTGGGAGGGGGCTTGCTCCCGATAGAGATGGATCAGTGTCAGGTGTGCTGACTGACACACCGCCATCGGGAGCAAGCCCCCTCCCACATTTTGACCCCATTTCTCCTGTAATACTTCACAGGGCTTGAGCATGCCGCAACCGTTCATCTTCCGCACTATCGACCTGGATGGCCAAGCCATCCGCACGGCGGTACGACCGGGCAAGCCGCATTTGACGCCGCTGCTGATCTTCAACGGCATCGGCGCCAATCTGGAGTTGGTGTTTCCGTTCGTGCAGGCCCTGGACCCGGACCTGGAGGTGATCGCCTTCGACGTGCCGGGCGTGGGCGGTTCCTCCACGCCCAACCGGCCCTATCGCTTCCCCGGCTTGGCCAAGCTGACGGCGCGCATGCTCGATTACCTGGACTATGGCCAGGTGAACGCGGTGGGCGTGTCGTGGGGCGGAGCGCTGGCGCAGCAGTTCGCCTATGACTACCCGGAACGGTGCAAAAAACTGATCTTGGCGGCCACGGCGGCGGGTGCGGTGATGGTGCCGGGCAAGCCGAAAGTGTTGTGGCTGATGGCCAGCCCCAGGCGTTATATCCAGCCGTCCCACGTGGTGCGTATTGCGCCGATGATTTATGGCGGCTCGTTTCGCCGCGACGCCAAGCTGGCCGCCGAACATGCCAGCAAAGTGCGCTCGGCCGGTAAGCTGGGCTACTACTGGCAACTGTTCGCGGGGCTGGGCTGGACCAGCATTCACTGGTTGCACAAGATCCGTCAGCCCACCCTGGTATTGGCCGGGGACGACGACCCGCTGATCCCGCTGATCAACATGCGCCTGCTCGCCTGGCGCATCCCCAATGCACAGCTGCACATCATCGATGACGGCCATTTATTCCTGATCACCCGGGCGGAAGCCGTGGCGCCGATCATCATGAAGTTTCTCGAGGAGGAGCGCCTGCGCGCCGTGATACATCCGCGCCCGGCGGTGTGAAGGATCGCACCACCGCGCAACTTGCCAGGAACCGACTATGGTTCTGAATTGGCGTGCCTCTTGATGGCTTGACGAAGGAGTGTTGGCTCATGCGAGAAAGGCCCGTGACGAACCCGGCGCCCACCCCTGCTGCGTTCGTCAACGCGCAAAACGCGATCACTGGGCTGCGCGGCCAGGATCTGCTGTCGACCCTGCGCACCGTCGCGGCACATGGCATGCGCAACCCGATGCACACCGCACGCCACGCTCTGGCCCTGGGCAGCCAACTGGGCCGCGTGTTGCTGGGTGAAACGGTGCATGAACCCAACCCCAACGACAACCGCTTCAGCGACCCCACCTGGAAGCTCAACCCCCTGTACCGGCGCAGCCTGCAGGCCTACTTGAGCTGGCAAAAGCAGACGCGCAACTGGATCGATGACAGCGCCCTCAGCGCGGATGACCGCGTTCGCGCACAGTTCGCCTTCACCCTGCTCAACGATGCTGTCTCCCCGTCCAACACCTTGCTCAACCCGCTGGCGATCAAGGAACTGCTCAATTCCGGCGGCAACAGTGTGGTGCGCGGCGTGAGTCACTTGTTCGAAGACCTGCTGCACAACAACGGCCTGCCGCGCCAGGTCAGCAAGCATGCCTTCGAAGTGGGCAAGACTGTCGCCACCACCCCGGGTTCAGTGGTGTTTCGCAACGAACTGCTGGAGCTGATCCAGTACAAGCCCATGAGCGAAAAACAATACGCCAAGCCCTTGCTGGTGGTGCCGCCGCAAATCAACAAGTACTACATCTTCGACCTCAGCCCGGCCAACAGCTTCGTGCAATACGCCCTGAAAAACGGCCTGCAGACCTTCATGGTCAGTTGGCGTAACCCGGATGTGCGCCATCGCGAGTGGGGCCTGTCCACCTACGTTGCCGCGCTGGAGGAAGCGCTCAACGTCTGCCGCGCGATCACCGGCGCGCGCGAGGTCAACCTGATGGGCGCCTGCGCGGGTGGCCTGACCATTGCGGCTCTGCAAGGCCACCTGCAAGCCAAGCGCCAGCTGCGGCGCGTCGCCAGCGCCAGTTACCTGGTGAGCTTGCTGGACAGCCAGATCGACAGCCCGGCCGTGTTGTTCGCCGATGAGCAAACCCTTGAAGCCGCCAAGCGTCGCTCCTACCAGAAAGGCGTGCTGGACGGCCGCGACATGGCCAAGGTGTTCGCCTGGATGCGCCCCAATGACCTGATCTGGAACTACTGGGTCAACAACTACCTGCTGGGCAAGGAACCGCCGGCCTTCGACATCCTGTACTGGAACAACGACAACACGCGCCTGCCCGCCGCGTTGCATGGCGACCTGCTGGATTTCTTCAAGCACAACCCGCTGAGCCATCCCGGGGGCCTGGAGGTGTGCGGAACCCCCGTCGACCTGCGCAAGGTCACGGTAGACAGCTTCAGCGTGGCCGGCATCAACGATCACATCACGCCATGGGACGCCGTGTATCGCTCCACCCAACTGCTGGGCGGTGAGCGGCGTTTCGTGCTGTCCAACAGCGGGCATATCCAGAGCATCCTTAACCCGCCCGGCAACCCCAAGGCCAATTACGTCGAGAACCCCAAGCTGAGCAGCGACCCGCGCGCCTGGTACTACGACGCTCATCACGTCGAAGGCAGTTGGTGGCCGCAGTGGTTGGCGTGGGTCCAGCAACGTTCGGGCGTGCAACGCGAAACCCTCACCGTCCTGGGCAATGAGAATTACCTACCGATGGAAGCGGCGCCAGGCACCTACGTGCGCGTGCGCTGAGCTCAACGATCCCACTTAAGAAGGCTGGATGAAGACCCGCGACCGCATCCTTGAATGTGCCCTGCTGCTGTTCAATCGCAAGGGCGAGCCGAACGTGTCGACCATGGAAGTGGCCAATGAAATGGGGATCAGCCCCGGCAATCTCTATTACCACTTCCACGGCAAAGAGCCTTTGGTGCTTGGGTTGTTCGAGCGCTTTCAGGCTGAGCTGGCGCCCTTGCTCGATCCGCCCGCCGACGCACAACTTGAGCCCGAGGATTACTGGCTGTTCCTGCACCTGATCGTGGAGCGCATGGCCCACTACCGGTTCCTGTTCCAGGACCTGTCGAACCTGGCCGGGCGTTTGCCGAAACTGGCGAAAGGCATTCGTAGCCTGCTCACGGCGCTCAAGCGCACCCTGGCTTCTTTACTGGCGCGATTGAAAGCAGCCGGCCAACTGGTCAGCAACACCCAGGCGCTGGGGCAACTGGTGGAGCAGATCACCCTGACCTTGCTGTTTTCCCTGGATTACCAACGGATTCTCGACCGTGATGGCGAGGTGCAGGTGGTGATTTACCAGATCATGATGCTGGTGGCCCCGCATCTGCTGCCGACGGCGCGGCAGGCGACCGAGCGGTTTGCGCTCAAATACCTGGATAACACCGACTGAACACGATCGTTCCCACGCTCTGCGTGGGAATGCCTCTTGGGACGCTCCGCGTCCGCCAACCGCGCGCACAGGTGACGCAGAGCGTCACGGCCGCATTCCCACGCGGGAGCGTGGGAATGATCTTTAAAATGCGGCGCCATAAAAAATGCCCGACCTCTGCAGGCCGGGCATTTTTTGTGTCCTGGAAAAACTCAGGACTGACTGGATGGCGTCGGCGTCGACGTAGCAGTCGGGGCCACAGCAGCAGGGGTCGGTGCGGACACTGAGTTGGCTGTGGAAGCGGTTGCCGCAGCAGGCTTGGCTGCCGCTGGTTTTTTCGCTACCGCTGGCTTCTTCGCAACGGGTTTTGCCGCAGGCTTGGCAGCGGCAGATTTGGCTGCGGGTTTTGCAGTTGCAGGCTTAGCGGCAGGTTTCGCGACGGCCTTGGCTGCAGGTTTAGCGGCAGCTTTGGCGGCTACGGGTTTTGCGGCTGGCTTGGCGACCGGCTTGGCAGCTGCAGTTTTCGCCGCAGGCTTGGCGGCCGATTTTGCAGCCGCTTTGGCTGGAGCTTTCGCCGCAGGTTTGGCGGCAGCTTTAACCAAGGGCTTGGCCGCGGCTTTCGCAGCGGGTTTGGCCGCAGCGGTTTTAGCCGCAGGCTTGGCCACAGGGTTTGCAGCAGCTGCCTTCACGGGAGTCGCTTTCGCGCCGGTGAGTTTTTCGATTTGCTTGGTCAGAGTGTCGACCTTGCTGTGCAGCGTTTTCAGTTCAGCCTTGCTCGGCACGCCCAGTCGCGAAATAGCACTGTTGAGACGCTTGTCGAAGGTTTCTTCCAACTTGCTCCAAGTGTCGGAAATGCTCGACTTGGCAGAACCTGCGCTGGCCTTGGCCGCATCAACTTTTTTACCAACGGTGCTCTTGGTCAACTTCTCGGCCTTCTCACCGTCCTTGACCAGCGTCTCGAAGTATTTGCCACCGTCACTGCTAACCTTCGAGTACACGCCTAAACCAGCAAGCCAGATCTTTCGGGAATATTTTTCAACTTCCCCGACCCACGAGCTGCTTTCTTTCTGAGTAGTTTTTTTAACAGCCATCCCGATGTCTCCTTAGTGTTTACGCGCGACACGTTCGAGCAATGCCGTCAGCTCTTCGAGCTTAGCAGAGAGTGTCTCCACGTCATGTTTAGACGCAATGCCGATTCGATTCAAGGCACTTGCAACACGTGTGTCAAAAGCTTTTTCAACTTTATCCAGTTGCACTTCAACCCGGCGGCTGATGCTGGAGACGTTACTCGTTACTTGGTCAATCTGACTGTTGGCAGCATCAAGTTGTTCAACCACAACTTTTTTGCTTTTACTTTCAATATGTTGACCGCTCTTAACGAGCTCTTTGAAGTATTCGCCACCCTCGCTGCCGACCTTGGCGTAGGCACCAAGACCCGCTAGCCAGATCTTGCGGGCATAGCCTTTGACCTCACTCAGGACAGTGGTCTGACTGTCGATTTTTTTCTTCAAAATAACTTTGGCCATGGTGCACCTCACGCAAAATTGGGTGGAGGAACCGCCCGCAGGAGTTGAGGGCTTGGGCACAAAGTAAGGTGAAAAATTAGAATCGGCACCCTAAGCGTCATCACATCAGGCCAATGCCTTATCCACGGCTTTTTCGATTTCGGATTTGAGGGTACCGCTCATGGCCGACATCAACAGCCCCAGTTCCACCTCGATACGCAATGAATCATCGGCGACCAGAACGGTGCCTTTAACGCCTGACCGCTTGAGGTTCAAGGTATCGCCAGACCATGACGACTCCAGGCCATATTTATCCTTGAGTTTCTGCGCCAGCAGGTCGGCCTTGGCCCGGGCGCCTTCTTTACCCAGGGTATGCTCACGCTCAACGGTTATACGGGCCATTGCAATGACTCCTCTCTATAAGTGCCTGGAAACCTTCGATGCGGCAAAAGGTCTCGATAAGCACCTATCTTACCTTCAGCCTTGCCAAGACAAAGCAGGCCCTGGGGATTATCATGTCCCGCATTCTCTTTTGGTGACAGCGATATGACTGATCAGCGCAAAGGCAGCGATGCCGAACCCACCACTCACTTCGGCTTCAAGAACGTTCCGGAAAGCCAGAAAGCGGAAAAAGTCGCTGAGGTGTTCCACTCCGTAGCCGCCAAGTACGACTTGATGAACGACGTGCTCTCCGGCGGCATGCACCGCCTGTGGAAGCGTTTCACCATCGAACTGTCGGGCGTACGCACCGGCAATCGCGTGCTGGACATCGCCGGGGGCACGGGTGACCTGGCGGCCAAGTTTTCCAAGCTCGTGGGGCCGACCGGCCAGGTGGTATTGGCCGATATCAACGGCTCGATGCTCAAGGTTGGCCGTGACCGCCTGCTCGACAAGGGCGTGGCCGGCAATATCGAGTTCGTCCAGGCCGACGCCGAAAAGCTGCCGTTTCCCGACAACCACTTCGATTGCGTGACCATCGCCTTCGGCCTGCGCAACGTCACCCACAAGGAAGACGCGATCCGCTCGATGCTGCGCGTGCTCAAGCCGGGTGGCCGCCTGTTGGTGCTGGAGTTCTCCAAGCCGACCAACGCGCTGATGTCCAAGGTGTACGACACCTACTCGTTCGCCTTCATGCCGTTGATGGGCAAGCTGATCACCAATGACGCCGAGAGCTACCGCTACCTGGCCGAATCGATCCGCATGCACCCCGACCAGGAAACCCTGAAGTCGATGATGGTGGAGGCAGGTTTCGACCGCGTGACCTACCACAACATGACCTCGGGCATCGTCGCCCTGCACCGCGGCATCAAGCCCTGATGTTGCTCGCAGGCCTTCTGGCAAGCGTCGAACACGGCCTTAACCGTGTTTTGCGCCTGGACAGCACCGCACTGGCGCGGCTTGCGCACCTGACCGGCAAAGTCATCGCCGTCGATTGCCGCAGCCCCGCCTTGCAGCTGTTTATCCTTCCCAGCGATGAAGGCCTGCTGCTCGCAACGCAATGGGCCGCCGAGGCCGACTGCACCCTGCGTGCGCCAGCCTCCAGCCTGTTGCACCTGGCGCTGAGCCGCAACAAGACCGCTATCCTGCACAGCCCCGAAGTGGCGCTGGAAGGCGACAGCGCGGTGCTGATGGACCTGGCCGCCGTGCTGCAAGACCTGGAGCTGGACTGGGAATACGAACTGTCACGCTGGATCGGCCCCGTCGCCACCCAGTTGGTCAGCGGTCACCTGCGCAGCCGTTCGCGCTGGTACCAGCAAGGGTTCGCCAGCCTCAACCAGAACCTCACCGAATACCTGAGCGAAGAATCGCGCACCCTGGTCGGGCAACGGGAAGCGCAAGCGCGCTTTCGTGAGCTCGACAAGGCCAAAATCGACCTGGAACGCCTCGAGGCCCGCTTCGAGCGCCTGAGCCGTTCCCTTGATCCAAGCGATAACGCATGAAGCTGCTCGCCGTCCGCCGTTTGTTTCGTATCCAGCGCGTCGTAATCCGCTACCGCCTCGATGACCTGCTGTTCGCCCTGCCCCTGCCATGGTTCCTGCTGGCGGTGCGCTATGTGCTGCCGTGGCGCTGGTTGCCGCGTAAAAAGCTGGAGCTGAGCCGAGGGGCCTGCCTGCGCCTGGCATTGCAGGACCTGGGGCCGATCTTCATCAAGTTCGGGCAGATCCTATCGACGCGCCGCGACCTGCTGCCCGAAGACATCGCCGATGAACTGATGCTGCTGCAAGACCGCGTGCCGCCGTTCGATTCGCAGGTGTCGATGAAGCTGATCGAAGAGCAGTTGGGCAAGAAGATCACCGAGGTGTTCAGCCGCTTCGATGTCGAGCCGCTGGCATCAGCCTCGGTCGCGCAGGTGCATGCCGCGCAGCTCAAGAGCGGCGAAGAAGTCGTGGTGAAGGTGATCCGCCCGGGCCTCAAGCCGATCATCGGCCAGGACCTGGCGTGGTTGTTCATTCTCGCCCGCGCCGCCGAACGTTTTTCCGCCGATGCGCGCCTGCTGCATCCGGTGGATGTGGTGGCCGATTACGAAAAAACCATCTACGACGAGCTCGACCTGCTGCGCGAGGCCGCCAACGCCAGCCAACTGCGCCGCAATTTCGAAGGCTCGCAACTGCTGTATGTGCCGCAAGTGTATTGGGACTGGTGCCGCCCCAAAGTGCTGGTGATGGAGCGCATCTACGGTGTGCAGGTCACCGACCTCGCAACCCTGGCCGACCAGCGTACCGACATGAAGATGCTGGCCGAACGCGGCGTGGAGATTTTCTTCACCCAGGTGTTCCGCGACAGTTTCTTCCACGCCGACATGCACCCCGGCAATATCTTCGTCAGCACCGTCAACCCGTGGAGCCCGCAATACATAGCGATCGACTGCGGCATCGTCGGCAGTCTCACGCCGGAAGACCAGGACTACCTGGCGCGCAACCTGTTCGCCTTTTTCAAGCGTGACTACCGCCGCGTAGCGCAGTTGCACATCGACTCGGGCTGGGTGCCGGCGGAAACCAAGCTCAACGAATTCGAAGCAGCGATCCGCACCGTGTGCGAGCCGATCTTTGAAAAACCGTTAAAAGATATTTCCTTCGGTCAGGTGCTGATGCGTCTGTTCCAGACCGCGCGGCGCTTCAATATGGAAGTGCAGCCGCAGTTGGTGCTGCTGCAGAAAACCTTGCTCAACATCGAAGGGCTGGGCCGCCAGCTGTACCCGGACCTCGACCTGTGGAACACCGCGCAGCCGTTCCTGGAACGCTGGATGCGTGAGCGGATGAGCCCGAAAACCATGCTGGGCAACCTGCACAGCCAGATGGAACAGCTGCCGCACCTGGCCAACATGACCCGCGATTTGCTGGAGCGCATGTCCCAGCCGCACGCCAAGGATCCCGAGCCGCCATGGCGCAAGCGCAAGGACGACTGGTTCCTGCGCCTGCTCGGTGCCGCGCATCTGGTGGGTGGGGTCATGCTGGCGATTGGCGGGCCGTTGAATCAACTGGGCCAGTGGCCGGCCGGTATCATGGTGGCCGTGGGCGTTTATCTGATCGTGCGTCGATAACCCATCCGGTTATACACTGTCGCAAATTGCCGGAGCCGAACATGAAAGACTGGCTGGACGAGATCAAGTGGGACAGTGACGGCCTGGTGCCGGCCATTGCCCAGGACTACAAGACCGGGCGCGTGCTGATGATGGCCTGGATGAACCGCGAGGCCCTGAGCCTCACCGCCGCTGAGCAGCGCGCCATCTACTGGTCACGTTCGCGTGGCAAACTGTGGCGCAAGGGCGAAGAGTCCGGGCATGTGCAAACACTGCATGAGTTGCGCCTGGACTGCGATGCCGACGTGGTGATCCTCAAGGTCGAACAGGTCGGCGGCATCGCCTGCCATACCGGCCGTCACAGTTGCTTCTATCGCGTGTTCGAGAACGGCGAATGGAAGGTGGTGGAACCGGTACTCAAAGACCCGCACGCCATCTATTCGGCAGGACATTGAACATGAGCGATACCCTGAACCGTGTGGCCCAGGTGCTGGAAGAGCGCAAAGGCGCGGATGCCGACAGCTCCTACGTCGCCAGCCTGTATCACAAGGGTCTGAACAAGATCCTGGAAAAGCTCGGCGAAGAATCCGTCGAGACGATTATTGCCGCCAAGGATGCGCAGATCAGCGGCGATTGCAGCGATGTCATCTATGAGACCGCCGACTTGTGGTTCCATAGCCTGGTCATGCTCGCCCAGCTGGGGCAGCATCCACAGGCCGTGCTGGATGAACTGGACCGTCGCTTCGGCCTGTCCGGGCACGCCGAGAAGGCCTCGCGCCCGTCCGCCTGAATAACTTTTATCGAGGATTTGCAGCATGGGTATTTTCGACTGGAAACACTGGATCGTCATTCTGGTGGTAGTGGTCCTGGTGTTCGGCACCAAGAAACTGAAAAACCTCGGCACCGACGTGGGTGAGTCGATCAAGGGCTTTCGCAAGGCCATGAACGATGACGAAAAACCTGCCGACCCGGTGGTGAATCCGGTTCCGCCAGCCCAACCGGTGCACCCTCAGGCCGCCCAGCCGATCACCGAGCGTCGTACCTTCGACGTGCAGGCTGAAAAAGTCGAAGAGCCGACCCGCAAAGACTCGTGAGCACTGACTAATGTTTGGTATCAGCTTCTCTGAACTGCTGCTCGTCGGCCTCGTCGCCCTGCTGGTACTCGGGCCGGAACGCCTGCCCGGTGCAGCACGCACAGCCGGCCTGTGGATCGGGCGCCTGAAACGTAGTTTCAACGCGATCAAACAGGAAGTTGAACGGGAAATCGGTGCCGACGAGATCCGCCGGCAGCTGCACAACGAACATATCCTGTCGTTGGAGCAGGAAACGCGCAAGATTCTGTCGCCGGTGCAGGAACCCGCCAAACCTGCGGAACCTGTGGTTGAAAACAGCATCGCGCCAGCAGCCGCAACCACCCCGACAGAGCCTGCGCCGACGCCCGTTGCGTCGTCCGCGCCCCATGACCCTACATTGCCGCCGCGAGCCCCATGAGCGCTGATAAACCGGAAAACGACCAGCACATGCCGCTGGTCTCGCACCTCACCGAGCTGCGTACCCGCCTGCTGCGTTGCGTAGCGGCCATCTTCATCATTTTTGCCGGGCTGTTCGCCTTTACCCAGCAGATCTATACCTTCGTTTCCACGCCACTGCGCCAGTATTTGCCAGCTGGCGCGACGATGATCGCCACCGACGTGTCGTCGCCGTTCCTGACGCCGTTGAAGCTGACCATGATGGTCTCGCTGTTCCTGGCGATCCCGGTGATCCTGCATCAGATCTGGGGCTTCATCGCGCCGGGGCTGTACAAGCATGAGAAGCGCATCGCCGTGCCGTTGCTGGTGTCGAGCATCCTGCTGTTCTACACCGGCATGGCGTTCGCCTACTTCCTGGTGTTTCCGCTGATCTTCAAATTCTTCGCCGCCGCCACCCCGGCCGGCGTGGAGATGATGACCGACATCACCAGCTACCTCGACTTCGTGATGACGCTGTTCTTCGCCTTTGGCGTGGCCTTCGAAATTCCGGTGGCGGTGGTGTTGCTGGTGTGGATCGGTGTGGTCAACGTGGCGTACCTGAAGAAGATCCGCCCGTACGTGATCATCGGCTGCTTCGTGGTCGGCATGATCCTTACCCCGCCAGACATCTTCTCCCAGACCCTGCTGGCCGTGCCTATGTGGATGTTGTTCGAGATCGGCATCCTGTTCAGCGGCTTGATCAGCAAGCGTGGCGAACACCCGGATGATCAGGCCGCCGACGACGACCAGCCGCCAGCGACCCAGCCGTGAACCTGCTGCTACTCGAAGAGGCCGATTTTATTGCGGCCGACCGGGTGATCCTGCGTGATCGGCGCTTGGTGCATATGCAGCAAGTGCATCGCGCCGAGGTGGGTGACAACCTGCGGGTCGGGCGTATTGGCGGGGCGATGGGCAATGCGCAGTTGCTGCGCCTGCAAGACAGCGAGGCCGAGCTGCAGGTCAGCTTCGACCAACCGCCGCCGAGCAAACTGCCGCTGACCCTGCTGCTGGCGCTGCCACGCCCGAAGATGCTGCGCCGGGTGCTGCAAACCGTTGCGGCCATGGGCGTGCCAAAGGTGGTGCTGGTCAACAGTTACCGGGTGGAAAAAAGCTTTTGGCAAACGCCGTTCCTTGAGCCGCAGGCGGTCCGCGAGCAACTGATCCTGGGCCTGGAACAGGCGCGGGACACGGTACTGCCCGAGATCATTATCGAGAAACGCTTCAAGCCGTTCGTTGAAGATCGCCTGCCGGCCATGGCTGAGGGCACGCTTGGCCTGATCGGCCACCCCGGCGACTACCCGCCCTGCCCACGAGGCCTGGAGGAACCGGTGACCCTGGCGATTGGGCCGGAAGGCGGCTGGATTCCCTATGAAGTCGAGCTGCTGACCAAGGCCGGCCTGCAACCGGTGCAGCTTGGCGCACGTATCCTGCGGGTGGAAACCGCCGTGACTGCCTTGCTTGCCCGGTTGTTCTAACCCAATAACCTATGCACAGCGCAGTCAAGCCAGCGCCCACAAGGTATGTGCGTTAACCGTCAGATCGAGACAAAGAAGAAACTCGCGATCAACGCCATCCCCACGGCCCACACCAGCGAACGCAACAGCGCCCAGTCCGCCAGGTAGCAAATGATGTACAGCAGGCGGCTGGTGATGAACAGCACCGCCAGCACATTGATGGTCACCAGCTCGGCCGTGCCGGCCAGGTGGGCGATGATCACCGCCGCCGCAAAGGCCGGGGTGACTTCAAAGCTGTTGAGTTGCGCATTGTGAGCACGCTTGGCAACGCCTTCGACCGTGTCCAGGAACGCGCGCGGGTCGTGGTTATGCCGCGGCCCGAACTTGCCGCCGCTGAACTTGGCCACACCGGTACACAGGTACGGCAGAAAGATTGCGATCAACACACACCAGAAAGCCACTGTCATCAGTCATTCCCTTTTTTGGTTTTATCAAGGCAGTCAGAGCGTCATCACTCACAGGCCGATCGGCGCCGACGTTCAAGCTATGAGCCATGATCGGCCGAAAGGTTCTTTCCTGTAAGGGCACCTGTTTATACTAAACAACGTCCCGACGCACGCTGTGCACCTACATTTCCCCGTCCCAAGGACCCCGGATGCTTGAACTTGTCGCCGCCTTCATTTGCCTCACCACCCTGCTCACCTATGTGAACTTTCGTTTTATCGGCCTGCCGCCGACCATCGGCGTAATGGTCACTGCGCTGCTGTTTTCGCTGATCCTGCAAGGCCTCAGTTTCATCGGCTACCCCGGCCTGGAAGAACGCATCCAGCAACTGATCGGCCAGATTGACTTCGGCGATTTGCTGATGAACTGGATGCTCTCGTTCCTGCTGTTCGCCGGCGCGTTGCACGTCAACTTGAGCGACCTGCGCAGCTACCGCTGGCCCATCGGCCTGTTGGCGACCTTTGGCGTATTGATCGCTACCCTGGTGATCGGCAGCCTGGCGTACTACATCTTCGCCCTGTTCGGCTGGCACGTGAGTTTCCTGTATTGCCTGCTGTTCGGCGCGCTGATCTCGCCGACCGACCCGATTGCGGTACTGGGCGTGCTGCGTACCGCCAACGCTTCGAAACCGCTGAAAACCACGATCGTCGGGGAATCGCTGTTCAACGACGGCACCGCAGTGGTGGTGTTCACCGTCCTGCTGGGCATCGCGCAGCTCGGTGAAACACCGACCGTCGGCGCCACGGCCATGCTGTTCGCCCATGAGGCACTTGGCGGTGTGGTGTTCGGTGGGCTGATCGGTTACCTCGTGTACCTGATGATCAAGAGCATCGAGCAGCACCAGATTGAAGTCATGCTGACCCTGGCACTGGTGATCGGCGGCTCGGCGATGGCCACTGAGTTGCACGTCTCGGCACCGATTGCGATGGTGGTGGCAGGGCTGATCATCGGCAACCTGGGCCGCAAGCTGGCGATGAACGACATGACCCGGCGCTATCTGGACGGTTTCTGGGAATTGCTCGACGACATGCTCAACGCCCTGCTGTTTGCACTGATTGGCATGGAGCTGCTGCTGTTGCCGTTCAACTGGCTGCACGTATTGGCGGCCAGTTTGCTCGCTGTGGCGATCCTGCTGTCACGCCTGCTGACCGTGGCCCCGGCGATCCTCCTGCTGCGCCGCTGGCGTACGGTACCGCGCGGCACCATCCGCATCCTGACCTGGGGCGGTTTGCGCGGTGGCGTCTCGGTAGCACTGGCCCTGGCATTGCCGCTGGGCCCGGAACGCGACTTGTTGCTGAGCATCACCTATATCGTGGTGCTGTCGTCGATCTTGTTGCAAGGCTTGACCATTGGCCGGGTCGTAAAGCGCGTAGCCGAGTCGCAGTGAGCCCCTGAGCATTTACATTTCTACACCACAAGTTTGCCTACGGGCGCTCTGCACAGATGTTCAAGCAGGTGCCGCATCGCCAGTGGGCGGCGCGGCATCGAGCTGTGCATGACAACCAGATCCCGCGAATAGCGCGACGCGTCGTCGACCGGCAAGACACATAGGCCACGGCTCGACATCCCCGACCACTGCGGTACCAGTGATACACCCATGCCTTGGGCGACCAGCATGACGATGGTTTCCAAGGCATCCAGCTCACACAATACCTGCGGAGCAAAGGACTGTTCATCCAGAAAACGCTGGGCAATCTGCCCACCCCACGAACGGGCGTCATAGCGAATGAATGGCCGCTCGCGCAGCAATGCTTCGAAGGTCTGCGCGTCACACTCAGCGGGAGCAATCAGAATCAGGGGTTCGGCCCGCAGCAAGGTGGTCGCTAACGCCTTGGGCGGCTCAAACGGCGGTCTGACAAGAATCGCCGCGTCCAACTCGCGGGCAAGCAATCTCTCATAGAGGCTTCTGGAGTCACCCGGTGTGATCTTCAGCTTCAGCTCCGGTGCTGAAAGTGCCAGTCGCTCGATCGTTCTTGGCAAGACGCCGGTCAATGCCGTTGAAATCGCGCCGATCTTGATCTCTCCCGATAAGCCATCCTGACTCAGGTCCTCCTGCAACTCGCGCGCCTGCTCGATGACTGCCTGAATTTTTGGTAACAACAGCAGGCACTGGTCCGACGGCCACGCGGCATGCGCCGTGCGCATAAGCAGCGTGCACCCCAGCGTCCGCTCAAGCGCCTTGACCCGTTGGCTGATCGCCGCTGCGGTACGGTTTTCGCGTCGCGCCGCCGCAGCAATGGAGCCGGTTTCAATGACCGCGACCAGGCTTCTCAGGAATCGAATATCCATAAATTTTCCTTTCGCTCAGACCAACGCGAACCCGTTTTACCCGGATGCGCGGCCTGTTTAATTTGAGGATCCCCCTACAGAGATTCCGCTCATGAACAGACCCTTCCACGCTGCATACCATGTTTATGACTTAAACAAGGCGCGCATTTTTTATCGAGATGTTTTGGGCTGCGCAGAAGGCCGCAGCAGCGAGACCTGGATCGACTTCGACTTTTTCGGCAACCAGCTTTCACTGCACCTGGGCACGCCCTTCCCCACGACGCGTACCGGCCTGGTGGGGGACCATCATGTGCTGATGCCGCACCTCGGTGTGGTGTTACCGCTGGAGGAGTGGCTGGCGCTGGCCGAGCGTCTCACTCAAATGAGCACGCCCTTCGAGATCCCGCCGGTGGTTCGTTTCGCCGGCGAGCCGGGCGAACAGCGCACGATGTTTTTTCTCGACCCCAGCGGCAATCCCATCGAAGTGAAAGGCTTCAAGGACTTCGCTGGACTGTTCGCTCAATAAACCCCTGACAACTACAACAATAAGGGTCACCTGCATGAACACAAAAAAACCAACCAGCCTCGTCACCCGGATTATGATCGGCCTGGCAGCCGGAATAATCGTCGGTATCCTTCTTAACCAGTTTCCCGAACATAAGTCCTGGTTCATTGACAACCTGCTGCAACCGGCAGGCGACCTGTTTATCAAGCTGATGAAGATGATCGTCGTGCCTCTGGTCTTCGCTTGCATGACGGTCGGCATTGCCGGCATGGGAAATCCCGCCGCCTTGGGACGTGTCGGCGTGAAGACCCTCGTTTATTTCTTCACGATCACCAGTATTGCAATCGTCTTCGGCCTGATTGTGGGTAATGTCGTCGCGCCCGGCTCGGGCGCAGAATTCGGCAGCACTTTGCCAACACCCGTAACAGGGCTGGCTGCCAACAGCACAACGCAGAACCTGGGCCAGACGCTATTGGCGATCGTGCCGGATAACATCGTGTTGGCCATGTCGCAGGGCAAGCTACTGTCGGTGCTGTTTTTCGCCATCCTGTTCGGCTGCGCCTTGTCTATGTTGCCTGAGCAGCGCAAGGCTCCGCTGATCAGTGTGATGCAGGGCATCTCAGACACCATGTTCAAAGTCACCCATCTGGTAATGCACTACTCGCCGATAGGCATTTTCGGGCTGATAGCGGTCACCGTCGCCAGCTTTGGCCTCAGTGCCCTGCTGCCGTTGGCCAAGCTGATCGGCACGACTTATGTCGCAGTGCTGTTATTTGCCCTGTGCATATTGGGTGCAGTCGCTCGATTGGTGGGTGTCGGTTTTTTCCATTTGGTGCGAGAAATACGCAGTGAATTGCTGCTGGCCTATAGCAGTGCCGCCTCAGCGACGGTGATGCCTCAATTGATCGAGAAGATGGAGCGCTACGGCGCGCCACGCCCTATTACCAGCATGGTTATCCCGTTGGGCTACTCGTTCAACCTGGATGGCGCATCGCTGTTCGCTGCACTGGGCACGTTGTTCATCGCCCAAGCGTATGGCATCGACTTGAGCCTGGCCGATCAGGGGATGCTGATATTGATCATGGTGTTGACGTCGAAGGGCGCAGCGGGCGTGCCAGGCTTCATGTTTATCATCCTTACCGCGACGTTGACTGCAGCGGGGCTCCCCGTAGAGGGCGTGGCGATCATTGCAGGCGTTTATCGCCTGATGGATATGCCAGTCACGGCATTGAATGTGCTGGGCAACGCGTTGGCGCCGCTGGTAATTGCTCGGTGGGAAGGCCAATTGAAGGCACCTGACAGCACGCCTGCGGCCAATCTCGCCGACGTACCGGTCCAAGGCCTGAAGGTTCCCGGAACGCCCCGCAAAGCTCGCATTTGAGCCTTGTGCGGGGCTGCATCATTGCTTTTCCTTGCTTTGAGGACGCTGCTCCGCTGCGCCGACGTGAGTCCCGGAAAGCACCTTGCCTTCGCTACGAATCTGCGCATGGCTGATCAGCGCAAAGATGAAGCTGCCACCGATGATATTGCCGGCCAGGGTCGGGCCGGCAAATATCAGCCAGAAGTCATGCCAGGACAGTTCGCCGGCAAACACCAGGTAGGACACTTCCGCCGAACCCACTACGATGTGGGTAAAGTCCCCCAGCGCCATGAGGTAGGTGATCACAATAATGATGAACATCTTGGCGCTTTCCATCGACGGGATCATCCACACCATGGTGGCGATCATCCAGCCGGAGACGATGCCCTTGGCGAACATCTGGCCGCTGTCATTCTCCATGACCTTGCGCCCGATTTCGAGGAAGGCCAGGTCGGTTTTTGCATCGAAGATCGGCAGGTGCAACATCACATAAGCCACCAGCAAGGTCCCGCACAGGTTGCCCACCAGCACCACCGTCCAGAGCCGCAACAGGCGCCCGGCATTGGCCAGGGTCGGTTTGCTCATCACCGGCAACACGGCAGTGAGGGTGTTTTCGGTAAACAGTTGCTGGCGCGCGAGGATCACCGCTAGGAACCCCGCGCAATAACCAAAGCTGGCGATGACCTTGAACGCTTCGCCGTCCGGCAAGCGCGAATTGAGCAAGCCCATGGCCATCAGCGACAGCCCCATGGTCAACCCGGCAGCCAAGGCAGACCACCACAACGCCGCGACGTTGCGCTCCAGCTCCTGGTCGCCCTGAGTACGGATGATTTCATGCAGCACCGCCGCGCGGGGCGGCTGGTTCTTGTCTACGTCCTGCTGCTCTTCGTGGGACAGGTTGGGGGTTTTGCCTGCTTCGTCGGTGGCCATGATGTTCCGGTGTCCAAGGGGGGCGTGTAGCTACGACACGCCGCCACCGTGGCTGTTCAGTGACCAGGCAACTAAAGCGCAATCCTCCAGGCCTTGATCCAACTCCATCGGATTCTTGAAGACAGTATTTACACCGCCACGCTGTTACTCGGAAAGACCGTCGCCCTCGAACTGATCCTTCACGTATTTGATTTCGGTGCGGCCGTGAGGCGCTGGCAGGCCGTCTTCACCGAGGTTGACGAAGACCATTTTCTCTACGGTCAGGATGCTCTTGCGGGTGATTTTGTTACGCACTTCACAGGTCAGGGTGATGGAGGTGCGGCCGAACTCGGTTGCGGTGATGCCCAGTTCGATGATGTCACCCTGGCGCGAGGCGCTGACGAAGTTGATTTCGGAGATGTACTTGGTCACCACGCGCTGGTTACCCAATTGCACGATCGCGTAGATCGCCGCTTCTTCGTCGATCCAGCGCAGCAGGCTGCCGCCGAACAGGGTGCCGTTGGGGTTGAGGTCTTCGGGTTTTACCCATTTGCGGGTGTGGAAGTTCATGGGGGGCGGACTCCGAGGTGTTTGAGCGATAAATTTCCCCCTAGCTTCAAGTTTTAAGCGACAAGCTGCAAGTTAAAAGCCGATTCGCTTTTACTTGCCGCTTGTAGCTTGTCACTTGCCACTAGCCAACCAAAGAAAGCTATAATCGCCCCCGATTTCGAACGGCTACTCCCGTTCTCCCGCCACCTGTCCGAGGGGCGCTGCAGCAGGCTTGGCCTGTCAGGCTCGGATGGGGCGTTGTCTGGCCTGGCTCACCTGGCTCGATACTAAACGCACAACGGCGCCCATTCGCACACTACGAATGGAGGCTCTTCATGAGCGCTGTAATTACGCCTGCAGAATTCAACGACTACAAAGTCGCCGACATGTCCCTCGCCGCCTGGGGCCGTCGCGAAACCTTTATCGCCGAATCCGAAATGCCAGCCTTGATGGGCCTGCGTCGCAAGTACGCCGCTGAGCAGCCGCTCAAGGGTGCGAAGATCCTCGGCTGCATCCACATGACCATCCAGACTGCCGTGCTGATCGAAACCCTGGTTGCCCTGGGTGCCGAAGTGCGTTGGTCGTCCTGCAATATTTTCTCGACTCAAGACCAGGCCGCTGCCGCTATCGCCGCCGCCGGTATCCCGGTGTTCGCCTGGAAAGGCGAAACCGAGGCCGAGTACGAGTGGTGCCTGGAGCAAACCATCCTCAAGGACGGCGCGCCTTGGGATGCCAACATGATCCTCGACGACGGCGGCGACCTGACCGAGCTGCTGCACAAGAAATACCCGCAGATCCTCGACCGCGTCCACGGCGTGACCGAAGAAACCACCACCGGCGTACACCGCCTGTTGGACATGCTGGCCAAGGGCGAGCTGAAAATCCCGGCCATCAACGTCAACGACTCGGTGACCAAGAGCAAGAACGACAACAAATACGGCTGCCGTCATAGCCTCAACGACGCCATCAAGCGCGGCACCGACCACCTGCTGTCGGGCAAGCAAGCCCTGGTGATCGGCTACGGTGACGTGGGCAAGGGTTCGTCCCAGTCCCTGCGCCAGGAAGGCATGATCGTCAAGGTCTCCGAAGTTGACCCGATCTGCGCCATGCAAGCCTGCATGGACGGTTTCGAAGTGGTTTCGCCGTTCATCGACGGCATCAACGACGGCACCGAAGCGAGCATCGACAAGGCGCTGCTGGGCAAGATCGACCTGATCGTGACCACCACCGGTAACGTGAATGTCTGCGACGCGAACATGCTCAAGGCGCTGAAGAAACGCGCAGTGGTCTGCAACATCGGCCACTTCGATAACGAGATCGACACCGCTTTCATGCGCAAGAACTGGGCATGGGAAGAAGTAAAGCCACAGGTGCACAAGGTTCACCGTACCGGCTCGGGCGATTTCGACCCGCAGAACGACGATTACCTGATCCTGCTGGCCGAAGGCCGTCTGGTGAACCTGGGTAACGCGACCGGCCACCCAAGCCGCATCATGGACGGCTCGTTCGCCAACCAGGTACTGGCGCAGATCTTCCTGTTCCAACAGAAATACGCCGACCTGTCGCCTGCCCAGAAAGCCGAGCGCCTGACCGTGGAAGTACTGCCGAAGAAACTCGACGAAGAAGTGGCCCTGGAAATGGTCCGCGGCTTCGGCGGCGTGGTGACCCAACTGACCAAGACCCAGGCCGACTACATCGGCGTGACCGTTGAAGGTCCGTTCAAGCCGCACGCTTATCGGTACTAAGCAGCTGCAAGCTTTCAGCTACAAGCGCCAAGGAAAAGCGTTTGTGCTGAGGGTTTGCTACTTCATTGCTCTTTAAGCAGCCGCGAGCTGTGAGCTTCATGCTGCAAGAACAGGCGCACCGCCCTCTTGCAGCTTGAAGCTTGCAACTCGCAGCTGGAGACCTCCCCATGTCCCAAGACCGTCGCTACAGCTTCGAGTTCTTCCCGACCAAGACCGATGCTGGGCATGAAAAACTGATGACCACTGCCAAGCAGTTGGCCAGCTACCAGCCCGACTTCTTTTCCTGCACCTACGGCGCCGGCGGTTCGACCCGTGATCGCACGATCAACACCGTGCTGCAGCTCGAAAGTGAAGTCAAAGTTCCTGCCGCTCCGCACTTGTCGTGCGTGGGCGATAGCAAAGCCGACCTGCGCGGCCTGCTGACCCAATACAAAGCCGCCGGCATCAAGCGCATCGTCGCCCTGCGTGGCGACCTGCCCTCCGGCATGGGCATGGCCAGCGGTGAGCTGCGCTACGCCAATGACCTGGTGAGCTTCATCCGCGAAGAAAGCGGCGATCACTTTCACATCGAAGTGGCCGCTTATCCGGAGATGCACCCCCAGGCGCGCAATTTCGAAGACGATCTCAAGAACTTCGTACGCAAGGCCAACGCCGGCGCCAATAGCGCGATCACCCAGTACTTCTTCAACGCCGACAGCTACTTCTACTTCGTCGAGCGTGTACGCGCCATGGGTGTGAACATCCCGATCGTGCCGGGCATCATGCCAATCACCAACTACAGCAAGCTGGCGCGCTTCTCCGACGCCTGCGGTGCCGAAATCCCGCGCTGGGTGCGCAAGCAACTGGAAGCCTATGGCGACGACGTCAAAAGCATCCAGGCGTTCGGCGAGCAGGTCATCACCGAGATGTGTGAGCAATTGTTGCAAGGTGGTGCGCCAGGGTTGCACTTCTATACCCTGAACCAGGCTGAACCCAGCCTTGCCATCTGGAACAACCTCAAGCTGCCACGCTAAGGCTTGCCCGGTTGTGCCAAGGCCCTCGTTCAAACGAGGGCCTTTGTGCTTCACATACACACGGAACCCCGCAGTCCATGAATACAGTGTCTTCCTCTTCCCGTCCGCAGCTGGTCTACCTCGTCTTCGGCGCCGAAACCTACCACCAGGAAGCGGTATTCAGCATCGCCAGCGCATTGGCTTTCCTGCAGGACACCCCTGATGCAGCCGTGGACATCCAGGTCTTCAGCGACAACCCCGAACCCTATCGCCTGCTGCCGGTGCGTGTACGCCCGCTGGACGAGGCGACCCGCAAGCGCTGGAGTGAACCCCACGGTTATCACTTTCGCACCAAGCACGTTGTGCTGCGCCAGGTGTTGCAAGAGTCGCCGGTAGCGTTGCTGATCGACACCGACACGTTTTTCCACCGTTCCCCCCTGACGCTGTTCGAGCGTGTGCAGCCGGGCACCTTGCTGTGTAACGCCTTCTACACCAAGTACGGCGATAACCACGAAAGCATCCTCTACACCGCCCTGCGCCAGCGCCTGTTGGAGATGGGCGTGGCCGACGATGACATGATGACCCTCAACTCCGGCGTGATGGGCCTGACCCAGCAGGACGCGCACATCCTCGACCGTTCGATCGAGTTGATGGACGAACTGTTTCCCCATGCCCAGGGTGCCTACACACTGGAAGAGTTCTGCCTGTCCATCGCCGCCTACCGCACCGTCAACGTGCGCGAGTGCCCGGACCTGATCCACCATTACTGGAGCCGCAAGCAGCTGTTCCGGGCCAAGGTCAAGGCCTGGATCGCCAAGCACGCCGCCGCGCCCACCAGTGCACTGGCCCTGGCCGACACGCGCCAGGTGTCCGCCCACTTGCCGCGCCCGCCGCGTTTGCAGCGCACGCTGTACAAACTGATTACCCTGTTGCTGCCCAAGCACCAGCAGCAGTTCATCCGTGAAATCCTCTACGGTTGCTATGAACACGAAAACGAATTCGACCAGGCCTGCGGCCCCGTTTGGTGGGACAAGGCCCGACAGAACCAGGAAGAGCGCCAGCAACGCCCGATTGACGCGCACCAGCTCGAACGCTGGTTCGCCAACCCGGTGGTGCGCCTGATCCTCGGCGAGCGGCGTGCCGCGATCCACGCTCACCTGATGGACGCGCCAGTAAACTGAGACCCGGCGCCAACGCGCGTGCCAGAGCTTCTCTTTATCTCGGTAGCGTCGTAACCTCAGGGAATGCCCGTCATTTTCAAGTTGTTGATCGCTACGCTTTTCACTTGCCTGAGCCTGGCCGCTTATGGCGAGAAACTGCGCATTGTCACCGAACCATGGGTGCCCTACGTCTACGACGACAACGGCAGCATGCGTGGCCTGGACTACGAAACCACGGTGATCGTGTTCCAGCGCCTCGGCGTGGATGTGCAATGGCAGTTCCTGCCCTGGAAACGTTGCCTGGCGATGCTTGACCAAGGCCACGCCGACGGCGCGCTGGATATTTTCCACAGCCACGAGCGCGACGCCTTGCTGCTCTACCCCAGCGAACCCTTGTCGACGGTCGAATTCGTGCTGTTCTACGCCAATGAGCGTCCGCACCCCGCCGAAACCCTCGACGATCTGCGCGGCCTGAGCGTGGGCATCTCTCCCGGTTACCTGTATGGCGACGCCTTCGGCGCGTCCGACAGCTTTGCCCGTGAACCCGCTCCCAGCCATGAGGCCAACTTCGGCAAGCTGATGCTGGGACGCATCGATATGGTGGTCACTGACCGTCGCGTGGGGCAGCACGTGATCAAGCAATTGGGCCTGGAAGACAAGGTCAGCCAGGCGCCGCTGGTGGTCAGCCGCCAGCAGCAGTTTCTTGCCGTACGCCGTGGCGCGGGCATGGATTTGCTGGTCCAGCGCTTTGCCGCTGAGCTCAGGCGCTTCAAGCAAGAGCCGGCCTACGCCGCCTTGAGCGCCAAATATGGCGGTATCCAGGCGCAAACGGCGCCCATCAGCGCGTCCGAATACACCGTTGAGCAGCAGGAAAGCAGCGCGCAGTGATTGCTCTGTTATACTCCGGCCTTTCCGCCAGGCTTACGCCCGGCCGCTGAGGTCTTGAAAAAGGCACCCAACCCCGCTACAGCGCAGCTTTGCAGCCCGCGCGAGCCGGTGGAGTGCCCGCCAGACGCAGCAGGACCGGACGGGATTACGCTCCCCTAAGCGCCATTCACGCCCGGCAAGATTATCCCTCTGGGCCAAGCCCTAACTAAAACAGGATTACTCATGTCCTTTGCTTCCCTCGGTCTCTCCGAGGCTTTAGTCCGCGCCATCGAGGCAGCGGGCTATACCGAGCCTACTCCGGTGCAACAGCGGGCCATTCCCGCCGTGTTGCAAGGTCGCGACCTGATGGTTGCGGCGCAGACAGGTACCGGTAAAACCGGTGGTTTCGCCCTCCCGATTCTGGAGCGGTTGTTCCCCAACGGTCACCCGGACAAATCCCAGCGTCACGGCCCGCGCCAACCGCGCGTACTGGTCCTGACCCCTACCCGCGAACTCGCCGCCCAGGTGCACGACAGCTTCAAGCTGTATGCCCGCGACCTGAAGTTCGTCAGCGCCTGCATTTTCGGCGGCGTCGGCATGAACCCCCAGGTTCAGGCCATGTCCCGTGGTGTTGACGTGCTGGTGGCCTGCCCGGGTCGCTTGCTCGACCTGTGTGGCCAAGGCAGCGTCGACTTGTCCCATGTGGAAATCCTCGTGCTGGACGAAGCCGACCGCATGCTAGACATGGGCTTTGTCCATGACGTGAAGAAGGTCCTCGCCCGCCTGCCGGCCAAACGTCAGAACCTGCTGTTCTCGGCAACTTTCTCCCAGGACATTACCGCCCTGGCCGGCAAGTTGCTGCACAACCCGGAACGCATCGAAGTCACGCCGCCCAACACCACGGTCGAGCGTATTGAGCAACGCGTGTTCCGCCTGGCCGCCAGCCACAAGCGTTCGCTGCTCGCGCACCTGATTACCCACGGTGCCTGGGAACAGGTGCTGGTGTTTACCCGCACCAAGCACGGCGCCAACCGCCTGGCCGAGTACCTGGACAAGCACGGCCTCACCGCCGTCGCCATCCACGGTAACAAGAGCCAGAACGCGCGCACCAAAGCCCTGGCCGACTTCAAGGCCGGCAGTGTGCGCATCCTGGTCGCCACCGATATCGCCGCGCGCGGCCTGGATATCGACCAGTTGCCGCATGTGGTCAACTTCGAGCTGCCGAACGTCGACGAAGACTACGTGCACCGTATCGGCCGTACCGGCCGTGCCGGTCGTTCGGGCGAGGCCATTTCCCTGGTCGCACCGGACGAAGAAAAGCTGCTCAAAAGCATCGAGCGCATGACCAAGCAGAAAATCGCCGACGGCGACCTGATGGGCTTCGACTCCAGTGCCGTGGAGGCCGAAAAGCCTGAAGCGCGCGAGCGTCCGGACGTGCGCAACCCGCGCAACCCACGCGGTCCGAAGGGCGATGGCCCGAACGGCGGTGGCGGTGGTGGTGGCCGTCGCGACAAGGGCAAGGACAAAGGCAAGGAAAAAACCGCGACCAGCAGCCGTGGCGAACGCCCGGCCCGCGAGCAGAAGCCCCGTGAAGGCACCCCGGCCCGCGAACAGCGCCAGCCGAGCCAGCCTCCACGCGCCGCATCCGACCGTGCCCCGGACGAATTCCTCGACGACGATGTGGATAACTTCGGTAACCGCGTTGACTACGTGCCACAAGCCAAGCCGGCGCAAGGCCGTGGCCGTCGCCCAGGTGCCCCGGCACAAGGCGCAGGCGCAGCCGCTCCACGTGGCGGCCAGCCACAGGGCGCGCGCCAGAACGGCCCGCGCAACAGCAGCGGCGGCACCACCGGCACCCCGCCGGCCAAACGCAGCGGCCCGCGCAACGGCGCACCGCGTGATGGCCAGGCGCGCCGCGAAGACTCGCGCAGCAACAACCGCCGCCCGGCTCGTGACGACCAGCCGCTGTCCGAGCCAGCCGTGCAAAACCCGCGCGGTGGCCCGGCGCCGAAGATTATCCACAAGGAGTCGAAAGCGGATCGCTTCCCGACACCCGAGCAGTTGGATCAACTGCCTGGCCGTCCTCGTGGTGAAAAGCCAGCGCTGCTGACCCGCAACCGCTGAGTTCCAAGGCGCCATAAAAAATGCCCCGCATCTTGGATGCGGGGCATTTTTTTTGACTCGACCAGATCAAATGTGGGAGGGGGCTTGCTCCCGATAGCAATGGATCAGCCAGCACTGCTGGGGCTGACCCACCGCTATCGGGAGCAAGCCCCCTCCCACAAAGGCCCGCATTGTCAGGCGGACATTACTTCTGCTTCACACCTTCCAGCGAAATATCCAGGTCGACGGTCTGCGAAGTCGGGCCTGGGCCTTTCACGCCGAAGTCGTTCAGGTCGATCGTGGTCTTGGCGTTGAAGCCAGCACGCTCGCCGCCCCATGGATCCTTGCCTTCACCGTTGAAGGTGGCCTTGAAGGTCACAGGCTTGGTCACACCGTGGAACGTCAGGTCGCCGGTCACGTCAGCGGTTTTGTCGCCGGTGGGTTTAACCGCGGTGGACACGAACTTGGCGTCGGCAAACTTGGCCACGTCGAGGAAGTCTTTGCTGGCGATGTGCTTGTCACGCTCAGCGTGGTTGGACCACAGGCTGGCGGTTTTCACGTCGACTGCGATTTTGCTGGCTTCCGGCTTGGCGGCATCCCAGCTGAAAGTACCATCCCAGTCCTTGAAGGTACCGTGGATGGAGCTGTAGCCCAGGTGGCTGATTTTCCAGTCGATGAAGGCGTGCTGGCCTTCCTTGTCGATCTTGTAGTCAGCAGCCATCACCTGACCTGCGGACAGCAGGGCGGTACCGATAGCCAGAGCGGCGAGAGTCTTTTTCAACATGCTTTCTATTCCTTGTGAGTCGAGGTTGAACATCAGGCTTTGCGCCCCAGCATTCGCTTAAGGGTCACATCACGATCGATAAAGTGGTGTTTCAGCGCAGCCACGCCATGCAAGCCGGCGAAGACCACCAACACCCAGGCGAGATACAGATGCACCACGCCAGCGGTGTCTGCCTGGTCCGGTAGCCCGGAAACCACGGCAGGAATCTCAAACAGGCCAAACACCGGAATACCGACACCGTCTGCGGTGGAAATCAGGTAACCGGCAATCATCACGGCAAACAGCCCCACATACAGGAACGCGTGACCAAACGCGGCGCCGATGCGGGTCAGCCGGCTGTAGCTGGCCAGCGGCGCGGGCGGCGGGCTGACCAGGCGCCAGACGATACGTACCAGCATGATGGCGAACAGCGTGATGCCAATGCTCTTGTGCAGGTCCGGCGCGTCTTTGCGCCAGGCACTGTAGTAATCGAGACCGACCATCCACAGGCCCAGGGCGAACAATCCAAATACCACCAAGGCCACGCCCCAGTGCAAAACCATGCTGACCCAGCCATAGCGGGCCGATGAATTGCGTAACTGCATGAACTTAATCCCGTAAGAACTGTGCCCAAGACTAGCGCTTTACCTATCGAATTAAAGCGAAAAATTTCGCTTTGAAATATCGAGAAATGCGATCTGAAGGCTATGCATCATAAATTAACAAGGGATTAAGACTATTCCCAAGAAACGTGACAGACCGTCCTGCATTTACCGCGAATTTCCCCACAATGGCTTGTGACCCACGCCACCATTGCATAGGCTTGCGCGATTGTTTCGCCCGCGCAGGTTGCGGGACCGCTTCGAGGAGATCACCGATGGGCTTGAACAACCAGTGGATGCAACGCGACCTCGCGGTGCTGTGGCATCCCTGCACCCAGATGAAAGACCACCAGCAACTGCCACTGGTCCCGATCAAGCGCGGTGAAGGCGTATGGCTGGAAGACTTCGAAGGCAAGCGCTACCTCGATGCCGTCAGTTCCTGGTGGGTCAACGTGTTCGGCCACGCCAACCCGCGCATCAACCAGCGCATCAAGGATCAGGTCGACCAGTTGGAACACGTGATCCTCGCCGGCTTCAGCCATCAGCCGGTGATCGAGCTGTCCGAGCGGCTTGTGGCGATGACCCCCGAAGGCCTGACGCGCTGCTTCTACGCCGATAACGGCTCATCGTGTATCGAAGTCGCGCTGAAAATGAGCTTTCACTACTGGCTCAACCGTGGCCTGCCGAATAAAAAGCGCTTCGTCACCCTGACCAACAGCTACCACGGTGAGACCATCGCGGCGATGTCGGTGGGCGACGTGCCGCTGTTTACCGAAACCTACAAGGCATTGTTGCTCGACACCCTCAAAGTGCCGAGCCCTGACTGCTACCTGCGCCCCGAGGGCGTGAGCTGGGAAGAGCATTCGCGCACGATGTTCCAGGCCATGGAACAGACCCTGGCCGAGCACCACGACAGCGTCGCCGCCGTGATCGTCGAACCGCTGATCCAGGGCGCCGGTGGCATGCGCATGTATCACCCGGTGTACCTCAAGCTGCTGCGCGAAGCCTGTGACCGTTATGGCGTGCACCTGATCCACGACGAAATCGCCGTGGGCTTTGGCCGCACCGGCAGCATGTTCGCCTGTGAACAGGCCGGCATCCGCCCGGACTTCCTGTGCCTGTCCAAGGCCCTGACCGGCGGCTACCTGCCGCTGGCCGCCGTGGTCACCACCGACGACGTGTACGACGCCTTCTACGACGACTACCCGACCCTGCGCGCCTTCCTGCATTCCCACAGCTACACCGGCAACCCGCTGGCCTGCGCGGCGGCCCTGGCCACCCTGGATATTTTCGAAGAAGACAACGTCATCGAAAACAACAAGGCCTTGGCCCAGCGCATGGCCACGGCCACGGCGCATCTGGTCGACCATCCGCATGTGTCTGAAGTGCGCCAGACCGGCATGGTCCTGGCCATCGAGATGGTGCAGGACAAAGCTACCAAGACCGCCTACCCCTGGCAGGAACGCCGTGGCCTGAAGGTGTTCGAGCACGCCCTGGAACGCGGCGCGCTGTTGCGACCGTTGGGCAGCGTGGTGTACTTCCTGCCGCCGTATGTGATTACCCCGGAGCAGATCGATTTCCTTGCCGAGGTTGCGAGTGAAGGCATCGATATCGCCACCAACAGCAAGGTCAGCGTTGCCGTGCCGAAGGATTTTCACCCAGGCTTTCGCGACCCAGGTTAACCATGATCGTTCCCACGCTCCGCGTGGGAATGCAGCCCTGGACGCTCCGCGTCCGCTCTGCACACCCTTTTCCAGAGAACACATATGAGACTGTCCCGCTTTTTCACCGACACCCCGCTGAGCCTCGGCGATCACGCGTTGCCCGAAGCCCAGGCGCATTACATCAGCCGCGTGCTGCGCATGAGCGAGGGCGACGCCGTGCAACTGTTCGATGGCTCCGGCCAGGAGTTTCTCGGCAGCTTGCTGGAAGTCGGTAAAAAACGCGTCAGCGTGCAACTGACGGAAAGCTTCAAAGGCCAGGCCGAATCGCCGCTGCATATCCACCTCGGCCAAGGTCTGTCCAGGGGCGAGCGCATGGACTGGGCGATCCAGAAAGCCACCGAACTGGGCGTCAACGCCATCACCCCGATTTTCAGCGAGCGCTGCGAAGTGCGCCTCAAGGACGAACGTGCCGACAAACGCCTGCTGCACTGGCGCCAGGTGGCGATCAGCGCGTGCGAGCAATGCGGGCGCTCGACGGTGCCGGTGATTCACCCGCCGCTGTTACTGGCGGACTGGCTCAAGCAAGCCGAGGCAGACTTGAAGCTGGTACTGCACCCGGTGGCCGAGCCGATGGTCAGCCACGCCAAGCCTGCGAGCCTAGCCTTCCTGATCGGGCCTGAAGGCGGACTGACCGACAACGAAGTCGACACCGCCCAAGGCGCCGGCTTCCACGCCGCCCGCCTCGGCCCTCGGGTGTTGCGCACCGAGACTGCACCGGTGGTCGCCTTGGCCGTCGCCCAACAACTCTGGGGCGACTTCTAACTACCCCTTTGCAAACCCAGTCAACACTGTGGGAGGGGCAAGCCCCCTCCCACATTTGGTTGGGTTGCTACCGCCTACTCCACTGGGTCGTTGGTAGGCTTGGCAATGATCGCCTTCAACTCACGGGTCATCGGGAACTCCAGGTTCAGGCCCTTGGGCGGAATCGGCTGTTCAAACCAGCGCTGGTAAATCCCGTTGATCTCCCCCGAGCGGTACAGGTCGCCCAGCGTCTCATTGACCACCGCAAGAAACTGCGGATCATCCTTGCGCACCATGCAGCTGTAGATCTCCCGCGACTGCTCCTCGCCCACCACCACCCAGTTGTGCGGGTCCCTGGCCTTGGCACGTTCACCGTAGAGCAACGCATCATCCATGTAGAACGCTGCCGCACGGCCGGTCTCGAGCATCTTGAACGCCTCGCCGTGGTCCTTGGCGCTGATGACAAACATATTGGCCTTGTGTTCGGCGTTGTAGCTTTTGAGGAATCGTTCGTTAGTGGTACCGGCGGTGGTGACCACGTTCTTGCCGTTAAGGTCGGCAAAGCCCTTGATGCCGCTGTCCTTCGCCGTCAGCAATTGCCCCTTCACGTAAATAAACCCGTAGGAAAATGCCACCTGCTTCTGCCGGTCGGCCGTCACCCCGGTAGAGCCGCATTCCAGGTCGACGGTACCGTTCTGCACCAGCGCAATTCGGGTCTGTGAGGTCACCAGGGTGTACTTGACGTTAAGGTTGGCCACCCCGGTTTTCTGCTGGATACGCTCGACGATCTTGCTTGCCAGGTCCACTGAATAGCCCATGGGTTTGCCACTGCTATCCCCTACATAGGAAAACGGCACCGACGCATCGCGGTATCCCAGGGTGATGGACCTGGCATTGGCGATCTTGCCCAGGGTGCCCTCCAGCGGCGCTTGGGCCCCATGGGCCTGTGCGCCGAACAAAAGGCCCAGGGTACAGCCGGTCAACAGGATCTTTTTCATTGTTATTCTCCGTTGGTTTTCGGGTGGTCGAGTGTCAAGCGGCGCGGGGCGTCAGGCCCTGCATATCGATGGAAGGGCTGCGCTGACCGATCAACTCGGCCAGCAGTTGGCCGCTGCCGCACGCCAGCGTGAAGCCAAGGGCGCCGTGGCCGAGATTCAGCCACAGGTTGCGGTAGCGGCTTGCGCCAATCAGCGGCACCCCGGTGGGCGTGGCCGGGCGCATACCGGCCCATTCAACCGCGTGGGCGTAGTCGCCGGCATTGGGAAATGTCTCAAGGGCCTGGCGTTTCATCAAAGCCAGCCGCTTGGGATCAAGACCCGCGTCGAAGCCGACAATGTCCACCATGGCCGCGACCCGCAGTTGCTCACCGATGCGCGCGTAGACGATCTTGCGATCGTAGTCGGTGATGCTCACATTCGGCGCCCGGTGCTGCGCGCCAATCGGCACGCTCAGGCTATAGCCCTTGAGCGGATACAGCGGCAGCGACAACCCCGGCAAGCCCAACTCAGCGCTGCGATGCCCTGCTGCCAGCACCAGTTGCTCGACCGGCATCACCTCATCACCCAATTGGAGGGCGTGCACCACTCCTTCGGTATGACGAATCCGGGTAACCCTGCGCCCCAACAAAAATGTGCAACGCCCCGATGCTTCCAGCCGCGCCGCCAATTGCTGGCAAAAGGCATGACAATCCGCTACTTCCTCGTTGGGCGTGTAGATCCCGCCGACAAAACCATCACCGGCCAACGCCGGCTCCAGGCGCGTGCAATCGCTAGCGGACAACACCTGCTGTTGCAGGACATTGGTCACTTTACTGCGGGCATGTTCAAAGGTATTGGCGTTGCGAAACGTCACCAGCTTGCCATTGCGTCGCCAATCGAAGTCGCCCAGGCGATCTTCCTCGCGCCATTGCTGCAAGGTGTCCTGGCTCAGGGATGCCAGGCGCAGCAAGTGAGCGGCATTGCGCTTGTTCACCGAACTACGACAGGCGCCGATAAAGGCGGCCATCCAGCGCCATTGCTGGGGATCGAGACGCGGGCGCAGCTTCAACGGCGAGTCACCGCGCAGTAACCAGCCAATCGCTTGCAGCGGCACCCCGGCGTCGGCCAGCGGCGCAACATAGCGGTAGGACAACTGCCCGCCATTGGCGTAACTGGTTTCACTGCCCAGGCTGTCACGCGCTTCGATCAGCGTCACTCTATGGCCGGCACGCACCAACGCAAAAGCGCTCGCCAGGCCGATAACCCCACCGCCAATAATGCAAACCTGCCTGGCCATCCCCGCCTCCCGCCGTTAATTGACAGCGCTCAGCGTAGAGCCAGGTGACAGGCCACCGACAATGAATAAAGATGGCTCACCTATAAACAAAGGTTATGGGACTCGCCATGCGCTTGCGTCATATCGAAATCTTCCAGGCCATCCGCCAGACCGGCTCCATCAGTGCCGCCGCGCAGCTGCTGCACGTCTCGCAACCGGCGGTGACCAAAGTGTTGCAGCACGCCGAACTGCAGCTGGGCTTTGCGCTGTTCCTGCGGGTACGCGGCAAATTGCAGCCCACGCCGGAAGCCCTGGCGCTGGAAAGCGAAGTCGAAAAAGTCAGCGCAAGCCTGCAAGGCGTGAGGCGTCTGGCCAAGAGCTTGCGGCGCGAACCGGGGCAAAGCATCCGCATCGGTGCGATCCCGGCGTTGGCGCTGTCGCTGCTGCCGCCGTCGATCCTGGAATGGAAGCGTGATTACCCGGACATTGCCTGTGAGCTGTCCAGCGACCATAGCCGCGAGCTGGTGCAGAAGCTGTTGATGCGCGAGATCGACCTGGCGTTGACCCTCACGTTCTCCGGCCATCCGGGGCTCACCACCCAGGTGCTGGCCAACGGCGTGCTGGTGGCGCTAGCGTCAAAAGGCTATTGGTCGGACGCTGAACGGCACATGCCCTTGCCGCTGGCCGAACTGGCCGGCGCGCCTTTGATCGGCCTGTCCAGCGCCGACCCGCTGGCGGCGAAGCTGGGCAACTACCTGGAAAATGTCGACCCGCCGCCACGGGTGACGATCTCGGTGCAAACCTATTCCCTGGCCCGCGCGATGGTCGAATCCGGCGCCGGCCTCACCGTGATCGATCCGTTCACCGCGCTGGGTGCCTCAACGGCCACTACCCACATTCGCACGCTCACCCCGCCGCTGCCGATTACCCTCTATGCATTGACCCGCGCCAACGAGCCCCCGCCGCATATGCTGGCCAGGCTGCTGGAGATTTTCGGCAGCCGCGCCTGTGAGCTGCTGGAGCGTCTCTAAACACACCTCCCACATTCAAAGCACGTAATGCATGATCGCCACAAAATGCAGCAGGCTGCCGCCGATCACGAACAGATGCCAGATGCCATGGGAGTGGCGCAGGCGGTCCTCCAGGGCAAAAAAGATAATGCCGACGGTGTACAACACCCCGCCCGCCGCCAGCCAGGTAAACCCTGCCGTGCCCAACGCCGCGAGCAGCGGCTTGACCGCCACCAGCACGATCCAGCCCATCACCGCATAGATCACGATCGACAGGAGGCGCTTCTCCGAGCGGGGCTTGATCTCCTGCAAGATGCCGATCACCGCTAGCCCCCACACAATCCCGAACAGCGTCCAGCCCCACGGCCCGCGTAGCGTCACCAGGCAAAACGGGGTGTAGCTGCCGGCGATCAAAAGGTAGATCGAAAAGTGATCGACCTTCTGCATGATCTCTTTTCGTCGCCCGCGCACGCTGTGGTACACGGTGGACGCGCTGTACAGCACCATCAAGGTAAAGCCATAAATCGCCACACTGACGATTTTCCAGGGGCTGCCGTCCAGGCTCGCCACCACCAACATCCACACGACGCCAATACACGCCGCGACTGCACCGAGCAAATGGCTCCAGGCGTTGAATCGTTCCCCGTGGTACATCTGCAACCGACCTCCCGTGACCAATAAGGGTTGGCTGGCAAGCCTCCAGCCTTCGCCATAAGAGTGCAAGCGCCTTATGACGTTCCGAGGACGCCGAGCACATTTGCGGGCACAATCGAGGGCATTCGAACAAGAGCCACGGCCATGTTGATCGACGAAGAATTCACCCTCAAAAAGCTGGAAATCTTCCTGGCATTCATGCGCACCGGCAATCTGGCCCGCGCCGCCGCCGAGCTGCAAACCAGCAACGTCAGCGTGCACCGCGCCATTCATTCGCTGGAAAACGCCCTGCGCTGCCCGTTGTTCAAGCACGAAGGGCGCAATCTCACGCCACTGGAAAGCGCCTATGTACTCGAAGAGCGCGCGCAGAAACTGGTGGCCGATGTGGTCGACAGCGTACGCCTGACCCGCGAAGCCGCCGGCTTCTCCGCCGAACGCTTCAAGTTGGGCTCGCTGTATTCATTGACGGTCAAGACCGTGCCGCAACTGATCATGGGCCTGAAAATTCGCCGCAGCGAACTGAATATCGACCTGATCCTGGGCTCCAATTTCGACCTGCTCTACAAGCTCAAGAACATGGAAGTGGACGCGATCCTCATCGCCCTTGACGACCATGCCAACGACCCGGACTGTGCGCAGATTGCGCTGTTCAGCGACGACATCTACCTCGCCACCCCCGCCGACTCGCCCTTCGATCGCGAACAGCAGATCGACCTGGCCGACGTGCGCGACGCGACCTTTATCACCCTCACCCAAGGCTTTGCGACGCACCAGGACGGCAACCGCGTGTTCAAGCAGGCCGGGTTCGAGCCGAAAGTGGCGATGCAGGTCAACGACATCTTCACGCTGCTGAGCATGGTCAGCTCGGGCGTGGGTTATGCGCTGCTGCCGGGCAGGATTGCGGCGGTGTATGAGAACCGCGTGAAGCTGATACCGCTGCAGCCCAGGTATCGGCTGCAGCAGCATATCGGCGTGGTGTTTTTGAAAGCCAAGGAGCGCGATCCGAACTTGCTGGCGCTGTTGGCGGAGTGTCGGATGTATACCAATCGGCAGGGGTCAGCCTGAGCTGATCGTTCCCACGCTCCGCGTGGGACACGCCTCCTGGGACGCTCCGCGTCCCGACTTCAAGAGCGGACGCGGAGCGTCCAGGGCTGCATTCCCACGCGGAGCGTGGGAACGATCACTCAGCCCACCACCCCCCGCACAATGAAATACAGCAGCGAAGGCCCGAGCAAACACCCAAGCCCGGTATGAAACGTCGCCGTCAGCGCGCCATACGGCACCAACCGCCGATCCGTCGCCGCCAGCCCCGCCGTCACCCCGCTCACGGTGCCGGCCAAGCCACCAAACACCATCGCCGAACGCGGGTTGTCCAGGCCCATCCAGCGCGCCGCCACTGGTGTGCCGACCATCACCAGAATCGCCTTGATCAACCCGGTGGCAATCGACAGCGCCATCACATCCGAGGTCGCGCCAATCGCCGCGCCGGTGACTGGGCCTACAATGTAGGTCACCGCACCCGCGCCAATGGTGGTCATGCTGATCGCATCGCGATAACCGAAGGCCCAGGCCATGCTCGCGCCGACGATGAATGGCAGGATTGTGCCCAGCAGCAGCGCAATCACACCGATCATGCCGGCTTTGCGCGCCTCGGTGGCCTGCACTTCAAACGCCGTGGCAACAATGGCGAAATCCCGCAACATCGCACCGCCCATCAGGCCGATACCGGAGAACAGGGCCAGGTCCGCCAGGCCCTTCTGCCCACCCGTGAGCGTGCCGCCGACCCAGGCCAGCACCAGGCCGATGACGATGGCAATCGCCGAGCCGTGGATGCGTCCGAACGTAAGGCGCTTGGACAGCACCACCGAAATCCACATCACCACGCCCACAAAGGCAAATGCGGTGATCAGGCCGTTATGTTCCAAACCTTTCTCAATGAGGTCCCACATTTCAGCGGCCTCCCGCAGGAACGATCAGCGGTTCTTCGGCGGGCAAAGGCTCGCCCCTGTGCGTGCGGCTGATCAAGGCGATGGTGCAACCACAGACCACCACCGAACCAATCGCCGCCAGCACCGCGACCGGGCCGCCGTGCAGGGCGGTCACGACGTTTTGTTGCGCGGCCATCGCCACCACCACCGGAATGTACATGGCACCCCAGAAGCCCACGCCCATCTCGCACTCCTTGGTCATGCCGCCGCGCTTTTGCATCCACAACCGTGCACAGATCAGCAGGATCATGGCGATGCCCACGCCGCCCACGTTGGATTTGACGCCCAGTAAAACGCCGAGCATGTCGCCCATGATCACGCCCGCGAGCGTGCAGATCGCCAGCAATGCCACACCGTAGATAATCATTGTTGTTGTCCTCAAAGTGCTCGATCGAAATTGTTGTTGTTGTGCTTCGAAAGCCTTGGGTGGTGCTTTATCGGTGGCGGCGCTCCTCCTCTTCCAGCAAGGCCTGCAAGGTGTCCAGGCGCGCGCCTTCGCAGGCAATCACCGTGCCTTGTTCGAAGACGCGGCGTGACAGGCCGGTGAGCACGGCGCCCGGGGGCAGTTCGATTTGCAGGCGCACACCGCGCTCGTAGGCGCTTTGCGCGGTGCCGCGCCAATCGACGACGCGGCACATGTTGAAAGCCAGGTCGTCGCAAAGGTGTTCGGGGTTGTGGATCGGCCGCGCGCGGGTGCTGCTCAGGTAGGTGATGCGCGGCGTCTTGAGCGGGACGAAGGCGTGGGCAAGGACCTTGGCGGGTGCGTCCAGCAACGCGCAGTGGGACGGTACGCTGACGGCCAGGCGCCGGGCGATGCCGTTGCCTTTGATGCGCGCCGCCACCTGTTTCATCGCCTCGTCGCTGCCGGCGATGACCGTCTGGTTATCGGCGTTGATATTGGCCAGGTACACGGGGGTTTGCGCGCTGTGGATCTCGGCCAGCAACGTTTCAACGGTGGATAAATCAGGGCCTATCAGCGCGGTCATGCCATAGCCGTGTGGATAAGCCTGCTGCATCAACTCACCGCGCAGGCTGACCAGCCTGACGGCGTCGGCGAAATCCAGCGCGCCGGCGATGACAGCGGCGGGATAGGCGCCGATGGACAGGCCCGCGACGTAATCCGGGGTGCGCTCCAACAGACGGGCGTGGGCAATGCCGGCGATCAACAGGCACAGTTGCACGGCGCGGGTACTTGCCAGGGCTTGCTCCGAATCGAGCAGGCGTACGTCTTCGCCCAGCACATCGCTGGCTTCTTCCAGCACCGCTTCGGGCAGCGACTGGAGCATGCCCGGCCGTTGGGCACCCTGCCCCGGAAACACCAGCAGGCTGCTCATGCCACGGCCTGCCACGGGTCGAGCACCAGGCGTGCACCGCTGGCGGTTTTCAGTAGCACGCGGGGTGAACCGCTGGCCCATTCGCGCAAGGCGACGGCGCCGAACGGGGTTTGCAGTTGCAGGTCGACGGCGCACTCTGTCCTATCAAGCATCGCCAGGAGGTCTTCAGCATCATCGCGGGCCAAAGGTTCGGGGGTGCGCAGAAGCAAATCCAGGTCACTCTGGGCATGCAGCGCTTTAATCCCGCTGGCCAACTCGAAACCCGCGCTGCCCGTGACGCCCCATCTCTCCTGCGCCAACACCGGCCGCAGTTGGTCGAGCGCGCGCAACGCCGGTAAATCCCTCGGCGAAATCACCCCACGCAACGCTTCCGGGATCACCCGCCGCTGCACCGCCGCCAGCGGCATCCACCCGGCAAAACGGTGCTCGCGCAAACGCCCGCGCACGCCGACCGCCACATAACCCGGTTCGGCGATGGCACGGCGCACCACCACCGGGTGGCCGGCACCGAGCGTCTCCCGCACCCAGGCCGGTGCGTCGGCGGGCACATGCGCCGGGGTCATGCCCCAGAGCAAGTCGTGGGCGTTCACCATTGCTCCCGCAGCAATTGGCGAACGTGGCTGGAGGCTGCGCGATTAGTCGCGCCGAGGCGCCCGCTCAAATCGGTGCTGCCGACATCCTTGATCGCATTCATCAGGCAATCGCTGACTCGCGCCACATCGTCCGCCGTGGGCTGTTCAATCTGGCTGACCGACAAGGTCTCCCAGAGCAAGCCGAGGCTGGCATAGCTGTCGATGTCGTAGGCCATGGGCGGCACACTGGCGGCCAGGGCTTCCAGCTCTTCGACGCTGCGCAGCGTCACCCGCGCCGCCGAAGCCTTGCCCATGGCGTGCACCATCACGCCGGGGTCACGCAGGGCGATCAGGCGGTTGGCCTGGTAACCGTGGGCCAGGAACGCACCGGACATGGCCTTGCCCACCAGCAATGCGATTACCGGATGCCCGGCGAGACGGGCACGAGCGTAGCTGTCGGCAGCAGCGGCCAGGGCCTGATGGATGCCGAGCGCTTCTTCGCGACGGCCATAGGCTTGGCTAGGCACATCGACGATGGCGATGATGGGACGCTTGTCGCCCCTCGCGACGGCCTCATCGACGGCCTTGGCCAGGCCCCAGCCTTCGAGCAGGCCGACTTCGCCATTGCGCGCCCGGGGGAAGCGGTTTTGCGCGTCAGTGACCACGGCGACAAAGCGCACTTTTTGCTCACCCAAGACCGCGTCGGCAACCCTCAGCGACGCCGGCAAACCTGCTACAGGCGCAGCGCCGGCGCTCAATGCGTTGAACCACTGCAAGCCTCTCATGAGCGTTCTCCTTGATACAGCTCGCGCACCGTCGCCGGGTCGATTTGCGGTACGGCGTCCAATTCGGCCAAGCGTGTGAGGTAATAATCAGCCTGGCGACTGCGTTGTAGCGCGGGCAAGCCTTGCTGCAACAACGCACTGACCGTCTGCTGGATCTGCGCCACATCGTCAGCCACGTAACGGTCGGCCAGGCCGCTGTTGAAACGCTGTTCGCCGCCGGTGAGGCTCCAGATAAAGGGCCGATCGCGCGAGTCGTATTCTTCCAGCCCGGCTTCCTGTTCGATCACCTGCGGGCCATTGAGGCCCAAGCGCGCTTCACGTGTGACCACGAGGTAGCTGCACAGCCCGGCCGCGATGGACATGCCACCGAAACACCCCACGCTGCCCGCCACCACGCCGATCACCGGCTGGTACTGGCGCAGGTCGACAATCGCCGCGTGTATGTCGGCAATCGCGGCCAGCCCCAGGTTCGCTTCCTGCAGCCGCACACCCCCGGTTTCCAATAGCAGCACGGCGCGCGTCGGGATGCCGTTGCGGTTGTCTTCAGCCGCCAGTTCCAGGGCACCAGCGATTTTTGCGCCGCCGACTTCACCGAGGCTGCCGCCCTGGAAGTTGCCTTCAATGGCTGCAATCACCACAGGCAAGCCGCCGATGCTGCCCTTGGCGATCACCACGCCGTCATCGGCCTGGGGCACCACACCTTGGCGGCTGAGCCAGGGCGACATGACGCGCTGGAAGGGGCCGATCAGTTCGCGAAAGGTGCCGGCATCCAACAAGGCCTTGGCCCGCTGCCGCGCACCCAGTTCGACGAAGCTGTGTTTGGCGAGCAAGTCAGTCATGGCCGATCTCCTCGAAGCCTTGCTCCAGGCGCAAGCGCACCACGCCGGGGGTGGCGCCGAAATCGTGGATATCAATGTTCAGGGCCGGTGGTGTCTGCTCCTGAAAGATGCGTTCGAACAGGTGCTGCCAGCGTTGTTCGGCGCCATTCACCGAGGTCTGTACCTGGATGGTCAACGTGCCGGCGGTGCCCGGTTCCAGCAGCACCTCAAGGTCGCCGGAGCCGACGCACCCCACCAGCGCGCGGCCTTTTGCTGGCTGCCCGGCGGGAAATTCAAAGGTTAAGGTTTCCATCACAACGCTCCGTCGAGGCGGTCGATAAACAGGCAGGCGGCCAACAGGTCGGCGGCGCCGCCGGGAGAGGCATTCAGGGCCAGCAGTTGTTGGTCCAGCGCGTGCAGTTGGCGGCGACCGGCGAGGCTGGCGCTGCCGCCGGCGTCGAGCACGGCCTGGGCGCCGCGCTGCATGGCCTGCAGGCCTTCCAGGCCGGCGCGGTAGAGCACGCAGGTGTCGGCCAGGTCGGTCATGATCGCGAGCAAGGCGTCGAGGCGCGCGTTCTGTTCACCGGCGTGTTGCTGGCGGCTTTTGTGCAATTGCGGCAGGCCGCGTTGCAGCACTGACGGGAAGCCCAGTTGCGCTTCTTCACGGGCGCCGCGTGCGCCGTAGCGCTGGGCGACCAGCGCGCCGTGGCTCAAGGGTTGCGGGGCGTAGCGGTCGTTGAGCAGGGCCAGCCTGGCGGCGTTCAGCGGTATGGCGCGGGGTTGCAGCGCTGCCGCCGCAGTCAGCAGGCCGAGGGCCCAGATCGCGCCGCGATGGGTATTCACGCCGCCCGTGGTAGCAAGCATCGCCTGCTCACCGTCACGACCGATTCGCCCGAGGGCTTCACGCAGGGGCAAACCGACTTCACCGAACTCAAGCGCAGCCTCGGCCATTTCCTTGAACATCGGCCACAGCGACAGCGCCGACGCGTGCATCAGCCCCAGGTGCAAATCACTGTGGGCACCGTTGCCGCGACGGTCCACCAGGGCCGGTTTGGGCGACAGGTCGGCTTCATCGATCAGCGCATCGACGGCCATATCCGCCAGGCGATCGGCCAGGCTCACTTCATGCAGTTTGAGCGCGCGCATTTACCAGCTCCTGAATTTGGCGGGCGGGTTGTACAAGCCACCGGACCACTCCACCAGGTCGGCCACGCTCTTGGCGGCCAGCAGTTCACGGGTGGCGTCGGTGCGGCGGATACCCAAGTCTTCGGGCAAGGCAATCAAGCCTTCGCGGCGCATGCGGGCGGTGTCCTTGGGGTTATGGCGCAGGCCGATGGCGGTCACCCCGGCGACGGCGGCGATCATCGCCTGGCGCTCCTCCAGGGAGCGGGCCTTGTAGAGGTAGGCGATGCCTTCTTCGGTGAGCAGATGGGTAACGTCGTCGCCGTAGATCATGATCGGCGCCAAGGGCATGCCGCTTTTGCGTGCCACCTCCACCGCGTCGAGGGTCTCGACGAAGGTGGGCTTGCCGCCTTCCTGGAAGGTCTCGACCATTTGCACTACAAGCTTTTTGCCGCGCTCGAGCAGTGCGACCGGCGCATCGTCGTGGCGCATATCCAGCCAGGCCGGCGTGCCATGGCGGCGGCCGCGTGGGTCGTGGCCCATGTTCGGCGCGCCGCCAAAACCAGCGAGGCGGCCACGGGTCACGGTGCTGGAATGGCCGTCGCCGTCGACCTGCAGGGTGGCGCCGATAAACAGGTCCACCGCATATTGGCCAGCCAATTGGCAGAACATGCGGTTGGAGCGCATCGAGCCGTCGCGGCCGGTGAAGAACACATCCGGGCGGGCGGCGATGTAGTTTTCCATGCCCAGTTCGGTGCCGAAGCAATGCACGCTTTCAACCCAGCCGCTTTCGATGGCGGGGATCAGCGTGGGATGCGGGTTGAGGGTCCAGTTGCGGCAGATCTTGCCTTTAAGGCCGAGGGATTCGCCGTAGGTGGGCAGGATCAATTCAATGGCGGCGGTATTGAAACCGATGCCATGGTTGAGCGACTGCACATTGTGTTTTTCGTAGATGCCACGGATCGCCATCATCGCCATCAGCACATGCACCGGCTTGATGTGGCGCGGGTCGCGGGTGAACAGCGGCTCGATGTAGAACGGCTTGTCGGCCACCACCACAAAATCGACCCAGCTTGCCGGGATGTCGACGCGGGGCAAGTCAGTAACGTCGTCCACCAACTGGTTGACCTGCACGATAACGATGCCATCGCTGAACGCGGCCGGCTCGATCAGCGCCGGCGTGTCTTCGGTACTGGCGCCGGTGTAGATGTTGCCGGCACGGTCGGCCATGAAACCGGCGGAGAGCACCACGTTGGGGATCAGGTCCACCACCAGCCGTGCGTAGAGTTCGATGTAGGTATGGATCGCGCCGATTTCCAACAGGCCGTCTTCGAGCAATTGACTGATGCGCAGGGATTGGGTGCCGGCAAAGGAAAAGTCGAGCTTGCGCGCGATGCCCTTTTCAAACAGATCCAAGTGCTCGGAGCGCCCGACGCTGGGCATGATCATGTGCAAATCGTGGAGCTTGGCCGGGTCGACCTTGGCCAGGGAGCGCGAGAGGAAATCGGCCTGTTTCTGGTTGTTGCCTTCCAGCACCACGCGGTCGCCGGGGAGGATCAATGCCTCAAGCGCCTCGACGATCCGGTCACTGGGCAACACTGCCCCGTCTGCAAACGGCTTAACCAGCCCGAGCCGCCGCTGCTTCTCGTCGCGCCGCCGCGTCCAGCGCGAGTCGGGGTTTATTGTGGTTGTCATGGTCGCTCCACGGGGTTTGCTGTCGTGGGCTGTACCTTAGGAGTGATTCAGGGGGGCATCAATCAAGCTCAGCAGCAAACCGTTACGCCTGGAGTAACGAAGATCAACATGTGGGAGGGGGCTTGCTCCCGATGGCTGTGGGTCAGTCGACACATCCATCGACAGACACTCTGCCATCGGGAGCAAGCCCCCTCCCACATTTTGTCCAATGGTGTCTGAACGAGCCCGCTATATCCACTTATGACCAGCCAACAAACCTTCCAGTTTTATTCAGCAGATTCTCCAGGTTTGCCTTGCTGTCCATCCGTGGATTCCAGGGGGTTGGCCCCAATCAGATTGATCTTGTCCTGCTGCACGACCCGCTGCACAAAACTGTTCCCGGCATTCCATTTGCCGATCCAGTCTTCAGGGGTGTAAAGCGTCGGGTTGATGGCGCGGCCCAGGTGCTCTTCCAGCGGTATGAGCTGCTCCATGACTTCACTGTAGTTGAGGCTTTCGCCAATCAGCATCAGATCTATGTCACTGGATGAGTGCGCCTCGCCCTTGGCGATGGAGCCGTAGATAAAGGCCCAGATTATGTGCTCGGCGAACGGTGCCAGTGCATTGCGCAATGGCTCATCCAGGCTCAGCGTCTTGCGCACGATGGCAAGCAGCTCCGCGTAAATAGGGCATTGAGGGTTGGCTTGATAGTGGGTCTGATTGCCCTGGCGCGTCATGCTCAAGATGCCCGCCAGCTGCAAACGCTCCAGTTCGCGAGTAAGACTGCCCTTGCCCACCAGCGCCCAGCGAGCGATTTCATTGGTGAAGAAACTTTGGTCGGGCTTACCGAAAAGCAGGCCCAGCACTTTTTGCTGGGTGACAGTGAAGAGCGCGGTGCTGAGAGGTAAGGTGTGCATGGCGGCGGCTAATAAGTCCCAAAAAGGGAACGATAGGTCCCTTTTTGGGAACGATCAAGTTTTAAGCCGCCGAGGAAGGGGAAATCTGTTCCAGCGCCTGATCCACCAACAACTGCCCCAGCTCGGCCATTTGCTGGATCCCGAGCATGATTGCGCGCTGGGAGGTGTCCAGGTCAAATGCCAGGTTGCAGGTGAGTGCGTTGAGGGAGGACAGGGTTTCGCTGGCGTTGACCAGCAGGGCTTCGGTATTTTGGTGAGGGGTTACGGTGAAGAGGCTTGCGGGTGGATTGGGTGTAGGTTTGACCATGATTTACAGCTCCGATATGTGATGGAGACTGCCCTTTTCCGCTTGCACGCGAATTAAGGTGGCAGCTGTGCGCAGGTGTGCAAGACCGGGCATATCGGACCCCGGCAGACCCCGAAGGATCTCCCGCGCACAGCCGCCATAACAAGTACAGCAGGCATGAAAAACGCCCGCTGAATGGCTATGGGCGTTGGTGCGCCGACATGTAACCGGACTTGCACGTCCGTGTCACCGTTTTTTGCGATGACGGGACGAAGACTAGGCGCGCGGGCTGCATGGGACAAGTTCATGCACAGCCCAAAATCATGCGGGAAAAATCCGAAGTCCCGCCTATCTGATCGTTCCCACGCTCCGCGTGGGAATGCCGCCGGGGACGCTCCGCGTCCCGCCAGCCAGCGCAACACTAAAGCCCTTCGCAAGGGTGACGCGAAGCGTCACGGGATGCATTCCCACGCAGAGCGTGGGGACGATCATCGACAGTTGCTGAGACTGGCATACCGCTATCGGGGGCAAGCCCCCTCCCACATTTGCTCAGCGGTGTCTGTGCGAGACAGGGTCTGTTCAGGACGCCCGGCAACCGCCATAAATCCCGGATTCGTTGGTGCTACAACTTCATGTCTATATTCACCGCGCCCAGACCTTCAAGCGAATAGCTGTTGTATTCATAAACCTGCCCACTGACCGAAAGATGAAGCACGCCTTCATGTTCGGCCACTTGGACGTCAGGCTCTCTGGTCTTCAGAAATGGACGTTTCGCCACCAACGCTGTCAGTATTTCCTCATCAGTGGTCATGGCGGCATTGACGTAATACCGATAGGAATACCCCACAGTCGCGCCCCCTCGCCCATCGCGCACCCCGTAGATCGAACTGCCGTTCTTCAAGGAGTACTTGAGCACCACCTGATCCAGCTCCGGCGCTCCGGGGCTCGTCAACCAGCCCGCCCCCAGGTACCCGAGACACACGACCAACAACACATTGCACGCACCTTGTACGGCCCATTTAATACCCTTGAGCTTTGGCATATTCGATGCCCTCCTTGATCCAGTGCTGGTCGCTATGGTCATCACCATAAGGCGCATCCCCCCACCAATCGCCGAACTCTGCCCGAGACGTACCCGCTGCTTTTTGCGCTGCACCGGCGGCCCGCAACAGCACGCCTTCCGGTATCCCTAACACTGTCCCGGTAACGCCATAGTTGAAGTTACCGAATGCCTCGTAGTCGCGACTTTTCTGTTTGTAATCCCATGGGCCGCGCCCTCTGACCTGTGAGTAAAACCATGAGTAGCTGAACGCCGAGCCGGGCTTCAAATGCAGTCTGCGGTTGTTGGCCAAGGCGATATTGTCTTGCAGCGAAACGCCCGGAGGCATGGGAGGGACAGCCATTTGCGAATCCTTGCTGATGGGGTGGAACGCTAAAACTAGCACTCAAAAATCAGCAAATATTCGTAGGCGATACGTATAGAAATTTCAGACGTTATATAAATCCCAACCCTACGTTGTAGCAGGGCGAGCATCGTACGCAGCCACTGATTGACCGAGCTGGCCGCTCCCGCTGATCTCCATTCCGATAGGCAGCAAAGAATGCTCCGACAGGCTTTTCAGGTTGTTGCTCGGAACTCACCTCTCTACCCTTTTCGATCCGATAGCGCCACGGGCAGGCATCATGAATCCGATCGTTAAACCCGATGCAAGGCCATTGCAGAGCGTGATGTATCACATCACAATCGCGCCATGATCGTCAGTTGGAAACATAAAGGGCTTAGGGCCTTCTATGAAACCGGTTCAACCCGAGGCATCAATGCAAATCATGCAAAGCGCTTGCGCCGTGCTCTGCTCATTCTGGACAAAGCCGAGCACCCAGATGCACTGGACCTACCCGGCTGGCGCTTCCATCGTTTGAAAGGCGACCTGATCGACTACTGGTCCGTCAGCATAAGTGGTAACTGGCGCATCATTTTTCGGATGTTCGACGACCAGGTCGAACTGGTGGATTATCTTGACTACCACTGAGTAGAGGTATCGATATGGGTATGCACAACCCACCTCACCCAGGTGAAATATTGCTTGAAGATGTGATTCCGGCCCTGGGCATTACCATCACCGAAATGGCACGGCGGCTTGGCTTCGCCCGCGAAACCTTTTCAAGGATCCTGCATGGTCATGCGCCTGTCAGCCCTGACCTTGCCGTGAGGTTGGAGCGCGCTGGCGTAAGCAGCGCTCGGCTATGGCTGTCGATGCAAAGCGCCTACGACTTGTGGCAGGCCGAGCATCGTGAGCAGCCAGTGATCGAGCGGTTTGCGCGGATTGACTGAGGTCTGCAGACGAGCACAATCAGTGTGGGAGGGGGCTTGCTCCCGATAGCGGTGGTTCAGTGACAGTTGCTGAGACTCGCACACCGCCATCGGGGGCAAGCCCCCTCCCACATTGGATCTGCGTAGGGCTCAGGCCAGTCCGGACTCGGCCAGCAACGCTTCAAGCCCCATCAAGTCCGGCACCTTCGCCACATGTTCGCCCACCTGTACCGCCGCCAGCTCCAGCGGGCACAGCGGGACGTCCACGTAGCTCAGTTCACTGTCGAGCTTGTACGAGCGCGGGATTCCCTGGATTACCAGCGCAATGAACTTCAAGGTCGGCCGCCCACCCAGTGCATTCAACACGACGATGCGAGAACGCTCGCCGGTCATGCTGGCTTCGCCGCACACGGCTTCGAAGCTGATCAAGGGGATTTGCCGATCGCGCCAGGTCACCTGGCGCAGGTACCACGGCGGTGCATCGCTGGCCGGTTCGCCGCGCTGGAAGTCGATCAGTTCGGCTACCGCAACGTTGGGCACTATCAGGTGACGGTCAGCCAGCGGCAGCAACAGCCCGGTGAGTTGGCTTGCGCGGTGGTCAAGCATGGGACTTGCTCCAATAAGCGATGCTTTCCAGCAGCACCGACTCCTGGTACGGCTTGCCGAGGTAGTCGTTGACGCCGATGGCCATGGCGCGGTCGCGGTGTTTCTGGCCGGTGCGCGAGGTGATCATGATGATCGGCAGGCGCATCAGGCGTGGATCGTTGCGCACCTGGATCGCCACTTCAAAGCCGTCCATGCGCGGCATTTCGATGTCGAGCAGCATCAGGTCCGGGGTGTGTTCCTCGAGCACGGCGAGGGCGTCGAGGCCGTCCTTGGCGGTCAGCACGTTCATGCCATTGCGCTCCAGCAGGCGGCTGGTGACTTTGCGCACGGTGACCGAGTCGTCCACCACCAGCACCAGCAGCGGGCGCTTTTTCAGCGGGTCGTTGAGGATCAGCGGCGCATCCACCGACTGCGCCGGCAACGCCGGTTGTCGTGCGCGGATATGCGCCAGCAGGTCGATGATCAACACCACACGGCCATCGCCCAGGATCGTCGCCCCGGACAAGCCCTGAACACCCGCAAACTGCGGCCCCAGGCCCTTGACCACAATCTCGCGGGTCCCGGCCATGGCATCCACATGCACCGCCACGTGCCGTTCATTGCACTGCACCAGCAACACCGGCACCGGCTGGTACTGGCCGAGCAGTTTGGGGCGGCTGACGGTGTGCAGCAGGTCGCCGAGGTAAAACAGTTCGTAGACTTGGCCGGCATAGGCATAGCGCGGCGGATCTTGCTGGTAGTGCCCCGCTAGTTCATGGGGCGGCACGCGCACCAGGCCGTCGATGGTATTGAGCGGGATCGCATACTGATCGTCCGCGCACTGCACCATCAGCGCACGGTTGACCGACACGGTAAACGGCAGGCGAATCCGGAAATGCACACCCACGCCGGGGATCGAGTCGATCACCATCGAACCGCCGAGCTGGCGCACTTCTTCGTGCACCACGTCCATGCCCACACCGCGTCCGGAAATCTGGGTGATTTTTTCTGCAGTGGAAAACCCCGGTTGCAGGATGAACTGCAGCACGTCGCGGTCACTGATCTCTTGATTGGGGTCGAGCAGGCCGCGCTTGATCGCCTTGCGGCGCACGGCTTCGAGGGGCACCCCGGCGCCGTCGTCGCGCATGTCGAAGACGATGTCGCCGCCTTCGTGGGTCAGGTCCAGGGTGATGCGCCCCTTCTCCGGCTTGCCCGCCTGAAGGCGCACTTCGCGGGACTCCAGGCCATGGTCGACGGCGTTGCGCAGCATGTGTTCCAGCGGCGCCGCCATGCGCTCCAGGACGTTGCGGTCCATTTCGCCCTCGGCATTGCCGACCACGAATTCGACGTCCTTGCCCAGTTCGCCCGCCACTTGGCGCACGATGCGCTTGAGGCGCGGCAGCATGCGCTCGAACGGCACCATGCGCGTGCGCATCAGGCCTTCCTGCAGCTGGGTGTTGATACGCGCCTGTTGCTGCAGCAGGTCATGGGCGTCTTGATTGCGGCGCTCAAGGGTTTCTTTGAGGTCGAGTAAATCGGAGGCCGATTCGGACAACGCGCGGGACAATTGCTGCAATTGCGAATGGCGATCCATTTCCAGCGGGTCGAATTCTTCGTAGCCCAGGCGCTCGGCCTCGGCCTGCTGGCGGCTGAAAAGCCGGCTCTGGGTTTCGGTGTCGAGGCGGCGCAGTTGGTCGCGCATGCGCTCGATGGTGGTTTCCACTTCCGTGAGCGCAGTGCGTGCATCGTTGACCTGCTGCTCGATACGGCCGCGGAAGATCGATGTTTCGCCGGCCAGGTTGACCAGGTCGTCGAGCAGTTCGGCGGATATCTTCACCATGTCGGCGCCCGGGTCGACCGCCGCTTCCGCCTTACCCACCGGTAATGCCACCGGCACTACCGGCTCATCGCTGGGGTGCACCAGGCTTTTGATGCGCTCGATCAGCTTGTCCACCGAGCCCACCGGCAAGCCGTCCGCCACCGCATCGATCATCTGCGCCAGCCGGTCGTGGCAACCTTGCAGCAGCGCGAACAGCTCGGGCGACGGCGCGAGCAGCCCTGCGGACAGCCCCTCGTAGAGAAACTCCAGCTCGTGGGCCAGGTCGCCAATCGGGCCGATCTCGACCATGCGCGCGCCGCCCTTGAGGGTGTGCAGGTCACGCAGCAGGGTTTCCACTTCCTGGCGGTTGCCGGGTTCGGCTTGCCAGCGCAGCAACGCGCTGCCGGAGCTGTCGAGAATATCGGCAGCTTCCTCGAGGAAAATATCCAGCAGTTCGGGGTCGGCACCCGAGGCTTCCGGTGACGCGACCGGGGCCGCCGAAAGGCTGCTGTGGCGCAGTTCGCGCAACCGTGTGACCAGCTCGGCACTGTCGCTCAGGGGCTGGTGCTGATGCAGTTCCTCCAACTGCAAGGCCAGGCGTTCGTGGCTGGCCATCAGCAGCTGGGACAGCTCGGTGGAATAGCTGTAGCGGCGGTCTACCAGCCCCTCGTAGACACATTCCAGCTCCTGGGCCAAGTCGCCCACTGGGCCGATTTCGGCCATGCGCGCGCCGCCCTTGAGCGTGTGCAGGTCTCGCTGTAACGAGGACAACGGCGCCAGGCCGTCGGGCTCCAGCAACCAGCGTTTGAGCGATTGCCCGGCGCTGTCGAGGATGTCCACCGCCTCTTCAAGGAAGATGTCGACGATCTCATCGTCCATCGCCGTGTGCCGGCTCAGCTCCTCGGTCGCAGCACCCAGCTCGGCGACACTCAGGCCACAACTGCCGTCACGTTTGATCAGGCCGGTGGCAGAGGGATCGAGGGCGTCATCCAGCAACGCGCGCAGGGCCTGTACCCGTGTCGGCGCCGGGCTGATTTCCTGCCCGGCCGCCAGTTGGTCGAGCATATTGATCAGCGCTTCATGGGCCTGTTCGGCCTCCTGGAAGAACCGCTCGCTGACCGCCAGGCTGCTTTCTTCCACCGCGCCATACAGGTCGAGCAAGGCTTCGCACAATTGATCGATAGGGTGCAGGTCGGCAATGTGCGCGCCCTCGCCCAGGGTGGTCAGTTCGTCCAGCAGCGCGGTCAGTTCCTGGCGCTCGCCGGGGTGTTGCTGCCAGCGGCGCAGCAGGCTTTCGGCGTCGAGCAGGATGTCCATGCCCTGGGCCAGGAAGTTGCTGATCAGTTGCGGGTCGCACTTGACGCGCAGGCCGGTGCCGGGGGCGTTGAGCAGGTTTTCGAGCTGTTGGTCCAACAGGCCTTGGGTGCGCGTGATCAAGTCTGCGGCGCCCTTGATCGGCGCCAGGGGATCGCCGTTCAGATCACGCAATCCCTTTTGCAACAGGCCCTCGGCTTCCAGCAACAACTCGATTTCGTCCAGGTCCAGCGGCACACGGTGCGCCTTGTATTCGCGGGTCAGGTGGTCGAGCGGACGTACCAGTTCGGCAATCGGCAACACGCCGGCCATGTAGGCGCTGCCCTTGAGGGTATGCAGGGCGCGTTGCAATTCATCACTGACCTGCAGCGGCAGGTGTTCGGCGGCCTGTTGCAGGAACTGGTCGAGGCTGTCCAGATGGCTCTGGGCTTCATTGCGGAAGATCTCCAGCAACATCGGATCGTGGGGCTCGGCAACCGGTACCTGGGCGCCGCTGGCCAACCCGTGGGCGCGGGCAGCGAGGGCGTCGACCTCATCGCGCTGGCGCTGGTCGTCGGTGGCGAAGTCGGCGATCAACTCCGGCAGCAGCGCCACCGCGTCATCCAGCACCTGCTGCACTTCAGGGCCCATGGCCACGTTGCGCTCAAGCACGCGGTTGAGCAGATTTTCCACGGCCCAGGCCAGTTCCGCCATCACCAGGGCGCGGACCATACGGCCGCTGCCTTTCAGGGTGTGGAAGGCACGGCGCATTTCGCCCTGGGCGGTTTTTTCCGTGCTGTCGGGCAGGTAACGGTGCAGCACGTCGAGGACTTCATCGGCTTCCTCGAGGAAGACTTCGCGCAACTCATCGTCAATCGGCGCTTCATCGGCTGGGGGCGGCTGCAGGCTGCCCGGACGCTGCTGGGCCGGAGGGTTGAGGCGCGAGGTGGGACTGGCCAGCGCATCGAATTGGGACTGGCTTGGCGCGCTGTCGCCGGACAGGGCGCCATCGGGCGCAGCCAGTGCCTGGCGCCAGGGTTTTTCCACCGGCAGGTAGCCCAGCGCGCTCAGGCTCTGGGTGGCCAGTTCCAGCACTTTTTCCCCGGCGGCGTCGGGGTCCTGGAGCATGCGTTCCAGGTAGTACTCCAGGCTGCTGATCACCTCGGCGAAATGCGCCAACGGCGCTTGGCCGGGCGCGGTATCGTTGACCATTAATTGCTCATCGACATAATTGGTACACCCGCGCATCAAGCTCGCCGCGCGAGGCAGTGGAATCATCGCCAGGGCGCCGCGCACCTGGCTCAGCAGTTCCGGCAGGGATTCCAGGCGTTGGCGGTCCCAATTGGCCTCGATGCAATCGATCACCAACTCTTTGGCCTGGCGCAGGCATTGGCAGGATTCGCGGATCACCAATTGGTGGATCTGGGTCAGGTCGGTGGTCGGCAGGCGGCTCTCTTCGCGGCTCTCCGGCTCCACCGTGCCGATCATCCCGGCCAATGTGGCTTCGACGTAGAGCAACGCCCCGGCAACGTCCATCAGTACAGCGTCACTGGGTTCGCGCTGGCCCTGCACCAGGCTCAAGACCACGGCGAGCTGGTCGATGATCACTTTGCGCGGCTGGCCGAAACCGAGGACCGCCAGGGTATCGGCGATCTGCCGCAGCGGCGCCAGCAGCGGGTCAAGGTCCTGGGTGTGCTGGCGGTCGCTGCGCACGAACAGATCGAGGCGTTCCTTGACCCGCACCAGCTCTTCGCACAATGCGCCGAGCACCGAGCCCATGGCGTTGCGGTCCGGCCCGGCCAGGCGCGCCCGCTCGGCATCGACCACGGCACTGTCGGGCAGGGCCTCGTCCAGGCCGTAGCGCTCCTTCAGGCTCTGCATGCGCGGCGTCGGCCGGGTGACTTTGGCGACGTAGAACAGCAGGCTCTTGAGCAGCTCATCCGGCGCCGGCTGGTTGATCCCGACAATGCCCTGGGCCAGCAGGCGCTTGAGTTGCTTACCGCTGGCCTTGAGCAGGCTGCGCAGTGCCGGGCTGTTGGCGATCACCCCGGTGAGCATGCCTTCGACCAGCGCCGAGGTGACTTGCCACAACGGCAACAGCGGCGCGCCCTGGCACAAAGCTTCGAGGCGCGCGAACACCCGCGCCATGTCTTCCAGGTTGCTCGGGCCGTGGTCCTCGCGCAGCAACCCGGCCAGGGCTTGTTGCAGCAGTGCGTGCCATTGGCGCAGTTGTTCGTGAATGTCCGGCGGCGTGCGCTGAACCAGCGCCTCGTCGGGCAGCGGCGCGATCGTCAGCAGCTGCGGGCTGAACAGGCTGGTCTCCGACAGCAGGCCTTCACCGCGGGCGCTGCGCAGATCGTTGAGCAGCGGCAACACCACCAGCGGCAGGTCGCGACGGGCGCTGTGCACGCGGTCCAGGTACAGCGGCAATTGGCCGAGGGCCTGTTGCAGCAGGCGGATGCTTTCGTCGCGCTGGCTGACCTGCCCAGCCTGCAGCGCGAGCGCCAGGGCTTCGATCTCTTCAGCCAGCAGGGCCGCGCCGTAGAACTCGACCATTTGCAGCGCGCCGTGCACCTGGTGGATACCGGCCAGGCACGCATCAATGCCGTCGCCGGTTTCAACATAAGCGTCCAGCGCCGAACGGGCCTGTTTCAGGGTTTCGGCAATGTCGCCCTTGACCCATTCGAGGGCCACGTAGTCGTGCCGATCAACCATAACTGCTCCGCTTAGAATTCATGAGTTGCTGGTGTTCTTGAAACCAATGGAGATCAACTGTGGGAGGGGGCTTGCTCCCGATAGCGGTGGTTCAGCTGATGAATCAAGTGACTGATGCACCGCCATCGGGAGCAAGCCCCCTCCCACATTTGGATCGCATCTCAGTCATCTGCCTGCTTGGCTGCCGGCAAGGTAAAACCTGACACCGACCTGCGCAACTGACTGGCCATCTTCGCCAGGTTACCAATACTTTCGGCGGTCGCCGTGGAACCGGACGACGTCTGCGTGGTGATCTGCTGAATCACATTCATGGTCAGGGAAATCTGCCCCGCCGACGAGGTCTGCTGCTGCGCCGCGTTCGAGATGCTCTGGATCAGCGCCGCCAGGGTTTTCGAGACGCCTTCGATCTCTTCCAGCGCCACCCCGGCGTCCTGGGCCAGCCGTGCGCCGCGCACCACTTCGGTGGTGGTCTGTTCCATGGAAATCACGGCTTCGTTGGTGTCGGCCTGGATCGCCCGCACCAGGGTTTCGATCTGCCGGGTGGCGGCCGATGAGCGCTCGGCCAGCCGTTGCACTTCATCGGCCACCACCGCAAAACCGCGCCCGGCATCCCCGGCCATGCTCGCCTGGATCGCGGCGTTCAGGGCGAGAATGTTGGTCTGGTCGGCGATGTCGTCGATCAGGCTGACGATGTCGCCGATCTCCTGGGACGATTCCCCCAGGCGCTTGATGCGCTTGGCGGTGTCCTGGATCTGTTCGCGGATGTTGTCCATGCCGTGGATGGTGTTGTGCACCACCTCGTTGCCCTTGTTGGCGATCTCTACCGAACGCTCTGCCACTGCCGAGGATTCGGCGGCGTTGGCCGACACCTGGTCGATGGATTGGGCCATCTGGTTGATCGCGGTGGAGGCTTCGGCGATCTGCTGGGCCTGATGCTCCGAGGCCTGGGCCAGGTGCATGGCGGTGGCCTGGGTCTCCTGCACCGCGCCGGCGACTTGCCCGGCGGTGAGGTTGATGGTCGCCACCAGGTCGCGCAGCTGATCCACCGAATAGTTGATCGAATCGGCAATGGTGCCGGTGAAATCTTCGGTGACCGAGGCCGTGACGGTCAGGTCGCCGTCAGCCAAGTCTTCGATTTCGTCCAGCAGACGCATGATCGCGTTCTGATTGCGCTCATTTTTCTCGGCGGTTTCATGCAGTTGGCGGTTGGTCTCGCGCACCATCACCAGGCCGATCAGGATGATCGAGGCCAGCGCCAGCAGCCCCAGCACATAGCCGCCGAGGGTGTCCAGACTGCGCCCGCCAGCGAGGTTTTCAAAACCGGTGGCCAGGTGCGAGGCTTCATCGAGCAGGGTTTGCGACAGGTTGAAAATATTGCTCGCCGAAGCGCGTACCTGAAACAGCTGCGGCGAGGTTTCGAGAATTTCATCGACGGAACCCGAAACGAATTCGAACAGTTCGGCAATTTCTCCCAACCGGGCGCGGGCATCAGGGTCTTCGACCTGGGTGATGCGCAGGCCGGGGTTGCCGTTGAGCATGCCATTGAGCACCACGCCAAAACGGTTGGCGTCGCGACCGAAGGCATCGGCGGCCTGCACCGCGGTTTCGTCGCCGGCGAGCACGGTGTTGACCGCGCCCAGGATGCGCTCCGCCAGCAATGACTGGCGCTGGGCCAATGCCACCTGGCTCGCAGGGGCGCCGCGCTGGAGCAATATGTCGACGACTTTTTCCGACTCTATCTGCAACTGCGGCACGGTCTCGGCGAGGGTGGCGGCCACCTGGTGCAATGACAGCACGGTCTGTTCGCTGGCGAGAATGGCGTCGGTATTTTTCAGCAGGGCTTCCCAGTCGGTCTGCACCGCACGCATTTCAGCGCGTACGGCGCTGGGTGCGGCTGGCAGGCCGGTTTGCGGGTCGCCTTTTTTCAGATAGCCCCAGCGCTGGGCAAAATCGTTGCGCGCCTCGCCCAGCAGTTTGAACGCGGCCGCCTTGCCGGCGGCGGCTTCGGTAGCGTTCTTGGCGATGCGCTGGGACAGCACCCGCAGTTCGCCCGCGTGGCCGATGTACTGTTTGTCGTAGGTGGACTGCGTGTTGAGGTACGCGAAGTTGGCGAACAACAGCATGATGAACACGATCAGGGCGATAAACAGCACGATGATCTGCGAGCGGCTGCGCGAGGCGGCCTGGGGTTTGGGCGTGGTCACGGTGCTCATGCGGCAACATCCATGAAGCCTGGAGCCTGGGCCAGGGCGAAGGGGCTGAAGACCTGCCACTGCGGGTCGCCATCGAATTGGCCCTGGATAAACGGCGCGCCAGCGGCGGTACTCGCCTGCCAGGCGTCCAGTGCGAAATGCTGCATGCCCACCACCTCGTCCACCAGCAACCCGACAAACAGATCGTTGAATTCCACCACCAGCACCCGCCGTTGCTTGCGCGCCTTGGACAGTGCCTGGCCGAGGAACCCGCCCAGGTCCATCACCGGCAGCAGGCGCCCGCGCAGGTTGGCCACGCCCTTGACCCAGGGCTTGACGCCAGGCATCAGGGTGCAGCGCGGCTCATGCAACACCTCGGCAACTTCGCCCATGGGCGCCACAAACCATTGCTGACCCAGGCGAAAGCCAATCCCGCTCCAGCGTTGCAGGCGGGTTTCCTGGGACGGCAGGTCGGCGGCCAGCAGGCGGCAGCGGCGGTCGATGTCCAGCAGCAGCTCAAAGGCGGTTTGCGACTCGGTCATGATGGCGTGCCGTCAGCCGGCCAGCACCTTGTTCAGCGTGGCGATCAGGGTTTCTTCATCGACCGGCTTGGTCAGGTAGTCCTTGGCGCCCTGGCGCGCGCCCCAGATCTTGTCGGTTTCCTGGTCCTTGGTGGTGATGATGATGATCGGGATGCCGTTGGTTTCCGGCTCTTTGGACAACTGGCGCGTGGCCTGGAAGCCATTGAGGCCCGGCATCACGATGTCCATCAGCACCGCGTCGGGTTTTTCCTGGCGGGCCAGGGCCACGCCGTCCGCGCCATTTTCGGCTTTCAACACCTGGTGACCATGCTTTTCCAGCATGCCGGTCAGTTTGTACATTTCGGTCGGCGAATCGTCGACGATCAGAACACGTGCCATGGTTTTCCCCACTACATTGGTCGGCGCCGGCCCCTTTGAGGCGGCGTCAGTGTGCTTGTTCTACTGCGGCGAAGGCAGGCACATAGGCCTTGATCGCACCCAGCAGTTCTTCCTTGCTGAAAGGCTTGGTCAAAAACTGATCGACACCCACGATACGCCCCTTGGCCTTGTCGAACAGGCCGTCCTTGGAGGACAGCATGATCACCGGGATCGACTTGAACGCCGGGTTGTTCTTCACCAGCGCGCAGGTCTGGTAGCCATCCAGGCGCGGCATCATGATGTCGACAAAGATAATGTGCGGGTGATGGTCCACGATTCGGGCCAGGGCATCGAAACCGTCAATGGCCGTGATGACCTCGCACCCCATGTTCTTCAACAGCGTCTCGGCGGTGCGGCGGATCGTTTTCGAATCGTCGATCACCATCACTCTCAAGGCGTTGGAATGCTGTTCCATAGTTGCTCTACCATCGCCACAGCGAATCGGTTTTCGGTGTGTACTGCCTGATCTCTCACAGAATGAGCGCCACAAGCCTTGGAATTCAAGGGCTGCTGCGCCGTGGCAGTCTTTTTAGCACAGTCTCCAGGCGCAATCTATCGAGGCGCCCGCCTGGTGGTTTTTCCTTGACCCACAACAGCCGCAGCGCCACTCTGACGCCACTTTTATGCGCCCTAATTTGCTAGAGGAAATCCCCCATGAGCGTTCGCGTCGGCATTGTCATGGACCCTATCGCCAGCATTTCCTATAAAAAGGACAGCTCGCTGGCCATGCTCCTGGCCGCCCAGGCCCGCGGCTGGACCCTGTTCTATATGGAACAGCGCGACCTTTACCAGGGCGACGGCGAGGCCCGTGCGCGGATGCGCCCGTTGCAGGTATTCGCCAACCCCGAGAAGTGGTTCGAACTGCAGGATGAAATCGACAGCCCCCTGAGCGACCTGGACGTGATCCTGATGCGCAAGGACCCGCCGTTCGACATGGAATTCGTTTATTCCACCTACCTGCTGGAGCAGGCCGAACGCGCCGGCGTGTTGATCGTCAACAAGCCGCAAAGCCTGCGCGACTGCAATGAAAAACTGTTCGCCACGCTGTTCCCGCAGTGCACGCCGCCGACCGTGGTCAGCCGCCGCGCCGACGTGCTGCGTGAGTTCGCCGCCAAGCACGGTGATGTGATCCTCAAGCCGCTGGACGGCATGGGCGGCACCTCGATCTTCCGTCACCGCGCGGGCGACCCGAACCTCTCGGTGATCCTGGAAACCCTGACCGCGCTGGGCACCCAGCAGATCATGGGCCAGGCCTACCTGCCAGCGATCAAGGACGGCGACAAACGCATCCTGATGATCGACGGCGAGCCGGTGGATTATTGCCTGGCGCGCATCCCGGCGGCGGGCGAGACCCGTGGCAACCTGGCGGCCGGTGGCCGTGGTGAAGCGCGGCCGTTGTCGGACAAGGACCGCTGGATCGCCGCTCAAGTCGGCCCGACCCTTCGCGAAAAAGGTCTGCTGTTCGTAGGACTTGACGTAATTGGCGAAAACCTCACCGAGATCAACGTCACCAGCCCGACCTGTATTCGCGAGATTGATAACGCATTTGGCACGAACATCGGCGAAATGCTGATGGCGGCCATTGAGCGCAAGCTACAAGCCAAGTGACATAGAACAGCCGGACATAAACCAACATTGCGTTATCATGCGCCACCTGTGAAACGCGCGATGTTGGTTTTCTTGTCATGACGCTCCCGTCCGAACTGCCCCCCGAACTCTCCCACAGCGGCGTGCGCCCGGCTGATCGGCTCGGATTTACCCTGTTCCTGGCAGCGCTGATTCACCTCGCACTGATCCTCGGCCTGGGCTTCACCATGGTCGAACCCAAGCAGATCACCAAGACCCTGGAAATCACGCTGGCCACCTTCAAGAGCGATAAAAAGCCCGAGACGGCCGATTTTCTCGCCCAGGAGAACCAGCAAGGCAGCGGCACGCTCGACAAGAAAGCCGTGCCCAAGACCACCGAAGTGGCACCGTTCCAGGACAACAAGGTCAACAAAGTCACCCCACCGCCGGCTCCCAAGCCTGAAGTCAAACAGGCCACGCCCAAGGCTGCCGTGACCACGGTTGCGCCCAAACCGCAAAAAGCCCCGACCCAGCGCGAAAAGACCAAGACCGAGCCCAAACCCGAGCCCGTCAAGCCTGCGCCAACGTTCGATAGCTCGACGCTGTCCGACGAGATTTCCAGCCTCGAAGCCGAACTGGCCCACGAACAGCAGCTCTACGCCAAGCGCCCGCGCATCTACCGCCTGAACGCCGCCTCGACCATGCGCGACAAAGGCGCCTGGTATAAGGACGAATGGCGCAAGAAAGTCGAGCGCATCGGCAACCTCAACTATCCGGAGGAGGCGCGCCGCCAGCAGATCTACGGCAATTTGCGCTTGCTGGTGTCGATCAACCGCGATGGTTCGCTGTATGAAGTGCAGGTACTGGAGTCGTCCGGCCAGCCCTTGCTGGACCAGGCCGCCCAGCGCATCGTGCGCCTGGCCGCGCCCTTCGCGCCTTTTACGGGCGACTTGAACGATGTGGACCGCCTGGAAATCATCCGCACCTGGAAATTCGCCAAGGGTGACCGCCTTTCCAGCAACTAATCGCCGGATCGTTCCCACGCTCCGCGTGGGAATGCTGCCCCGGACGCTCCGCGTCCTGTTTTAAAGCCGCGACGCTGAGCGTCACCGGATACGTTCCCACGCAGAGCGTGGGAACGATCAGCAGAGCGTGGGAATGATCAGTAACTCCCAGCTTGTCAGTTCGCCCCTCCAACGCCACACTAGTGGACATGAAAAATGTCAGCCCGACCTACCTCAAGCACCACTTCCTGATCGCCATGCCCCATATGGCCGACCCGAACTTTGCGCAGACCTTGACCTACATCGTCGAGCACACGGCCAATGGTGCCATGGGGCTGGTGGTGAACCGCCCGCAGGAGCTGAACCTGGCCGATATCCTCGAGCAGCTGCGCCCGGAAATCGATCCGCCAGCCAGCTGCCAAGGCGTGCCGATCTACATCGGCGGGCCGGTGCAGACTGATCGTGGCTTCGTGTTGCACCCAAGCGGGCCGAAGTTCCAGGCCACGGTAGACCTTGAGGGCGTCTCGCTGTCCACGTCCCAGGATGTGTTGTTCGCGATTGCCGACGGCGTCGGCCCCGAGCAAAGTGTGATCACCCTGGGATACGCCGGCTGGGAAGCCGGGCAATTGGAGGCCGAACTGGCCAGCAATGCCTGGCTGACTTGCCCGTTCGACGCCGACATCCTCTTCAACACCGCCAGCGAACTGCGCCTGGAAGCCGCCGCCGCCAAGCTGCGGGTCAACCTCAGCCTGTTGACCAGCCAGGCGGGGCACGCCTGATGGCTTTGCGTCTGATCCTGGGGTTCGACTACGGCACCAAACAGATCGGCGTAGCGGTGGGCCAGGTGATCACCGGCCAGGCCCGCGAGCTGTGCACATTGAAGGCCCAGAACGGCGTGCCGGACTGGAGCCAGGTCGAAGCGCTGATCAAGGAATGGAAGCCCGATGCCGTCGTGGTCGGCCTGCCCCTGAACATGGACGGCACGCCCAGCGAGATGTGCCTGCGCGCCGAGAAGTTCGCGCGCCGCCTCAATGGCCGCTACAACCTGCCCTTCTATACCCACGATGAGCGCCTGACCACCTTTGAAGCCAAGGGTGAGCGCCGTGACCGTGGCGGGCAGAAGGGCAGTTACCGCGACAACCCCGTGGACGCCATCGCTGCCGCCCTGTTGCTGCAGGGTTGGCTGGATGAAAACACCGCTTTATTTGAATCCTGACCCGCCGCGATCCTGTGGGAGCGGGCTTGCCCGCGAAGAACGTTAACGATACCGCGTGAAGGCTGGATGAACGCGGTGCCCATGAGTTTTTCGCGAGCAAGCTCGCTCCTACACACTTAATAAGGAGCCCCCATGAGCCTGCCCAATCCCGCCGACCTGATCAGCCAGATGGCAATACGCCTCAAGACGCACCTGGAACACCGTGCCATCGGCGAACCGCGCTTTATCGGCATCCGCACCGGTGGTGTGTGGGTGGCCCAGGCGTTGCTGGAAGAGCTGGGCAGCGACTCGCCCCTGGGCACGCTGGATGTGTCTTTCTACCGTGACGATTTCAGCCAGAACGGCCTGCACCCGCAAGTGCGCCCCTCGCAGCTGCCGTTCGAGATCGAAGGCCAGCACCTGGTGCTGATCGACGACGTACTGATGAGCGGGCGTACCATACGCGCGGCCATGAATGAGCTGTTCGACTACGGCCGCCCGGCCAGTATCACCCTGGTGTGCCTGCTGGACCTGGAGGCTGGGGAATTGCCGATCAGCCCGGACGTGGTCGGTGCGACGCTGTCTTTGCAAGCCCACCAGCGGGTAAAATTGTCCGGTCCAACGCCGCTCGAACTCGAACTGCAAGACCTTGCCCTTTAACCCGCCTTGTAAAAGAGTCCCCGCGATGACGCCTCTAGATGCCAAGCGCCCGCTGCAGCTCAATGCTCAGGGTCAGTTGCAACATTTCTTGTCCCTTGATGGTTTGCCCCGCGAACTGCTCACCGAAATCCTCGACACCGCTGACTCGTTCCTCGAAGTCGGTGGCCGGGCGGTGAAAAAAGTCCCGCTGCTGCGCGGCAAGACCATCTGCAACGTGTTCTTCGAGAACTCCACGCGCACCCGCACCACCTTTGAGCTGGCCGCCCAGCGGCTGTCGGCCGACGTGATCACGCTGAACGTGTCCACCTCGTCGGCGAGCAAAGGCGAAACCCTGCTCGACACCTTGCGCAACCTGGAAGCCATGGCCGCCGACATGTTCGTGGTACGCCATGGCGATTCCGGCGCGGCGCATTTCATCGCTGAACATGTCTGCCCGAATGTGGCGATCATCAATGGCGGCGATGGCCGCCACGCCCACCCGACCCAAGGCATGCTCGACATGCTCACCATCCGTCGGCACAAAGGCAGCTTTGAAAACCTCTCGGTGGCCATCGTCGGCGACATCCTGCACTCGCGGGTCGCGCGCTCGAACATGCTGGCCCTGAAGACTTTGGGCTGCCCGGACATTCGCGTGATCGCGCCGAAAACCTTGCTGCCCGTCGGCATCGAGCAGTACGGCGTGAAGGTCTACACCGACATGGCCGAAGGCCTCAAGGGTGTCGACGTGGTGATCATGTTGCGCCTGCAACGCGAACGCATGGCCGGTGGCCTGCTGCCGAGCGAAGGCGAGTTCTACCGCCTGTTCGGCCTGACCACCGCACGCCTGGCCGGTGCCAAGCCGGACGCCATTGTGATGCACCCCGGCCCGATCAACCGAGGGGTGGAAATCGAGTCGGCGGTGGCCGATGGCCCGCAGTCGGTGATTCTCAACCAGGTGACCTACGGCATCGCCATCCGCATGGCCGTGCTGTCCATGGCCATGAGCGGGCAAACCGCGCAACGACAATTCGAGCAGGAGAACGCCCAGTGAAGCTCAGCATCCTCGGCGCCCGCGTCATCGATCCGGCCAGCGGCCTGGATCACGTTACCGACCTTCACCTGGACGCCGGCAAGATCATCGCCATGGGCGCTGCTCCCGCAGGTTTTCTTGCCGTCGAGAGCATCGACGCCAAAGGCCTGGTGGCCGCGCCAGGGCTGGTGGACCTCAACGTCGCCCTGCGCGAGCCGGGCTACAGCCGCAAAGGCAACATCACCAGCGAAACCCGCGCGGCCGCCGCCGGTGGCGTGACCAGCCTGTGCTGCCCGCCGAACACCAAGCCGATCCTGGACACCTCGGCGGTCACCGAGTTGATTCTCGACCGCGCCCGTGAAGCGGGCAATTGCAAAGTCTTCCCTGTCGGCGCCCTGAGCAAAGGCCTGGAGGGCGAACAACTGGCTGAACTGATCGCCTTGCGCGATGCCGGTTGCGTGGCCTTCAGCAACGGCCTGGAAAGCTTTCGCAGCAGCCGTACCTTGTGCCGAGCCCTGGAATACGCGGCCACCTTCGACCTCACGGTGATCTTTCACTCCCAGGACCGCGACCTGGCTGAAGGCGGCCTGGCCCATGAAGGCGCGGTGGCCAGCTTCCTCGGCTTGCCGGGCATCCCGGAAACCGCAGAAACCGTGGCCCTGGCCCGTGATTTGTTGCTGGTGGAACAAAGCGGCGTACGCGCGCACTTCAGCCAACTGACCAGCGCCCGCGGCGTCGCCCTGATCGCCCAGGCCCAGGCGCGCGGCTTGCCGGTGACGGCGGATGTGGCGCTGTATCAGCTGATCCTGACCGATGAGGCGCTGATCGACTTCTCCAGCCTCTATCACGTACAGCCGCCGCTGCGCACCCTGGCCGACCGTGAAGGTTTGCGCGCGGCAGTAAAGTCGGGCGTGGTCTCGGCGATTTCCAGCCACCACCAGCCCCACGAGCGCGATGCCAAGCTGGCGCCGTTTGGCGCCACCGAGCCGGGTATCAGCAGCGTCGAGCTGCTGCTGCCGCTGGCGATGACCTTGGTGGAGGATGGCTTGCTGGACCTGCCTACATTGCTGGCACGTCTGAGCACCGGCCCGGCCGAGGCCTTGCGCTTGCCGGCGGGCCAGCTGGCGGTGGGGTCGGCGGCGGACCTGGTGCTATTTGACCCGGCCAGCTCCACGGTTGCCGGGGAGCACTGGCTGTCCAAGGGGGAAAATTGCCCGTTCATTGGTCACAGCCTGCCGGCAACGGTGCGGTACACATTGATGGATGGGCGGATCAGCTACCAGGCCTGAAGCGGGCACGGTAAAAATGTGGGAGGGGGCTTGCTCCCGATCGCGGTGGATCAGTCAGCTTATCTGTAGCTGACCCACTGCAATCGGGGGCAAGCCCCCTCCCACATTTTGATTTTCACCAGGCTTAAAGATCAGCGTCCAGCATTACGCTCGGCATTGCGGATCGAAATCTGGCTGTTCAATGTCCAGAAGTCATACAGCACCCCCACCAGGAACAAACCACCGGTCAGCAGGTAGATCAGGCCGGTGATCCATTTGCCCTGGTACATCCGGTGCACACCGAACACGCCCAGGAATGCCAACAGAATCCAGGCCACGTTGTACTCGATGGGCCCGGCGGTAAAACGCAGGTCAGCTTCACGGTCCATGGCCGGGATCAGGAACAGGTCGATCAGCCAGCCAATGCCGAGCAGGCCGAAGGTGAAAAACCAGATCGTGCCGGTCACCGGCTTGCCGTAATAGAAGCGATGCGCTCCGGTAAAACCGAAAATCCATAGCAGGTAACCGATCACCTTGCTGTGGGTGTCTTGCTGCGAAGCAACCTGTTGATAGGTGTTCATGAACTACCTCTTTTCACTCAATAGATAAATTTGTTCATTTTTTTTGTGACTTTTTTACGGGCGCCCGACGTACGGCAAATGGTATCTTCCTGCCCTCAAAGCCTTATGCCGCCTGACTTGTGTCGGACAATTGCGACGAATCGTCGCGTTTTTGCTGAATTTGACCTCAAGGTTCAGTCGACAAACGGCCTGAGAACGACACCAAAACCTGTTATAAAGTTGCGCGCAAACCCATAAGAGCCACGCCTAATGCGACCATTTTTCAAGACATGGCTAACCATTTGCCTATTAATGCCACTGGCCGCCCACGCCACCAATCGTGAGCAACGTCTTCCAAACGTTAACGGTTTTACCCCTAAAGTTCATAGCACGCCCAGCACCGCCAAATCGGTAAAGCCGACTGTCAGCCGCCCGACTCAACTGAGCAAGGCTCACGGCAAAACGCTTTCCACCCAGCTGGCCGTGAATACCAAGCAAAGCAGCGATGTTCTCAGCCGTGCCGTCAACGTGCTCGGTACTCCTTATCGTTGGGGCGGCAGCAGCCCAAGTAAAGGGTTCGACTGCAGCGGCCTGGTGAAATATGCGTTCAACGATGTCAAGGCCGTGGATTTGCCGCGCACGTCCAACGCCATGGCCGCCGGCCACGGGTTGAAAGTCGATCGCAAAGACCTGAAGCCGGGCGATTTGTTGTTCTTCAAGCTCAAGAGCCGCCAGGTCAACCATGTTGCCATCTACCTGGGCAACGACCGCTTCATCCACGCGCCACGTCGTGGCAAGTCGGTGAGCATCGACACGCTGAAAAAGCCGTTCTGGGACAAGAACTACGTGATCGCCAAGCGGGTGCTGCCCAAAGAGCAGAACAACACCCTGCGGATCGTGCAGCGCTGATTCCAGGCTGAAATGCAGTCAATGTGGGAGGGGGCTTGCTCCCGATAGCAGAGTGTCATTCAACAGATTTGTTGGCTGATCTACCGCTATCGGGAGCAAGCCCCCTCCCACATTTGGTTTCATTGTTTGCTGAAACTCATATGTCTGCTGGCACCCTCGCCTTTTCTCGCGCGTCGTCCCGACTGATCACGCCCTGCGCGACCAACGCCTTCAAACTCATATCCAGCGTTTTCATCCCCACTGCCCCACCGGTCTGGATGGCCGAGACCATCTGCGCCACCTTGTCTTCGCGGATCAGATTACGAATGGCCGGCGTGCCGAGCATGATCTCGTGAGCCGCTACCCGTCCGCCGCCGACCTTCTTCACCAGCACCTGGGACACCACCGCCTGCAGCGACTCCGACAGCATCGAGCGGACCATGGCCTTTTCCCCGGCTGGGAACACGTCCACCAGCCGGTCTACCGTCTTTGCCGCCGAAGTGGTGTGCAAGGTGCCAAATACCAGATGGCCGGTCTCAGCGGCCGTCAGCGCCAGGCGGATGGTTTCCAGGTCACGTAGCTCGCCCACCAGGATCACATCCGGGTCTTCGCGTAGCGCCGAGCGCAGGGCCACCGAAAAGCTGTGGGTATCGCGATGCACCTGGCGTTGGTTGATCAACGCCATTTTCGGCTTGTGGATAAATTCAATGGGGTCTTCCAGCGTGAGGATGTGCTGGCGCCGATGCCGATTCAGGTAATCGATCATCGCCGCCAACGTGGTGGACTTGCCCGACCCGGTGGGCCCGGTCACCAGCACCAGGCCACGGGGTAACAGCGCGATACGCTGGAACACCTCGCCCAAGCCAAGGCTTTCCAGGCTCTGGATGTCGGTGGGGATGGTGCGAAACACCGCGCCAACGCCACGCGCCTGCTGGAACACATTCGCGCGAAAGCGCGCCACGCCGGGCAGCTCGAACGCAAAATCCGTTTCAAGAGATGTTTCGAAATCCTTTTGTTGGTATTGGTTGAGCAAAGGGCTCAGTAAATCCGCCACTTGCGTGCCGGCCAGTATCGGACTGTCCAGCGGCCAGACCTCGCCATCGATGCGCAACATCGGCGCCAGGCCGGCCGACAAATGCAGGTCGGAGGCGCCTCGGCGCACGCTGGCCGTCAGTAATTCAGTGATATCCATAGGGCTTTCCATTTCCAGTAGAATGCCGCGGACTCCATATCCACGGGCGCAACTTGAATGTCGACGATAGCAGACAACATCGGCCTGGTTAGCCAGCGCATCCGCGCCGCCGCCGCCGCCGTGCAGCGTGACGCAAGCAGCATCCACCTGCTGGCCGTGAGCAAGACCAAACCGGCGCAAGCCGTGCGCGAAGCCTTTGCCGCCGGGATGCATGACTTTGGTGAAAACTATCTGCAGGAAGCCCTGGGCAAACAGGCCGAATTAACCGACTTGCCCTTGAGTTGGCACTTCATCGGCCCCATTCAATCGAACAAGACTCGCGCGATCGCCGAGAACTTCGCTTGGGTGCATTCCGTGGACCGCCTGAAAATCGCACAACGTCTGTCCGAACAACGCCCTGCCGACCTGCCGGCGCTGAATATCTGCATCCAGGTCAACGTCAGTGGCGAAGCCAGCAAGTCCGGCTGTACGCCCGCCGACCTGCCGGCCCTGGCCAACGCCATCAGCGCCCTGCCGCGCCTGAAGCTGCGGGGCCTGATGGCGATCCCCGAGCCGACTGACGATCGCGCGGCGCAGGATGCGGCGTTCGCCACGGTGCGCGAGCTGCAAGCCAGCCTGAACCTGCCACTCGACACACTTTCCATGGGCATGAGCCACGACCTCGAGTCGGCCATCGCTCAAGGCGCCACCTGGGTGCGGATCGGTACCGCGCTGTTTGGCGCCCGCGACTACGGCCAGCCGTGAAATGGCTGACGTTCATCTAGCTAAGGACCTGTCATGAAAGACATGCGTATTGCCTTTATCGGCGCCGGTAACATGGCAGCCAGCCTGATCGGCGGCCTGCGGGCCAAGGGCCTGGACGCTGCGCAGATTCGCGCCAGCGATCCCGGTGCCGAAACCCGCGCCCGCGTCAGCGCCGAACACGGCATTGAAACCTTTGCCGACAACGCCGAGGCCATCAAGGGCGTCGACGTCATTGTGCTGGCGGTCAAACCCCAGGCCATGAAGGCCGTGTGCGAAAGCCTGCGCCCAAGCCTGCAGGCGCATCAGCTGGTGGTGTCCATCGCTGCCGGCATCACCTGCGCCAGCATGAACACCTGGCTTGGCGCCCAGCCGATCGTACGTTGCATGCCGAATACGCCGTCCTTGTTGCGCCAGGGCGTGAGCGGTTTGTACGCCACCGCCGACGTCAGCGCCGCACAGCGTGACCAGGCCCAGCAACTGTTATCCGCCGTGGGCATTGCCCTGTGGCTGGAGCAGGAGCAGCAACTGGACGCAGTCACCGCCGTGTCCGGCAGCGGCCCGGCGTACTTCTTCCTGTTGATCGAAGCCATGACCGCCGCCGGCGTGAAACTGGGTCTGCCTGCCGACGTTGCCGAGCAACTGGCCGAGCAAACCGCCCTGGGCGCCGCGAAGATGGCGGTGACCAGCGAGGTGGATGCGGCCGAGCTGCGCCGTCGCGTCACGTCCCCGGGCGGCACCACGCATGCCGCCATCGAATCATTCCAGGCCGGCGGCTTTGAAGCCCTGGTGGAAAAAGCACTGGGTGCTGCGGCACATCGTTCCGCCGAAATGGCTGAGCAACTGGGCAAATAGTCGTCACTTACCAAGGTAAACAAACATGCTCGGAATCAATGACGCTGCCATCTTCATCATCCAGACCCTGGGCAGCCTGTACCTGCTGATCGTGCTGATGCGCTTTATCCTGCAACTGGTGCGGGCGAACTTCTACAACCCGCTGTGCCAGTTCGTGGTCAAGGCCACCCAACCGCTGCTCAAGCCGCTGCGCCGGGTGATCCCGAGCCTGTTCGGGCTGGACATGTCGTCGCTGGTACTGGCACTGCTGCTGCAGATCCTGCTGTTCGTGGTGATCCTGATGCTCAACGGCTACCAGGCCTTCACGGTGCTGCTGTTGCCGTGGGCGCTGATCGGCATTTTCTCGCTGTTTTTGAAGATCATCTTCTGGTCGATGATCATCAGCGTGATCCTCTCGTGGGTTGCCCCAGGCAGCCGCAGCCCCGGCGCCGAACTGGTCTACCAGATCACCGAACCGGTGCTGGCGCCGTTCCGTCGCCTGATTCCCAACCTGGGCGGCCTGGATATTTCGCCGATCTTCGCGTTTATCGCGATCCAGCTGATCCAGAGCTGGGTGATTCCGCGCCTGGCGTTCTATGCGTTCATGCCTAAGGAACTGTTCGGCCTGATCTGAAACGCGTTGAAAAATGTGGGAGGGGGCTTGCCCCCGATAGCGGTAGATCAGTCAAATAGATGTCGACTGACATGCCGTCATCGGGGGCAAGCCCCCTCCCACATTTTGTATCTGTGTACGTGTACAGGCCTTTGCTTGCCGCTGGGTCCAGTGGTCTTTAGACTTACGCCTCATTTAAACGAGAGCAGGGTCGATGCCAACTGCCTTCCCCCCCGATTCCGTTGGACTGGTCGTGCCCCAAGTGGCGCACTTCAGCGAACCGCTGGCCCTGGCCTGTGGCCGATCGCTGCCTGCCTACGACCTGATCTACGAAACCTACGGCCAACTGAACGCCACGGCGAGCAACGCCGTGCTGATCTGCCACGCCCTGTCCGGCCACCATCACGCTGCAGGCTTCCACAGCGTCGACGAGCGCAAGCCCGGCTGGTGGGACAGCTGCATCGGCCCCGGCAAGCCCATCGACACCCGCAAATTCTTCGTGGTCAGCCTGAACAACCTCGGCGGCTGCAACGGTTCCACCGGCCCCAGCAGCCTCAACCCGGAGACCGGCAAGCCCTTCGGCGCCGACTTCCCGGTACTCACCGTGGAAGACTGGGTGCACAGCCAGGCGCGCCTCGCCGACCGGCTGGGCATCAGCCAATGGGCGGCCGTGATCGGTGGCAGCCTGGGCGGCATGCAAGCCCTGCAATGGACCATCACTTACCCGGATCGCGTGCGCCACTGCCTCGCGATCGCCTCGGCGCCCAAGTTGTCGGCACAGAACATTGCCTTCAACGAAGTCGCGCGCCAGGCCATCCTCACCGACCCGGAGTTCCACGGCGGTTCATTCCAGGAAGCCGGCGTAATCCCCAAGCGCGGCCTGATGCTGGCGCGGATGGTGGGGCACATCACCTACCTGTCCGATGACTCCATGGGCGAGAAATTCGGCCGTGGCCTCAAGAGCGAAAAGCTCAACTACGACTTCCACAGCGTCGAGTTCCAGGTGGAAAGCTACCTGCGTTATCAGGGCGAGGAGTTCTCCGGGCGTTTCGACGCCAACACCTACCTGCTGATGACCAAGGCGCTGGACTACTTCGACCCGGCCGCGAACTTCAATGACGACCTGGCGAAAACCTTCGAGCAGGCCACGGCCAAGTTCTGCGTAATGTCGTTCACCACCGACTGGCGCTTCTCGCCGGCGCGCTCACGCGAGCTGGTGGACGCCCTGATGGCTGCGCGCAAAGACGTCTGCTACCTGGAGATCGATGCACCGCAAGGCCACGACGCCTTCCTGATTCCGATCCCGCGTTACTTGCAGGCTTTCAGCAATTACATGAACCGAATAGCGCTTATATGAATTGCTTACGCTTTGGGAGAACGCCATGAGAGCCGACCTGGAAATCATCCAAGACTGGATCCCCGCCGGCAGCCGCGTGCTCGACCTGGGCTGCGGTGATGGCGAGCTGCTGAGCTGGCTGCGCGACAACAAGCAAGTCACCGGCTACGGCCTGGAAAACGACCCGGACAACATCGCCCAGTGCGTGGCCAAGGGCATCAACGTGATCGAGCAGGACCTGGATAAGGGCCTGGGCAACTTTGCCAGCGACAGCTTCGACATCGTGGTGATGACCCAGGCCCTGCAAGCAGTGCACTACCCGGACCGTATCCTCGACGAAATGCTGCGCGTCGGCCGCCAGTGCATCATCACCTTCCCCAACTTCGGGCACTGGCGCTGCCGCTGGTACCTGGCCACCAAGGGCCGCATGCCGGTATCGGACTTCCTGCCGTACACCTGGTACAACACGCCGAACATCCACTTCTGCACCTTCGAAGACTTCGAAGCCCTGTGTGGCGAGCGTGAGGCCAAGGTGATCAACCGCCTTGCCGTCGATCAACAACATCGCCACGGCTGGGCGAGTAAGCTATGGCCCAACCTGTTGGGCGAAATCGGTATCTACCGGGTCAGCAGCCCTGGCCTGACCGACCACAAGATTGCCGTCTAATCATTATCAAGAGGGACGCTCATGAGTCGTTTGGCTGTTTTTCTCCTGACCGCCTGCCTGGGCGCCAGCGCCATGGCTGCGGACGCTATCGACGCTAACCGCAAGAAAGACTTTGGCGATATTACCGTTCACTACAACACCTTCACCTCCAGCTTCCTGCCACCCGAGACCGCCCAGAACGTCGGCATCGTGCGCAGCAAGGAAAAGGGCTTGATCAATGTGACCGTGATCAAGGGCGTCACACCGGTCGCAGCCCAGGTAACCGGTACCATCAAAGACCTGGGCGGCAAGAGCGAAATCCTGACCTTCAAGCAAATCGAAGAGAAAGGCGGCATCAGCTACCTCGCGCCCTACTCGGTGACGCAGCGGGAATACAAGACGTTCACCATCAACGTTGAAACCGGTGGCAAGGCCCATGGTTTCCAATTCAACCAAGAACTGTTCCCGGCCGAATGATGAACCTTACCCAACTCGTACTGGCCAGCCACAACGCCGGCAAACTCAAGGAACTGCAGGCCATGCTCGGTGAGTCCGTGCAACTGCGCTCCATTGGCGAGTTCAGCCAGGTAGAGCCGGAAGAAACCGGCTTGTCGTTCGTTGAAAACGCCATCCTCAAGGCACGTAACGCTGCACGGATCTCCGGCCTACCGGCTTTGGCGGATGATTCTGGCCTGGCGGTAGATTTCCTCGGCGGCGCGCCGGGCATCTATTCGGCACGCTACGCCGATGGCAAGGGCGACGCGGCCAACAACGCCAAGCTGCTCGACGTCCTCAAGGACGTGCCCGATGCCGAACGTGGCGCGCAGTTCGTCTGCGTGCTGGCGCTGGTGCGGCACGCCGATGACCCGCTGCCGATCCTGTGCGAAGGCTTGTGGCAGGGTCGCATTCTGCACGCGGCCAGCGGTGAGCATGGCTTTGGCTATGACCCGCTGTTCTGGGTACCGGAGCGCAACGTCTCCAGCGCCGAACTGAGCCCGGCCGACAAGAACCAGATCAGCCACCGCGCCCGCGCCATGGCGTTGCTGCGCCAGCGTTTGGGCCTGAAATGACCCAGAACACCTCTGCGCAGCCGCTGATCCACGGTGGCGCGCAAACACCCCGGGCGGCTCTGCCGGTGCTGCCGCCCCTGGCGCTGTACATTCACATTCCGTGGTGCGTACGCAAATGTCCGTATTGCGACTTCAACTCCCATACCGCAAGCAACGTGCTGCCGGAAGAAGAGTACGTGGACGCCCTGCTGGCGGACCTGGACCAGGACCTGCACGCCGTTTACGGCCGAGCGCTGAGTTCGATCTTTTTTGGCGGAGGCACCCCCAGCCTGTTCAGCGCCGCAGCCTTGGGGCGCCTGCTTGAAGGCGTGCAAGCACGCATCCCGTTTGCCGACGATATCGAGATCACCCTGGAAGCCAATCCGGGCACCTTTGAGCAAGAGAAGTTCGTCGCTTATCGCAAGCTGGGGATCAATCGCCTGTCCATTGGCATCCAGAGCTTCCAGCAAGCCAAGCTCGAAGCCCTGGGCCGCATCCACAACGGCGATGAAGCCGTTCGCGCTGCGGATATGGCGCGCCAGGCCGGGTTCGATAACTTCAACCTGGACCTGATGCACGGTTTGCCCGATCAGTCCCTGGACGACGCCCTGGCCGATCTGCGCCAAGCCATCGCATTGAAGCCAACGCACTTGTCCTGGTACCAGTTGACCCTGGAACCCAACACGGTGTTCTGGAACCAGCCCCCTGCGCTGCCGGAAGACGACACCCTGTGGGATATCCAGGAAGCCGGCCAGGCGCTGCTCGCCGAGCACGGTTACGCGCAATATGAGGTGTCGGCCTACGCCCAACCGGGTCGACCGGCGCGGCATAACCTCAATTACTGGAGCTTTGGCGACTTCATCGGTATCGGCGCGGGCGCCCACGGCAAGCTCAGCCATCCGGACGGGCGCATCGTGCGCACCTGGAAAACCCGCGCACCGAAGGACTACCTCAACCCGGCCAAAAGCTTCCAGGCGGGGGCGAAAGAACTGACCAATGAAGAGCTGCCGTTCGAGTTCCTGATGAACGCCCTGCGCCTCACCGAAGGCGTAGACGCCAGGCTATACACCGAGCGCACCGGCCTTGACCTGGCGAGCCTCGCCGAAGGCCGCCGCGAGGCAGAACAAAGTGGCTTAATGCAGGTCGAACCGTCACGCCTGGCGGCGACCGACCGCGGGCAACTCTTTCTCAATGACCTGTTGCAGACGTTTTTGAGCTGACGCTTTTTAAGGAAATCGAATGGATTTGGTACTCGACCTGCTCGCCACCGTATCCCGCTGGAGCCGTAGCAACCTGTCGGAAATCTCCCTGGCCTTGGTCGGCTGTTTGCTGGTGCTGTTCGGCGCTGACATCAAGGGCTGGGTCGAAGCCCGCCTGGGCAGCATCGCCGGCGCGTTGCGCGTCCCCCTGATGGCGTTGGTGTGCATGATCGGCAGCGGCGCGGCGCTGATCTACGCCACGCCGTGGATCGTGCGCGGGCTGAGCCAGTTCAATAACTACAGCCTCGCGCCGGTGCTGGTGGTGGTGCTGGTGTTGATTGGCGTCGTCGCCGACCGCCGCTGATTCCAGACCCAACACAGATACCAATGTGGGAGGGGGCAAGCCCCCTCCCACATTTTTACTGCATTTCAAATTCGGAAGCGGGTCTCAGGCCAGCTTCTCGAACTTCAAATCCCACACGCCATGCCCCAACTTCTCGCCACGGCGTTCGAACTTGGTGATCGGGCGCTCCGCAGGGCGCGGTACGCATTTGCCGTCTTCGGCCAGGTTGCGGTAGCCGGGCGCGACGTTCATCACGTCCAGCATGTATTCGGCATAGGGCTCCCAGTCGGTGGCCATGTGCAGGATGCCCCCCACTTTCAGCTTGCTGCGCACCAGTTCCGCGAAGGACGCCTGGACGATGCGACGCTTGTGGTGACGGGCTTTGTGCCATGGGTCGGGGAAGAACAGCATCAGCCGGTCGAGGCTGTTGTCGGCAATGCAGCGGTTGAGCACTTCAATCGCGTCGCAGTCGTAGACCCGCAGATTGGTCAGGCCCTGGGTCAGCACGCCGTTCAACAGCGCGCCGACACCTGGGCGGTGCACTTCTACACCGATGAAATCCTGGTCCGGCGCGGCCGCCGCCATTTCCAGCAGGGAATGGCCCATGCCGAAGCCGATTTCCAGGGAACGCGGGGCCGAGCGCCCGAACACCTGGTCGAAGTCCACCGGCGCATCGGCCAGGGGCAACACGAACAGCGACGTGCCTTGGTTGAGGCCTTTTTGCTGGCCTTCGGTCATGCGCCCGGCGCGCATCACGAAGCTCTTGATGCGGCGGTGCTTGGACTCGTCGCCTGCTTCCACGGGGTTCGGCGTTTCGTTTGATTCAGTCATCAATAGCTCTTACTTGATCAGGCCATCCAGCGGCGAAGAGGCGCTGGCATAGAGTTTTTTCGGCATACGCCCGGCGAGGTAGGCCAGGCGGCCCGCGACGATTGCGTGTTGCATGGCTTCGGCCATCATGATCGGTTGCCGGGCATGGGCAATGGCCGAGTTCATCAGCACCGCGTCGCAGCCCAGCTCCATGGCGATGGTAGCGTCGGAGGCAGTGCCCACGCCCGCATCCACCAGCACCGGGATCCTGGCTTCTTCAAGGATGATCTGCAGGTTGTAAGGGTTGCAGATCCCCAGGCCGGAGCCGATCAGGCCAGCCAGTGGCATCACCGCGATGCAACCGATTTCCGCCAGCTGGCGGGCGATGATCGGGTCATCGCTGGTGTAGACCATCACGTCAAAGCCTTCCTTGACCAGGGTTTCGGCGGCCTTGAGGGTTTCGATCACGTTGGGGAACAGGGTTTTCTGGTCGGCCAGCACTTCCAACTTCACCAGGTTGTGGCCGTCGAGCAGCTCACGGGCCAGGCGGCAGGTGCGCACGGCTTCGATGGCGTCAAAGCAGCCAGCGGTGTTCGGCAGGAAGGTGTAGCGGTCCGGCGACAGCACGTCGAGCAGGTTCGGCTCGCCCTCGATCTGGCCGAGGTTGGTGCGACGTACGGCGAAGGTAACGATTTCGGCGCCCGAGGCTTCGATGGCCAGACGGGTTTCTTCCATGTCGCGGTACTTGCCGGTGCCGACCAGCAGACGGGACTGGTAGGTACGACCGGCCAGGACGAAAGGCTTGTCGCTACGAACGATGCTCATGGGAAATCCTCGTAATGGGGTGAGGTTCTGCAGAATGCGTTACGGCCGGGGCGACTAACCGCCGCCGATGGCGTGCACCACTTCGACCTGGTCACCTTCGCTGAGCGCGGTGCCTTCGTGCTGGCTGCGCGGGACGATATCCAGGTTGAGCTCCACTGCGACACGACGCCCGGTGAGGTCCAGGCGGGTCAGCAGGGCCGCGACGGTTTCACCGTCGGGCAGTTCAAGGGGTTCGCCGTTCAACTGAATGCGCATGCCACGGGCCGCCATCGTTTTTAGGGGCCGGCATTCTAACGCGATTGGGCGCTGAAGGTCAGCTTCAAGCGTCAAGCGGTCAGTTGCAGGCGCCAGGCGAGCAAGCCGAGGAAAAACCAGCCGAGCAGGAACGCCAGCCCGCCGAACGGCGTGATGATTCCGAGTTTGCTGATGCCGGTCAGGGTCAACAGATACAGGCTGCCGCAGAACAGCACGATGCCGACCACAAATGAAATGCCCGCCCAGGTGACCAGTCGGCCAGGAATATGCGCGGCCAGCAGCGCCACGCCAAACAACGCCAGGGTGTGCACCAGTTGATACGTCACGCCGGTGTGGAAGATCGCCAGGTAGTCGGCGCTCAGGCGATTTTTCAGGGCATGGGCGGCGAACGCGCCGAGGGCGACACCGGTAAAGCCAAAAAAGGCGGCCAGCATCAGAAAGCTACGCAGCATGAGGAACTCCAGTCAGACTCATCGGGCAGGGTCTGTATAATGGCCCGCTCAACGGGTTCGGCCAAGCCATCTCTATGCTGCGTGTCCTCATCAATCGCTTTCTCAACGTCGTGAAATGGTTCGTCATCGCCAGTGTGCTGCTGGTGCTGCTGTTTCGCGTCGTACCGCCGCCGTTCACTGCGCTGATGGTGGAGCGCAAGGTCGAATCCTGGATCGACGGCGAACCTATCGACCTGCAGCGCAGCTGGGTGGCGTGGGACGAGATTTCCGACGACCTCAAAGTGGCGGTGATGGCCGGTGAAGACCAGCGTTTCCCGCAGCACTGGGGCTTCGACTTTGGCGCGATCCAGGCGGCAATCGTGCATAACGAGCGCGGCGGCACGATCCGCGGCGCCAGCACCTTGAGCCAGCAGGTGTCGAAAAACCTATTCCTGTGGACCGGCCGCAGTTATCTGCGCAAGGGCCTGGAAGCCTGGTTTACCGGGTTGATCGAAGTGCTATGGCCCAAGCAGCGCATCCTTGAGGTGTACCTCAACAGCGTGGAGTGGGACGAGGGTGTGTTCGGTGCGCAAGCAGCGGCGCGGCATCATTTCGGGGTGAGCGCCAAAGGGCTGTCGCGTCAGCAGGCCAGCTACCTGGCGGCGGTGTTGCCGAACCCACGGGTGTGGAGTGCCAGCCATCCAACCGCCTATGTGGCGCGGCGCGCGGCGTGGATTCGCCAGCAGATGAGTCAGTTGGGTGGCGAGGACTATTTGGTCGAGTTGAACAACTCCCGCAAGGCTCCTTGGTCCGACTGACACAACACAGAAACAAATGTGGGAGGGGGCTTGCTCCCGATAGCGGTGGATCAGTCACTCATATGTCGACTGACACTCTGCTATCGGGGGCAAGCCCCCTCCCACATTTTTAACCCAGCATTGCCAGCTGGATCAGGCCGCAATCGACAGCTTCAGCTTGTTCATCGCGCTTTTCTCAAGCTGACGAATCCGCTCGGCCGACACGTTGTACTTCTGCGCCAGGTCGTGCAGCGTGGCTTTTTCTTCCGCCAGCCAGCGCTGGTAGAGAATGTCACGGCTGCGGTCGTCCAGCACTTCCAGCGCTTCGTGCAGGTTGTGATTGGAGTTGTCGCTCCAGTCGGCGTCTTCCAGTTGACGCGCCGGGTCGTACCGGTGGTCTTCCAGGTAATTGGCCGGCGATTGGAAGGCGCTGTCGTCGTCTGCTTCGGCAGCCGGGTCGAAGGCCATATCATGGCCGGTCAGGCGACTTTCCATCTCGCGCACTTCACGGGGCTCCACGCCGAGGCTTTCGGCCACGCGGTGGACTTCCTCGTTGTTCAGCCACGCCAGGCGTTTCTTCTGGCTGCGCAGGTTGAAGAACAGCTTGCGCTGGGCCTTGGTGGTCGCGACTTTCACGATGCGCCAGTTGCGCAGGATGAATTCGTGGATTTCCGCCTTGATCCAGTGCACGGCGAACGACACCAGGCGCACACCCATTTCCGGGTTGAAACGCTTCACCGCCTTCATCAGGCCAACGTTGCCTTCCTGAATCAGGTCAGCCTGGGCCAGGCCGTAGCCGCTATAGCTACGGGCGATATGTACGACAAAACGCAGGTGGGCGAGCACCATCTGCCGAGCCGCCCCCAAATCCTGCTCATAGTAGAGACTCTCGGCCAGTTCACGCTCCTGCTCGGGCGTCAGCAAGGGAATGCTGTTTACCGTGTGCACATAGGCTTCCAGGTTCGCACCCGGGACCAAGGCATAAGCAGGTTGCAAAGAAGTGGTCATACGAAAAAACCTCCGACTCACATAACTCGTGCAGTTCAGCACTGCGAAAATTGACCGGGGAACCGTAGGACAAGTTCCCTAAACTGCTGACAAGGTCAATACAAACGAAACTACATTACCCTGACATTAACTACTTCGGTGCCAGCTCACGTAAGTGCCGTGCCACCGCAATCCACGCACCGATATACCCCAACAATACCGCGCCAAGCAAGAGGCTCAAACCATCGGCTACCGGCACCCCTGCCAGGGCAAAATCGCTGCCGTACAAGCCGGCAAGCCCGATAACCGCATCGTTCAGCCAGTCCAGGCCAAAAGCCAGCACGCCCCAGGACAAAATCCCGGCACCAAAGCCATAAAGCGCGCCCATGTACAGAAAAGGACGACGCACATAGCTGTCCGTGCCGCCGACCAGTTTAATCACTTCTATCTCGGTGCGGCGGTTTTCAATATGAAGACGAATGGTATTACCTATCACCAAAAGTAATGCAGACACCAACAGCACCGTCAAACCGAACACGAAGCGGTCGCCCAGCTTGAGGATCGCGGCCAAGCGCTCTACCCAGACTAGATCAAGTTGCGCCTGTTGCACCTTGGGCATCTCTGCGAGTTTTTGTCGCAGGGCTTCCAGGGCCGGCTTGTCCACTTCATTGGGCGTCACCAGCACCACGCCTGGCAGCGGGTTCTGCGGCAGCTCTTTAAGCGCCTCGCCCAGGCCGGATTGTTGCTGGAACTCTTCCAGCGCCTGATCGCGGCTGATGTATTCGGCATCCGCCACCCCTGGCAGGTTCTTGATCTCGTCGCGCAGGCCCTCGCCGTCCTTGGTGCTGGCGTCGAGGTTCAGGTACAGGGAAATCTGCGCCGCGCGCTGCCACGAACCGCCCAGGCGCTCCACATTATTGAGCAGCAACGACAAGCCCATTGGCAGGCTCAGGGCCACGGCCATCACCAGGCAGGTGAAAAAGCTGCCGATCGGCTGCTTGCCCAGGCGGCGCAGGCTGTCGAGCAGGCTGGCACGATGGCTTTCGATCCAGGCACGCAACAGGGTGCCAAAGTCCGGGCCGTCGTCTTCGTCGTGTTTTTTCTTTTTCGGTTGCGGGTCGGCCGGTTTCGGCGCCACGCGTTCGGATACCTTAGGGCTGCGTGTTGCACTCATACGCCGGCCTCCCCGTCGCCGATCAAACGACCGCGTTGCAGGGTCAGCATGCGATGGCGCATGCGCGCAATCAGCGCCAGGTCGTGGCTGGCGATCAACACGCTGGTGCCCAGCCGGTTGATGTCTTCGAACACCCCCATGATCTCGGCCGCCAGGCGCGGGTCGAGGTTACCGGTGGGTTCATCCGCCAGCAGCAAGGCCGGGCGGTGAACGATGGCGCGTGCGATACCGACGCGCTGTTGCTGGCCGGTGGACAGGTCGCCGGGGTAGAGGTCGGTCTTGTCCGACAAGGCCACGCGCTCCAGGGCTGAATCGACCCGCTTGACGATCTCGGCCTTGGACAGCCCGAGAATCTGCAGGGGCAAGGCAATGTTGTTGAACACCGTGCGGTCGAACAGCAACTGGTGGTTTTGAAACACCACGCCAATCTGACGGCGCAGGAACGGGATCTGCGCATTGCTGATGGTGGCCAGGTCCTGTCCCGCCAGCAGCAGCTTGCCGGTGGTTGGGCGCTCCATGGCCAGCAGCAGGCGCAACAAGGTGCTCTTACCGGCGCCGGAATGCCCGGTCACGAACAAAAACTCGCCCCGCCGTACTCGAAAGCTCAGCTCATGCAAGCCCACATGCCCGTTGGCGTAGCGTTTACCGACCTGTTCGAATCGAATCATGAACGCTCCCGCTCGGCAAACAGTGCCTGTACAAAGGGTTCGGCTTCAAAGGTGCGCAGGTCGTCGATGCCTTCACCGACGCCGATATAACGAATCGGCAACCCGAACTGCTTGGCCAGGGCGAAAATCACACCGCCCTTGGCCGTGCCGTCGAGCTTAGTCAATGCCAGGCCGGTCAGTTGCACCGTCTGGTTGAATTGTTTGGCCTGACTGATGGCGTTCTGCCCGGTACCGGCGTCCAGCACCAGCAGTACCTCATGCGGGGCGTCGGCGTCGAGCTTGCCGATCACGCGGCGGACCTTCTTCAGCTCTTCCATCAAATTGTCTTTGGTGTGCAGGCGGCCGGCGGTGTCGGCGATCAACACATCGATGTTCCGGGCCTTGGCTGCCTGCACGGCATCGAAAATCACCGACGCGGAGTCGGCACCGGTGTGCTGGGCGATCACCGGGATCCTGTTGCGCTCGCCCCACACCTGCAGTTGCTCAACGGCAGCGGCACGGAAGGTGTCGCCGGCGGCGAGCATGACTTTCTTGCCTTCGGACTGCAGTTTTTTCGCCAGCTTGCCAATGGTGGTGGTCTTGCCGGCGCCGTTGACGCCTACCACCAGGATCACGAACGGCTTCTTCGGGGTGATCACCAGCGGCGCTTCAACGGGTTTAAGCATGGCGGCCAGCTCGGCCTGCAAGGATTTGTACAACGCGTCGGCGTCGGTCAGCTGCTTGCGGGCAACCTTCTGGGTCAGGCTCTGGATGATCACGGCGGTGGCTTCGACGCCTACGTCTGCAGTGAGCAGGCGGGTCTCGATGTCTTCCAGCAGCTCGTCATCGATGGTCTTCTTGCCGAGGAACAGGCTGGCCATGCCCTCGCCGATACTGGCGCTGGTTTTGCTCAGACCTTGCTTGAGACGGGTGAAAAAGCCGGTTTTGCTGGTTTCAGCGGCCGGCTCTTCGATGACGGCAGGCGCGGGGGCCTCAACGGCGGGTGGCGTCTGGACGACTGTCGCTACGGGTTCAACCACCGTAGGAATAGGCGGCGCTACATGCTCAACCTGCACATCTTCAACCAGCGCCACCGGCTCTTCAGCCACCGGCAGTGGCGGCCACGGCTGGTGCTCTGGCTCTGGCTCTGGCTCTGGCTCGACCGCAGGCTGCAGCACCGGCTCGGCCATCGGCAACACCGTCGGCGCCGGTGTTTCGGCTACCGGGTCGGCTTCTACTATAGGCTCAGGGATAGGTTCAGGTTGAACCTGTGGCTGTTCGACGACGGTTTCCTGCGGCTTTTTGCGCAGCCATCCGAACAGGCCTTTCTTCTCGCCAGCCGCAGCTGGGGTCTTCTTGTCGTCGTTGGAACCAAACATGGAGACGGCTATCTCAAGGTAGCGACGCGCCAGCAGGCGCTTCGGTAAATAAAATTCGATGCGTAACAGACTGTTTTTTAGCCAGCTCGTTCATGCGCAACATTTTGAAGGCCAAAATAGAGCCTCAACAAGACAGCCGCAGTGGCCGCCCCTAAGTCGGATCGGTATCCTAGCACCTCCTCGCCCGCCGACGCTAAGACCAAGCGGGCAGTCCAACAGGTTAAAAAACGAATGAATGCTCTAGCCCGCCGCGCCGCAGGCCTGCTGCTCAGCACAGTTTGTCTGCCCCTTTCAGCTTTGGCTGCCGACCCACAACCCACCCACGAATTCACCCTCGACAACGGCCTCAAGGTGGTCGTGCGCGAAGATCATCGCGCGCCGGTGGTGGTTTCCCAGGTCTGGTACAAGGTCGGCTCGAGCTACGAAACCCCGGGCCAGACCGGTTTGTCCCATGCCCTGGAACATATGATGTTCAAGGGCAGCGCCAAGGTCGGCCCCGGCGAAGCCTCGCTGATCCTGCGCGACCTGGGCGCTGAAGAAAACGCCTTCACCAGTGACGACTACACCGCTTATTACCAGGTGCTGGCCCGCGACCGCCTGGGCGTGGCTTTCGAACTGGAAGCCGACCGCATGGCCAGCCTGCGTCTGCCGGCCGATGAGTTCAGCCGCGAAATCGAGGTGATCAAGGAAGAGCGCCGCCTGCGCACCGACGACAACCCGATGTCCAAGGCCTATGAACGCTTCAAGGCCATGGCCTTCCCGGCCAGCGGCTATCACACGCCCACCATCGGCTGGATGGCTGACCTTGAGCGCATGAAGGTCGAGGAACTGCGCCACTGGTACCAGGCCTGGTACGTGCCGAACAACGCGACCCTGGTAGTGGTCGGCGACGTCACGCCGGACGAGGTGAAAAACCTGGCCCAGCGCTACTTCGGCCCGATCCCCAAGCGTGACGTCCCGCCAGCCAAGGTCCCGATGGAGCTGGCCGAGCCCGGCGAGCGCCTGCTGACCCTGCACGTGCAAACCCAGCTGCCCAGCGTGTTCCTCGGTTTCAACGTGCCGAGCCTGGCCACTGCCGAGGACAAGCGCTCGGTACAAGCCCTGCGCCTGATCTCGGCCCTGCTCGACGGCGGTTACAGCGCGCGTATCTCCGAGCAGTTGGAGCGGGGTGAAGAACTCGTCTCAGCCGCGTCCACCGATTATGACGCCTTCACCCGCGGCGACACGCTGTTCATGCTGACCGCCACGCCCAACCAGCAGAAGAAAAAAACCGTCGCCCAAGCCGAAGCCGGCCTGTGGCGCCTGTTGGAAGAGCTCAAAGCCAAGCCGCCAACCGTCGAAGAGCTGGAACGCATCCGCGCCCAGGTGATTGCGGGCGTGGTCTACCAGCGCGACTCCATCACCGCCCAGGCCACGGCGATCGGCTCGCTGGAGACCGTCGGCCTGTCCTGGAAGTTGATGGACACCGAGCTTGCCGACCTGCAAAGCGTCACCCCGGAAGATATCCAAAAAGCTGCACGCACCTATTTCACCCGCGAACGTCTGAGCGTCGCCCATGTTTTGCCTGAGGAGACCGCTCATGAGTGACCGCAAGAGCAACCGCCTGATTCTGCCCGGCCTGATCGCCGTCACCTTGATCGCGGCCGGTGCCGTGTACCTGTTGCGCCCGAGCGAGTCGGTCGCCAGCCAGGCCCTGGACAAGGCCCAAACGGCCAACACACTGCAATCGCTGGCTGAACTGGACGGCAAGGCGCCGACCAACCGCAAGCTCGACGTACAAACCTGGAACACCGCCGAAGGCGCCAAGGTGCTGTTCGTCGAAGCCCATGAACTGCCGATGTTCGACGTGCGCATCCTGTTCGCCGCCGGCAGCAGCCAGGACGGCAACGTGCCGGGCCTGGCCTTGATGACCAATGCCATGCTCAACGAAGGCGTGCCGGGCAAGGACGTCAGCCAGATCGCCAGCGGCTTTGAAGGCCTGGGGGCCGACTTTGGGAATGGCGCCTATCGCGATATGGCCCTAGTGTCCCTGCGCAGCTTGAGCGACAGCGACAAACGCGATGCCGCACTCGCGCTGTTCGATGACGTGATCGGCAAGCCGACCTTCCCGGCCGACTCACTGGCACGCATCAAGAATCAGATCCTGGCCGGCTTCGAATATCAGAAACAGAATCCCGCCAAGCTGGCGAGCATCGAGCTGTTCAAGCGCCTGTACGGCGACCATCCGTATGCCCACCCAAGCGAAGGTACGCCTGAAAGCGTGCCGGCGATTACCGTGCAACAGCTGCAGGCATTCCACGCCAAGGCTTATGCGGCAGGCAATGCCGTGATCGCGGTGGTGGGCGACCTGACCCGCGCCGAAGCTGAAGCCATGACCGCCAAGGTCTCTGCCGCGTTGCCCAAGGGCCCGGCCCTGGCGAAGATTGCCCAGCCAACCGAGCCAAAGGCCGGCCTGAGCCGCATCGAGTTTCCCTCCAAGCAGACCCACCTGCTGTTTGCCCAGTTGGGCATCGATCGCGCCGACCCGGACTACGCTGCACTGTCCCTGGGCAACCAGATTCTGGGTGGCGGCGGTTTCGGCACGCGGTTGATGAGCGAAGTGCGTGAAAAGCGCGGCCTCACCTACGGCGTGTACTCCGGCTTCTCGCCGATGCAGGTGCGCGGCCCGTTCATGATCAACCTGCAAACCCGCGCCGAAATGAGCGGCGGCACGTTGCGCCTGGTCGAAGACGTCGTGGCCGACTACCTCAAGACCGGCCCCACCCAGAAAGAGCTGGATGACGCCAAGCGCGAACTGGCCGGCAGCTTCCCGCTGTCCACCGCGAGCAACGCCGATATCGTCGGGCAGCTCGGCGCCATGGGTTTCTATAACCTGCCGCTGAGCTATCTGGAGGATTTCATGAAACAATCCCAGGCCCTGACCGTGGAGCAGGTCAAGGCTGCAATGAACAAACACTTGAGCGCCGACAAGATGGTCATCGTGACCGCCGGCCCGACGATTGCGCAAAAGCCACTACCGCCCCCCACTGATAAACCTGCCGAGCAGCCGCTCGGGGTTCCGGAGCATTAATGGCCAGTTCATCTCGCCCGAAAAAACCTGTCCACAACGTACATAACGGTGTGGGCCAACTGCGCATCATTGGCGGTGAATGGGGCAGCCGCAAGCTGAGCTTCCCCGATGTCGTGGGCCTGCGCCCGACGCCAGATCGCGTGCGCGAAACCTTGTTCAACTGGCTTGCGCCCTACATCGGCGGCGCCAAGGTGCTCGACCCGTTTGCGGGCAGTGGCGCGCTGTTCCTGGAGGCGCTGTCCCGTGGCGCCTCCCAGGCCCAGGCGCTGGATGCGAGCAATGTGGCGGTGTCCAGCCTCAAAGAACACTTGGGCACGTTGCGCTGCACCAACGGCCAGGTTCAGACCGCCGACGCCTTACGCTACCTGGAAACCCAGGCGGCCAGCGAATACGACGTGGTGTTCCTCGACCCACCGTTCAACCAGAACCTGCTGCCGACCGTGTGCGCATTGCTGGAAGAACGCCAATGGTTGGCGCCGGATGCGTGGGTCTACACTGAAAGCGAGACAGCGCCGTCGACGCTCGGCCTGCCGGGGAGCTGGCGCTTGCACCGTGAGCAGAAGTCCGGCCGGGTTTATTACGCGTTGTGGCACCGCACCCTGTAGGAGCGAGCTTGTCAGGCAGCGAGTATTTCATGACGGCATCTGTGGACCGCTTCACCCCCGCCTTCGGCCTCGGCAACCCCCATCTGCAAACGCTGTGGGGGCCGCTATGGCGTCCCACCACGCATATCGAGCGTCAGCGCGAACGCCTGTGGCTGGAAGACGGCGACTTTCTGGACCTCGACTGGCACGGCCCACATGACGTGCACGCGCCTCTGGTACTGGTGCTGCACGGGCTGACCGGTTCGTCCAATTCGCCCTACGTGGCCGGCCTGCAAAAGGCGCTCGCCGCCCAAGGCTGGGCCAGCGCAGCCTTGAACTGGCGCGGTTGCTCAGGCGAGCCGAATTTGTTGGCCCGCAGCTACCATTCCGGTGCCAGCGAAGATCTGGCGGCAGCGATCGCCCATCTGCGTGCCAAGCGGCCGTTGGCGCCGTTATATGCGGTGGGTTATTCCTTGGGCGGCAATGTATTGCTCAAGCACCTGGGGGAAACCGGCGACGCCTCCGGGCTGCAAGGCGCGGCGGCGGTATCGGTGCCGTTTCGCCTGGATCAATGCGCGGACCGTATCGGGATTGGCTTTTCGCGGGTGTATCAGAAGCACTTTATGCGCGAGATGCTGGCTTATATCCGCGTCAAGCAACGCCAGTTTTTGCAGGACGGCCGACAAGACGGGCTCAACACCCTGGAGGCGTTGGGTCCGTTGGAGAAAATGCGCACGTTCTGGGATTTCGATGGCCGGGTCACCGCGCCGCTGCACGGTTTCCTCAGCGCCGAGGATTACTACCGCCGCGCCTCGAGTCGCTATTACCTGGGCGCTATCCGCACGCCGACGTTGATTATCCAGGCGGCGGATGACCCGTTTGTGTTTGCCCACAGTTTGCCCGAAGCCAGTGAGCTATCAGACTGTACCGAGTTCGAGCTGACGGCCAAGGGCGGGCATGTGGGGTTTGTAGAGGGTTCGCTGAAACGCCCCGGCTACTACCTGGAACGCCGCATCCCCCAATGGCTACTGGCACAACACGGATAAAAATGTGGGAGGGGGCTTGCCCCCGATAGCAGTGGGTCAGCTAAAGATAAGCTAGCTGATACTCCGCTATCGGGGGCAAGCCCCCTCCCACATTTTGATTGGCTTCGCAGGCCGATTGCTCAGTCGCCTGTGGCCACTTCCCGCTTGGGATCCGTAATCCACTCACTCCAAGACCCCGCATACAACTTGCCCAACGGGTACCCCGCCAAGCCCAACGCAAACAGGTTATGACACGCTGTCACACCCGAACCGCAATACGCCACCAGCTCATCCGGCGACCGGCCCTGCAACTGCGCAGCAAAACGCTGTTTGAGCTGCTCAGCCGGCAAAAAGCGCCCATCGCTGCCCAGGTTTTCATTGAAGGCCGAGCATTGAGCGCCTGGAATATGCCCGGCGATCGGGTCGATTGGCTCCACATCGCCACGAAAACGCGCCTGGGCGCGAGCATCGATCAACGTCATGCCCGGTTCGCCCAGGCGTTTCTGCAACTGTTCGGCATCGAGCACCAATCGATTATCCGGCGTACCGGCAAACGTGCCTCGTTCAACCACCGGCGCATCCAGGCTCAATGGGAAGCCCGCCGCGTGCCACGCCTTGAGGCCGCCATCCAGGATAAACACACCCTCGCGCTTGCCGAGCCAGGCCAGCAACCACCATGCCCGAGCCGCAAAGGCCCCTGGGCCGTCGTCATACAGCACCACGTCGGTATCAGCGCTGATGCCCCATGCCTGCAATTGCTGAATGAAGGCGTGCGCCGCGGGCAGCGGGTGACGGCCGGTCACGCCCTTGATCACCGGGCCGCTGAGATGGCGCTCCAGGTCGGCATATTGCGCCCCTTCGATGTGCCCTTCGGCATAGCTGCACAGGCCGTAATCCGGGTCTTCCAGGGCAAAACGGCAATCGAGGATCACCAGCCCGGCCGACGTTTGGCGCTCGGCTAATGCCTGGGGGCTGATCAGTTGGGCAAGCGGCATGACTGACTCCTGTGCATACAAAGGGGAAAGGTCTTACTTCACTTCTTCCAATGCCTGGTTCAATGGCACGTAAAACTCTTTGAACAACGCATCCACCGCCGTTTTTGCCTGAGGCGTGACAAACCCCGCCTCCAGCACCAGCACCTGATAGACCCCACGTTTTATCGCTTCGGCGCTCAAATGGGTGGAATTTTCATTGGTGGTGCACAGGAAACGCACCCACGAGGTCAGGATGATCCAGGCATTGAGGGTCAGGGCCTCGGTTTGCACCGGGTCCATCGTGAGGATGCCGGCGTCGACAAAGCCCTGGTAGATCGCCCCCCCCTGGATCAGGCAGCGCTGGGAGAACCGTCGGTAGCCAGTGGCCAGCTCGGGGTCGCTTTCCAATAAATGTTCGAGGTCGCGGTGCAGGAAGCGGTAGCGCCACATGCCGGCCAGTACCGCCTGCAGGTAAAAGCGCTTGTCTTCCACCACCATCGCCCGCCCCTGAGGTGGGCGTAGGAAACTGTCCACCAACGCTTCGTATTCGCGAAACAGCACGGCGATAATCGCCTGCTTGTTGGGGAAGTGGTAGTACAGGTTGCCCGGGGAAATTTCCATATGGGCAGCGATATGATTGGTGCTGACACTGCGCTCGCCCTGCTGGTTAAAAAGCTCCAGGCTGGTTTGCACAATTCGCTCGCTGGTCTTTACTCGTGGTGCCATAGGGCTCAGCTTCCAAACACGGGATTGGGCATCTTACGGCCTATCCGGGTCAGGATAAATCTGGTTGTTACTGCAATGTTATTTGACAATTTAGAGTAATGACTCTAAAAATCCAGGCAGACCTATAACAACCGGGACCGCGCCATGTCTGCCAACGTTGCCTACCTGCAGCAATCCCAGGCGCTGGATCAACTCCAGATCCTGTTCGACGCCCAACGTCGCGCCTATGCCGCCAACCCGATGCCGCCGGCCGCGCAACGCCAGCAATGGCTCAAGGCCCTGCGCGATGTGCTCAGCGATGAACGCCAGGCGCTGATCAATGCGATCAGCCAGGACTTCAGCCATCGCAGCGCGGACGAAACCCTGTTCGCCGAACTGATGCCCAGCCTGCACGGCATTCACTACGCGAGTAAACACCTCAAAGGCTGGATGAAACCTTCTCGGCGTGCTGTAGGCATTGCCTTTCAGCCCGCGTCGGCCAAAGTCATTTACCAACCGCTGGGTGTGGTCGGCGTCATCGTGCCGTGGAACTACCCGCTGTACCTGGCTATCGGTCCGCTGGTCGGGGCCTTGGCCGCCGGTAACCGGGTAATGCTCAAGCTCAGCGAATCCACGCCGGCAACCGGCGAACTGCTCAAGGCATTGCTGGCAAAAATCTTCCCCGAGGACTTGGTGTGCGTGGTGCTCGGCGAAGCTGATGTCGGCGTGGCGTTTTCCAGGTTGCGTTTCGATCATTTGCTGTTCACCGGCGCTACCAGCATCGGCAGGCATGTGATGCGGGCCGCCGCCGAACACCTCACACCGGTCACCCTGGAGTTGGGCGGCAAATCGCCGGCCATTGTTTCCGCCGACGTACCGCTCAAGGACGCCGCCGAACGTATCGCCTTCGGCAAGGCCTTGAACGCCGGGCAAACCTGCGTGGCGCCCGACTATGTGCTGGTGCCGGAGGAACGTGTGGACGGTTTTGTCGAGGCTTACGCCAACGCGATTCGCGGGTTTTATCCGACCCTGGCCGACAACCCGGACTACACCGCCATCATCAACGAGCGACAACTGGCCAGGCTCAATGCCTACGCCAAGGATGCCACCGACAAGGGCGCCACCCTGATTCCTCTTTACGACCAGGGCCAGGCACGCCGTATGGCCCATAGCCTGCTGCTGAATGTGAGCGACGATATGACGGTCATGCAGGACGAGATCTTTGGTCCGCTATTACCGATCGTGCCCTATCGCGGCATCGACCAGGCCTTTGCCTACATCAACCAACGCCCTCGCCCGCTGGCCCTGTATTACTTCGGCTACAACAAACGCGAACAGGACCGTGTGCTCCACGAGACCCACTCGGGCGGCGTGTGCCTGAACGATACCCTGCTGCACGTGGCCCAGGACGACATGCCATTCGGCGGCGTCGGCCCCTCTGGCATGGGCCACTACCACGGCCACGAAGGTTTCCTGACGTTCAGCAAGGCCAAGGGCGTGCTGGTCAAACAGCGTTTGAACGCGGCGAAGCTGATCTACCCGCCCTACGGGAAAACCATCCAGAAGTTGATCCAGAAGCTGTTTATCCGCTGATAACCTCACCTGCGGGACAAAAAAAACAATGAACCCCAGCCTGACTGAAACACCTGCGCTGTCGCGGCGCGGCGTCTTGAAAATCGGCCTGTGCGCCAGCGCGTTCCTGGCCACCGCCGGGCTGGGGGCGAGCCTCAGCGGCTGCTCGAGCAGCACGCCGGCCAGCGGCTTTGCGCTGTTGCGAGCCAGTGACCTGCCATTTTTGCGCGCGGTCATCCCGGTACTGCTGGAAGGCGCAGCCAGCGCCCAGGCCATCAGCGCCGGAATTGAAGACACCCTGAAAAAGCTCGACTACAGCCTGCAGCACCTGTCACCGCAGATGTTCAAGCTCACCCAGCAGCTGTTCGATGTGCTCGGCATGGGCATTACCCGAGGCCCGCTGACGGGTATCTGGGGCAGCTGGGAAAATGCCAGCGCGGAGCAGATCCGCAACTTCCTGCACCGCTGGGAAAACAGCTACCTGAACCTGCTGCGCATGGGCCAGGGCTCGCTGCTCAAGCTGGTGACCATGGCCTGGTACTTCCGGCCCGAGTCCTGGGCCCATTGCGGCTATCCCGGGCCGCCGAAAATCTGATTTGCATCCCCGACAATAAAAACCAGAGACGAACCTGATGCCCGTACCCGATCTATTCCGCGACGGCATGGCCCGCGGCTGGAAAACCCACAACGGCGCCGCCCTCGACAGCGACCTGACCCTGGAAGCCGACGTAGCCATCATCGGCAGCGGCGCCGGCGGCGGCACCACGGCGGAAGTCCTCAGCGCCGCAGGCTACAAGGTGCTGTTGATCGAAGAAGGCCCACTCAAGACCAGCACTGATTTCAAGCTGCTGGAAGACGAAGCCTATGCCAGCCTGTACCAGGAAGGGATCGGCCGCATGAGCAAGGACGGTGCGATTACCATCCTGCAGGGCCGGGCGGTGGGCGGCACGACGCTGATCAACTGGACCTCCAGCTTCCGCACACCGGATGCCACCCTCGCCCATTGGGCCAGCGACTACGCGGTGAAGGGCCATAGCAGCGCCGAGATGGCGCCATGGTTCGAGACCATGGAGCAGCGCCTGGGCATCGCGCCATGGGCCCTGCCGCCCAATGCCAACAACGACGTGATCCGCAAAGGCTGCGAAAAGCTCGGCTACAGCTGGCACGTGATCCCGCGCAATGTGCGCGGTTGCTTCAACCTGGGTTATTGCGGCATGGGCTGCCCGGTCAACGCCAAGCAATCGATGCTGGTGACCACCATCCCCGCCACCCTGGAAAAAGGCGGCGAGCTGCTCTACCTGGCCCGCGCCGAGCGCCTCAAATACAGCGGCGACACGATCAGCAGCCTGGAATGCGTGGCCATGGATGAGCGCTGCGTGGCGCCTACCGGCCGCAAGATCACCGTGAAGGCCAAACACTACGTACTCGCGGGCGGCGGCATCAACAGCCCGGCATTGCTGATGCGCTCCGGCGCGCCCGACCCGCATTCACGGCTGGGCAAACGCACCTTCCTGCACCTGGTGAATTTCTCCGCCGGGTTGTTCGACGAGGTGATCAACCCGTTCTACGGTGCGCCGCAGTCGATCTATTCCGACCACTTCCAGTGGCAGGACGGCACCACCGGTAAAATGTCCTACAAACTAGAAGCCCCGCCCCTGCATCCAGGACTGGCCACCACCCTGTTCGGCGGCTACGGCGCGCAGAATGCCTTGGACATGAGCCAATTGCCCCACACCCACGCCATGCTCGCGCTATTGCGAGACGGCTTTCACCCCGACAGCCCTGGCGGCGCAGTGGAATTACGCGGTGACGGTACGCCGGTGCTCGACTATCAGGTCTCGCCCTATGCCTGGGACGGCCTGCGCCGGGCCTTCCACAGCATGGCCGAGATTCAGTTCGCGGCCGGCGCCAAATCGGTCAAGCCCCTGCATCACGACGCCCGGTACGTGAATAACCTGGCAGACGCACGTAGTTTGATCGACGGTTTGAGCCTCGAGCTGCATCGCACCACCCTGGGCAGCGCCCATGTGATGGGCGGTTGCGCCATGGGCGAAGACCCGACAAACGCAGTGGCCGATAGCCTCGGTCGCCATCACCAACTGCGCAACTTGTCGATTCACGACGGCTCTCTGTTCCCCACCAGCATTGGGGCAAATCCCCAATTGTCGGTGTATGGATTGACTGCCCAACTGGCGTCGGCTTTGGCCGAACGTCTGAAAACAGCGTGAAAAATCGCAGGATTCACCGCATCTATCTACATAAGTCGACTTGGCCGACCGGGATGGCTGCGATACCATCCGGTTCCCCAACGGACTCCGCCAGGACGACGCGATGAACCGAGTGTTGTACCCAGGTACCTTCGACCCGATTACCAAAGGCCATGGCGATCTGGTCGAACGCGCCTCTCGCCTGTTCGACCATGTGATCATCGCGGTTGCCGCCAGCCCCAAGAAAAACCCGCTGTTCCCGTTGGAACAACGCGTGGAGCTGGCCCGTGAGGTCACCAAGCACCTGCCTAACGTAGAAGTGGTGGGCTTTGCGACGCTGCTGGCGCATTTTGCCAAGGAGCAGAACGCCAATGTGTTCCTGCGTGGCCTGCGCGCGGTGTCGGATTTCGAATATGAATTCCAGCTGGCCAACATGAACCGCCAACTGGCGCCGGACGTGGAAAGCCTGTTTCTGACGCCGTCGGAACGTTACTCGTTCATTTCCTCGACGTTGGTGCGCGAAATCGCTGCTTTGGGCGGAGATATCACCAAGTTCGTGCATCCAGCCGTTGCGGACGCGCTGACGCTACGCTTCAAGAAGTAAGACCGCTCAACCGGCGCCCGCTCGCGCTGCGGGCGCCAATGCGGCACAATTGCGCGCATTAGTTTTCAGATGCCTTGGCTGACGGCCCTGGCAGGAGTTTTCATGTCCCTGATCATCACCGACGATTGCATCAATTGCGACGTCTGCGAACCCGAGTGCCCGAACGCTGCAATTTCCCAGGGCGAAGAGATCTACGTGATCGACCCCAACCTGTGCACCCAGTGCGTCGGCCACTACGACGAGCCCCAATGCCAGCAGGTGTGCCCGGTGGATTGTATTCCATTGGATGAAGCCCATCCGGAGACGGAAGAGCAGTTGATGGAGAAGTACCGGAAGATTACCGGTAAGGCTTGAGGCTATTCAGCGCCTGTAAGGGCCTCATCGGGGGCAAGTCGAATCGTCGCACCGCCCCTCCCACATTTGAAATGTGTTCACATGTGGGAGGGGGCTTGCCCCCGATGGCGATATCAGCCATCACACAGCACTCAGCTCTGACACTTGGGGCAAAACACACTCGCCCGCTGCCCCAGCACCACATTGCGCAACTCGGTCCCGCAGACCTTGCACGCCGCGCCGCCCCGGCCATAAACGAACAGTTCCTGCTGGAAATACCCCGGCTGCCCATCGCCGCCGATAAAGTCGCGCAACGTGGTACCGCCGCGCTCGATGGCTGCCGCCAGCACGCGCTTGATCTCGATCGCCAGCTTCAGATAACGCCCCCGCGATATACCGCCCGCCGCGCGACGCGGATCGATTCCCGCCGCAAACAGCGCTTCCGTCGCATAGATATTGCCCACGCCCACCACCACCGCGTTATCCATGATGAACGGCTTCACCGCCATCGACCGCCCACGGGACAGCTGGAACAAACGCTCGCCATCAAACAGCGCGGTCAACGGCTCCGGCCCCAGGCGGATCAGCAGCTCGTGGTTGTGCGGGTCCTGGCTCCAGAGCATCGCGCCAAAGCGCCGGGGGTCGGTGTAGCGCAGGGCCAGGCCGGATTCCAGCTCGATATCCACATGTTCATGCTTGGCCGCAGGCATGCCGACTTCAACCAGGCGCAGGTTGCCCGACATGCCCAGGTGGCTGATCAAGGTGCCCACTTCGGCATTGATCAACAGGTACTTGGCGCGCCGCTCCACCAGCACGATGCGCTGCCCGGACAGGCGCACATCGAGGTCTTCCGGGATCGGCCAGCGCAGACGGCGCTCACGCACCACCACCCGGCTGACGCGCTGGCCCTCCAAGTGAGGGGCAATCCCGCGCCGGGTGGTTTCGACTTCTGGTAACTCAGGCATGTGTACCTCGGGAAGAAAGGCTCAGTGCGCGCCCAGCTCGCGGATCGACAACTTCAGGCTTTCGAAGTCGTAGTCCGACAGGCCCACGTAATCCAGCACCAGATGGCCGATCGCCTCCCATTCACGGTCGACGGTCTGGTTGCCCAGCACGCGATAGGACGAACAAATGTGCTCGGCCATTTTCAGGATCGCCAGCAGGTTTTTAAGCACGGGTGCGCGCGACGACTCATCGCTGAAAATCGCCAGGGCGTTGTGGTGATTGGCGATGGCGTCGGTCACATGCTCCGGCAGGCGCCAGGATTTGGCGGTGTAGTAGCCCACCACGGCATGGTTGGTGTTGAACGCGTTGTTCTCGGTGTCGACCACGCGGCAATCCGGGCCGGCATTGGCGTAGGCCTGCTCCAATACCGTCATGTAGTTGGGGAACCGCTTGAGCATCAGCGGTACGCCGCAATCGTGGAACAGGCCCAGGGCATAGGCTTCGTCGACCGCTTGAGCGCCGGTGCGCTTGGCCAGGGTCAGGCAGGTCATGGCCACGTCCTGAGCCGTGTCCCAGAAGCGGTTGAGCGTGACGATGGTGTCATCGCTCATCTCGCCTTTGATCGACAACGCATTGATCAGGTTGATCACCGAGCGGCTGCCCAGCAGGTTCACCGCGCGCTGGATCGAGGCGATCTTGTTGCTCAGGCCGTAATACGGCGAGTTGACGATTTTCAGCAACGCGCCGGACAGGCCCGGGTCCTGGGCGATCAGCCGGGCGATCACTTCCAGGTCCGGGTCGGGCATGTACTGTTCCATCTGCAAATCCACCATGATTTGCGGCTGGGGCGGCACGCTGATGCCTTGCAGCACCTGCTGAATCTGTTCGGCGGAAAGCTCTTGGGACATAAGTACACACTCTGGGCTAGGCGGGGATTCTAACCCTTATGCAGACATGGCCGACACCCAAATGCCCGATTGAAATCGGACTAAATGTGGGAGGGGGCTTGCTCCCGATAGCAGTGGATCAGTCAGCTCATCTGTTTCTGACATACCGCTATCGGGAGCAAGCCCCCTCCCACATGTCCGGCGGCGCGCTCAGTAACTACACAACACGGTATACTCCCGCTCTTTTTTCCGGAGCGACGTCATGTCCCTGCCAAGCCTGCGTCTCAAAGCCAACGCCGATCGTCGTTTGCGCAACGGCCACCTGTGGGTCTACAGCAACGAAATCGACGTGGCCGCCACCCCACTCCATGGCTTCCAGGCAGGTGACCAGGCTATCCTGGAAGCGGCCGGCGGCAAGACCCTCGGCATCGTGGCCATGAGCCCGAACAACCTGATCTGCGCCCGCCTGCTGTCGCGCGACATCAAGTTGCCGCTGGACAAGTCGCTGCTGGTGCACCGCATCAACGTCGCCCTGTCGCTGCGTGATCGCCTGTTCGACAAGCCGTTCTATCGCTTGGTCTACGGTGATTCCGACCTGCTGCCAGGTTTGGTGGTCGACCGTTTCGGCGACATCCTCGTCGTGCAGATCGCCTCGGCGACCATGGAAGCCCATAAAGAAGACGTGATCGCCGCGCTGACCCAAGTGCTCAAGCCGAGCGGCATCCTGTTCAAGAACGATTCCGCCGCGCGCGACGCCGAAGGCCTCAACCGCTACGTCGAAACCGTGTTCGGCCTGGTGCCGGAGTGGGTAGCGCTGGAAGAAAACGGCGTGAAATTCGAAGCCCCGGTGATCCAGGGCCAGAAAACCGGCTGGTTCTATGACCACCGCATGAACCGCGCACGCCTGGCGCCGTATGCCAAGGGCAAGCGCGTACTCGACCTGTACAGCTACATCGGCGGCTGGGGCGTGCAAGCTGCCGCTTTCGGCGCCAGTGAAGTGTTCTGCGTCGACGCCTCCGCCTTCGCCCTCGATGGCGTCGAGCGCAATGCCGCGCTGAACGGCGTCGCCGAGAAAATGACCTGCATCGAAGGCGACGTGTTCGAAGCGCTCAAGGAACTCAAAGCCAGCGAAGAACGCTTCGACGTGATCGTCGCCGACCCGCCGGCCTTCATCAAACGCAAGAAAGACATGAAAAACGGCGAAGGCGCCTACCGCCGCCTGAACGAGCAAGCCATGCGCCTGCTCAGCAAGGACGGCATCCTGGTCAGCGCCTCGTGCTCCATGCACCTGCCCGAAGACGACCTGCAAAACATCCTGCTGACCAGCGCCCGCCACCTGGACCGCAATATCCAGATGCTCGAACGCGGCGGCCAGGGCCCGGACCACCCGGTGCACCCGGCGATTGTCGAGACGCGCTATATCAAGAGCATTACCTGCCGGTTGTTGCCGAACAGCTAAGACCGAAACCTCCCTGTAGGAGCGAGCTTGCTCGCGAAAAACTCATACACGACGCGGGCTACCTGATAGCGCTGCGTTATCGTTGACGTTCTTCGCGAGCAAGCTCGCTCCTACAAGTGAAGGTGCGTCATATCCAGATGGCATCCCATAGCGGGTATTGACCAATGTGCTCGACCAAACCAGCACGCAAAGGATTCGCGACGATATAGCGGGCCATTGCTTTCAAGTCCTCCTCGCGACGCAGTGCCCGATCGAAATAGCCTTTTTGCCAAAGCGTCCCGTAAGAACCCCTCGCACTGTTTATCGCGCGGGCACTTCGCGACTTGGTTATTCGCATCAACCTTGGCAAGTCGCCATTGTGCAGTTCGACCAACCAATGAAAATGGTCAGGCATCACGACCCAGGCCAGCGAGGTCGCCTCACCGTCTTCCTGAGCTTTCCTGAATTCGCTGACGAGCAGGCGACCCGTGCGCCAGTCCTGAAAAATTGATTGTCGTTGGTAGGTAACAGCCGTGATCAGGTACACGCGGCCCGATTCTGAATAGCGCCCAGTGCGCAGCCGATGAGCATTTTGCTGGGTGGACATTCCTTCGTCCTCTTCTGTGATTGGAAGAGAAACGGTAGGAGCCGAAGCGTCGACTAGCCTGTAAACAATAGTTCTGAATATGTCTTGCCCCTGTAGGAGCGAGGCGGGCGGCTAGCCCTTGCTCGCGAAAAACCACAAGCGACGCGAGCTGCCTGACAGCACTGCGTTATCGTTGACGTTTTTCGCGAGCAAGCTCGCTCCTACAGGAAGACGGTGTAGAATCGGCCCTATTCATCGCCAGTCATCCCCCGGCGGGTTTATGAGCTCGAGGCCCCAGCACGCGGCGATCCCGCGACGCGAGTGGCAACTTCCGGACACACGGCCATTTTCTGAGTGTTCCAGACGTCTATAGAAGCTCACTCCCCTTTAGCACCTGATTAGTAAGTGATTAGCCGCCCGGAGTGCTCCATGCCAGATTACCGCTCGAAAACATCCACCCACGGCCGCAACATGGCCGGCGCGCGCGCACTGTGGCGTGCCACGGGGATGAAAGATGACGACTTCAAGAAGCCGATCATCGCGATTGCCAACTCGTTCACCCAGTTCGTCCCCGGCCACGTCCACCTCAAGGACCTGGGCCAATTGGTCGCCCGCGAGATCGAACGCGCCGGCGGCGTGGCAAAGGAATTCAACACCATCGCCGTGGACGACGGCATCGCCATGGGCCATGACGGCATGCTGTACTCGCTGCCGAGCCGCGAGATCATCGCCGACTCCGTGGAGTACATGGTCAACGCCCACTGCGCCGACGCCATCGTGTGCATCTCCAACTGCGACAAGATCACCCCCGGCATGCTGATGGCCGCCCTGCGCCTGAACATCCCGGTGATCTTCGTCTCCGGCGGCCCGATGGAAGCCGGCAAGACCAAGCTTGCCTCCCACGGCCTCGACCTGGTCGACGCCATGGTCATCGCCGCCGATTCCAGCGCTTCTGACGAGAAGGTCGCGGAATACGAGCGCAGCGCCTGCCCGACCTGCGGTTCATGCTCTGGCATGTTCACCGCCAACTCGATGAACTGCCTGGTGGAAGCCCTGGGCCTGGCCTTGCCGGGCAACGGTTCGACGCTGGCCACCCACAGCGACCGTGAGCAACTGTTCCTGCAGGCCGGCCGCACCATCGTCGAGCTGTGCAAGCGCTACTACACCGAGAACGATGAGTCGGTATTGCCGCGCAATATCGCCAACTTCAAGGCGTTCGAAAACGCCATGACCCTGGACATCGCCATGGGCGGTTCCACCAACACCATCCTGCACTTGCTGGCCGCCGCCCAGGAAGCCGAGATCGATTTCGATCTGCGCGACATCGACCGTCTGTCCCGTCACGTGCCGCAACTGTGCAAGGTCGCGCCGAACATCCAGAAGTACCACATGGAAGACGTGCACCGCGCCGGCGGGATCTTCTCGATCCTGGGCTCCCTGGCCCGTGGCGGCCTGCTGCACACCGACCTGCCGACCGTGCACAGCACGTCCCTGGCCGAAGGCATCGCCAAGTGGGACATCACCCAGACTGACGACGAAGCCGTGCACACCTTCTTCAAGGCAGGCCCTGCAGGCATTCCGACCCAGACCGCGTTCAGCCAGTCGACCCGTTGGGACACTCTGGATGACGACCGTGAAAACGGCTGCATCCGCAGTGTCGAGCACGCCTATTCCCAGGAAGGCGGCCTGGCCGTGCTATACGGCAACATCGCCCTCGACGGTTGCGTGGTGAAAACTGCCGGTGTGGACGAGTCCATCCACGTATTCGAAGGCCGCGCCAAGATCTACGAAAGCCAGGACAGCTCGGTGCGCGGCATCCTGGCCGACGAAGTCAAAGAAGGCGACATCGTAATCATCCGCTACGAAGGCCCCAAAGGCGGCCCGGGTATGCAGGAAATGCTTTACCCAACTTCGTACCTCAAGTCCAAAGGCCTGGGCAAAGCCTGCGCCCTGCTCACCGATGGCCGCTTCTCCGGCGGCACCTCGGGCCTGTCCATCGGCCACGCTTCGCCGGAAGCCGCTGCCGGCGGCGCGATCGGCCTGGTGCAGGATGGTGACAAAGTGCTGATCGACATCCCGAACCGTTCGATCAACCTGTTGATCAGCGATGAAGAACTGGCCGCACGCCGGGTCGAGCAGGACAAGAAAGGCTGGAAGCCGGTGGAGAAGCGTCCGCGCAAAGTCACGACCGCGTTGAAAGCTTATGCCCTGTTGGCGACCAGTGCCGATAAAGGCGCTGTGCGTAACAAGGCGATGCTCGACGGCCTGTAATCGTCGCCCATGAAAATGCCCCGCACTTGGCGGGGCATTTTTTTGCCTGGAGATAACCCCCAAGACCGATGAAGATCAAATGTGGGAGGGGGCTTGCTCCCGATAGCAGAGTGTCAGGCAATATATGAGCTGCCTGACCCACCGCTATCGGGAGCAAGCCCCCTCCCACATTTTCTTTGACCGCGCTCAGCCTGTTACTGAATATCCTCCGGCTTGACGATCACCCAATTCTTGTCCGCCGTCACCGGCAACCCTTCCTTGGCCTGCGCCGCCGCATGCTTGGCCATCATGCCGTTGAGCTGAGTCATGTATTTGTCTTTGCGGTTGATCCACAAATGGATGCCACCCTTGGCCACGTCTACATCGTGGAACAGCATGTAACCGTCGCTGGTCGGGGTGTCGCCGCCGACGATAACCGGTTTTTTCCACTCGTCGATGTACGTGAGGATCGCCGCATGTTTGCCGGCCATCCAGGTCGCCGGGGTCCACAGGTACGGCGTCAGTTCCAGGCCGAGGTTGGCCTTCTCGTCGTACTTGCCGGCAGCGATCTGTTTGCGCGCGGTGGTCAGTTCGCCCGTTTTGCGGTCCTTGAGCAGAGTGGTCACGCCGATGACATTTTCGGGTTTGACGTTGTAGCCGTACTTCGGATCGGCGGCGACCATGCGCACCAGTTCCTCCGAGGCAGCAGTCATCACATACACGTCGATGCCGTTTTCCATCAGCTTGTTGTACAGCTCGGCCTGGCCGGTGAAGACTTTCGGTGGCTGCACTTCGGACTTCTTCACTGCGTCGCCTTCAAAATAGGTGACGGGCACAGGCTTGCCGGAGGCCATCAGCTCGTCGACCTGAACCTTGAGTTCCTTGAGGGTGAAGCCTGAAAACACCTGGGCCACCCACGGGTAGCACACCATGTCGTCCACTTCGCAGAGGCGATAGTAGTAGCTGAACAGGCTTTCCTTGTGGTCGGCGGTGTCTTTGAACGGCATCAGCTTGAGCGAAGGGTCGAGGCTGTCGCGGGTGATCAGGCCCTTGTTCTCCATGTACGGCAGCAAGGATTCTTCAAGGTCGTAGCGGTAGCTGGTGTTGTCCATGTCGAACACCGCGAAATTGCCCTTGTTGGCATTGGCAGCGATCATCTCGTTCAATTGTTTGGCGGCAGGCGCCGGCCAGTGTTTCAACTCGGTGGCGGCCAGCGCCTGGCTGGCGAGCCCAAGGCAGAGAGCGGCGGCAAGCAATTTCGGCGCGAGCTTCATAAGCGTTCCTTCCTGAGTGAAAGACATCGACGCTAACAAATCTGTGTGACAGTCCTCGCGTTGAGCACGACGGCCTGCGTCCTGATTCCGCCAAGGGCATACGCGGCAGCGTCAAACGCTTATTCCAAAAACGACAGTGACCATTCCATATCGGTATTAAATCAATATATTTCAAGCTGTTAGGCTTTCCGGTTCGCAATCGCAGGCTCACGCGATTGGCTGCCTTCTCAACGGAGCTTCAATGAATCTTCCCCTGATTCTCAACTTACTGGTGTTCGTGGCCCTGTTGCTGGGCCTGGCACAAACCGGCCGTACCCACTGGAGCCTTGCCAAGAAGGTGTTATTCGCCCTGGTGCTTGGCGTGGTATTCGGTGTGGTGTTGCACGCCATCTATGGCGCCGGCCACCCGGTGCTCAAGGCTTCCATCGGCTGGTTCGACCTGGTCGGCAACGGCTATGTGCAACTGCTGCAAATGATCGTGATTCCGCTGGTGTTCGCCTCGATCCTCAGTGCCGTGGCGCGTCTGCACAATGCTTCGTCCCTGGGCAAGATCAGCTTCCTGACCATCGGCACCCTGCTGTTCACCACCGCGATTGCCGCGCTGATCGGTATCGGCCTGACCAACCTGTTCGGCCTGACTGCCGAAGGCCTGGTCGCCGGCACCCAGGAAATGGCGCGCCTGCAAGTGATCCAGAACGATTACGCGGGCAAGGTCGCCGACCTGAATATCCCGCAATTGCTGCTGTCATTCGTGCCGGCCAACCCGTTCGCCGACCTGGCCCGGGCCAAGCCGACGTCGATCATCAGCGTGGTGATTTTCGCCGCGTTCCTGGGGGTTGCCGCGCTGCAACTGCTCAAGGATGACGTGGAAAAAGGCCAGAAAGTGCTCAATGCCATCGACACCCTGCAAGCCTGGGTGATGCGCCTGGTGCGCCTGGTCATGAAGCTGACCCCGTACGGCGTACTGGCGTTGATGACCAAGGTGGTCGCCAGCTCCAACCTGCAGGACATCATCAAGCTCGGCAGCTTTGTTGTGGTGTCGTACCTGGCCCTGGGCCTGATGTTCGTGGTGCACGGCCTGTTGCTGTCGCTGGCCGGCATCAACCCGCTGCGCTTCTTCCGCAAAGTGTGGCCGGTGCTGACGTTTGCCTTCACCAGCCGCTCCAGCGCGGCCTCGATCCCCTTGAGCATCGAAGCGCAGACCCGTCGCCTGGGCATCCCGCAGTCAATCGCCGGTTTCGCCGCTTCGTTTGGCGCGACCATCGGCCAGAACGGCTGTGCCGGGCTCTATCCTGCGATGTTGGCGGTGATGGTGGCGCCGACTGTCGGCATCAACCCGCTGGATCCACTGTGGATCGCGACCTTGGTAGCCATCGTCACCCTGAGCTCGGCCGGTGTGGCGGGCGTGGGCGGCGGTGCGACCTTCGCGGCACTGATCGTGCTGCCGGCCATGGGCTTGCCGGTGTCACTGGTGGCGCTGCTGATCTCCGTGGAACCACTGATTGATATGGGCCGCACGGCGTTGAACGTGAATGGCTCGATGACGGCGGGGGCGATTACCAGCCAGCTTATGGGGCAGACGGATAAAGCGCTGCTGGATGCCGATGAGCATGCTGAGTTGGCGCAGGCCTGATAGGACGCTATCGGGGGCAAGCCCCCTCCCACACTTTGATTTGTGAATACATTCAAATGTGGGAGGGGGCTTGCCCCCGATGCTTTTAGGCCTGTTCCCAAACTTCGAAGTTGTAAGCCGGTTTATCACCCTCTGCCGGGTTCTCCAGATTCGACACCAACTTCCACTGGCTCTGATCAAACTCCGGAAACCACGCATCCCCTTCCGGGCTCAACGCCACCCGCGTCAAGTAAAGGCGATCGGCATGTTCCAGCCCCTGCGCATACAGTTGCGCACCGCCGATCAGCATCAGCTCATCCACGCCCTGCTCCAGTGCCCACGCCTCGGCGCGTTCAACCGCAGCTTCCAGTGACGCAAATACTTGCGCACCTTCAAGCATCAGATCGGTCTGACGGCTGACCACTATATTCAGGCGCCCCGGCAACGGTCGGCCCAGGGAATCCCAGGTCTTGCGCCCCATGATGATCGGCTTGCCGAGGGTGGTGGCCTTGAAATATTTGAAATCCCCCGGCAAATGCCAGGGCATGCTGTTGTCGACGCCGATCACGCGGTTTTCACCGAGGGCTGCGATCAGGCTTAGAGGGAGAGTTTTTTTCATGGCGACGAGAATACCAGAGCTGCGAGTCAGCGGTTATGCTCCAACCTCACGAACACAACAGGATGGCGCGTGACTGCACTGAACCCGCTGCACACACTCTGGCTGACCGAAACCGTGCGCCTGCGCGAAGAACACGCCGGCCCCCTGGAAGACCTCGAAGCCAACCGCCTGGCCCGCTCGGCCGGTGGCGACCTGCCAACGCGTATCGCGCAGCGTGCGCTGCACTTGGCAGAACGCGACGGCCTGACCGGCGCGCTCAGTCGCTGGCTGCAAGGCGCGCGCCTGGCCGTGGTACTGCTGGCGATAGTCGCAGTTATCAGCGGCGCCGGCCTGGCGTTTGCCGCGCTGGGCAACGGCGTTACCCCGGTGAATGTGTTCTGGGCCCTGGGCAGCCTGCTCGGCCTGAACCTGATCCTGCTGCTCAGTTGGGCCCTGGGCCTGGTGTTTGCCGGCGAACACAGCGCCAGCCTCGGTCGCCTGTGGCTGTGGCTCAGCGAAAAACTTGCGCGCGACGCCAAGGCCGCGCAGCTGGCACCGGCACTGCTACTGTTGCTGCAGCGCCATAAACTCAACCGTTGGGCGGTTGGTGTGCTGGTCAACAGCCTGTGGTTGCTGGCATTGCTCAGCGCCCTGCTGGTTTTACTGATGCTGCTCGCCACCCGGCGTTACGGCTTCGTGTGGGAAACCACCATCCTGGGAGCGGATACCTTCATCGCCGTCACTCAGGCCCTTGGCACACTGCCCGCCCTGCTCGGCTTCAACGTACCGACGGTCGAGATGATCCGCGCCAGCGGCGACTCCGCACTGAATATCGAAAGCGCCCGCCAGGCCTGGGCCGCCTGGTTGGTGGGGGTGTTGCTGGTCTACGGGGTGCTGCCCCGGCTGGTCCTCGCACTGCTGTGCCTGTGGCGCTGGAAACGTGGGCGCGCGGCCTTGGGCCTGGACCTCACCCAGCCCGGCTATGCCCAACTGCGCGAGCGCCTGATGCCGAGCAGCGAGCGGCTGGGGGTCAACGATGCGGCGCCGGAACACCTGCACCAGGTGGCGGGCGGCGTCAGTGAGCTGCACAGCGACGGCGCGCTGCTGGTTGCCATCGAACTGGACGAGCAGCGCCCCTGGCCGCCCAAACTGCCCGGCACGGTCAAGAACGCCGGCATTCTCGACAGCCGTGAATCGCGCAACAGACTGCTGGAGCAGCTCACACGCTTCCCGCCCGCGCGCCTGGCCATCGCCTGCGACCCGCGTCGCTCGCCCGACCGTGGCAGCCTGGCGCTGATCGCCGAACTGGCGCGCAGTGCCGCGGCCACACGGGTGTGGCTGCTGCAAGCGCCGCCCGGCCAGGCGCTGGATGCCGAGCGCCTGGGCGACTGGCACAGCGCGCTGCAACAGCTTGAGCTGCCCTTCGCCGACTGCGCACCGTTGAACTGGTTGGAGAGCGGTCATGACTAAACCCCTGAAGCTCGCCGTAGTCGGCCATACCAACGTGGGCAAGACCTCACTGCTGCGCACCCTGACCCGCGATGTCGGCTTTGGCGAAGTCTCCCATCGCCCCAGCACCACGCGGCATGTCGAAGGTGCGCGCTTATCGGTGGACGGCGAAGCCTTGCTGGAGCTGTACGACACACCCGGCCTGGAAGACGCCATCGCCCTGCTCGACTACCTGGAACGCCTCGACCGCCCCGGCGAACGCCTGGATGGCCCGGCCCGCCTGACGCGGTTCCTGGAAGGCAGCGAAGCGCGCCAACGCTTCGAACAGGAAGCCAAGGTGCTGCGCCAACTGCTGGCCTCGGATGGCGGCCTGTACGTGATCGACGCCCGCGAACCGGTACTGGCCAAGTACCGCGACGAGTTGCAGGTGCTGGCCAGCTGCGGCAAACCCTTGCTGCCGGTGCTCAATTTCGTCAGCAGCAGCGAGCACCGCGAACCCCAGTGGCGTGAAGCCCTGGCTCGCCTTGGCCTGCATGCGCTGGTGCGCTTTGACAGCGTGGCGCCGCCGGAAGACGGCGAACAGCGGTTGTATGAAAGCCTGGCCCTGCTGCTGGAAAACGCACGGCCGCAGTTGGAGCGGTTGATCCTCGACCAGCAAGCCCAACGCCAGGCGCGCCAGCAAAGCGCCGCACGCTTGATCGCCGAATTGTTGATCGACTGCGCAGCGTGCCGGCGTAGCGTAATGACCGCAGATGAGCCGCACGCGATCAGCGAACTGCGCAAGGCCGTGCGCCAACGCGAACAAAAGTGTGTGGATTCCCTGCTCAAACTGTTCGGCTTCCGCCCGCAGGACGCCGCCGCCAGCGACCTGCCGCTGCTGGACGGACGCTGGGGCGACGACCTGTTCAACCCCGAAACCCTCAAACAGCTTGGGGTGCGCGTAGGTGGCGGGATCGCCGCAGGCGCGGCAGCCGGCGCGGGCGTGGACCTGTTGGTCGGCGGCTTGACCCTCGGCGCCGCCGCCATCGCCGGTGCGATTGCCGGTGGCGCGCTGCAGACCGCGCGCAGTTATGGCGGCCGCCTGCTCGGCAAAATCAAAGGCCAGCGCGAGCTGACCGTCGACGACAGCGTGCTGCGCCTGCTCGCCCTGCGCCAACGCCAGTTGCTCAAGGCCTTGAACCTGCGCGGCCATGCGGCGATGCACGGCATCAAGGTCGATACGCCCCAGGATAAAACCTGGCGCGAAGGCAAGCTGCCGGATGCCTTGAACAAAGCGCGCGCCTATCCGCAATGGTCATCGCTCAACCCCCACTCCAGGTTGAGCCAGGCCGAGCGTCAGGAGCAAATCGAGGCGCTGGCTCAGCGGTTGGACGAAGCCTGATCCGCCATTAGCGCGCCGGCCCCCACAGTGCCGTGATATTTCGCTCGGCCATGGCCGGCCCCACACTCATGCCCACACCGGTATGCATCAGCGCAATGCTGATGCCGGCAGCCGCCTGCACAAACGAAAACGGCGCGGGCCCACGCGAGCCATATACGCCCTGCCAACGCTCCAGCACCTGGAGTGTGCAGCCCAGGGTCTGCTCGGCCAGCTCGATCAGCCAGTCATCGACCTGCTCGGCGTTGAACGGCGAGGCATCGCTGCCGTAATCATGGGAATCGCCGATGATCAGGTCGCCATGGGGCGTAGGGCTGATCAGCAGGTGAATCCCGTGCTCATGCAGGTGCGGTGCTTCGCGCAGGATCTGCGCCTGCACCGGCGCCGCTTGCGGCAAGTCGGCGAACGCGCCGTAATGCACGCAACTGAGGCCGGTCAACACGGCGTGCTGCAGGTTCAGCTCAAGCGCCGGCCGTGCGCGTAGCATTTGCAGGCGGCACACCTGTGGATTGAGCGCAGCGATCGATTCGGCCAGCAGGGTCTGGTAGTCGTGCCCGGAACAGACAATGATCTGCTCGCCGCGAAAACGCCCCGCCGTGCTGTGCAACTGGCCCGGCTCGACGTGGCGCACCAGGGTCGAAAAGTGAAATTCCACGTTCAGTTCCTGGGCCAGGTAGTTGATCAGCGCCGGGATCGCTTCGCGCGAATACAGTTGCTGATCGTCCTTGCCATGCAGCGCGGCGCGGTGATGGCGGAACTGGCCGCCGTACAGGTCGTTCAACGCCGCGCCTTGCAGCAACGCCACGTTGTAGCCGTGCTCGCGGGCACGCCCGGCGCAGAAGGCTTCGAGCAGGTGCTCTTCGGCTTCGGTACGGGCGAACAGGTAGGAGCCATTGCGCTTGAGCTGAAAGCCGGCGACCTGCGCCCAGTGTGCCCAGATATCGCGGCTTTGCCGCGCCAGGTCGAGCATCGGCCCCGGCGGTTGGCCGGTGACCAGCGCCTGGCCGAAGTTGCGCACAGACGCGCCCAGCGGGGTAGCGCTGCGTTCGAAAACCTTGACCTTGAGCCCGCGCCTGGCAGCGGCGTATGCATGGGAGAGGCCGAGAATGCCGGCGCCGACAATTAACAGATCACTACTCATACTGTCCTCTCGTTCCCGCGCTCCGCGTGGGAATTCATCCAGTGACGCTCCGCGTCACGACCTTCAAGAGCGGACGCGGAGCGTCCGGAGCGGCGTTACCACGCGGAGCGTGGGAACGATCGGTACCCTTACTGCCCCGCCACCTTCTCCGACTTGCCGTCATAGCGCTTGCGCCATTGCGCCAGGATGCTGTCGCGGTTCTTCGAGGCCCAGGCAAAGCCGTTCTTGATCAACCGCTGCTCGTAATCGGCGGGCAATTCGGTCTGCGGCTTGGCAATCCCTGGCTGGGCCAGTACCGCGAAGTTGTCCTTGTACAGCTCCATCGCCGCCGGGCTGGCGGAGAAGTCCGCGAGTTTCCTGGCCGCATCGGCGTGGGCCGTGCCCTTGAGCACCGCCGTCGCCTCGATTTCCCAGCCCAGGCCTTCCTTCGGCAGGATGATGTCCAGCGGCGCCCCCTGGCGCTTGAGCTGTACGGCCGGGTATTCAAACGAAATACCAATCGGAAACTCCCCGGACGCCGCCAGCCTGCACGGCTTGGAGCCGGAGTGAACGTACTGGCCGATGTTCTGGTGCAGCTCGTCCATGTACTGCCAGCCCTGCTGCTCACCAAAGGTTTGCAACCAGGCGCTTACGTCCAGAAAGCCGGTACCGGAGGACGCCGGGTTGGGCATCACGATCTTGCCCTTGTACTCAGGCTTGGTCAGGTCCTGCCAACTCACCGGTTTGCTCAGGCCCTGTTTCTCGGCTTCGACGGTGTTGAAGCAAATGGTCGCCGCCCACACATCCATGCCGACCCAGGCCGGTGGGGTGGCGGCGTCGCGGTAGTTTTTGCCGATCTTGTCCAGGTCCTTCGGCGCGTAACGATCGAGCATGCCTTGTTGATCGAGGATCGCCAGGCTGGAGGCGGCCAGGCCCCACACCACGTCGGCCTGCGGGCGGTCCTTTTCAGCCAACAGCTTGGCGGTGATGATGCCGGTGGAGTCGCGCACCCACTTGATCTGGATATCCGGGTTGGCCTGCTCGAAGGCCTTTTTGTAGGTCTTCAACTGCTCGGCTTCAAGGGCCGTGTACACGGTCAACTCGGTGTTGGCGAAGGCATTCAGGCTGAATGCGGTGAGTACGGCAGCGACCAGCGCCAGTGGCTTGAACATCGAATACCTCCTTTGAAGGATCATTGCCCGGGCGCGGTCTGGCGCCAGGCTTGGGAGCGGCGCAAGGCGCCACGTGAGGCCCACGCCAGCAGCAGCGAGACGCTGCCTGAGGTGAACAGGATCAGGGTCGACATGGCCGCAGCGCCGCCCACATTGCCGGCATCGTCCATGTTCAAGACGGCGACGGCGGCGAGGATGGTGTCGGGGCTGTAGAGAAAGATCGCAGCGGAGACGGTGGTCATCGCCGACACGAACAGGTAACGCAGAATATCCAGCAGCGCCGGCAGGCAGATCGGTACCGTCACTTTCAAGTAGTGGCGGTAGAGCGGCGCCTTGAGGGACAACGCGGCGGCTTCGAATTCCACGTCCAGTTGGCGCAGCGCAGTGGTGGCGGTCATTTGCGCAGTGGTCAGATAGTGAGCAATGGTGCACACCACCAGCAGTGCCATGCTGCCGTAGAACACATGCAGCGGGTTGCCGCCGAGGTTGAAAAAAAACACGTAGCCCAGGCCCAGCACCAGGCCCGGTACGGCCATCGGCACAAAGCTGAGCAGGCGCAGGGCCAGGTTCAGGCTCGGTTGACCCTTGGTTTTTTCCATCAGGTAGGCGCCGGTGAAGATCAGCACACTGCCGATCAACGCCGTGCACAGCGCCATGGTCAGGCTGTTGCGATAGGCCAGCCAGCCGCCGCCGGCAGTGTCTTCGAACTGGTAGTGGTTCAAGGACAGCGACAGGTTGTAGGGCCAGAACTTGACCAGCGAGGAATACACCGCCATGCCGAACACCAGCAGCAGCGCCGCGCAGATCAGCAGCACGATAGCCAGATAGCAGCCATCCCTGGAACGCGATGGCAGTGGTTGAAAGACCTGGGCACGGCCGCTCATGGCGTCGCCGTGACGGCGCCGCAGCCACGCATCCACACCAAAGCTGAACAGCGCCGGCAACAGCAGCACCATGCCGATCAACGCACCGCGGCCGAACTGCTGCTGGCCGACCACCGCCTTGTAGGCTTCCAGCGCCAGCACCTGGTAGTCCCCGCCCACCACCACGGGCACGCCGAAGTCGGTGATGGTCAAGGTGAACACCAGGCAAAGTGCCGCGAACACCGCCTGGCGCGTGGCCGGCCAGGTAATGCTGCGAAACGCTCGGGCCGGGCTGGCGCCCATGCTTGAGGCCGCGTCGAACAAGCGCGCATCCGCCAGCGACAAGGCCGACAGCAGAATCATCAGGGCGTGTGGGAAGGTGTAAATCACCTCACCCAGCACAATGCCCCAGAAGCCGTAGATGTTGTCCGAGAGCAACCCGCGCAACAGACCCTGGTTGCCGAACAGATACACCAGTGCAATGCCCGGCAACATCGATGGCGCCATCAAGGGCAGCAGCGACACGCCGCGCCAGATCGCCTTGCCGGGGATCAAGGTACGCTGCAGCGCGTAGGCAAACAGATAGGCCAGCGGTACGACGATGGCCGCGACGCTCAGGGAAACTTTCAGGCTATTGCCGAGCAACCAGTGGAAGTTGGCACTGGTCAGCAGCTCGCGTGCAGCGATCAACCCGCCGCCCTGCCCGGCTTCGCTGCTGAAGCCACGCCAGAAAATCGCCAGCAGCGGCAGCAACACCGCCACGACCAACAGGCCCAGCCACACTAATTTGCCGCCGACCACAAACAGGCGGTCGCCCGTTTCAGCCCGGGAAACCGCGCGCGGCAGTGTCATCGCCGTCTTCATGACCATCTCAGGCGAACACCTGCAAGCTGCGCGGCGGCAGGGCCACCAGAATTTCCTGGGCCCCCAGGCGCGGCATGGCTTCCGGCGCCAGCTCGGCCAGCAGCGGGTGGCCCGGCAACTGCTCCAGCTCAAAACTCATGCGGCAGCGATTACCCAAGAAGGTGATCTCGCGGACTTTGGCCGGGAACAGGTTTTCCTCATGCACCGGCGGGTTCACGCTGATCGCTTCCGGGCGGCAGAACAGCCGGCCGGACTTGGCGATGCCGGCGTCATCGGCCAGGCGCACATTCATCCCACCGACCTGGGCATGGCTGGCGCTGTTGCGGCTGAACGGCAGCCAGTTGCCCTGGCCGACGAACTCCGCCACGAACGGCGTGGCCGGGCGGTCATAGATTTCCTGCGGCGTGGCGTACTGCTCGACCTTGCCGTTGTGCATGACCGCGATGCGGTCGGCCATCAACATGGCTTCGTCCTGGTTGTGGGTGACCATCAGCGTGGTGATGCCCAGGCGGCGTTGGAGTTGGCGCAGCTCGGTGCATAGATGCTCGCGCACCCGCGCGTCGAGGGCCGACATGGGTTCATCCAACAGCAATAACGAAGGCGCCGGCGCCAGGGCCCGCGCCAGCGCGACACGTTGCTGCTGGCCCCCGGACAGCTGGCCGGGGAATTTCTTTTCGCTGCCGAGCAGGCCGACCAATTCGAGCATTTGCCCGACACGCTTGCGCACCTCATCACGGCCGCAGCCGGCGAGGCCGTAGCCGATGTTCGCTTCAACGGTCAGGTTGGGAAACAGCGCGTAGGACTGGAACAAAATGCCGTAGTCCCGCGCCTGGGGCGGCAGCCGGGAAACATCGCGGTCACCCAGGTAAAGTTCGCCGCTGTCCTGGCGCTCAAGCCCGGCGATGCAGCGCAGCAACGTGGTTTTACCGCAGCCGGACGGGCCCAGCAGGCACACCAGCTCGCCAGCGGCGACGTCCAGGGACACGTTGTCCAACGCGGTAAAGGCGCCGAAGCGTTTCTGGATACCGCGCACCTTTATCGGCGCGCCGGGTTGGGTCAGGGCTGTGTTCATGGTGGCACCTCATCGAACTGATGGGGCCATGCTAGGGAAGGAATGCGTCGTTGGTGTGGCAGGGAGGCTAAAGGGGGTGATAGTGGTATTGGTGGATTTGTGTAGGATTCATAGAAATGTGGTGCCGGGTCCCGATCGTTCCTACGCTCCCGCGTAGGAATGCAGCCCGTGACGCTCTGCGTCACCTGTGGGCGGCAGTGACGGGACGCGGAGCGTCCCAGGAGGCATTCCCACGCGGAGCGTGGGAACGATCAGCTCGCTCCTACAAGGGTGACATTTCCTGGGCCAGGCCAAGGAAAGCCGCCGGCAACCGGGCACCTTTACGCTCCTTGAGGCAGTACAGATACTCCGGAATCTGCGGCGCATTCTCGAGGGTCAGCACCTTCAGCTGTGGATCATGCGGCACTTCGTGGCGTGCGATGATGCTGATGCCGATATTGCGCAGCACTGCCTCGCGAATCGACTCACGGCTGCCAATCTCCAGCAACGGCCCGTACCCCACGCCCGCGTTCTTCAGCATCTCTTCCGTCAGCCTGCGGGTGGTAGAACCCGCTTCACGCATCAGCAAGGTATGCCCGATGAGCGCGCTCAACGGTACGTGATCAAGCTTGGCCAACGGGTGATTGCGGTGTACCGCCAACACCAGCGGGTCCGTGCCCAGCACGCGGCGCACCAGACGCGGGTCTTCCACTAACTGCGACGAGGCGGCGACGTCGACGCGGTAGTCGTCCAGCGCTTCGAGCACCTGCTGGGAATTGCCGATTTCCACCGACACCTCTACGTGCGGCAGGCGTTCGCGAAAGGCTTTGACCAGGTCCAGAATGTAGTACGGCGCGGTGGCGGCAATCCGTAAGGCGCCCTGGACCTGGCCGTTGTTGCGCAGGAAAAACTCGATGTCCGCTTCCTGCTGCAACAGCGCCTTGACCATCGGCAACAGCCGCGCGCCTTCATCGCTGACGGTCAGGCGGCGGCCGCCACGGTAGAACAGTTCAACGCCGTAGTGGCTTTCCAGGTTGCGGATCTGGGTAGTGACCGTGGGCTGGCTCAGGCCGAGCTTTTTCGCTGCCTGGGTAATGCTGCCCAGGCGGGCGACCATGAAAAACGCCTTCAGCTCAGCACTCAGCACACCACCCTCTCATCGTCTATTTGCGCAACAGGCGCAGGCCATTGAACACCACCAGCAGGCTGACCCCCATGTCGGCAAACACCGCCATCCACATCGTCGCCATGCCCAGGAAGGTGACCGCCAGGAAGATGGCCTTGATCACCAGCGCCAGGACGATGTTCTGCTTGAGGATACTCGACGTTTGCCTGGAGAGCCGAATGAATGCCGGGATCTTGCGCAGATCATCGTCCATCAGCGCGACATCGGCGGTCTCGATGGCGGTGTCGGTGCCTGCGGCGGCCATGGCAAAGCCGATTTCGGCGCGAGCCAGGGCCGGGGCGTCGTTGATGCCGTCGCCGACCATGCCGACGCGGTGGCCTTGGCCGTAGAGCGTTTCAATGGCGTGCAGTTTATCGGTGGGCAACAGGTCGCCCTGGGCCTGGTCGATACCGACCTGGGCGGCAATCGCTTGGGCGGTGTGGGTGTTATCGCCGGTGAGCATCAGGGTCTTGACGCCCAGTTCGTGCAGTTGCCGGATGGCTTCGCGGCTGCTGTCCTTGACCGTGTCGGCTACGGCGAACAGGGCCAGCGGGCCTGACTTGTCGAGCAGCAGCACCACGGACTTGCCTTGTTTTTCCAGGGCGAAGAGTTTCTCTTCCAGGGCCGGCGAGCACAGCCCGAGGTCTTCCACTAGACGGTGGTTGCCCAGGTGGTAGGTTTCGCCGTTTATGTCTCCGCGCACGCCACGACCGGGCAATGCCGCGAAGTTATCCACAACGTAGGACGCCAGGTTTTTATCCACCGCCGCGTTGGCGATCGCCAGGGAGACCGGGTGGTCGGAACGGCCGGCCAAACTCGCGGCCAGCGCCGGCGCGCTGTCCTGCACCGTGGCGAACAGCGGCAAGTAGTCGGTTTGCACTGGCTTGCCGTGGGTGATGGTGCCGGTCTTGTCCAGGGCGAGGTAGTTGAGCTTGTAACCGCCCTCCAGGTACACGCCGCCCTTGATCAGGATGCCTTTGCGCGCCGCCGCCGCGAGGCCGCTGACAATGGTCACCGGGGTGGAAATCACCAAGGCGCACGGGCAGGCGACCACCAGCAACACCAGGGCGCGGTAGATCCAGTCGAACCAGACGCCCGCCATGAACAGCGGCGGTATGACCGCCACGCCCAGGGCAAACAGGAACACCGCGGGTGTATAGACCTTGGAGAAGCGGTCGACAAAACGCTGGGTCGGTGCCCGCGAGCCCTGGGCCTGCTCCACCGCGTGAATGATCCGCGCCAACGTGGAATTGTTGGCCGCTGCGGTCACCTTGTATTCCAGGGAACCGGCCTGGTTGATCGTACCGGCGAAGACTTTATCGCCCAGGTTTTTTTCGATCGGCAGGCTTTCACCGGTGATCGGCGCCTGGTCGACCGTGGATTGACCGGCAGTCACCTCACCGTCCAGGCCAATGCGTTCGCCAGGCTTTACCCGCACGATGGCGCCTAAATCAATACTTTTGACCTCTTGCTCCAGCCATGAACCGTCCGCCTGGCGCACCGTGGCCTGCTCCGGGGTCATCTGCATCAAGCCGCTGATGGCATTGCGCGCACGGTCCAGGGACTTGGCCTCGATCAACTCGGCCACGGTAAACAGGAACATCACCATCGCCGCTTCCGGCCATTGGCCGATCAGCACGGCGCCGGTCACGGCGATACTCATCAGCGCGTTGATGTTCAGGTTCAGGTTTTTCAGGGCAATCCAGCCCTTTTTGTAGGTGGTGAGGCCACCGCTGAGAATCGACACCAGCGCCACCAGGGCGATCACCCAGGTCGGCGCCACGCCCGTGAAATGCAGGACTTCCGCGCCCAATGCCCCCACGCCCGAGACTGCCAGCGGCCACCAGTGCTTCTTGGCGGGCGGCGCGGCGGCGGGGGTGCCTTCTTCGATAGGGTCGGCCTGCATGCCGATGGATTTGATGGCATCGATGATCGGCGCAGTGCTCGGCAAGTCATGGGTGACGCCGAGGATGCGGTTGATCAGGTTGAATTCCAGCTGCTGCACCCCGGCGAGCTTGCCCAGTTTGTTCTGGATCAGCGTTTGTTCGGTGGGGCAGTCCATCGCTTCGATGCGAAAGGTGCTCAGGCGCGAGCCGGCGGTGGGAGCGTCGCTCAGCTGTACTTTTGCAGGCGCCGGGGTGCCGGAGCAGCACCCGCCGCCGTGGTCGTGCGCGGGCTTGAGCGTTTGCTCGCCGTGATCATGCTCGTGATCGTGCTTATGCGGGGTGTGGAGGGAATCGCTCATGCTGTCGCGTCCGTAGATGTGCCTGTTGCCAAGTAAAGACCCTGTAGCCACTATAGGGTCAAGCACCCATTTAGAGATTGCTGCGATGAAGATCGGCGAACTGGCCAAACTGACCGACTGCCCGGTGGAAACCATCCGTTATTACGAGAAGGAAAGCCTGCTGCCACCCCCGGCGCGCACTGACGGCAACTACCGGGTGTACACCCAGGCGCACACCGAGCGGCTGATCTTTATCCGCAACTGCCGCAGCCTTGACATGACCCTGGAAGAAATCCGCAGCCTGCTCAGCCTGCGTGACAGCCCACAGGATCAATGCGAAAGCGTGAATGCGTTGATCGACGAACATATCCACCATGTGAAAGCGCGGATCGATGGGCTGCTGGCGTTGCAGGAGCAATTGCTGGACTTGCGCCAGCGCTGTGGCGGCGGGGCGCAATGCGGGATCTTGCAGCGCTTGGAGGTCAGCGGCAGCGTGCAGGCCAGCGAGGCCGAGCCGTCGCATGTGGGCAGAAGCCACGGGCATTAGACTTAAGTGAACGCGGACCAAATGTGGGAGGGGGCTTGCCCCCGATTACGGTGTGTCAGCCATAGAAATGCTGGCTGATCCACCGCTATCGGGGGCAAGCCCCCTCCCACATTTAGATCAGGACAGACTTCAGATCGCCACGTCAGCCTTGATGCTTGGGTCGGCGTCGTAGCCGACGACTTCAAAGTCTTCGAACTTGTAGTCGTAGATCGACGCAGGCTTACGCTTGATCACCAGTTCCGGCAGCTTTTTCGGCGTGCGCGCGAGCTGGGTCTGGATCTGCTCCATGTGGTTGCTGTACGCATGGGTGTCGCCGGTGGTGACGATGATCTCGTGGGGGATCAGGTCGCACTGCTGGGCCAGCATGTGGGTCAGCAACGCCAGGGCGGCAGTGTTATAGGGCAGGCCGAGGAATACATCGGAGCTGCGGATGTATAACTGCATCGACAGATGGCCATCATGCACAAAGGCCTGGTACAGCAGGTGGCACGGTGGCAAGGCCTGCTTGCCGTTGCGCGCGTTTTCCTGGGGGCTCTTGGTTTCATCCGGCAGGTATTCGACGTTCCAGCCGTGGAACAGGATGCGGCGGCTGTTGGGGTTGGTCTTCAACGTCTCGACCATGTAGTCGATCTGGTTGATCTTGCCGCCGTCCTTGGTCGGCCAGGCGGTCCACTGCTCGCCGTACACCGGGCCCAGGTCGCCGTCTTCGGTGGCCCATTCATCCCAGATACGCACGCCGTTTTCGTTGAGCCACTTGATGTTGGTGTTGCCGCTCAACATCCAGATCAGTTCGTTGGCGATGCTTTTGAAATGCAGCTTCTTGGTGGTCAGCAGCGGGAAGCCATCGGCCAGGTTATGCCGATACTGACGGGCGAACACGGCCTTGGTGCCGGTGCCGGTACGATCGCCCTTGGTCAGGCCATTGGTCACGACGTCGTGCAGGAGTTCGAGGTATTGCTTCATGTGGGTACCCGTATCGTTGAAGCCGAGGCGCGCACGCCTCGGCGTTCGAATTTAAAGCGCGGTGCTCTTGATGCCTTGTGGGCGGTTGTAAGCCCACCACAGCAGGCCCAGGCCGACCAGGATCATCGGGATGCTGAGCACCTGCCCCATGGTCAACCAGCCCCACGCCAGGTAGCCCAACTGCGCATCCGGTACGCGCACGAACTCGACGATGAAGCGGAAGATCCCGTAGAACAGCGCGAACATCCCCGACACGGCCATGGTTGGGCGTGGCTTGCGCGAGAAGATGTACAGGATGAGGAACAATGCCACACCTTCCAGGGCGAACTGGTACAGCTGCGACGGATGGCGCGGCAGTTGCGCCGGGTCGCTGAACGGCGGGAAAACCATGGCCCACGGCACATCGGTCGGCTTGCCCCACAGCTCAGCGTTGATGAAGTTACCGATACGCCCAGCGCCCAGGCCAATCGGCACCAGCGGCGCGACGAAGTCCATCAGCTGGAAAAACGACTTGCCGTTGCGCCGGCCAAACCACCAGGCGGCGATCATCACGCCGATAAACCCGCCGTGGAACGCCATGCCGCCCTTCCACACCTCAAAGATCAGCGTCGGGTTGGCGATGTAGGCCGACAGATCGTAGAACAGCACATACCCGAGTCGCCCACCGACAATGACCCCCATCGACAACCAGAACACCATGTCGGAGAGTTTCTCCTTGGTCCAGGTCGGGTCGAAACGGTTCAGGCGCCGGGACGCCAGCAGCCAGGCACCGCCGATGCCGATCAGGTACATCAACCCATACCAATGGATTTTCAGCGGACCGATGGCCAGGGCCACCGGGTCGATCTGCGGGTAAGGCAGCATTGCGACTCCTCGTTAAAACATTTAGTCATGACGCACCGGACCATGCCGATGCGCGATTAAGCCTGCGTTACAGCTGCGAGATCAAATTAAGAAGTTCACATACACACCAAACAGCCCGGCATGTTAACGGATGGAAGGTGCGCGGCCCAACTTCGTTACGATGGAACGCCCGCGGTTCTGTGGGTAGAGTGAGGAAAAAACACACAAGGGATCGCCCGATGTGCCTGATTGTTTTTGCCTGGCGGCCGGGCCATGCCCAGCCGCTGATCGTCGCGGCCAACCGTGATGAATTCTACGCCCGGCCCAGCCTGCCGCTGGCTCAATGGCCGGATGCACCACAGGTCTTTGCCGGCCGCGATCAGGAAGCGGGCGGCACTTGGCTGGGGGTCAACGCCGAGGGGCGCTTCGCCGCGCTCACCAATATCCGCGACCCGCACCAGCCGCCGTCACGCAAGTCCCGGGGTGAGCTGGTGGCGCGCTTTCTCAGTGGTTCGCTGCCGATTGACGATTATTTGGCGGAAGTTAACGGTCGTTCGATTGAATACGCCGGGTTTAATCTATTAGTGGGCACGCGGGATGAGCTTTGGCACTACAACGCCAATAAGACCGAGCCGACGCGTTTGGAGGCGGGCGTGTACGGTTTATCCAATGCCGGCTTGGATACGCCCTGGCCGAAGCTGCTCAAGGCCAAGGCGGCACTCGTTGAAATCCTCGACGATCCACAGCCGGACGCGTTGCTGGGGATCTTGAGTGACCCGCAGACCGCACCGTTTGCTGAACTGCCGGATACCGGCGTCGGCTTGGCGACGGAGAGTTTGCTGTCGAGTGTGTTTATCGCCAGCCCGAGTTACGGGACGCGGGCAAGCACAGCGTTGATCGTGAATGCCGACGGGACGCGGCGGATGGTGGAGCGCAGTTTCGGGCCGCAGGGTGGGCGGTTGGGCGAGGTCGAGCTCAATCTCTAACCCCACCGAAAATCAAATGTGGGAGGGGGCTTGCTCCCGATTGCGGTGTGTCAGCTAAACATGTGCTGACAGTTACACCGCTATCGGAAGCAAGCCCCCTCCCACATTTTGATTGGCGCCAGGATTTAGAGGGTTTTCGCCGAGGCCGGATTGATCATCCGCGTCAGCCCCAAATTCTTCAGCGCCAATTGCAGCGAGCTGTGGATAACTTGCGGGTTGTCGATGGTCATCAGTTCGGCCAGCAAATCCTTGGCCATGCTCAATTCAACCTGGCGCAGCATCCATTTCACTTTGGGCAAGTTGGTGGCGTTCATCGACAGGCTGTCAAAGCCCATCGCCATCAACAGCACCGCCGCCGCCGGGTCGCCGGCCATTTCACCGCAGATACTCACCGGCTTGCCTTCGGCATGGGCGTCGCGCACCACATGCTGCAGCGCTTGTAGCACGGCCGGGTGCAGGTAGTCGTACAGGTCGGCTACCCGCGGGTTGTTGCGGTCCACAGCGAGCAGGTATTGGGTCAGGTCGTTAGAGCCTACCGACAGGAAGTCCACCTGCCGTGCCAGCTCCTTGGCCTGGTACACCGCCGCCGGGATTTCGATCATCACGCCAATTGGCGGCATCGGCACGTCGGCGCCTTCGTCGCGCACTTCGCCCCAGGCACGGTGGATCAGGTGCAAGGCTTCTTCCAGCTCGTGGGTGCCGGAGATCATCGGCAGCAGGATGCGCAAGTTATTCAGGCCTTCGCTGGCCTTGAGCATGGCGCGGGTCTGCACCAGGAAAATTTCAGGGTGGTCGAGGGTGACGCGAATCCCGCGCCAGCCGAGGAAGGGGTTGTCTTCCTTGATCGGGAAATACGACAGTGACTTGTCGCCGCCGATATCCAGGCTGCGCATGGTCACCGGCAACGGGTGGAAGGCCTGCAGTTGCTCGCGATAAATCGCCAGCTGCTCCTTCTCACTCGGGAAACGCTGGTTGATCATGAACGGTACTTCGGTGCGGTACAGCCCCACCCCTTCAGCGCCGCGCTGTTGCGCCCGCGCCACATCGGCCAGCAGGCCGGTGTTCACCAGCAGCGGCACGCGGTGGCCGTCGAGGGTCACGCACGGCAACTCGCGCAACGAGTCGAGGCCCAGCGCCAGTTGTTTCTCTTCCTCGACCACTTCGGCGTATTGCTTGCGCAGCAATTCGCTGGGGTTGGTAAAGACTTCGCCGCGATGACCATCGACGATCATGTCGATGCCATCCACCTTGGAATACGGCAGGTCCACCAAGCCCATCACCGTCGGAATGCCCATGGCGCGAGCCAGGATCGCAACGTGGGAGTTACCCGAGCCCAATACCGAGACCAGGCCGACCAACTTGCCCTCAGGCACTTCGCCGAGCATGGTGGCGGTCAGTTCTTCGCTGATCAGGATGGTGTTGTCGGGGTAGACCAGATTGGTGGTGCGGTCTTCCTGCAGGTAGGCCAGCAGACGGCGACCGAGGTCACGCACATCCGAGGCGCGCTCGCGCAGGTAAGCGTCGTCCATCAATTCGAAACGGTTGACGTGATCGGTAACCACTTGGCGCAGCGCGCCCTGGGCCCACTGGCCGGTCTTGATCACGGTCTTGACTTCATTACCCAGGGACGCGTCGTCGAGCATCATCTGGTACACGTCGAACAGCGCACGCTCTTCCGGGCGCAACTGGGTGGCCAGCTTGGTCGACAGGTTGCGCATGTCGGCGCGTACGCCTTCCAGGGCGGTCTTGAACAGTTTGATTTCAGCGTCGATGTCGTGAACGGTCTTGTCCGGTACCACATCGAGGTCGGCCGGTGGCAGCATGACCACCGCCGTACCGACGGCGGCCCCCGGCGAACCCGGCACGCCGACGAACTTGGCTTCCTGGATGCCCTTGCCCTGGCGACCCAGGCCGCGAATCGAGCCCGTGGCTTCGGCGTGGGCGATAACCCCGGCCAGCTGCGCGCTCATGGTCACCAGGAAGGCTTCTTCACCTTCGTCGAACTGGCGGCGTTCTTTCTGTTGGATGACCAGCACGCCGACGACGCGGCGGTGGTGAATGATCGGCGCGCCGAGAAACGAGGCGTAGCGCTCTTCGCCGGTTTCGGCAAAGTAGCGATAACGCGGGTGATCGGCCGCGTTTTCAAGGTTCAGGGGTTCTTCACGCGTCCCCACCAGGCCCACCAGACCTTCATTGGGTGCCATGCTGACTTTGCCGATGGAGCGCTTGTTCAAGCCCTCGGTGGCCATCAGCACAAAACGGTTGGTCTCGGGGTCCAGCAGGTAAACCGAGCAGACCTGGCTGCCCATGGCTTCCTTGACGCGCAACACAATAATCCCCAACGCCGCCTTGAGATCCTTGGCGGAGTTAACTTCCTGGACGATCTTGCGCAGCGTATTGAGCATGGCTCGGGGTCGAACTCCGTCGTCAGTCGCGCGCTAAAAGGCGCGGGGCAAGCTCTTTGAGAGCGCGACGATAAACCTCGCGCTTGAATGTCACCACCTGGCCCAGCGGATACCAATAACTGACCCAGCGCCAGCCATCGAACTCCGGTTTACCGGTCAAATCCATCCGCACCCGCTGCTCATTGGAGATCAGGCGCAGGAGAAACCATTTCTGCTTCTGGCCGATACACAGCGGTTGGCTGTGGGTACGCACCAGGCGTTGCGGCAAACGATAGCGCAACCAGCCCCGGGTGCAGGCCAGAATCTGCACATCTTCGCGCTCAAGGCCGACTTCTTCGTTCAACTCACGGTACAAGGCGTCTTCAGGGGTTTCGTCGGGGTTGATCCCACCTTGAGGAAACTGCCAGGCATCTTGGTTGATTCGGCGAGCCCATAGCACCTGTCCGGCATCATTCGTAAGAATAATCCCGACATTAGGACGGAAACCATCGGGGTCGATCACGGCAACAACCTCGCAAACGCATGTCGCCGCATTGTTCCACAAAGGTTCATCCAGCGGCAACGAGGCTTCTTACCTTATGTGCACTCTTGTGAAAAGACCGTATTCTGGACGCCTTTTTACAGACTTTTCAGCGAGTAACCGCAATGCGCCTGGCTTTATTCGACTTGGACAACACGCTCCTGGGCGGTGACAGCGATCACGCCTGGGGTGATTACCTGTGTGAACGCAGGATTCTCGACCCGGTGGCTTACAAGGCCCGTAACGACGCGTTCTATCAGGACTACCTGGCCGGCAAGCTGGACAACGCCGCTTACCTGAACTTCTGCCTGGAAATCCTCGGCCGCACCGAGATGGCTCAGTTGGACGAATGGCACAACGACTACATGCGCGACTGCATCGAGCCGATCATGCTGCCCAAGGCCGTGGAACTGCTGGCCAAGCATCGCGCCGCTGGCGACAAGCTGGTGATCATCACCGCTACCAACCGTTTCGTCACCGCGCCGATTGCCGCACGGCTGGGGGTTGAAACCCTGATCGCCACCGAGTGCGAGATGGAAAATGGCCGCTACACCGGGCGCAGCACCGATGTGCCGTGCTTTCGTGAAGGCAAGGTGACGCGCTTGAACCGTTGGCTGGAAGAGACCGGGTATAGCCTGGAAGACAGCTACTTCTATAGCGACTCGATGAATGATTTGCCGCTGCTGGAGCAGGTGACTCATCCGGTGGCGGTGGATCCGGACCCGAATTTGCGGGCCGAGGCTGAAAAGCGGGGCTGGCCGGTGATTACGCTGCGCGGCTGATAAAGCTATCGGGGGCAAGCCCCCTCCCACAGGGGAACGCATTCCAATGTGGGAGGGGGCTTGCCCCCGATGCAGGCGACACGGGCCCAAGCCTTACATAGGCTTGGCCACCATCAGGTAGAAAATCGCCATGAACGCCAGGAATGCAGGCCAACCCAGGCCAAACCACCAGCGCATATAGGTTGCGGCCTTGAGTGGCATCGTCGTACCTTCGCGCAACGCCTGTTCCGCCATCTGGTGCACACGAATCTGCAACCACACCACTGGCAGCCAGCAGATCCCCGCCAACACATACAAACCGAACGTCCACTGCAACCAACTCTGCTGCAACGACCAACCCGCCAGATGCATCAAGCCGATCCCACTCAATGGCTGGAACACTGCCGTGGTCGCGGTAAACGCCCAGTCGGCAAAGACCAGGTGCTTGAATGTTACGGCGATCACTTCCACTTTGCCGCTGCGCCAGGCGCGCAACGCGTAGTAGGCCGAGCCCGCGCCCAGCCCGAATAGGATGGTGGACGAAAGGATATGCAGGGTTTTGAGCAGCAGGTAAGCACTCATCGGCGACACTCATTCACAGTAGGTTCAGTCCAAAAAAGCCATAACGTAGCCACCATCAGCACCAAGTTCTTGGCGACGGCGGCGTAGGGGTCGAACCAGTAGTGGGGCAAAACGAAGCTGATGACTACGGTGTATCCGACCATCAACAACAGTTGCAATAGCAGGGTGTGGCGCCGCCAGCGCCTGATCAGCAGCCCGGTGCCCAACAGACCATCGCACAGCGACCCGCCGATCACCGCCAGCATCGCCCAAACACCGTGCACGCCTGCCTGCGCCATGATGCGCAAGCCCCACTCGTACCCCGGCCCCAGGCACACCGCTGCGGTGCCCAGCCAGATCAGCACCAGCACCGCCAGCATCAAGGGACGGACCGTAAGCTGGCTGCTCACGGCCGCTGTCGGCCAGCCCTGCAAACGCGACGACAGCGGTGCCGCCGAATAACCGCAGACCGAAGCCAGCACCTCGGGGTCGGCCACGTTGTCCTGTTGCGCCAGAGTAATGCTTTGTCTGTTCAGCGCACGCCAACCCAGGCGGTCGCCCACCCGACCGCTCAACCCTAGCAGCGGCGCCTGGACGTATCGGCCCGGCGCCCAGCCTTGTACGGCGCGCAAGTGATCAATGACCTGGCTCAGCCGCATCGGTTCAGGCCCGACCAATGGCAACACCATCGCTTCAACTGGCCACCGACGCAGCAATGCCAGTACGGCCCCGACGACGTCAACGATATGCACCGGTTGCAGATGGGCCTTGAGGTCCAGCAACGGGATCAGCGGCCACGGCGAAAGCGCGGCGAGCCAGGCACTGCTGGCGCCGCCCTCACCCACTACCAATGAGGGTCGCAATACCACCGCTTCAATCCCGAGGCCAAGCAGATAGTCGTCAGCCGCGCCTTTGCTGGCGAGAAACGGCACATCGGATTGCGCTGAAGCGCCCAGGGCGGAAACCTGCAGCACTCGCACGCCGCGCTGCGCCGCCAGATCGAACAACGCGCAAGTGCCCCGGTCCTGCACCCGGCTCAGCTCGGCCGCATCCACGCTCAGCAGACCGGCTGCATTGATCAGTAAATCAACGGATTCGGGAAAGTCGAAACCTTCGGGGTCGACGGCCAGCAGGTTCAGATCCAGCGGGCGCCACTCCACGCCCGGCCAATTCTGGCTTCGAGGCTCGCGACAAGTAGCGACCACTTGATGCCCCGCCTGCTGCAGAGCCAGCAACAGGTGGCGCCCGACAAACCCGGTGGCGCCTACCAGAAGAATGTTCATGAAGCTCCTTTCAAACCGGCTTGGCCCCCATGAGCCCGGCAATCGCCACAAACCCCACCAGGCTGACCACCGCCAGCACCAAGGTGAAATTCAGGCTACCGCCCTCGCCTTTACGCAGCCGATTGAGCCGTGCCACCAGCCAGAACCAGGCCAGCGCTGCTACGGTATACAGAATGCTGGAACCCAGGATCCAGGTTTGCCCCAGCGGCCAGCCGATCAGGTGCACCATCCACCAGCCGGTGAACGGCATGCTCACCAGGCAAATGCCCATCAGCAGCCAGACGAACGCCCACGGGCGTTGCACGACCACCGCCGGGCCGGCGCTGCGCTTGCGCCAGGCCAGTACTGCCAGGCCCAGGCCGCTGAGCAGCAGCAATACGGTGGCGGCGATGTGAATAACCTTGAGGGTGGTCAGCGTTTCCATAGTCTCGATTCCTTGAAGGCCGCTCAGTCAGCGTAGTCGCTCAACCGAGGAACAACTGGTAGGCCGGGTTTTCGCTTTCATCCCAATACGGGTAGCCGATCTCGGCGAGGGCAGCCGGGACCAGGTGGCGCTCGTCCGCCGGCACTTGCAGGCCGGCGACCACCCGGCCGTCAGCCGCGCCGTGGTTGCGGTAGTGGAACATCGAAATATTCCAGCGCCCGCCCAGTTTGTTAAGAAAGTTGAACAACGCCCCCGGCCGTTCCGGAAATTCAAAACGAAACACCAGCTCGTCACTGACCTTGGCCGCATGCCCGCCGACCATATGGCGGATGTGCAACTTGGCCAATTCGTTTTCGGTGAGGTCCAGCACCGGGAAACCCTGGTCGGTGAGGCTGGCGATCAATGCGCTGCGCGGGTCGTTTTCCGGGTGGGTCTGCACGCCGACGAAGATGTGCGCCTCGCTGCCGGTGTGATAGCGGTAGTTGAATTCGGTGATCTGGCGCTTGCCCACTGCCTCGCAGAATGCCTTGAAGCTGCCCGGTTTCTCGGGAATGGTCACGGCGATGATGGCTTCGCGGCCTTCACCCAGCTCGGCGCGTTCGGCCACATGGCGCAGACGGTCGAAGTTGACGTTGGCACCGGAGTCGATGGCAACAAAGGTCTGGCCGCTGACGCCACGGGTCTCGACATACCTCTTGATCCCGGCCACGCCCAATGCGCCTGCCGGCTCGGTGATCGAGCGCGTGTCGTCGTAGATATCCTTGATTGCCGCACAGATTTCATCGGTGCTGACGGTGATCACTTCATCCACATAGTCTTTGCAGATGTCGAAGGTGTGCTGGCCGATCTGCGCCACCGCCACGCCGTCGGCGAAGAGGCCGACGGTCGGCAGCACCACGCGCTCACCCGCCGCCATCGCCGCTTGCAGGCAGTTGGAGTCGTCCGGCTCGACGCCGATGATCTTGATGTCCGGGCGCAGGTATTTCACATACGCCGCAATGCCGGCGATCAGCCCGCCGCCGCCCACCGGCACGAAGATCGCGTCCAACGGCCCTGGATGCTGGCGCAGGATCTCCATCGCCACGGTGCCCTGCCCGGCAATGGTGTGCGGATCATCGTAGGGGTGAATGTAGACGTAGCCTTTTTCATCGACCAGCTTCAGTGAGTAGGCCAGGGCTTCCGGGAAAGAATCACCGTGCAGCACCACCTTGCCGCCACGCGAGCGCACGCCTTCGACCTTGATTTCCGGGGTGGTCTTGGGCATCACGATCGTCGCCTTGACCCCCAGCACCTTGGCCGCCAGGGCCAGGCCCTGGGCATGGTTGCCCGCCGAGGCGGTGACCACGCCGCGTGCGCGCTCCTCTGCGCTGAGCTGGCACAGCTTGTTGTAGGCGCCGCGAATCTTGAACGAGAACACCGGCTGCAAGTCTTCGCGCTTGAGCCAAATCTGGTTGCCCAGCCGCTCGGAAAGCTGGCGGGCAGTCTGCAGGGGTGTTTCTACGGCAACGTCGTAAACGCGCGAGGTGAGGATCTTTTTGACGTAGTGTTCAAGCATCGGCAGGCATCTACTTCAGGGGTTGGGCAGGGCCAGGGAGTCTAACCCGGCTTTTGGCCGGGAGACCACACGAATCCCAAGGTTTGTTGGGGTATACTCGCCGCCCTCGATCACTCCCCCGCCCGTTCCGGAGCCCGCATGACCCAGGATCAACTCAAACAGGCAGTGGCCCAGGCCGCTGTCGATTTAATCCTTCCCAAACTCGACGACAAGAGCATCGTCGGTGTCGGCACCGGCTCCACTGCCAACTGCTTTATCGATGCGCTGGCCCAGCATAAAGGTGCGTTCGATGGCGCAGTGGCCAGCTCCGAAGCGACCGCCGCGCGCCTCAAAGGCCATGGCATTCCGGTGTACGAGCTCAACACCGTGAGCGACCTGGAGTTCTACATCGACGGCGCGGACGAAAGCGACGAGCACCTGAACCTGATCAAAGGCGGCGGCGCAGCCCTGACCCGCGAGAAGATCGTCGCGGCCGTGGCCAAGACCTTCATCTGCATTGCCGACGCCAGCAAGCTGGTGCCGGTGCTCGGTGCATTCCCGCTGCCGGTGGAAGTCATCCCGATGGCCCGCAGCCACGTGGCCCGCGAGCTGGTGAAACTGGGCGGCGACCCGGTGTACCGTGAAGGCGTGTTGACCGATAACGGCAACATCATCCTCGATGTGTTCAACATGCAGATCACTAATCCGGTGGAGCTGGAGACGCAGATCAACGCCATCGTTGGCGTGGTCACCAACGGCCTGTTCGCCGCACGCCCGGCGGATGTGCTGCTGTTGGGTACCCCGGAAGGCGTGAAGACCCTCAAAGCTTAAGAGCACCGCAGTTCAAATGTGGGAGGGGGCTTGCTCCCTCCCACATTTGATAGCGATCCGGTCTGGATTTCTGTAACACAAACGCTACTTTTCGCAGCACTCCTCTCCAAAACCGTGCGCTCTGTCACGCCCCGTCTGGTATCCAATCCGTTACAAATTACAACCAAGCGACCCACGCGTTTAACAATGCGCCAATTCGCCGCCGCCCATGGAATGAGGCGCGCATTGTGCAAAGCGTCTGCGCTTGAACCTCTCATCACCTCAAGGAAGACCCTGTGATAAAGCCCCTAGCCCTCGCTCTCAGCGTCGCCGGCACCCTGCTGTCGACGCATCTTCAGGCCTATGATTACGGCCAGCACGCCACCACCACCCTGGAAAAACTGATCAACGACTACCCCGGGCGTTATCGCGACACGGCCAATTTCGCCGGGGCGGCCGATTGGATGCAGAGCCAGATGGGCACGGCCTACAGCATCAGTCGCCAGGACTTCACCTGGAACAACGGCAGCCGCGCCTCGCAAAACGTGGTGGCCTACGCCGCCGGCACTAAACCGCAGTACGTGGTGATCGGCGCGCACTTCGACACCTACTTCGGTCGCCCCACCCTGCAAGGCCTGGACGACAACGGCTCCGGCGCCAGCGTGCTCACCGAGGTGGCGAAGAACCTGGGCGGGCTGCAACTGGAAAATGGCTTGCAGGTGGTGGGCTTCGGCGCGGAAGAAGAAGGCCTGCGAGGGTCCAAGGCCTTCGTTGAGTCCCTGAGCGCAAGCCAACGCGCCAACATGCTCGCGATGATCAACCTCGACAGCCTGATCACCGGCGACATGATGTATGCCCACGCCGGCCAGAACAGCGCGGCCAACCCCAGCCTGGCGGCGTTGCGCGAACACACCTTCCAGATCGCCAAGGAACTGAATATCCCCCTGTTCACCAACCCCGGCCTGGACCCGCAATACCCCAAGGGCACCGGCTGCTGCAGCGATGGCGAACCGTTCGAACCGCTGAATATTCCGATCCTGTATATCGAGGCGACCAATTGGGAGCTGGGCGACCTGGATGGCTACACCCAGACCGACAATCCGAAAATCCCCGGCGGCTCGACCTGGCACGACCCGAACGAAGACAATAAAGCCGTGCTCACCGATGCCTTCGGCCAGGCGCGCATCGATCAGCGCCTGCGCGATTATTCGCGCCTGCTCAGCCGCCTGGTGCTGGAACTGACCAATGCCGACTTGATGGCCTCGACTGCCTCGGGCGGCGCCGTCGCACGCAATATGCAGGACAACCTGCAGCGCCAGCACCAGGCCAGCGTGCGTTTGCATGATCGCCGCTGGCTGACCTTGCAGTCGGCCAGTCGTGAAGTGGGCAGCTTCGATGGCGAAATCGGCGTGGACGGTCAATACAACCCGGACAGCGGTTTCGACCGCGCACCCAACCCAGAGGCCCGGCAGTTGGGCGTGCATGCGCTGGGCGACTACCAGCTGAGCTCAGCCCTGAACATCGGTGCCAGCCTGAGCTACCGCAACGGCCGCGACACGCTGGAGCACCGCGGCAAACTCGATAGCGACACCTGGCAGGCCGCCGTCTACGCCCTGCTCAACGACGGCGGGCCGAGCTGGCTGGCCGGTGACCTGAGCGCCGGCCACACGCGCTTCGATTCCAAACGCAACCTGCTGATCCAGGCCAGCGGCGGGCCGGTGCTGCTCAACCAGCAACTGACCGGCAAGACCGACGCGCTGTCCCTCGGCGCACGGGTGCTGGGCGGCTATGACTTCGATTTCGGTGCCCTCCAGAGCGGACCCTTTGCCGGGCTCGATTACAGCCACTACCGCATCGATCAGTTCGACGAGAAGCAGAACCTGCGCACCGCGCTGGACTACGAAGAACAGTCGTTCGATTCCCTGGAAGCCAGCCTGGGCTGGCGCGTGCGCGGTGCTGTCGCTCTGCCTTACGGCTTGAGCCTGATGCCTTACGGCAACATCGCGTGGGTCAAGGAATTGGCCGATGGGCGTCTCGACGACCTGCAACTGACCGCCCGCGCCGATGGCCAGGCCCGCACCGCCAAACTGGGGTCAGTCGATAAACGTTTTGGCCGTGCGCAACTCGGCAGCCAATTGGCAATCACCCCGCAATTGGGGATGTACGCCGAAGTGAACAGTCGACTCGGCCATGCCGAGGGCAGCCAGACCGGCTACTCGCTGGGTGTGCAGTGGATGTTCTGATCAGGGCTTCTTGAACACGTAGAACAGGTTCGGCTCACTGACGAGGTACAGCGTGCCCTCGTCATCCATGGCGATCCCTTCGGCTTGCGGCACACGTTTTTTCAGGCCATGGCGCCCGTTGAGCAGTGACAGACTGCTTAACGGGCGACCGTCGATATCCAGTTCCAGCACCAGGAACGACTCATCGGAAAGCGCCAGTAAATGGCCGCTGCGCTCGTCGTATTGCAGGCTCGACAGGTCGCGCACGAATAACCCGGCATCACGCTTGGGGTTGTTGATCACATGCACCGAGTAGGTTTTTTCCGCTTTGAAATGGGGAAAGCCGTGGACCTCATAGATCACCATCGGGTCGCGTTCCTTGGCGACAAACAGGCGCTTGCCCACCGAGTCATAGGCCAGGCCTTCGAAACCCTTGTTGCTGCCAATGTGCACGCCCAGGGTCATCTGCTCCGCATCGGCGGCATCGAGAAATTGTGTGTCATCGTCCACATGCACTTTGATCAGGCGCTGTTGGCGCTCGTCACTGATCACGTAAATATTGTCGCTGATGAACTCCACCGCCTCGGCATCGCCAAACCCCACCAGGGGAATACGCCGCAGGATCTTGCCTTGCAGGGACAGCTCGACCAACTCGGCGTTTTTATTGGTGACGGTAAACAGGCTTTTGCGCACCGGGTCGTAGGTGAGGGCCGACACATCGTCGTCGAGCCCTTCGATCACCTGGCCTTCCAGGGAGACGCGGTAATCGGCCAGGCCGATGCCGCGTTCATCCGCTGGCTGGTGCCACACCTGCCAGTTGAACCAGGCACGCTCGAACAGACGGAATTGCTGCGCAACGATCGCGGCAGCGACCAGCGCAATCAACAGCAGGATTAAAAGAGCAGGTTTGGGGCGGGCAAATCGACGCATCGTGGCGGGCTCAGAGAAAAACTGGCGAATAGATATCAAGATCGCCTGAATTTAAACTTAAACGCAACGGGCTGTCTGGTGAATGCCGCTTTTTAGGACGTGTCCGACGTAAGACGTAGGTTATTTCTGTTTTTCAAACCGATAGAACAAGTTTGGCTCGCTGACGATATACAGCGTACCGCTCTCGTCCATGGTCACCCCTTCGGCACGCGGGATGGTGTCCTTGAGGCCGTTGAAGCCGCCCAACAGGGTCATGAAGCTGACTTGCTCGCCGGTTTCATCCAGCTCCAGCAGCAGGTGGGAGTCGGCGGACAGCACCAGCAAGTGCCCGGTACGCGGGTCGATGGCCAGGGCAGACAGGTTACGCACATCCAGCTCGGTACTCGCCCGTTTCTGCTTGTCGCCTGTGAGGGTCTGGCTGCCGTCGCTCTTCCAGGTAAACAGTGCCGGTGGGCGCTCTTCGCCCAGCACCAACTGCTGGTTGCGCGGGTCCCAGGTGATTGCTTCAAAGGCTTTGTTCTGGTCCTTGGACGGGCCCAGGTCATAACTGGGGAAATCGGCCTTGTTCAATGCCGTGGTGCCGGCGTCTACCTTGACGATGGTCAGGCTGTGCTCGCGCTCATCGACCACGGCCATCAAGCCATTCCCCATCACCGTCAGGCCTTCCGGATTGTTCCAGCCGTTGAGGGGCATCTTGCGCAGCACGTCGCCTTGCAGGCTCAGCTCCACCAGGAACGGGTTCTTACCCATTACGGAGAACAGGGTTTTGGTGCTTGGGTTGTAGGACAGGTCCGAGGCCTCATCCTTCTCCATGCCGGGCAGCAACTTGGCGTCGATGACCGCGTGATAGTCCGGCAGCCACACGCTTTCCCGGCGTTCAGCCGGGCTTTCAAAACCCTCCAGCACCCACAACACACCGCGATCATCCCAGTGCATCGCCCAGGCGATGCCATACAGGATCGCACCGGCCAGAAACACCCAGGAATACCAGCGCATGGTCAAGCGAGAGCGAAGCGTAGGTTTGGAAGTGGGCAGAGGCACGGCCATTGAGGGCTTTTTCCGGAAGTCAGCTATAGGGAATAGAGCAAGAAGCTGGAATTATGCGGATGGCGTGTGAAAAAAATGCAAAACCAATGTGGGAGGGGGCTTGCTCCCGATAGCGGAGTGTCAGGCACAGGTTAGCCGGCTGACACACTGCAATCGGGGGCAAGCCCCCTCCCATATTTTTCAGCGCACGACGCTCTCGAAGCGGTTGACGCCCGACAACTCCAGCACCAGCTTATCGCCGACATTCAGCGGCCCTACGCCAGCCGGGGTGCCGGTCAGGATTACATCACCCGCCTGCAGCGAGAAGCAGCCGGCCATGTGCTGGATCATCGGCACGATCGGGTTGAGCATCTGCGCGCTGTTGCCGTTCTGGCGGACTTCGCCGTTGATGGTCAGGCGAATGCCGATATCAGTCACGTCCGCGAACGTGCTGCCGACCACAAAAGGCGCAATCACCGCCGCGCCGTCGAACGACTTGGCGATCTCCCACGGCAGGCCCTTGGCCTTCAGCTCGGCCTGTTTGTCGCGCAGGGTCAGGTCCAGGGCCGGGGCGAAGCCGGAGATGGCGTCCAGCACTTCTTCGCGGCTTGGGTTGTTCGACAACGGCTTGCCGATCAACACGGCGATTTCCGCTTCGTAATGCACCGAACCGCGCTCGGTAGGAATAGTGAAACCGCCTTCCAGCGGCACCACGCAACTGCCCGGCTTGATGAACAGCAACGGCTCGGTCGGCACCGGGTTGTCCAGCTCCTTGGCGTGTTCGGCGTAGTTACGTCCGATACACACCACTTTGCCTACCGGAAAGTGGATGTTGGTGCCGTCGATATACTTGTGCTGGTAGCTCATGGAACGACTCCTTAAAAAGCGTCCTTAAACAACGAAGATCTTGCCTGGGTTCATGATCCCGTTCGGGTCGAACACCGCTTTCACGGCCTTCATGTATTCGATTTCAACCGGTGAGCGGCTGTAAGTCAGGTAATCGCGCTTGGTCATGCCCACGCCGTGTTCGGCGGAGATCGAGCCGTTGTATTTGGCGACGGTCTTGAACACCCATTTGTTCACGGTGGCGCACTTGGCGAAGAATTCGTCCTTGCTCAGGGTTTCCGGCTTAAGGATATTCAGGTGCAGGTTACCGTCGCCAATGTGGCCGAACCAGACGATTTCGAAATCCGGGTAGTGCTCACCGACGATAGCGTCAATTTCTTTCAGGAAAGCCGGCACTTTGGAAACGGTGACCGAAATATCGTTTTTGTACGGCGTCCAGTGGGAAATCGTCTCGGAGATATATTCGCGCAGCTTCCACAAATTATGCAGCTGGGTCTCGCTCTGGCTCATCACGCCGTCCAGCACCCAGCCTTGCTCGACGCAATGTTCAAAGGTCTCGAGGGCGTGATTGGCGACTTCCTCGGTGGTGGCTTCGAATTCCAGCAGCGCGTAGAACGGGCAATCGGTTTCGAACGGCGCTGGCACGTCGCCACGCCCGAGGACTCTGGCCAGGGCCTTGTCGGAGAAAAATTCGAAAGCGGTCAGGTCCAGCTTGCTCTGGAAGGCGTGCAGCACCGGCATGATCGAGTCGAAGTCGGTGGTACCGAGCACCATGGCGGTCAGGTTTTTCGGCGCACGGTCCAGGCGCATGGTGGCTTCCACCACGAAGCCCAGGGTCCCTTCGGCGCCGATGAACAGCTGGCGCATGTCGTAGCCGGTGGCGTTTTTGATCAGGTCACGGTTCAGTTCCAGCACATCGCCTTTGCCAGTGACGACTTTCATGCCTGCCACCCAGTTACGGGTCATGCCGTAGCGAATCACCTTGATCCCGCCGGCATTGGTGCCGATATTGCCGCCAATCTGGCTGGAACCGGACGATGCGAAATCCACCGGGTAGTACAACCCATGTTCTTCGGCAACGTTCTGCAATTGCTTGGTGACCACACCCGGCTGGCACACCGCGGTGCGGTCGGTAAGGTTCACGTCGAGAATCTGGTTCATATAGTCGAATGACACCACCACTTCGCCATTGGCCGCCACCGCCGCCGCCGACAGGCCAGTACGGCCACCGGATGGCACCAGCGCCATCTTGTGGGAATTGGCCCAACGGACGATGGCCTGCACCTGCTCGGTGGTCTTGGGAAAGACGATGGCGCACGGCGCGGGCGCGAAGTGTTTGGTCCAATCCTTGCCGTAAGCCTCCAGGGAGTCGGCGTCGGTCAGCACTTTGCCGGGCTCAACCAGGGTCTTCAGCTCATCAATCAGGGCAGGATGGGTCATCGACAGAACTCTCGAACAATTCATGGTCATCCTGAGAACGCTTCACGTCGCAGGAATAGGTGTTTAGCGGGGCGCGTATGCTAGCATACCGCCCCCGCAGGACAGAGCCCAAGGGCGTTTCTGCGGTGACGGCTTTCCTGCCGTCCGGGTCAGCTTAAGCGATCCGATTCCCTGCCATTTTTCTCCGGGATACAGGTTTACGCAGATGAGCAAGACTTCTCTCGATAAGAGCAAGATCAAGTTCCTTCTTCTGGAAGGCGTCCACCCATCGGCTGTCGACGTTCTGAAAGCCGCCGGGTACACCAGCATTGAGTACATCACCAGTTCTCTGCCGGAAGCCCAGCTCAAGGAAAAGATCGCCGACGCGCACTTTATCGGCATTCGCTCCCGCACTCAGTTGACCGAAGAAATCTTCGACCACGCCAAGAAACTCGTGGCGGTCGGCTGCTTCTGCATCGGCACCAACCAGGTCGACCTCAACGCAGCGCGCGAACGCGGCATCGCGGTGTTCAACGCACCGTACTCCAACACCCGTTCCGTAGCGGAGCTGGTGCTGGCCGAGGCCATCCTGCTGTTGCGCGGTATCCCCGAGAAGAACGCTTCCTGCCACCGTGGCGGCTGGATCAAGAGCGCGGCCAACTCCTTCGAAATCCGCGGCAAGAAGCTGGGTATCGTCGGCTACGGTTCGATCGGCACTCAGTTGTCGGTATTGGCTGAAGGCTTAGGCATGCAGGTGTTCTTCTACGACACCCTGACCAAGCTGCCATTGGGCAACGCCACCCAGGTCTCGAGCCTGACCGAGCTGCTGGGCATGTCCGACATCGTCACCCTGCACGTTCCGGAAACTGCCGAAACCCAGTGGATGATCGGCGAGAAGGAAATCCGCGCCATCAAGAAAGGCGGGATCCTGATCAACGCCGCGCGCGGCACAGTGGTCGAGCTGGACGCCCTGGCCGAGGCGATCAAGGACAAGCACCTGATCGGCGCCGCCATCGACGTGTTCCCGGTAGAGCCACGCTCCAACGACGACATTTTCGAAAGCCCGTTGCGCGGCCTGGACAACGTGATCCTGACCCCGCACATCGGCGGCTCCACCGCTGAAGCCCAAGCCAACATCGGCCTGGAAGTCTCGGAAAAACTGGTCAAGTACAGCGACAACGGCACCTCGGTATCGTCCGTGAACTTCCCGGAAGTGGCCCTGCCGGCTCACCCTGGCAAGCACCGTCTGCTGCACATCCACCAGAACATTCCGGGTGTGATGATGGAGATCAACAAGGTCTTCGCGGAAAACGGCATCAACATCTCCGGTCAGTTCCTGCAGACCAACGAGAAGGTCGGCTACGTGGTGATCGACGTCGACGCCGAGTACTCGGACCTGGCGCAAGAGAAGCTGCAGCACATCAACGGCACTATTCGCAGCCGGGTGTTGTTTTAAGAGCAGTTGTAAGCGGCAAGTTGCAAGCGGCAAGCTAAAAGCTCTTGCTTGCAGCTTGTAACTTGAAGCTTGCAGCCATAAAAAAACGGGAGCCCCGCAAGGGACTCCCGTTTTTTTATTTCACGTTAACCGTGATGACTTTCGAGGCAACCGTCGGGTTGAACTGCATGTGCAGTTTGTCGCCGGCCACCAGTTGCAAGGTGTGCTTGCCGGGCGTCAGGGTCAGTTCGGTTTCGGTCTGAGCCTTGCCGTAATGGATCACGGTATCGGTGGCCGGAATCGGCAGTTTCGCATCGGGCAATTCTTTCTGGTCGATCAGCAAGTGGTGGTGGCCGGTGCCGGCCGTCTGGTCGGTGGCCGGCGCCAGTTGCAGGCCTTCCATGCCGAATTTCACGGTGAAGGTCTTATCGACAGTGGCGCCGTCTTTGGGCGAGACGATGAATACTTTCGCGTCTTCAGGCGGCGCGCTGCGCGGGATGCCGTCGGCGGCAGTGGCCAACATCGAAGCACCCAGCATCAAAGAGGCCAGGGTTGCACGGGACAAAAGGGCTTTCATTCGCTTCTCCAGTTTTTCGGTGAAATCTGTAGGGTTATGACAACTTCGCGACAAATTGCTGTCCAAGGCACTCGACACCATAGCAAAGCGATGCTGAACGGCGTCTCGCCCGTACGAATTCTTTAGGAGTGACCATGCGCTTTTTGCCTGGCCTGTTACTGCTGCTTCCCCTTCTAAGCGCCCCGGCTCACGCCGAGCTGATCGATGATGTCAACGATCGCGGTGAGCTGCGCATCGCCCTTGAAGCCAACACCCCGCCTTACAATTTCAAGGAGGGCGAGAAGCTCACCGGCTTTGAGGTCGAGCTGGGTGAACTGCTGGCAAAGGAGATGGACGTACGCTCCTCGTTTATCACCACCGATGATGCCGACCTGCTGAACGGCGTGGCGACCGGCAAATATGACGTGGCGCTTAACCATATCGCTATGACTGCCGAGCTTGAGGATCAGTTCGATTTCAGCGCGGCGTATCACCAGACGCCGGAGCTGGTGATCCCGTTCCAGAAGGGCAATCCGGCGTTCAAGAGCAGCCTGGACAATGCGTTGAAGCGAGTGAAGGATGATGGCCGGTTAAAGGCGCTGGAAGAGAAGTGGCTCGACGGGAATACGCGATAACCCATGTGGGAGGGGGCTTGCCCCCGATTGCGGAGTGTCAGCCAGAGATTAACTGACTGACCCACCGCTATCGGGGTGCCCCCTCCCACATTTTGTTCCAGGCAAGACTTGACGCCGGCTTAAAACGGCTCGTTACCGCGCCGACGGAACCAGCCGGTCAGGGACAGGCGTTCACGCGTGGCAGGCAGGACCTCGTGGGGCACTTCGCCGGAGAGGAACACCACCAGGCTGCCGCCGGTAGGCGCCACGTCGTGTTCGATGCCACCCTTGAGGTACATGCGCAACTGCCCGCCGTGTTCGGGCAGCCAGGCGTCGTTCAAATAGATCACGGCCGAGACCATGCGCCGGTCATCGTCGCGAAAACGATCCACATGCTTGAGGTAGAACGCCCCGGGCGGGTACATCGCGAAGTGGCTTTCGAAGTCTTCCAGGCCAAGGAACAGGCCACGGTTCATGGCCAGGCGCAGGCCGTCCATTATCGCCATGTAGGTATCGCAGACGGCGGCATCGCCCTCTTCCAGCCATTGGATGTGGTCGCCGCGAATCCCCTCGCGAATTTCCTGGGCGGGCCCGCGCCCCACCGCCGCTGGCGCCAGCTCACCTTCAGCCGCACGTTTACGGCACTCAGCCGCCAGCTCCAGGGTCAGAGCCTGGGGCAGGAAGGCATGCTGCTGCGACCAGCCTTGTTCGGCCAGGTCGTCGACAATGCGTTGCAGCAGGGGGTGATCAAGGGGCATTTGCATGGCGCGCATAGTATCCATACGCCTGGAAATCCGACAGCGCCGTCGAGCGCTCGAATACACTTTAGTCAGGTGACTGATAGGACTTCTCGACAAATCCTACGCCCGACACGGACAATAGTGGCCGACTGACAGGAGTCCTTATGCGTCGTTTGTTTCTTTCCTTGCTGATGTTCTGCGTTTTGCCCGCCTGGGCAGACGGCCATGACCAGTTGTACAAGGTTGCCGGCTGGGCCGAACAACGTGCGCATTTCAATGACGCCCTCAGTGCCGCCCAACAGCGCTACCGCAACAGCCTGCCGCCGGCGGTGTACCAGGCGCTGGTGGACAACAGCAACAAACGCTTCGCGGCCCAGGCCATGGACCAGCGCGCCGAGGCCCAGTTGCGCAAGCACCTGGCGGACCCCAAACCGGCCCTGAGTTTTTTCCAGTCGCCCCTGGGCCGCAAGATTGTCGCCGCCGAACTGCTCGCCACGCGTCGCGACCAATTGGCGAAAAACGCCCAGGGCCTGCCGAAAATCCAAGCCGATGCTACCCGCAGCCTGATCATCGGCCACCTGGCCCAGGCCCTGCCCGCGCGTGAAGCGGGCGCCGAAGTCAGCCTGGCGATTGCCGGCGTGGCGGCGGACAGCTTGAGCCAGATGATCCCCGGCCTGTTGGGCGGCGGCCAGGCTCAGGGCATGTTGAACGGGCAGCGTGAGCGGCTGATGCAGCAGATCGACAAAGATCTGAATAACACGCTGCTGTACGTCTATCGGGACTTGTCTGACCCGGAGCTGGAAGAATTCGCTACGTTTGCCGAATCGCCGGAAGGCAAGGCGTATTACCAGGCAGCGCTCGCCGCCATCCGCGCAGGGCTGGCTGTCGGCCAAAGCACCTCCAGCCTTACGCAGTAGAAAAAAATGTGGGAGGGGGCTTGCTCCCGATTGCGGTGTGTCAGTCAACTTATGTGTAGCTGGCCCACCGCAATCGGGGGCAAGCCCCCTCCCACATTTAGAATGCGTTACTTCAGTTGGTCTGTCAGATACCGGAAATACTCTTCGCGAATTTCTGGAATTTCATTGGCCAGATGATGCCTGCCGCGCTTGAGCATCAACACCTCGGGCTGGTCGAACTTGCTGCGCAGCACCCGCAAATTGTGCTGCCAATCCACCGTCATATCCTCTTCACCCTGCACGATCACCGGCCGTCGTGGGCTGCGCGGTGCGGCTTCGATGCGTTTGATCCAGCGCGCCAGGGCGCCTACCCAGGCGGTCGGCAGTTGGCGCGGCTGCAACGGGTCGGCTTCGAGAAAGGGCTTGAAGGCCGGGTCGTTGGAGTTATCGCTGAAGCGTCGCGCGATGCCTTTGACGAACGGGCGCAGCAGGTAATAGCTGGCTTGCGACCAGCCCCATGCACGCGGACGTACCAGCGGCGACAGCAGAAAGGTCTTGCCTTGGGCCGGGCTTTCGGCGCCGTGGTTGAGCAGGTGATCCACCACGATGGCGCCGCCGGTGCTTTGCCCGAACAGGTGCCAGGGTTGCGGCAATTGCAGCGCCTGGGCCTCGGCGAACAACGCCTGGACCACGTCCTGGTACACCGCAAACTCATCGATACTGGCACGCACGCCGCTGGACAAGCCATGGCCCGGCAGGTCGCAGGCGATCACCACGAAGCCCTGGTCCAGCGCCCAGTCCACTACGTGGCGGTACAGCCCCATATGGTCGTAGAAGCCGTGGAACATGAACATTGTCGCCACGGGCGCAGCCGGCCACCATACCTGCGCCACCACCTCGAACCCGCCCACCTCCAAGCGCCCCAGACGGCTCACAGCCGGCACCTTGCGTGCGCCCAGGTCGAGTCCATAGAAACGTTGATAGACCCGCGCCTCGGCTGACAAAGGCTGCGCATCCACCAGGGGCCGCAAGCTTTCGCGCAGATGATCAGGGTCAAAGTTAACGGGCATAAAGGCTTCCAGACTGACGGTGAAGATGAATATCGAGCTGCGATATTCATCTGTCAGGACAAGCATGGCAAGCTACGCGACCCGCGAGGATACCTCTGAATGCGACAGCCCCACCGCACTGCCTTGTTCGCCAGCCTGGTGCTGATTATCTGCGCCGCCGTGCTGTGGGCCGCGTATGACTGGTTCCAGGGCCGTTACCTGCGCGCCTTCAGCGAACACACGGCGGTGTTCTCCGGTGATACGCTGCAACTGCCCGCCGCACTGCGCGGGCCTGGGCCGATTCGCCTGGTGCACTTCTGGGACCCGGCCTGCCCGTGCAATGTCGGTAACCAGCAACACCTGAGCGAGCTGATCGAGCAATACGCGCCGCAAGGTGTCGAGTTCTATGCCTTGCAAAAGGCCGGCAGCCACGGCGCCTTGCCGGACACCCTGCGCCAGATGAAAACCCTCGACGCCCTGCCCGGCGCCGATCAGGTGCCGGCCAGTCCGGCCGTGGGTATCTGGGACCGTACAGGCAAGCTGGCGTATTTCGGGCCGTACAGCGAAGGGCTGACGTGCAATTCCGGCAACAGTTTTATTGAGCCGATCCTCAAGGCCCTCGAAGCCGGGCGCGAAGTGAATGCCACGCACACCCTGGCGGTGGGCTGCTATTGTTCGTGGCCTAAGGAACCGTAGTCGGTCCATTCAGGGTTAAGGAAAGTCGATGAAGCGTGTCTTGCAGGCTCTCGTGGTGCTGGTTGTGCTGCTCGCCCTCGGCGCTGGCTGGTACGTCTACAGCAAGCAACCCACCCGCCAGGGCACCGTCACCCTGGCGCACTTGCAAGGCTCGGTCACGGTGCGTTACGACGACCGTGGCGTGCCGCATATCCGCGCCGGCAACGAGGCCGACCTGTACCGCGCCCTGGGCTATGTGCATGCCCAGGACCGGCTGTTCCAGATGGAAATCATGCGCCGCCTGGCCCGTGGCGAGCTGGCCGAGGTGCTCGGGCCCAAGCTGCTGGAGACCGATAAGCTGTTTCGCAGCCTGCGGATTCGCGAGCGCGCCTCAAGCTACGTCGAGCACATGAACACCGAGTCGGCCGCCTGGAAGGCCCTGCAAGCCTACCTGGACGGGATCAACCAATATCAGGCCAGCCACGCCAGCCCGATCGAGTTCGACGTGCTGGGCATCCCCAAGCGCCCGTTCACCGCCGAGGACTCCATCAGTGTCGCCGGGTATATGGCCTACAGCTTTGCTGCGGCCTTTCGTACCGAACCGGTGCTGACTTACGTACGCGACCAACTGGGCAGCGACTACCTCAAGGTCTTCGACCTCGATTGGCAAGCCAAAGGCGCCCTTAACCTGGCGGCCGGCGACTGGAAGACTCTTGGCGCCCTCGCCAGCCTGAGCGAGCAGGCCCTGGCTGACAACGGCTTGCCGCAATTTGAAGGCAGCAATGCCTGGGCCATCAGCGGCAGTCGCACCCAGAGTGGCAAACCATTGCTGGCGGGCGACCCCCATATCCGCTTCTCGGTGCCGTCGGTGTGGTACGAGGCGCAGCTGTCGGCGCCCGGCTTTGAGTTGTATGGCTACCACAACGCGCTGGTGCCGGTGGCCTTCCTCGGGCACAACCTGGACTTCGGCTGGAGCCTGACCATGTTCCAGAACGACGACCTCGACCTGATCGCCGAAAAGGTCAACCCGGCCAACCCCAACGAGGTCTGGTATCACGGCCAGTGGGTCGACATGAGCAGCAGCGAACAGCAGATCCAGGTCAAGGGCCAGGCCCCGGTCACGCTGACCCTGCGCCGCTCGCCCCACGGCCCGATCGTCAATGACGTGCTCGGTGAAAACGCCGGCACCACGCCGATCGCCATGTGGTGGGCGTTCCTCGACAGCGAAAACCCGATCCTCGAGGGTTTCTACCAGCTCAACCGTGCCGACTCCCTGGCCAAGGCACGGGCGGCGGCGGCCAACGTCTCGGCGCCTGGGCTGAATATCGTGTGGGCCAATGCCAAGGGCGATATTGGCTGGTGGGCGGCGGCGCAATTGCCGATACGCCCGGCCGGCGTCAACCCGGCGTTCATCCTCGACGGCAGTACCGCCCAGGCCGACAAGCTGGGTTTCTACCCTTTCAGCGCCAACCCCCAGGAAGAAAACCCGGCGCGCGGCTATGTGGTCTCCGCCAATGCCCAGCCGGCGTCACCCACCGGCATGGAGATCCCCGGTTATTACAACCTGGCCGACCGTGGCCAGCAGCTGAATGCGCAGTTGAGCGACAACCGCGTGAAGTGGGACGTCAACAACAGCCAGGCCCTGCAACTGGGCACCACCACTGCCTTTGGGCCGCGCCTGCTGGCGCCGCTGTTGCCGGTACTGCGTGAGGTGGTCACAGACCCGGCGCAGGTAAAGCTGGTGGAGCAACTGGCAAGCTGGAAAGGCGACTACCCGCTGGATTCCACCAGCGCCACCCTGTTCAACCAATTGCTGTTCAACCTCGCTGACGCCACCTTCCACCCGAAAATGGGCGACGCTATGTTCAAGACCCTGCTCGGCACCCGCGTGATCGACGCCGCCCTGCCACGCCTGGCCGCCACGCCGGATTCGCCCTGGTGGAACGGCACGCGAGCCGGCACCGTCAAGCTGGCCTGGGATAACAGCCTGGCGCACCTGAAAGCCACCTTCGGTGATGACCCGTCCCAGTGGCAGTGGGGCAAGGCGCACACCCTGACCCACGGCCACCCGCTGGGCATGCAGAAGCCGCTGGACAGGCTATTCAACGTGGGCCCCTTCGCGGCGCCGGGCAGTCACGAAGTGCCGAACAACCAGACCGCCATGATCGGCCCGGCGCCCTGGCCGGTGACCTACGGCCCCTCGACCCGCCGCCTGATCGACTTCGCCGACGCGGCCCATGCCTTGACCATCAACCCGGTGGGGCAAAGCGGTGCGCCCTTTGATGCTCACTACAGCGATCAGGCGCAAACCTATATCGAAGGCGGCTACGAGCAGGCGCATTTCAATGAAGAGGAAATCACGGCCAATACTCGTGGCACCTTGAAATTGTTGCCTGCCAGATAGCTATGTTCCACTCGATTAAAATGTGGGAGGGGGCTTGCCCCCGATTGCGGTGGGTCAGCGACACATGAGTTGACTGACCCACTGCTATCGGGGGCAAGCCCCCTCCCACATTAGTTATCGCTACACGGGCGCCGCGAAATTGAGCCTGAACTGTTGCGGCGTCACGCCCAGCCGACGGTTGAACACACTGCGCATGTGCTGCGCATCGCGAAAACCGCATTGGTAGGCCACCGTCTTGAGCGGCGCATGCGTGCTCTCGAGCATGACCCGCGCCGCATCCACCCGTGCCCTCTCGACAAATTCCGCCGGCGTAACCCGCGCTTCACGGGCGAACACCCGGGAGAAATTGCGCGCACTCATATTCGCCGCCCTGGCCAGGTCGGCAATGCCCAGGTCCCCGGTCAGGTTCGCCAGCACGTACAACTGCACCAGCGCCACCGCCGAGGTGGTTTCGGCATGGGGCGTGAGAAACGGGCTGAACTGTGACTGGCCGCCCGAGCGCTGGGTGAACACCACCAGGCGCTTGGCCACGCTCAATGCGACTTCCGGGCCATGGTCCTGGGCCAGCAGGTACAGCGACAGGTCGATCCCCGCCGTGACCCCGGCCGAGGTGTAGAGGTTGCCGTCCTGCACATACAGGCGGTCGGCTTCGACCTGGGCCGAGGGGCACAACCGGGCCAGGTCGGCGGCGTCTCCCCAATGGGTGGTCACGGTTTTACCGTCTAGCAGACCGGCGCGGGCCAGCATGAAGGCGCCATTGCAGATCGAACCGAAGCGCCGGGCCCGCGCCGCGGCGGCGCGCAGCCAGTCATCGAAGGCCGGGCCAAAATCTTCGAACGGCAACTGCGGGCCGCCGGCGACCAGCAACAGGTCATAAGCCTGCAGGGCTTCGCTGTAATGCCGGTGGGCCTGCAATGACAACCCGTTGGAACAGGCCATGCTGCCGTGTGCAAAGCCGATCACGTCCAGCTGATAGTGGTCTTCAGCCGCGAGGAAGCGGTTGGCCTCGCAGAACACATCCATAGGCCCGGTCACGTCCAGTGACTGGACGCCAGGGAAGATCAGGATGGCGACGGTTTTGCCCATGCTCACAGACACCTTTTCTTAGCTGAATAAAACACAGAACCCTGTGGGAGGGGGCTTGCTCCCGATGAGGCCGTGTCAGTCAGTACATGTATGACTGACCCACCGCCATCGGGAGCAAGCCCCCTCCCACATTTGGATTGTCGCAGGCCTTACCCTAGCCGATTTTGCCTTGGCACGATGTGTCGGCACATTGGCCGGGATCGCTCCCTCGCCGCCATAGCCCTCGCACGCAAGCACGACCAGACTGGATGCTTCCCAGAGGAGAACCCCCATGAGCACCACCATCGCCGGTATCACGATCCCCGACAGCGCCCTGGCCAGGGCCACCACGGAATACATCCGCGACATTGAGTCCGACCTGCTCTACCACCACTCCCGCCGGGTATTCCTGTTCGGCGCCTTGAGCGGTGAGCGCAAGCAGTTGGCGTACAACCCGGAGTTGCTGTACGTCGGCGCAATGTTCCACGACCTCGGCCTGGTGGAAGGCCACCGCAGTGCCGACGAACGCTTCGAAGTGGACGGCGCCAACGCGGCGGCCGCTTTCCTCAAGCCTTATGGGCTCAGTGATGACGATATCGAACAGGTATGGCTGTCCATTGCCCTGCACACCACACCGGGCGTGCCGCAGCATCTGCGCCCGACCGTGGCGCTGGTGACGGCAGGGGTGGAGATGGACGTGCTGGGCCTGGACTACGCCGCGTTCAGCAACGTGCAGCGCGAAGCCGTGGTGCATGCGCATCCACGCGGTGAGGGATTCAAGGAATGCATCATCTGCGCCTTCGCCGATGGCTTGCGTCATCGCCCGCAGACCACGTTTGGCAACGTGAAGACCGACGTGCTGGTGGATCAGGAGCCGGGGTTCAAGCCGATGAATTTTGTCGAGGTGATTCGTACTTCACCCTGGACCTGATCGTTCCCACGCTCTGCGTGGGAATGCAGGCCAGGACGCTCCGCGTCAGCTTCTAAACGCGTGACGCAGAGCGTCACAGGAGGCGCTCCCACGCGGAGCGTGGGAACGATCATGGCGGTGTATCAGTATCAGGTGTGCTGACTGACACTCAGCAATCGGGGGCAAGCCCCCTCCCACATTTTGATCCGGTTCCGGCAGTTAGACCGGTGCGGGCGCCCGGCGCGCGTCCGGCTGTTTCCAGCCATCCGCCGCCGCTTCTTCAATCGCTTGCTGGATGGCTTTCTTGCGATGCTCCTCGGCCCGACGGCTGAAGAACCACACCAGGAAGGTCACCAGCGACACCGCCAGCAGAATCAGGCTGGCCACCGCGTTAATCTCAGGTTTGACCCCAAGGCGCACGGCCGAGAACACTTCCATCGGCAAGGTGGTCGAACCCGGCCCCGAGACGAAGCTGGCCAATACCAGGTCATCCAGCGACAGCGCGAACGACATCATGCCGCCCGCCGCCAGCGATGGCGCGATCATCGGGATGGTGATCAGGAAGAACACCTTCCACGGCCGTGCCCCCAGGTCCATCGCCGCTTCCTCGATCGACAGGTCCAGTTCACGCAAGCGTGCCGACACCACCACCGCCACATACGCCGCGCAGAAGGTGGTGTGGGCGATCCAGATGGTGACGATGCCACGCTCCTGGGGCCAGCCGATCATCTGCGCCATGGCCACGAACAGCAGCAACAGCGACAAGCCGGTGATCACTTCCGGCATCACCAACGGCGCCGTGACCAGGCCGCCAAACAGCGTACGCCCCTTGAACTGGCTGATGCGCGTCAGCACGAACGCCGCCAGTGTACCCAGCGCTACCGCCGCCACCGCCGTGTAGCAGGCGATTTCCAGGGAACGCGCCACCGAGCCCATCAACTGGGTGTTGTCCAGCAGGCCCACGTACCACTTGATCGACCAACCGCCCCACACCGTCACCAGCTTGGATTCGTTGAACGAGTAGATCACCAGGATCAGCATCGGCAGGTAGATGAACAACAACCCCACGACCAGCATGAAGCTGGAGAAACGAAAGCGTTTCATATCTTGCCCTCCAGCTCTTTAGCCTGGCTGCGGTTGAACAGGATGATCGGCACGATCAGGATCGCCAGCATCACCACGGCCAATGCAGAGGCCACCGGCCAGTCACGGTTGTTGAAGAATTCTTGCCACAGCACTTTACCGATCATCAGGGTTTCCGGGCCGCCGAGCAGTTCAGGAATCACGAACTCGCCCACCACCGGGATAAACACCAGCATGCAGCCTGCGATAATGCCGTTCTTGGACAGCGGCACGGTGATTTTCCAGAAACTATTGAAGGTGCTCGAACCCAGGTCCGACGCGGCTTCCAGCAGGCTCTGGTCGTGTTTGACCAGGTTGGCGTACAGCGGCAGGATCATGAATGGCAGGTACGAATAGACCACGCCGATATACACCGCGATGTTGGTGTTGAGGATCTGCAGCGGTTCGTTGATCAGCCCCATGGACATCAGGAAGCCGTTGAGCAAACCGTTGTTGCTGAGGATGCCCATCCACGCATAGACGCGGATCAGGATCGCGGTCCAGGTCGGCATCATGATCAGCAGCACCAGCACCGTTTGCATTTCCTTGCGCGCGGTGGCGATGGCATAGGCCATCGGGTAGCCGATCAGCAGGCACAGCAGCGTGCTGAAAAACGCCATCTTCAGCGAGCCCAGGTACGCGGCGATGTAGAGCTCATCGCCCGCCAGCAAGCTGTAGTTGGCCAGGTTCAGCACCACTTGCAGCTTTTGCTCAACGTAGGTGTAGATCTCGGTGTAGGGCGGAATCGCCACATCGGCTTCGGCAAAGCTGATTTTCAGCACGATGAAAAACGGCAGGGCGAAAAACAGGAACAGCCAGAGGAAGGGAATCCCGATGACCACCTGCTTGCCACTGGGCACGATGCGATCCAAGCGCCGCTTGAATTTCTTCATGTTCATGAGCGCAGTACCACGCCGCTGTCGTCTTCCCACCAGACGTACACCTGGTCGCCCCAGGTTGGGCGCTGGCCACGGCGTTCGGCGTTGGCGACGAAGGACTGCACCAGCTTGCCGCTCGGCAGCTCCACATAGAACACCGAGTGGCCGCCCAGGTAGGCGATGTCGTGGACTTTGCCGCTGGACCAGTTGTGCTCGCAGGTCGGCATTTCTGTTGTGACCAGCAGTTTTTCCGGGCGGATGGCGTAAGTCACCGACTTGTCTTCCACTGCGGTGGCGATGCCGTAGCCCACGTAGATATCGCGGTCCAGGTCCGGGCACTTGAGCACGGCGTGGCCTTCGGCGTCGTCCACCACTTGGGTGTCGAAGATATTGACGTTGCCGATGAACTCGCACACCAGGCGGCTGGTGGGGGTTTCGTAGATGTCGATCGGGCTGCCGATCTGGGCGATCCAGCCCAGGTGCATGATGGCGATGCGCTCGGCCATGGTCATGGCCTCTTCCTGATCGTGGGTCACCATCACACAGGTCACGCCGACGCGTTCGATGATCTCGACCAGCTCCAGTTGCATCTGAGAGCGCAGCTTCTTGTCGAGGGCGCCCATCGGCTCATCGAGCAGCAGCAGTTTCGGGCGCTTGGCCAGGGAACGGGCCAGGGCCACACGCTGGCGTTGGCCGCCGGACAACTGGTGCGGCTTGCGCTTGGCGTACTGGCTCATCTGCACCAGCTTGAGCATCTCGGCCACGCGAGCGTCGACTTCAGCCTTGGGAATCTTGTCCTGTTGCAGGCCGAAAGCGATGTTCTGTGCCACGGTCATGTGCGGGAACAAGGCGTAGGACTGGAACATCATGTTGATCGGCCGCTCATAGGGCGGCATGTCGGTGATGTCCACACCGTCGAGGTAGATGCGACCTTCGGTCGGGCGCTCGAAGCCTGCGAGCATGCGCAGCAAGGTGGACTTGCCCGACCCCGAACCGCCGAGCAAGGCGAATATCTCGCCTTTCTTGATTTCCAGGGACACATCGTCCACCGCAATCGTCTCGTCGAACTTCTTCGTGACCCGGTCGATTTTGACCAACACCTTTTTCGGTGTCTGGTCGCCCTCGAGGGCTTTCTTATAGGCGCCGGAGGCAACTGCCATTTACGAAACTCCCAAAAAAAGAGTACAGCTCGCCCGGTGCAGGCGAACCTTGAATAGTTTGAGCCTTACTTGCCCGTCTTGACCTTGGTCCAGCTACGGGTCATTAAACGCTGCACGTTCGGGGGTAGCTCGACGTTGACGAATGTCCGGTCGAGAACCGCCTGCGGTGGGTAAACCGCTGCGTCGGTGCGTATCGATTGCTCCATCAGAGTGTCCGCCCCGGGGTTAGGGTTGGCATAACCGACGTAGTCACTGACCTGAGCGATCACCTCAGGTTGCAGCAAATAGTTGATGAAGGCGTGAGCCTCTTTGACGTTGGCGGCGTCCTTGGGGATCGCCAGCACGTCAAACCACAGGTTGCCGCCTTCCTTGGGAATCGCGTAGGCGATGTTCACGCCTTTGCCTGCCTCGCTTGCGCGGGCCTTGGCCTGGAACACATCACCAGAGAAACCGGCTGCCACGCAGATATTGCCGTTGGCCAGGTCCGAGATGTATTTGGAGGAATGGAAGTAGGTCACGTAGGGCCGTACCTTGAGCAGTTTTTCCTCGGCCTTCCTGTAGTCGGCCGGGTTGGTACTGTTAGGGTCCAGGCCCATGTAGTTGAGCACGGCCGGCAGCATTTCATCCGCCGAGTCCATGAACGAAACGCCGCAGGTGGCGAGCTTCTTCATGTTTTCCGGCTCGAACAGCACGGCCCAGGAATCGATCTTGTCGACGCCCAGCACCTCCTTCACTTTGTCGACGTTGTAACCGATGCCGTTGGTGCCCCACAGGTACGGCACGGCGTAGCCATTGCCCGGATCATTTTTCTCAAGACGCTTGAGCAATGCCGGGTCAAGGTTGGCGTAATTGGTCAGCAGGGACTTATCCAGCTTCTGGAACGCCCCGGCCTTGATCTGCTTGCCCAGGAAGTGGTTGGACGGCACCACCACGTCGTAACCGGTACGCCCGGCGAGCAGCTTGCCTTCCAGGGTTTCGTTGGAATCGAACACGTCATAGACGGGCTTGATGCCGGTGGCCTTTTCGAAGTTGGCCAATGTGTCGGGGCCGATGTAGTCCGACCAGTTATAAACATGCACGGTCGGTGCGGCCTGCACGCTGACAGCCAGCGTGATACCTGCACCCACCAGCAAGGCTTTGCGAAATAAAGAAATTGGCAAGTGGAGGTCCTCTTAAATAGTTGGCCCTAGAGTTGTTGCCCGGCAACAAAACCGGCGCGCAACTTACCCTCGATAAACCGATCCGGCAAAACTTTCTTTGATCTAATTTGTGGGAGGGGGCTTGCCCCCGATGGCGGTGTGTCAGCTTGCACAGGTGTTTCTGATACAACGCCATCGGGGGCAAGCCCCCTCCCACAGGTTTTGAGGCTTATTTACCGGATTTGATCTTGGTCCAGCTGCGCGTCATTTCACGCTGGGTCGCAGCCGGCAGGTCCGCAATCGCGTAGAGCTTGGCCTGCACTTCTGCCGACGGGTAGATGCCCGGGTCGCTGGTGATGTCTTTGTCGACCAGCGCGGTGGCCTTCTCGTTGCCGTTCGGGAAGCGCACGCTGTTGGTGATCGACGCCATGACTTCCGGCTTGAGCAGGTAGTTCATGAATGCATAGGCGGCGTCGACGTTTTCAGCATCTTTCGGGATGGCGACCATGTCGAAGAAGCTGCCGGCGCCTTCTTTCGGAATGTCGTAGGCCACTTTGACTTTGCCACCAGCTTCAGCCGCACGGGACTTGGCCTGCTGGATGTCACCCGAGTAACCCACGGCGACGCAGATGTTGCCGTTGGCCAGGTCCGAGATGTACTTGGACGAGTGGAAGTAGCCAATCGACGGGCGGATTTTCAGGAACAGGTCTTCGGCTTGCTTGAGGTCGGCCTTCTTCTGGGTGTCGGTCGGCAGGCCCAGGTAATGCAGCGCGATCGGCAGCATTTCGGTCGGCGAGTCGAGGAAGCTCACGCCGCAGCTTTTCAGCTTGGCGATGTTTTCCGGCTTCATCAGCACGTCCCACGACTCGATCTTGTCCACGCCCAGCGCGGCCTTGACCTTCTCCGGGTTGTAGCCGATACCAATTGAGCCCCACATGTACGGGAAGGCGTGCTTGTTGTCCGGGTCGCTGACCGACACGGCTTTAAGCAGGGATTTGTTCAGGTTGCTGTAGTTGGGCAACTTGGACGTGTCCAGCTCCTGGTAGACACCGGCCTTGATCTGCTTGGCGAGGAAGTTGTTCGAGGGTACGACGATATCGTAGCCGGACTTGCCTGCCAGCAACTTGGCTTCCAGGGTCTCGTTGCTGTCGAACACGTCGTACACCACCTTGATGCCCGACTCTTTTTCAAAGTTGGCGACGGTGTCCGGTGCAATGTAGTCGGACCAGTTGTAGACGTGCAGCACTTTATTGTCCGCCTGGGCCGCGCTCGCCATTGCGCCCATCAGGGACAAGGCGAGGAGGGTCTTGCCAGCGTTCTTCAAACCTAATGCCTTCATTGGGTGATGCTCCGATTTTTCTTTTTGGGGCCGCAAGTTGTAGGTGTTTCGGGCCCAGCCAAAGGGCAACAAAACAGGACGACAGTCTGGCAAGTTCGGGGGCCCGCTTTCAACAGGCCCCCACATTTATCTACACAGTCGCAGCACCCGAAAGCCGCTGCGCACTGAGCCTAGCACTTAGCCCTGCAATGCCGCCAAAGTCAGGTCCAGGCACTGGCGGGCCTTGGTCACCAGTTCGTCGATTTCGGCCTGGCTGATCACCAGCGGCGGCGAAATGATCATGGTGTCGCCCACGGCGCGCATGATCAGGCCATTTTCGAAGCAGAACGTGCGGCAGATCATGCCCGCGCCCTTCCCTTCGTAACGCTTGCGCGTGGCCTTGTCCTGCACCAGCTCGATCGCTCCGAGCATGCCCACGCCGCGCACTTCACCCACCAGTGGATGGTCCGCCAGCTCCCTCAGACGTTTCTGCAAATACGGTGCCGTTTCGTCGTGTACACGGTTAACGATTTTTTCATCGCGCAGGATGCGGATGTTTTCCAGGGCCACCGCCGCCGCCACCGGGTGCCCGGAGTAGGTGAAACCGTGGTTGAAATCGCCGCCTTCGTTGAGCACGGCCACCACATCGTCGTGCACGATCAGGCCGCCCATGGGCACGTAGCCCGAGGTCAGGCCTTTGGCGATGGTCATCATGTGGGGCTTGAGGTCGTAGAAATCGCTGCCGAACCACTCGCCGGTACGGCCGAAACCGCAGATCACTTCGTCGGCGACAAACAGGATGTCGTACTTGGCGAGGATTTCCTTGATGCGCGGCCAGTAGCTGTCGGGCGGCACGATCACGCCACCGGCGCCCTGGATCGGCTCGGCAATAAACGCACCGACCGTGTCCACGCCCAGCTCCAGGATCTTCTCTTCCAACTGGTTGGCGGCCCAGACCCCGAATTCGTCAGGGCTCATGTCGCCGCCTTCGCCAAACCAGTACGGTTGGGCGATGTGGGTGATGCCCGGGATCGGCAAGTCGCCCTGTTCATGCATGTAGGTCATGCCGCCCAGGCTGGCGCCGGCCACCGTGGAGCCGTGGTAGCCATTCTTGCGGCTGATGATGGTTTTCTTGTTGGGCTGGCCTTTGATCGCCCAGTAGTGGCGGACCATGCGCAACATGGTGTCGTTGCCTTCGGAGCCGGAACCAGTGAAGAACACGTGGTTCATGCCCTCGGGTGCGACTTCGGAAATGACTTTGGCCAGCTCGAGTACCGGCGGGTGAGCGGTCTGGAAGAACAGGTTGTAGTACGGCAGTTCTTTCATCTGCTTGGCGGCGGCGTCAGCCAGTTCATCGCGACCGTAGCCGATCGCCACGCACCACAGGCCGGCCATGCCGTCGAGGATCTTGTTGCCTTCGCTGTCCCACAGGTAAACGCCGTGGGCTTTGGTGATGATCCTTGGGCCTTTCTCTTTCAATTGCTTGAAGTCGCTGAACGGCGCCAGGTGGTGATCATTGCTCAAGGCTTGCCATTCACGGGTTTGCGGGTTGTTGCTGGACATACCGATCTCCTAGACATTTCAGGTGAGGGCGCGCTGTTCCAGCAGCGCGCCCGGCGCATCAGACGGCAAAGAGCAGGAATTCCCGCTCCCACGAACTGATCACGCGCTTGAAGTTTTCATGCTCGGCCCGCTTGACCGCGACGTAGCCGGTGATGAACTTCTGACCCAGGTATTTCTCGATGGTCTTGCTGTTTTCCATGCGTTCCAGCGCGTCTTCGATGGTCAACGGCAGGCGCAGGTTGCGTCGCTCGTAGCCACGCCCCACCACGGGTGCGCTCGGGTTATGGCCTTCGACCATGCCGATGTAGCCACACAGCAAGCTGGCGGCAATCGCCAGGTACGGGTTGGCATCGGCGCCCGGCAAGCGGTTTTCCACGCGGCGGTTCTGCGGGCCGGCATCCGGTACGCGCAGGCCCACGGTGCGGTTTTCTTCGCCCCACTCCACGTTCACCGGCGCCGAGGTGTCGGGCAGGAAGCGGCGGAACGAGTTCACGTTGGGGGCGAATAAAGGCAGCAATTCGGGGATGAATTTCTGCAGGCCGCCGATGTGATTGAGGAACAGTTGGCTCATGGTCCCGTCTTCATTGGAGAAGACGTTCTTGCCGGTGGCGATCTCGATAATGCTCTGGTGCAGGTGCATCGCGCTGCCGGGCTCGCCGGTCATCGGCTTGGCCATGAAGGTGGCGGCCACGTTGTGCTTGAGCGCCGCTTCACGCATGGTGCGCTTGAACACCAGGATCTGGTCGGCCAGGGACAGCGCATCGCCGTGGCGGAAGTTGATTTCCATCTGCGCGGTGCCGTCTTCGTGGATCAGCGTGTCGAGGTCCAGTTCCTGCAGCTCGCACCAGTCGTAGACGTCTTCGAACAGTGGGTCGAATTCGTTGGCGGCTTCTATAGAGAAGGACTGGCGGCCCGTCTCCGGGCGACCGGAGCGGCCAATGGGCGGTTGCAGCGGGAAGTCCGGGTCTTCGCAGCGCTTGGTCAGGTAGAACTCCATCTCCGGCGCCACGATGGGCTGCCAGCCGCGGTCGGCGTAGAGCTTGAGGACCTTCTTGAGCACGTTGCGCGGCGACAGCTCGATCGGGTTGCCTTGCTTGTCGTAGGTGTCGTGGATCACCTGGGCGGTCGGCTCGATGGCCCACGGCACCAGGAACACCGCGTTCTGGTCGGGGCGGCAGATCATGTCGATGTCGGCCGGGTCGAGCAATTCGTAATAGATGTCGTCTTCGACATAGTCGCCGGTCACGGTCTGCAGCAGAACGCTCTCGGGCAGGCGCATGCCTTTTTCGGCGATGAACTTGTTGGTCGGCGAGATCTTGCCCCGGGTGATGCCGGTGAGGTCGCCAATCATGCATTCGACTTCTGTGATCTTGTGGTCTTTCAACCAATCGGTGAGCTGGTCGAGGTTGTTACTCATAAATGCCTCTGGGCTGGGTTTCCTGGCATCCATTAAAAGGCCAGGCGTTGGTTGACGCAGCATCCGCGTCGTTTTGTTCACTCAGGGTAGGAGCTTACCTGCCATTTGCTGCAGCGTTGCATTCCTCACGCCAAACTTGTGCAGAATCATGAGCAGCACTCTGCATTGGCGCTGCCGGGCGGCACCGTTGAGACAAACGAAGGGAAAAAGAGAGGGTCGGCCCAAGCGTCAAGAATATTGGCCGGTGCGCAGGGATACACGCTGCAGGAATAAACGGAACACACAGCCTGGCTGAAGCAGGCCAAGACGCCAGTTGGCGGCAGGCGAGACATGAAGCACCCCGGTATTATTGCTGTTATGGGTTTGAATCGAGCTTAGCCTTGTTCATTTTTTTACACAACACCCCCGTAAAAAATACAACACGGCCCGCTCAAGCCTGCAGGTCCCAAGTCCCTCAAACCCAAAAAAACGCCCCAAAAAGCCCCAAAAAAGGCGCCCTGGCGCTTTTTCAGGGCAAAAAAGGCCTCGCTTGACTTCGGCATGCCGTTCGGGTTGACTGAAACCAGAAAAGATCAATGATTGATATTTTTAACAACAAAGGTGTTGCATCATGTCGGTACCCCCGCGTGCCGTTCAGCTTAACGAAGCGAACGCGTTCCTTAAGGATCATCCTGAGGTTCTGTACGTAGACCTTCTAATTGCGGATATGAATGGTGTGGTGCGCGGTAAGCGCATCGAACGCACCAGCCTCCACAAGGTTTACGAGAAGGGCATTAACCTGCCTGCCTCTTTATTTGCCCTGGATATCAACGGCTCTACGGTGGAAAGCACCGGCCTGGGCCTGGACATCGGTGATGCTGACCGAATCTGTTATCCAATCCCCGACACCCTGTGCAATGAGCCCTGGCAAAAGCGCCCCACCGCGCAACTGCTGATGACCATGCACGAACTGGAAGGCGAACCCTTCTTCGCCGATCCGCGCGAAGTGCTGCGCCAAGTCGTGAGCAAGTTCGACGACATGGGCCTGACCATCTGCGCCGCCTTCGAGCTTGAGTTCTACCTGATCGACCAGGAGAACGTGAACGGCCGGCCACAACCGCCTCGCTCGCCGATTTCCGGCAAACGCCCGCACTCGACACAGGTCTACCTGATCGACGACCTCGACGAATACGTCGACTGCCTCCAGGACATTCTGGAAGGTGCCAAAGAGCAAGGCATCCCGGCCGACGCCATCGTCAAGGAAAGTGCCCCGGCGCAGTTCGAAGTGAACCTGCACCACGTCGCCGACCCGATCAAGGCATGCGACTACGCGGTACTGCTCAAGCGCCTGATCAAGAACATCGCTTACGACCATGAGATGGACACCACCTTCATGGCCAAGCCTTACCCAGGCCAGGCAGGCAACGGTTTGCACGTACACATCTCCATTCTGGACAAGGACGGCAAGAACATCTTTGCCAGCGAGGATCCCGAGCAGAACGCCGCATTGCGTCACGCGATCGGCGGTGTGCTCGAGACCCTGCCCGCCCAAATGGCGTTCCTGTGCCCCAACGTCAACTCCTACCGTCGTTTCGGCGCACAGTTCTACGTGCCGAACTCGCCGTGCTGGGGCCTGGACAACCGCACCGTGGCGATTCGCGTACCGACCGGCACTGCCGACTCCGTGCGTATCGAACACCGCGTGGCGGGCGCCGACGCCAACCCTTACCTGCTGATGGCTTCGGTCCTGGCGGGCGTGCACCACGGTCTGACCAACAAGATCGAACCGGGCGCTCCCGTGGAAGGCAACAGCTACGAGCAGAACGAACAAAGCCTGCCGAACAACCTGCGCGATGCCCTGCGCGAGTTGGATGACAGCGAGGTGATGGCCAAGTACATCGATCCTAAATACATCGATATCTTTGTCGCCTGTAAGGAAAGTGAGCTGGAAGAGTTCGAACACTCCATCTCCGACCTTGAGTACAACTGGTATCTGCATACCGTTTAAACAGCGGCTGCAGAAAAAGAGCGCCGCAGAGCTTATGGCCTGCGGCGTTTTTTATGGGTTTCTTCTGAGGGACCGCGTTGGCAGCATCGGGAGCAAGCCCCCTCCCACATTTGACTGCATTCCAAAGTTGGAACTCGGTCAAGTGTGGGAGGGGGCTTGCCCCGGTACAAACCGGGGACATCGTTTACATTTCTAACCGGGGACATGGTTTACAGGTTAATACGCATGATCAGGAGGTAACTGATCATGCCCTGGAACCAAGAGTCTCCGATGAATCAACGAATCAGACTGGTCGCTGACTGGCTTTCTGGTAATTACACCAAAAGCCAGCTGGCGCGCCGCTTTAACGTAAGTCGGCCTACCGTCGACAAATGGATCGGCCGGCACAATGGCGATTTAAAGTCGTTAGCCGAACTGTCCCGACGCCCTCACAACAGCCCCAATAAAACCGACGATGAAATCCTGGCCCGTGTGGTGGCGATGAAGGAGGCGCACGATAAATGGGGTCCGAAGAAGCTTCTCGAGCTATTGCGACTTGAAGATCCCTCCATCGCCTGGCCTTCCCCAAGTACAGCAGGCCAATGGCTTGATCGACTTGGGCTCGTCCAAAAGCGGCGCTTCAAGCGCAGACACGGTACTTCCCCTGTAGTAATGCGCGAGGCCAACGAACCTAACCAGACGTGGTGCGCCGACTACAAAGGGCAATTCAAAATGCATAACGCGCAGATGTGCTTCCCTTTGACCATCACAGACCACGCTTCCCGGATGATTTTGGCGTGCAGGGCTCATTCAAAGATCAAGACTGAACCTGTTGAACAAGCCTTTGAGAGACTGTTTCAGGAGTACGGCATGCCCGAAGTTATTCGGTCGGACAACGGTGTTCCGTTTGCCTCTCCTGGCCTGGCAAGAATATCCACGCTGGCAGTTTGGTGGATACGTCTGGGCATCTATCCGGAGCGCACCATGCCAGGAAGACCGGCCCAAAATGGTCGCCATGAGCGGATGCACCGTAGCTTGAAACTGGAGCTGCCCTTAGGAGAAAACCTAATCGAGCAGCAGCTTTTGCTAGAGCACTTCAGGCATGAGTTCAATTACGTGCGCCCTCATGAAGCGCTCAGTATGAAGCGTCCAGGGGACGTGTATGTGCCGTCTACCCGGATTTACCCAGGATGCTTGCCGGATGTGGAGTATCCGTCCGAAATGAAGGTTCGAAGCGTCAGACAGGACGGGTCGATCAAGTGGAACGGCAAGTTGGTATTTATCAGCGAGGCGCTGTCAGGGGAGCAGATAGGGCTTAAAGAGGCTGAGGATGATGTTTGGGATTTGTACTTGTGTGATTATCCCCTGGGAAGGCTTGGGCGAGGTATGACCCGCGTCCAAGCCTCAAATGTGTAAACGATGTCCCCGGTTTCAGATGTAAACGATGTCTACGGTTCTACACCCCGATGGCGCTCTGGCAGACAACACACCTTCCTGCTCATACAATGCCCGCTGCCCTGTAGGAGACTTCCATGCCCCCCGCCCCGCCGCCCCTCGCAAACCCCGCGCCCGCAGCCAGGCCCGGATCGACGCGATCCTGGACGCCGCCCGCGCCTTGCTGGCGGCCGAAGGCGTGGCCGGCCTGTCGATCTACAGCGTGGCCGAACGGGCGCAAATCCCGCCCTCGTCGGTGTACCACTTTTTCGCCAGCGTGCCGGCGTTACTGGAGGCATTGACGGCGGATGTGCACGCAGCCTTCCGCGCGGCCATCCAGGCGCCCATCGAACATGACTCGCTCACGACCTGGCGCGACCTGTCCTGCATCGTCGAGCAGCGCATGCTCACCGTCTACAGCAATGATGCCGCAGCCCGCCAGTTGATCCTGGCCCAGCATGGCTTGACCGAAGTCACCCAGGCGGATCGTCAGCATGACCTGGAATTGGGCGATCTGATGCTCGACGTGTTTAATCGCCACTTCGACGTGCCGACACTACCCAGCGATGTGGATGTGTTTGCCCTGGCATTGGAGCTCAGTGACCGCGTGTATGCGCGTTCGGTGCACCAGCATGGGCAGATCACGCCGCGCATGGCGGAGGAAGGGATGCGGGTGTTTGATGCGTATGTGGGGCTTTATTTGCCGGTGTATTTGCCCAAGCGGTGAGTCTTCTAATGATCGTTCCCACGCTCTGCGTGGGAATGCATCCCGTGACGCTCCGCGTCACTTTTATGCAGCGGGACGCGGAGCGTCCCAGGCGGGATTCCCACGCAGAGCGTGGGAACGATCAAGCAATTACAGTTTGGCAATCGACACCTCAGTCGACTTAACAAAGGCAATCACTTCACTGCCAATCACCAACTCCAACTCCTTGACCGAGCGAGTGGTGATCACCGAGGTGACGATGCCAGACGCCGTCTGCACATCGATTTCCGACAACACGTCGCCCACCACGATTTCCTTGATGGTGCCTTTGAACTGGTTACGCACGTTGATGGCTTTGATAGTCATACGATTTCTCCTCGAGTGGAAATTAGCTGCAAGTCGCGAGCTACAAGCTGCAAGTAAAAGCACCGGGCTCCTTCTTGCAGCTTGAAGCTAAAAGCTTGCCGCTGCTTTATTGCGCCCAACGCAATTGCGTCGGCAGCGGTGAAACAGGTTCGGGTTCCGGCGGTGAGCCGGGCAGCGACAGCACGCGGTTGAGCACTTCGGCTTCCAGCGCAGCCAGGCGATGTGAGCCACGGGCGCGGGGACGGGGCAGGTCCACCATCAGGTCCAGGCCGATTTCGCCGTCTTCGATCAGGATGACCCGGTCGGCAATCGCCACGGCTTCACTGACGTCATGGGTGACCAGCAGCACGGTAAAGCCATGTTTCTGCCACAGGTTTTCGATCAGTTGCTGCATCTCGATACGTGTCAGGGCATCCAGCGCGCCCAGCGGTTCGTCAAGCAGCAACAGGCGCGGCTGGTGAATCAGGGCCCGCGCCAACGCGACGCGCTGCTTCTGGCCACCAGACAAGGCCGCCGGCCACTCCTCGGCGCGCTCGGCCAGGCCTACCGCCTCCAGCGCTTGCAACGCCTTGGGACGCCAGTTGCCCGTAAGGCCCAGGCCGACGTTGTCGATGATCTTTTTCCACGGCAGCAAGCGCGCTTCCTGGAACATCAGCCGCGTGTCTTCGATTGCCTCATGCAGCGGCGCAGAACCCGCCAGCAGCTCGCCGCCACTGGCTTTGTCCAGCCCCGCCAGCAGACGCAGCAAGGTACTTTTGCCACAGCCGCTGCGGCCGACCACCGCCACGAATTGGCCGGCTGGGATATGCAGGTCGATGTCCTTGAGCACTTCACGCGCGCCAAAGGATTTGCGCAATTTGCGCACCGCCAGGGGGATGCCTTTGAGCAGGCGCGGGGGTTGTTGAGCCGTCATGCCGCACCTCCCTTATTCACTTGATACGCCGGGTGCCAGCGCAGCCACACCCGTTCCAGGCCTCGCGCCGCCAGGTCGGCCAGCTTGCCGAGGATCGCGTACATGACGATGGCCAGCACCACCACGTCGGTCTGCAGGAACTCGCGGGCGTTCATCGCCAGGTAACCGATGCCGGAACTGGCCGAGATGGTTTCCGCCACGATCAGCGTCAACCACATAAAGCCCAGGGCAAAGCGCACGCCCACCAGGATCGACGGCAACGCGCCCGGCAGAATCACTTGCCAGAACAGGCTGAAGCCGGACAAGCCGTAGCTGCGCGACATTTCCACCAGCGCCGGGTCGACGTTGCGGATGCCGTGGTAAGTGTTCAGGTAGATCGGGAACAACGTGCCCAGGGCCACCAGGAAAATCTTCGCAGTCTCGTCAATCCCGAACCACAGGATCACCAAGGGAATCAGCGCCAGGTGTGGCACGTTGCGGATCATCTGCACCGAGCTGTCCAGCAGACGCTCGCCCCACTTCGACAGGCCGGTGATAAAGCCCAGGGCCAAACCGATGCTGCCACCGATCACAAAGCCCAGGCCCGCGCGCCAGCCGCTGATCGCCAGGTGCGTCCAGATTTCGCCGCTGCGGACCAGGTTGATGCCAGCCTCGATGACCGCACTGGGCGCCGGCAGAATGCGCGTCGACAACCAACCTGCCGTCACCGACAACTGCCACACCGCCAGCAATAGAATCGGCAGCACCCAGGGCGCTACGCGATGGCTGAATTTTTCCAGGTTCATAGCGCCCCCTCAGCTCTGCGACGCAGCTTTGGGAAGGATGTCGTTGGCCACCATCTCGCCGAACGGGCTGACGTAGCCGGCACTTTTCGGCAGTTCGGGACGTTCGATATCCAGGTGCGGGAACAGCAGTTCTGCGACCCGATACGACTCTTCCAGGTGGGGATAACCGGAGAAGATAAAGGTGTCGATGCCCAGGTCTGCGTATTCCTTGACCCGTGCCGCAACCGTTGGGCCATCGCCCACCAGCGCAGTGCCCGCGCCGCCGCGCACCAGGCCGACCCCGGCCCACAGGTTGGGGCTGACTTCCAGGTTGTCGCGACTGCCGCCATGCAAGGCCGCCATGCGCTGCTGGCCCACCGAATCGAAGCGCGCCAGGGACGCTTGGGCGCGGGCGATGGTTTCGTCGTCCAAATGGGAGATCAGTTTATCGGCGGCTTTCCAGGCCTCCTCGTTGGTTTCACGCACGATCACATGCAAGCGAATGCCGAAGCGCAGAGTGCGCCCAAGCTTGGCGGCCTTGGCCCGTACTTGTTCGATTTTTTCCGCCACCGCTGCCGGGGGTTCGCCCCAGGTCAGCACCATTTCCACCTGTTCGGCTGCCAGGTCCTGGGCCGCTTCGGACGAACCGCCGAAATACAGCGGCGGGCGCGGCTGCTGGATTGGCGGGTAGAGCAACTTGGCGCCTTTGACGCTGATGTGCTCGCCGTCGTAATCAACGGTCTCGCCTTCCAGCACGCGACGCCAGATGCGCGTGAATTCCACCGACGCCTGGTAGCGCTCTTCGTGACTGAGGAACAAGCCGTCGCCGGCCAGTTCTTCCGGGTCACCACCGGTCACCAGGTTGAACAGCGCACGGCCACCGGACAGGCGGTCCAGGGTCGCCGCCTGGCGCGCGGCCACGGTCGGGGAAATGATCCCGGGGCGCAGCGCAACCAGAAATTTCAAACGCTGGGTCACCGGAATCAGCGAGGCGGCCACCAGCCACGAGTCTTCGCAAGAGCGCCCGGTGGGGATCAACACCCCACCGAAGCCCAGGCGGTCAGCGGCCTGGGCCACTTGTTGCAAATAACCGTGATCGACGGCGCGAGCACCTTCGGCGGTGCCAAGGTAATGACCGTCGCCGTGGGTAGGCAGGAACCAGAAAATATTGAGGCTCATGGAGTTGTCTCCTGAAGAAGTCGGATTACGGCGCTTTGGCAACCGAGGCGGGTGGGGTCCAGATCACGTCCTTGATGCTCAAGGGCTTGGGAATCAATTTGAGCTGGTAGAAGCTGTCGGCGATTTTCTGCTGCGCCGCGACCACTTCGGGCGTCAGGAACAGTGCCCCGTAACCCTGGCGCTTCACCGAGGTCAGGGTGATATCAGCGGGCAGGCCGAGCAGCGGCGCGACCTGGTCCGTCACTTCCTGCGGGTTGGCCTTGGACCATTCGCCCACGGCGCGCACTTCTTCCACCAGCGCCTTGATCACTTCAGGGTGCTGTTCGGCGTAGGGCTTGGTCGCCAGGTAAAACTGGTGGTTGTCAGCAATGCCGGTGCCGTCGCGCAGGGTGCGCGCTTGCAGTTGCTTCTCGGCGGCGGCCTGGTACGGGTCCCAGATTACCCAGGCGTCTACACTGCCGCGTTCGAAGGCGGCGCGGGCATCGGCGGGCGGCAGGAACACGGTTTTCACGTCGGTGTAGGCAAGGCCGGCGTCTTCCAGCGCACGAACCAGCAGGTAGTGCACGTTGGAGCCTTTGTTCAGCACGATCTTCTTGCCCTTGAGCTCGGCCACCGTTTTGATCGTCGAATCCTTGGGCACCAGGATTGCTTCACTGGTCGGCGCGGGCGGCTCGTAGGCCACGTAAAGCAGATCCGCACCGGCGGCCTGGGCGAACACGGGTGGGGTTTCGCCGGTGACGCCAAAGTCGATGGAGCCGACGTTCAGGCCCTCGAGTAATTGCGGGCCACCGGGGAATTCGGTCCATTGCACCTGCACGCCCTGGGCAGCCAGGCGTTTTTCCAGGGTGCCCTTGGCCTTGAGCAGCACCAGCGTGCCGTATTTCTGGTAACCGATGCGCAGAGTTTCTGCGGCGTGGGCTTGAACGATGGCGCCGAAGGACACAGCCGCAGCAAACAGTGCGACCAGACCGCGACGCAAAATGACAGTGCGCATGGCGCTCTCCAAATAGGCGATTAGGGTATTGGTGGCACCTGCTTGGCCGTTGGCGGCTGAGTAAGGTGAGTGTTTCCAGATGTCGGGTAAGGCTTAAATGCTCCAGCGAGCACTCAACAAGCGTTCATTCAGTACATGCGGGTCCAACGGTTTCGGGCGGCGGGCCATGGCGCTGTAGAACTGCTCCAGGGCTTCGTGCAAGCGCTGCTCGAGCACGGGCACCAATTGCGCCTGGGCACTGCCTTCGCCGTAGGCGATCTGGCTGTCTTCGGCAAAGATCCCATGCAGCAATTCCTGCGCTTTGAGCGCCGACAACACGGGTTTAAGGGCGTAATCCACCGCCAGCATGTGCGCGATGCTGCCACCGGTGGCCATTGGCAAGACCACCTTGTGGGCCAGGGCGCGCTCAGGCAGCAGGTCGAGTACGGTCTTCAAGGCACCGGAGAACGAGGCCTTGTACACCGGCGTGGCGATCACCAAACCATCGGCATTCGCCACTTGCTGCAACAGGTCGATGACCTTGGGGCTGTCGAACCGTGCGTGCAGCAGGTCTTCGGCCGGAAAGTCGCGGATCTGGTAACTCACCACTTCCACGCCCTGGTCCTGCAGCCATTGACGGGTTTTCTCCAGTAAGACCCCGGAGCGGGAACGCTGACTGGGACTGCCTCCAAGTGTTACGACCAGCATGCAAGTATTCCTTGAGCAAGTGTCGGCGGTTCGCTGTGTGGCGATGGCGCCAAGATGGGACAGACCTTAGCAGTAGATTTATATATCTTTAAATCTTATTTATTCATTTGTTTATTCCATAAAAACATATGAGATAAACAGATCGCCAGGCGAAAAAAAAGGCCGTCGAAACGGCCTGAAAAACCCCTGCTTGTGTGCTTGAAATGTGCTCAACATGTGGGAGGGGGCTTGCCCCCGATTACGGTGTGTCAGTTACCAAATTTTTACCTGATCCACCGCTATCGGGGGCAAGCCCCCTCCCACATGGGTCCTGTGTTAACGATTGGGTTGTGGCGTCAGGCGCAGGTATGGCTTCACTGCACGGTAGCCCTTGGGAAAGCGTTTTTTGATCTCTTCCTCGTCCTTGAGCGACGGCACGATCACCACCTCATCACCGTCCTGCCAGTTGGCCGGGGTGGCGACCTTATGGTTGTCGGTCAGCTGCAGCGAGTCGATCACCCGCAGGATTTCGTGGAAGTTACGACCGGTGCTGGCCGGGTAGGTAATGGTCAGGCGGATTTTCTTGTTCGGGTCGATCACGAACAGGGAGCGCACGGTGAGGGTGTCACTGGCGTTGGGATGGATCAGGTCGTAGAGGTCCGAGACTTTGCGGTCGGCATCGGCCAGGATCGGGAAATTGACGACGGTGTTCTGGGTTTCGTTGATGTCTTCGATCCATTTGTGGTGCGAGTCCACCGGGTCAACCGACAAGGCAATGGCCTTGACGCCTCGCTGGGCGAACTCATCCTTGAGTTTGGCGGTGAAGCCCAGTTCGGTGGTGCACACCGGAGTAAAGTCCGCCGGGTGGGAGAACAGCACACCCCAGCTATCACCCAGCCATTCGTGGAAACGAATCTTGCCGGCGCTGGAATCCTGTTCGAAGTCGGGGGCGATGTCGCCCAGTCTTAGGCTCATGGTGGGGCTCCTGATGAGTGCTTATGGAGCTCACTGTGCAGGGTTTGGGAAGATTTTAAAAAGAATAAATATCGATTTATCTAGACGATAAAGGAATATAAAAATCTGTTCATTGGACTTCGGAGCGGACGAGGATCAACATCGTTTTCAAGGTTCGAGAAGGCCTTGAGACGCTGTACCAAGAGGGATTTCAGGAAGGGCTTGCGGGGGTTGAGCCCGACTTGAAAGCAACACACCTTGCCCGGCATTGCGCCGGGCAAGGCTTTACAGTCTTACAACAGCGGGATCGAGTAGCTGACGATCAAGCGGTTTTCGTCCTGGTTACGCGCGTTGGCGATATCGCTGCGCCACATAGCGTTTTTCCACGCCACGCCGACGTTTTTCAGCGGACCTTCCGGTACGACGTAGGCAACAGTGATGTCACGTTCCCACTCGGACTGGCCGGTGAACTCGGCACGGTTGCTGGCAACGGTGTCGATATGGTCGCCTTTGAGGTAAACCACACCAGCGGTCAGGCCAGGTACGCCAACCTTGGCGAAGTCATAGGAGTAGCGAGCTTGCCAGGTACGCTCGCCGGCACGGGCGAACTTCTGGATCTGCATGTCGGTAGTGATGTAGGCCGACGAGCCGTCACCCTGGTTCAGCCAAGGGAAGTCGCTGCTGCCGTTGCTGACCTGGTAACCACCACCGAAGGTGTGACCGGCAACCGAATACAGGAACAGGCCGCTGTACAGGTTGTTGTCGACTTTCCCACGACCAGAGTTGACGCCACCATAGTTGCCTGTAGAAAAGTAGGCGGACTGGTTGCCGTTGTTACCGTCGTCGGAGCTGTTGAAATAACGCAGGTCAGACTTCAACACGCCCGGACCGATGGCCCAGTTATGGGTCAGGCCCAGGAAGTGCTGCTTGTAGAAATCTTCCAGGTTGCCGTAGTAGTACTGGGCGGTCAGATCCTTGGTGATCTTGTAGTCGCCACCGGCGTAGTAGAACTTGTTGCTCGAACGCCAGTTCACGCCACGGCTGTTAGCACCGGAGATGGACAGGCTTTCGTTGTTGCTGGAGTTACGGCCCTTGGCTTTTTCGATCTGGCCGGCGACCAGGGTCAGGTCCTTGATGTCGCTGGAGGTGATCTGGCCACCCTGGAAAGTCTGCGGCAGCAGACGACCATCGTTGGTCACGATGACCGGCAGCTTGGGCTGCAAGGTACCCAGCTTCAATTCAGTCTGGGAAATCTTGGCTTTGGCAGTCAGGCCCAGGCTTGAGTAGTTATCAACAGCTTCGCCATTGGACTTGCTCGGGAAGATGGTGCCGCCATAGGACGTGGCAGTCGCGCCGTTGGTACCGCCGCCGGAATCCAGGCGAACACCCAACAGGCCGATAGCGTCAAGACCGAAGCCAACGGTGCCTTGGGTATAACCGGAGATGAAACGCAGATCGAAGCCTTGGCCCCATTCTTCGTTCTTGCTCGGGTTGGCCGTGCCTTCGCGGTTATCGGTGTTGATATAGAAGTTACGCAGACCCAGTGTGGCCTTGCTGTCTTCGATGAAACCGGCAGCGCCTGCTTGCTGGGCGATGGCGCCCAACGCTACAGCCACAGCCAAGGTGGACTTCTTCATGTACCGCTCCTCTCATTTCTAATTTTTGTATTTCTTTGGTCTCGGGTCTGACGCCCTCGATCCACAGATGCGCGATTAGCGCCAGATAGTGACCACCAAGTCAATCCTAACCTTGCACGCCTACTACCTTCGTCTAACCGCAGTTGATTTGGTCCCTGCAGGGTAATGAGTTTTTCATACACCCAAAAAGAATTGTTTCATTCTTTTTCATACCATTCAGGAATAAGCGCATTCACCCACCGGGCTGGTCAGGCTAGACCGACCATCCCATAAGCTAATTCCTAAAGGGTATTTATCAGCACTTTTTTAGATCGCTTAGTGTTGACGCTCTGCTGCATACGTCACCCACGATCAAAAAGGCGACGCCATCATGGCCAAAGGCACATCCTCCCGTCAATTTGTTACAGTTTTTGTATCGGGATTACTTTCTTTTGGTGTCAATGCGGCTGTCGGCTAGCGACGGCGTTTTTATCGTATCGGCACAAATGAAGGCTTCTGAAGCCTTGGCAAAGTTTTTGAAGGCGCAGGGCTCAAATGTGGGAGGGGGCTTGCTCCCGATTGCGGTCTGTCAGCGACTTATCAGTTAACTGACCCACTGCTATCGGGGGCAAGCCCCCTCCTACATTTGGTTAGGTAGTGTTGCTGGATTGGGTTTACAAAGGCTTCTCGAAAATTTTCGAGTTGCGCTGATAGTTGTACAGCGACGCCCGCGCCGAGGGCAGGCGGTCCACGCTGCTTGGTACAAAGCCGCGTTCACGGAACCAGTGGGCGGTGCGGGTGGTGAGTACAAACAAGGTTTTCAGGCCCTGGGCCCGGGCACGGGTCTCGATGCGTTCGAGCAATACATCGCCGCGTGCGCCATGGCGGTATTCCGGGTTCACCGCCAGGCACGCCAACTCACCCGCATCCGAATCGGCGATCTGATACAACGCCGCGCAGGCAATGATCATGCCTTCACGCTCGACCACGCTGAACTGCTCGATCTCACGCTCAAGCACTTCCCGGGAACGACGCACCAGGATGCCCTGCTCTTCCAGCGGGCTGATCAGGTCGAGCAAACCGCCGACGTCTTCAATCGCCGCTTCGCGCACCAGTTCGAATTGCTCCTGGGCAACCAGCGTACCGCCGCCGTCGCGGGTGAACAGTTCGGTGAGCAAAGCGCCGTCTTCGACGTAGCTGACAATATGGCTGCGCCCTACCCCACCACGACAGGCTTCGGCGGCGGCATCGAGCAGCTCTGCCTGATAGTTGCTGCCCAGGCGCTGCAGGTGCGCCGGCACTTGCTGCGGACGCAACTCGCGCACCAGTCGGCCGTTTTCATCGATCAGGCCCAGGTCGGCACCAAACAGCAGCAACTTGTCGGCGCCCAGGTCGATGGCGGCACGGGTGGCAACGTCTTCGCAGGCCAGGTTGAAAATCTCACCGGTGGGCGAATAACCCAACGGCGACAGCAATACGATGGAGCGCTCGTCCAGCAACCGGTTGATGCCCTTGCGGTCGACCCGGCGCACTTCGCCGGTGTGGTGATAGTCCACGCCTTCGAGCACACCGATTGGCCGCGCGGTCACCAGGTTGCCGCTGGCCACCCGCAAGCGCGAGCCCTGCATGGGCGATGACGCCATGTCCATGGACAGGCGCGCTTCGATGGCAATACGCAACTGCCCCACCGCGTCGATCACGCACTCGAGCGTCGCCGCATCGGTAATGCGCAAACCTTCGTGATAAGCCGGGGTAAGGCCGCGCGCTTCAAGGCGCGCTTCAATTTGCGGACGCGAGCCGTGCACCAGCACCAGTCGCACACCCAGACTGTGCAACAGCACCAGGTCGTGGACGATATTGCCGAAGTTCGGGTGTTCCACCCCATCGCCAGGCAGCATGACCACAAAGGTGCAGTCGCGGTGGGCATTGATGTAGGGCGAAGCGTGACGAAGCCAATTAACGTAGTCGGGCATAACACCTGGGCCTGTAATAAAAAGCAGCCAAAAAAGGATCAATCGTGAAAGCGCACAGCGGGCTGATGGTTATCGTCGGAACAGGCTTGGCGACACGCTCACTCTCCTTTCTATGTACGAACAGGCAGGGGTTAATTTATGCAGGTTTCAGGCAGTAATGTTCGATCAGTTCCCGCAATAGACGCACTGTAGGCGTCAAGCGTGACATTTCGAGGTATTCGCCCGGCTGGTGCGCACAGGCGATATCGCCAGGGCCGAGCACCAGGGTTTCGCAACCAAGGCGCTGAAGATAAGGCGCTTCGGTGCCGAACGCCACTGCTTCGGCACGGTGGCCGGTCAAACGTTCCGCCACCCTTACCAACTCCGCGTCTTCCGGCTGCTCGAAGGGCGGTACTTCCGGGAACAGCGGCGCGTAATCGATCTTGACCTTATGCCGCTCGGCCAGGGGCTCGAGTTTTTGCCGGATGGCGGCGCGCAGCACCGCAGGGTCCATGCCCGGCAGGGGGCGCAGGTCGAACTCCAGGGAGCATTGGCCACAGATGCGGTTGGGGTTGTCGCCGCCATGGATGCAGCCGAAGTTCAGGGTCGGCTGCGGCACGCTGAACTGCGGGTTGCGGTATTCGCGCTGCCAGGCAAGGCGCAGGCCGCGCAGTTCGCCGATGGCGTCGTGCATGGCTTCAAGGGCACTGTGGCCAAGGCTTGGGTCCGACGAATGGCCGCTGCGCCCAAGAATGTCGATGCGCTCCATCATCACGCCTTTGTGCAGGCGGATCGGCTTGAGGCCGGTCGGTTCGCCGATCACCGCCGCCCGGCCCAATGGCCGCCCCGCCTCGGCCAGTGCGCGGGCACCGGACATGGAGCTTTCTTCATCGCAGGTGGCGAGGATCAGCAGCGGTTGCTTGAACGGTTGGTCCAGCAGCGGCAGCACCGCTTCAATCGCCAGCGCAAAAAAACCCTTCATGTCGCAACTGCCCAATCCTACCCAGCGGCCGTCGACTTCCGTCAGCTTGAGCGGGTCGGTTTCCCACAGTGCCGCGTCGTAGGGCACCGTGTCGCTATGGCCAGCCAGCACCAGGCCACCGGGGCCACTGCCGAAACTTGCCAACAGGTTGAACTTGCCAGGGCTGACCTGCTGGATGTCGATGGAGAAGCCCAGGTCGCCCAGCCAGGTGGCGAGCAGGTCGATCACCGGGCGATTGGTCTGGTCGAGGGACGCCTGCGTGCAACTGACCGACGGCGCGGCAATCAACGCGGCGAACTGCTCTTTCATGGACGGTAACGGCATACGCGGTCTCCAACTTCCCGGATGAACCCCACTATAGAGCCATCTGCACGACACAATAAACCGTTGCGGCACGTTGCCGGGCTCAGTCCTGTACACTGCACGACCTTGGCAGCCACACTTTTCCCCGGCTGCGCTCCCGATCCTGGATTTTCCGGCCATGCAGAAAGAAACCGAAATCAAGCTCCGTGTCAGCCGCGAAACACTCGCCGCGCTGCGTGAGCACCCGCTACTGAAAAAACGCAACAAAAGTGGCTGGGAACGCCGTGAGTTGATGAACCAGTACTTCGACACCCCCGAGCGCGACCTGGCCCAGGCCAAGGTGGCCCTGCGCTTGCGCAAGGACGGTGACGACATCATCCAGACCCTCAAGACCCGTGGCCAGAGCGTCGCCGGCTTGTCGGAACGTAACGAATACAACTGGGACCTGCCCAAAGCCAAGCTCGATGTGAAGAAGCTCGACGGCGAATGCTGGCCCGAGCAACTGGCCGAGCTGGACAAAAAGACCCTCAAGCCGATCTTCACCACCGACTTCGTGCGCGAGCGCGCTGAAATCGCCTGGGGTCGCGGCAAGGCCAAGGTGGTGATCGAAGCCGCCCTGGACCTGGGCCACGTGGTGGTCGGCAAGCAGAAGGAAGAAATCTGCGAGCTGGAACTGGAACTGCGCGAAGGCGAACCGGCCGCCCTGCTGGAACTGGCCGCCGAACTGGCCGCGACCCTGGCGCTGATGCCTTGTGACATCAGCAAGGCCGAGCGTGGCTATCGCCTGTACGACGCCAGCAGCTATTCCTTGAGCCTGCCGGCACCGCAGATCCACGCCGAAATGCCGTTGGACGATGCCTTCGCCGCAATCATGTGGCACTTGCTGGGCAGCAGCCAGCGCCTGGCCGAGCAATATCGCTTCAATGGCCACTGGCGCTTGCTGCAGGACTGGGTCGAGACCCTCGGCGAATTGCGCGCGCTGATCGGCAGCCTCGGCCAGGCCGCGCCGCGTCAATCCACCAGCGAATTGCGCAGTGTCCTGGATGCGTTGCTGGAAGACTGGCGCCCGCTGGTCCAGGCCGGTGACGACGATGAAGACATCCGCAAAGCCGCGCCGGAGCAGTTCGTTGAAGAGCTGCAGGACGTACGCTGGGGCCTGTTCTCCCTGAACACCTCGCGCTGGCTGCTGGCCCGCACCTGGACCGCCGAACGCAATGTGCGCGGCAACCGCCAGGGCGCTGCGCAAATCACCAACTGGCTGCCGCGCCTGCTGGCCGACGACGCCGTTGCCCTGCAACTGCCGCGCTACCAGCAACAACCGGAAGACCTGGCCGAGCAACTGCCGCGTATCGAGCGCATCCAGGCTTGGCTGCACCATGCACGTCAGGTGGTGGATATTCCGGAACTGGACCGTTTGTACGGCGAGCTGAACAAGCTGGCACACCTGGCTAACCAGCCGATCACCGATGAGTCGCTGGACGCGCGGATGCACCAGGCGATTGCGGTTTATCAGAATCGTGCCTGGAAGACTTTGCTGCGTCTGTAAGATCGCCATCGGGGGCAAGTCGAATCGTCGCACCGCCCCTCCCACATATAACTGCATTCCAAAGTAGGAACTCGGTCAACTGTGGGAGGGGGCTTGCTCCCGATAGGGCCGGACCTGCTAGCGCAATACTGGCAGGCTGGTTGTGGATTTTATTTCCGACAACGCCACAATCGAATTAACCTCCTGAATCCCCGGCACCATCGACAACTTGTCGAAGAAAAACCGCTCGTACGCCTCGATGTCAGACGCAACAATGCGCAACAGAAAATCCACCGCGCCCATCAGCACATAACACTCCAACACTTCCGGAAAGCCACGAATCGCCTCGGTAAACTCGGTGAAGTTGGACCGACCGTGGGCGTTGAGTTTGACCTCGGCGAAAATCTGCGTGTTGAGGCCGATTTTTTTGCGGTCCAGCAAGGTGACCTGGCCACGGATCACGCCATCCTCTTTGAGCCGCTGAATACGCCGCCAACATGGTGACTGCGAGAGGCCGACCTGCTCGGCGATCTGTGCGCTGGAGAGCGAAGCGTCCTCTTGGAGCAGGGCCAGGATACGGCGGTCATAAGCGTCCAGTTCGCTTTGCATAGAAATACCTTATAAGTTGATTACGTTGAATTGATTTATTCGATTATCTGCCAATCTGTTCGATTTGAGATAAGAAATCTCAGCCGCTGCGTGTAAAAATTTCTTCAGTCGAATTTGGAGAATCAGCATGCACGCCGTCGAAACCGCTCACCCTGTTACCCGCGCCGATGCATGGGCCGTCGATAGCCTTCACTGCGAGGCGCATTATCGAATCGTCGCGGAGGCGGAGCCGGACGTACTGTGTCGGGTGTTGAATTACTTCGCGCTGCAATTTCTCACGCCCAATCAGGTGAGCGTGAACAGGGAAGACGACCTGCTGCGCATCGACATCATGATGGGCGGCCTGAGCTGGCACCGCGCCCAGGTGATCGGTGAAAAGATTCGAAACCTGATCAGCGTGTGTTCCCTGGAACTGCGCCCGGCCGACTGCGCGCGGCTTCAAGCTGTGGCCGCAACGTCTCGGTAAAAACCTGCAATACACGTACACGCAGAGTTTTCAGAAGCTGGCTAGCCTGGGATTACACCCGACGCCCACCAGGAAACTCTCATGTCCACCGCCCTGCCAGATCGCCCTCTGGAACTGCATCCGTTGCTGCCTGCATTGCTCGAGCAGGAGCTGATCACGGCAGAGACGGCGCAACGGTTGTTGTCCGCGCCCACCAGCGCCCAGCATCCCCTGGAGCGTATCGCCGCAGAAGGGCCGTGCCTGGAAACGTTAACCCAATGGCTGGCCCGGCAGGTCGAGCAACCTTATCTGCGCATCGACCCGCTGAAGATCGACGTCGCGACGGTGGTGCCGTTGATGTCCCATGCCTTCGCCCAACGTCATGCCATCCTCGCAGTCGCCGTGGATGCGCGCAGCGTCACGATCGCCAGCGCTCAACCCCATGTCAGTGGCTGGGAGGCCGGGCTTTCCCAAGTACTCAAACGCACGATCAAGCGCGTGGTGGCCAATCCCCAGGCGATCCAGCGCTGCATCAACGAGTTCTATCGGTTGGCCAAATCGGTCAGTGGGGCTGATCAAAAAATGGCAGCGCCCGGCAATGCCGAACTGCTCAACCTCGGCGCCAGCGATAAGGAGCCGCACGCCGATGACGCGCACATCGTCAATATCGTCGACTGGCTGCTGCAGTACGCCTTTGGTCAGCGGGCGAGCGATATTCATATCGAGCCCTGCCGCGAACAGGGTCGTGTGCGCTTTCGCATCGATGGCCTGTTGCATGACGTCTACCAATTTCCGCCACAGGTCACCACCGCTGTCGTCAGCCGCCTGAAAAGCCTTGGCCGTATGAACGTGGCAGAGAAGCGCAAACCCCAGGATGGGCGCATCAAGATGAAAACCCCGGCGGGGGCTGAAGTGGAACTGCGCCTTTCGACCTTGCCCACCGCTTTTGGCGAGAAGCTGGTCATGCGCATTTTTGACCCCCAGGTGCTGCTCAAGGATTTCGACCAGCTGGGCTTGTCTGCCGAAGATCAACAGCGCTGGCAGGCCATGACCCGACAGGCCCACGGCATTATCCTGGTCACCGGCCCGACCGGCTCGGGCAAGACCAGCACGCTTTACGCCACCCTCAAGCAACTGGCGAGCCGGGAGGTCAACCTGTGCACGGTGGAGGACCCCATCGAGATGGTCGAACCGGCGTTCAACCAGATGCAGGTGCAGCACAACATCGACCTGACCTTCGCCAGCGGTATCCGCGCGTTACTGCGCCAGGACCCGGACATCATCATGATCGGCGAGATTCGCGACCGGGAAACCGCCGAAATGGCGATCCAGGCCGCGCTGACCGGGCACCTGGTGCTGTCGACCCTGCATACCAACGACGCGCCGAGCGCCATCAGCCGCTTGCAGGAACTGGAGATCGCTCATTATTTGATCAAGGCAACGCTGATAGGCGTCATGGCGCAACGCTTGGTGCGTGTGCTGTGCTCCCATTGCAAACACGCCGTGGCCGACGCCTATGAAGCCGCTGGCTGCGTTGAATGCCGTGACAGTGGTTACCGGGGCAGAGCCGGGCTCTATGAGATCATGACGGTGGACGAAACCCTCAAGGCGCTGATTACCCCCGGCGCGGACGTGCAGGCCTTGCGCCATGCGGCTCTCGGGCAAGGCATGCACAGCCTGCGCATGGCTGGCCTGCAAAAGGTGAAGGCCGGGCTGACGACGATGGCGGAAGTCCTGAGGGTGACCCCTGGGGATTCAGAAACAAATCCTTTGTTTGTTGGGCATTGAAACCGTCCTTATCCGTGACGAGACCGTTACACTCGGCCGAACGTCGTGTCACTGACATCATCAGATAGGGAATCGTTATGCAGATCGGAACCGTACTGCTTCTTTTCGTGGGGTTGGCCATTGCCATCCTGTTCATGGGTTTCAAAGTGGTGCCCCAGGGCTACCAGTGGACAGTCGAACGTTTCGGCCGCTATACCAACACCCTCAAGCCTGGCCTCAACATTATCATCCCGGTCATGGACCGCATCGGCCGCAAGATCAACGTGATGGAAAGCGTGCTGGATATTCCCCCCCAGGAAGTGATTACCGCCGACAACGCCACCGTACAGATCGACGCCGTGTGCTTCTTCCAGGTGGTGAACACGGCCCAGGCCGCGTATGAGGTGAACAACCTCGAGCATGCCATCCGCAATTTGCTGCAAACCAATATCCGTACGGTGCTTGGCTCCATGGAGCTGGATGCGATGCTGAGCCAGCGCGACGGTATCAATGAAAAACTGCTGCGCACCGTCGACGAAGCCACGGCACCGTGGGGCATCAAAATCACCCGTATCGAAATCAAGGACATCAGCCCGCCTGCCGACCTGATGGCGGCCATGTCCGGGCAGATGAAAGCCGAGCGGATCAAGCGTGCGCAGATCCTCGAAGCCGAAGGCCTGCGAGCCTCGGCGATCCTCACCGCCGAGGGCAAGAAGCAGGCGCAGATCCTCGAGGCCGAGGGTAGCCGCCAGGCCGCCTTCCTTGAGTCCGAAGCGCGCGAGCGTCAGGCCGAGGCTGAAGCCCGGGCGACCCAGGTGGTATCGGAAGCGATTGCATCCGGTAACGTGCAGGCGGTGAACTACTTCGTCGCGCAGAAATACATCGATGCCCTGGGCAAGCTGGCGTCGGCCAACAACAGCAAGGTAATCCTGATGCCGCTGGAAGCCAGCCAGGTGATCGGTGCCGTGGGTGGTATCGGCGAGATCGTCAAAGCGGCTTTCGACAACAAGAAAGGCTGAGGTCGCCATCATGTGGGAATTCCTGCTGCACCTTTCGTTCTGGGACTGGCTGGCGCTGGGCACCGTGTTGTTGATTCTCGAGGTGTTCGGCGCGGGAGGCTACCTATTGTGGATGGGTATCGCCGCAGCCGCCGTGGGAGTGATCAAGTTTATCGTCCCGCCCCTGGGACTTGAGTGGCAACTGCTGCTGTTCGCCCTGTTGTCAATATTGACGGCCGTGTACTGGTGGAAACGCCAACGCAGCGGCGCCAAGGCCAGCGATCAACCCGGCTTGAATGAGCGCGGTTCAGAGTTGGTCGGACGCACCTTCTTGGTGCATCAGGCGATCGTGGATGGCAGGGGCAAGGTTAAAGTCGGCGATGGCGTATGGATGGTCACCGGTGTCGATGCGCCCGTAGGCGCTCAAGTGCGCGTGATTGGCCAGGATGGGGTGGTTTAAAGGTTGAAACTGTTTAGTCAGTGATGGAACTGGATCAGGTTAACTACAATCAAAATGTACAGATAACCCACCGGAGTCACCCATCATGCGTCTTAAATATGCTGTCGCAACCCTCGCTGTGCTCTCCCTCCCTGTCGGCTCAGCCATGGCCGATAGCTTCTGGCGTAATGTCATCTCGTCGGGCGCCACCACCGGCTCGACCTACCTGACCTTCAAGGACCACAAGCTGGTAGTCGCCGCCCAGGACGACGCCGGCAGCTTCGTCGCCAGCAACGGCGGCATTCGCGGCCCGTACCTGGAAGCGGCCATGCAGAAGGCCCGTGCTGATAACCCTGGCCTGCAAGCCACGGATATGGAACTGGCCAACGCCATCCTCGCGAAGAACGCTGTAACCGAGTAATACCTGCACATTAAAAAATGCCGCTTTTTCAAGCGGCATTTTTTTGCCTGGAGCGTGACGAATCATTCACGGGCGACAGGCTATATTCAGTCGAGCCGTGCAACCATGCAGGGCTGACACGTCCATTACTCATCGCCTACCTGAAACGGATGCCCTCTTCGTCATGAGCCAACAGCCCTTCCTGCCGTTTTCCAAACCTACCATCGATGAAGCCACCATCTCGGCGGTCGGCGATGTGCTGCGCTCGGGCTGGATCACCAGCGGGCCGAAGGTGCAGGCGTTCGAAGCGCAGCTGTCGGAATATTTCGGAGGCCGGCCGGTACGCACTTTCAACTCCGGCACGTGCACCATGGAGATTGCCCTGCGTATCGCCGGTATCGGGCCTGGGGATGAAGTCATTACCACACCGATTTCATGGGTTGCCACGGCCAACGTTATTCTGGAGGTAGGCGCCACTGCGGTATTCGCCGATATTGACCCGGTGACCCGCAACATCGACCTAGCCCAGGTTGAAGCAGCGATTACCCCGCGCACCAAGGCGATCATCCCGGTCTATCTGGCCGGCTTGCCCCTGGACATGCCGATGCTTTATGCGCTGGCCAACAAGTACAACCTGCGCATCATCGAGGACGCCGCCCAGGCCCTGGGTTCCAGTTGGGACGGGCAACGCATCGGCGCTACCGGCGACTTTGTGTCGTTCAGTTTCCAGGCAAACAAGAACATCACCTCATCCGAAGGCGGCTGCCTGGTGCTCAACAACGCCGATGAAGCGCGCCTGGCCGAGAAATACCGCCTGCAAGGCGTGACCCGCAGCGGTTTTGATGGCCTGGATGTGGACGTGCTGGGTGGCAAATTCAACATGACCGACATTGCCGCCGCCATTGGCTTGGGGCAGTTTGCGCATATCGAGAAGATCACCGCCCATCGCCAGAACCTGGCTCGGCACTACTTCGAATGCTTCGGCAGCGATTTTGAACAAGTGTACGGCGCGCAACTGCCGCCTGCAGACTTCGAAAACAGCAACTGGCACCTGTTCCAACTGGTATTGCCGGAGCGTCAGGACGGTTTGCCTGCCCGCGCCACCTTTATGGAGCGGATGCAGGCCCACGGCGTCGGCATCGGTTATCACTACCCGCCGATCCACCTGCTGAGCCTGTATCGGGCACAAGGGTTCAAGGAAGGCATGTTCCCGGTGGCGGAGCGTGTTGGGCGTTTGATCGTGTCGTTGCCGATGTTCACGGCGATGACGAAGGCGGATGTAGAGCGGGCCGTGGCGGCGGTCAAAGCGGTATTGAAAGCAGGCTGATCACTTAATGTGGGAGGGGGCTTGCCCCCGATGACGGAGTGTCAGCCAATGCATCTTTGACTGAACCACCGCTATCGGGAGCAAGCCCCCTCCCACATGGGCCTTGCGTTTACTCGCCGATGGTGGCTTTGTAGCCAGCGGCGTCGAGCAATTTGTCCAGGTCAGCCGAGTTGCTTGGCTTGAGCTTGAAGATCCAGGCGTCGTACGGGTCAGAGTTCAGCAGCTCAGGACTGCCACTCAACTCTTCGTTGACCGCAATCACCTCGCCAGCAACTGGCGAGTAGATATCCGAAGCAGCCTTCACCGACTCAACCACACCCGCCTGGCCTTGCGCTTCAAAAGTGGCACCAACCTCAGCCAGTTCAACAAACACCACATCACCCAAGGCTTCCTGTGCATGGTCGGAGATCCCGACGGTCACGCTGCCGTCGGCTTCCAGGCGGGCCCACTCGTGACTTTCGGCAAAACGCAGGTCGGCAGGGATATTGCTCATAGTCTGTGTCCTCAAGAAGAAATGTCAGCGGCCATAGGCCTGCCGGAAAATAGTTAGATCAGGGTTTTGCCATGGCGTACAAAGGTCGGCTTGACCACTCGCACCGGGTACCACTTGCCGCGGATTTCCACTTCGGCCCGGTCGGCAGTCGCCGTCGGTACGCGCGCCAGGGCAATGGATTTGCTCAGCGTAGGTGAGAAACTACCACTGGTGATCTCCCCTTCGCCAACATTGGCGATACGAACCACCTGGTGAGCGCGCAGAACCCCACGTTCTTCCAAGACCAGTCCCACTAATTTGAATTGCACGCCGGCAGCCTTTTCCGCCTCCAGCGCGGCGCGGCCGATGAAATTTCGCCCTGCGGGCTCCCAGGCGATGCTCCAGGCCATGTTGGCGGCCAGGGGTGATACCTGCTGGTGGATATCCTGGCCATACAGGTTCATGCCGGCTTCCAGGCGCAGGGTGTCGCGGGCACCGAGGCCGATGGGGGAAATACCGGCGCCCACCAGATCGTTGAAAAAACCCGGCGCCTGGTCGGCAGGCAGGACAATTTCCAGGCCGTCTTCGCCGGTGTAACCGGTGCGGGCAATAAACCAGTCGCCGTCGGCCTGGCCTTCGAACGGCTTGAGCTGATGGATCAGGGTGCCACGGGACTGGGTCACCAATTCGGCGATCTTGTGCCGCGCATGGGGACCTTGAATGGCGAGCATGGCCAGCTCGGAGCGCTCCCGGAGTTGCACTTGATAGCTGCCCAGTTGCGCCTGCATCCAGGCCATGTCCTGGTCACGGGTGGCGGCGTTGACCACCAGCCGGTAACCGGTTTCGGTACGGTAGACGATCATGTCGTCCACTACCCCGCCCTGCTCGTTGAGCATGGCGCTGTACAACGCGCGGCCGCAGCCGTGCAATCGATCGACGTCATTGGCCAGCAAGTGCTGGAGCCATTCCTTGGCCTGAAGGCCGCTGACATCGATCACGGTCATATGAGATACATCGAACACCCCGCAGTCGCGCCGCACCTGATGGTGCTCCTCAACCTGCGAGCCGTAATGCAAAGGCATATCCCAACCGCCAAAATCGACCATTTTCGCGCCGAGGGCGAGATGCAGGTCATACAGAGGCGTACGCTGTCCCATGGGTGTCTCCTTCCGGGCTTGGCGAAGGTGCGCAGAGTTGCCGTTAGTGCCGAGCGCCTTGGGTGACAAGGCCTGCAGACACCTGTGGCAACCCGCCTCGAAAGACGCGGCACACCGAATGCCGCGCATTGTAGCCGCAAGCTGTAGGACTGGCACCTAACCGATTTGTCGTGCGGAACGTCGGATCAGTCCGATGACCGGCAACAACCCAACCAGTACCAGGGTCAGCGCCGGCAGCGAGGCCCGCGCCCACTCCCCTTCACTGGTCATTTCAAAGATCCGCACCGCCAGGGTGTCCCAGCCAAACGGGCGCATCAGCAAGGTGGCGGGCATTTCCTTGAGCACATCGACGAACACCAGCAGCGCCGCGCTCAGGGTGCCGGGCAGCAACAGCGGCAGATACACCTTGCAAAACAGTTGTGGCCCGCTCACGCCCAGGCTTCGGGCGGCCTCGGGCAACGACGGACGGATACGCGCCAGGCTGTTTTCCAGCGGCCCGTAGGCCACCGCCAGGAACCGCACCAGATAGGCGAGCACCAGCGCCGAGAGGCTGCCCAGCAGCAACGGTTTGCCCGCACCGCCCAGCCAGCCCGACAGCGGCACCACCAGTTCGCGGTCCAGGTAGCTGAAGGCGAGCATGATCGACACCGCCAGCACCGAGCCGGGCAAGGCATAACCGACATTGGCCAGGCTGATGCCGGAGCGAATCGCCCGAGTCGGCGCAAGGCGGTTGGCGAACGCCAGTATCAGCGCCACGCCGACGGTGATCAGCGCCGCAATCGCGCCCAGGTACAGGGTGTGCAGGATCAGGCCGGTGTAGCGCTCATCCAGGTCGAACCGGCCGCGTTGCCAGAACCAGGCCACCAGTTGCAGTATCGGGATCACAAACGCGCAGGCAAACACCAAGCCACACCAGCCACTGGCCGCTGCCGCCTTGAACCCACGCAGGTGATACAACGCCTTGCCTCGCGGGCGCTCGTTGCTGGGCCGGCTCGCTCCCCGCGCGCGCCGCTCGCCATACAGCACCAGCATCACCACCAGCAGCAACAGGCTGGCCAGTTGGGCTGCGCTGGACAGGCTGAAAAAGCCGTACCAGGTTTTATAGATGGCGGTGGTGAACGTGTCGAAATTGAACACCGAGACCGCACCGAAATCCGCCAGGGTTTCCATCAAGGCCAGGGCGACCCCGGCACCAATCGCCGGGCGGGCCATGGGCAGCGCCACGCGCCAGAACGCTTGCCAAGGCGACTGGCCGAGCACCCGCGCCGCTTCCATCAATCCTTTGCCCTGGGCCAGGAATGCGGAGCGCGCCAGCAGGTAGACATAGGGGTAGAACACCAGCACCAATACGATGATCACGCCGCTGGTGGAACGCACACGCGGCAGGCGCAGCCCGGCGCCGAACACGTCGCGCAGCAAGGTTTGCACGGGGCCCGCAAAATCCAGCAGTCCCACGAAAACGAAGGCCAACACGTAGGCCGGAATTGCAAAGGGCAGCATCAGTGCCCAATCCAGCCAGCGCCGCCCGGGGAATTCGCAGAGGCTGGTCAGCCAGGCCAGGCTTACGCCCAGCAACGTCACGCCAAGGCCGACGCCGAGCACCAGAGTCAGGGTGTTACCCAACAACCGGGGCATCTGGGTGTCCCAGAGGTGGGACCAAATCTGGTGGTCGACGCTTTGCCAGGACAGCAACAGCACGCTCAGCGGCAGCAGCACCAGGGCGGCGACGCTGAAGACCGGCAGGTACCAGCGGCGTTGGGCGGGATGGGCCAAGAGCAAATTCCCTGGGAATTGAGTATCTGAAAGCAGACATAAAACAGTGTGGGAGGGGGCTTGCCCCCGATGGCGGTGAATCAGCCACTGATGATTAGACTGACACTCCGCAATCGGGGGCAAGCCCCCTCCCACATTTTGATCTGCGGCGATTTACAAAATCAGTTCCAGCCGGCGCGATCCATCAAGCGGATAGCCTCGGCCTGGCGCTTGCCCGCCACTTCCACCGGCAAGGTGTCGGCCACGAATTTGCCCCAGCTCGCCACTTCTGCCGACGGCGGTACCGCTGGGTTGGCGGGGAACTCCTGGTTCACATCGGCGAAAATCTGCTGCGCCTCGGGCGTGGTCATCCACTCCACCAAAGCCTTGGCCGCCGCCGGGTGTGGCGCGTGCTTGGTCAGGCCGATGCCCGACAGGTTCACATGCACGCCACGGTCGCCCTGGTTCGGCCAGAACAGCTTCACCGCCAGGTCCGGCTTCTGCTTGTGCAGGCGACCGTAGTAGTACGTGTTGACGATACCCACATCGCATTGCCCGGCATTGATCGCCTCCAGCACCGCAATATCGTCGGAGAATACGTCGGTGGACAGGTTATTCACCCAGCCTTTGACGATTTCTTCAGTCTTGCTCACGCCATGGGTTTCGATCAGCGTGGCGGTCAGTGACTGGTTGTAGACCTTTTTCGCCGTGCGCAGGCACAGCCGGCCTTCCCACTGCTTGTCGGCCAGGGCTTCGTAGGTGGTCAGGTCGCCCGGTTTTACCCGGTCGGTGGAATAGGCGATGGTGCGCGCGCGCAGGCTCAAGCCGGTCCAGGCGTGGGCCGAAGAACGGTATTGCAGCGGAATGTTCTTGTCGATCACCTCGGAGGTGAACGGCTGCAGGATGCCCATCTGCTCGGCCTGCCAAAGGTTGCCGGCGTCGACAGTGAGCAGCAGGTCGGCGGTGGCGTTTTCGCCTTCGGCCTTGATGCGCTGCATCAGCGGCGCTTCTTTATCGGTGATGAATTTGACCTGTACACCGGTCTTGCGGGTGTAGGCGTCGAACACCGGCTTGATCAGTTCGTCGATGCGCGAGGAGTACACCACCACTTCGTCGGCGGCCTGCACGACGGTGCTGCCGATCAGGGTGAGTGCCAGGGCAGTCAGGAGGCGCTTGGGTGCCAACATGGGTGCGGTCGCTCATTTGCAAAAAGAGCGCAAATGATAAGGACTCACATTTGGTACCGCTTGCTGGAGGCGTTACCAGATGTTGCACGGCCGGAGGTATGCGTGAGGGCTGGCGGCCTCATCGGGGGCAAGTCGAATCGTCGCACCGCCCCTCCCACATGGGGCAGCATTTCAATTTACGGTTTGGCCAGGTCCGGGAGGTCGCCGGTCAAGCCCAAGGCCTGGCGTACAAACAATGCCTTGGCTTCCGGCAGTTGGTCGACGATTTTCAAGCCGGTATTGCGCAGCCAGCGCAACGGCAGTTGATCGGCCTGGAACAAGCGCTCGAAGCCTTCCATTGCCGCCATCAGCGCCAGGTTATGCGGCATGCGCCGCCGCTCGTAGCGGCTCAGCACCTTCACGTCCGCCAGACGCTCGCCACGTTCGTTGGCCGCCAGCAGCACTTCGGCCAGCACCGCAGCATCGAGAAACCCCAGGTTCACGCCCTGCCCCGCCAGCGGGTGGATAACGTGGGCCGCATCGCCAATCAATGCCAGGCCTTCGGCCACATAGCGTTTGGCGTGGCGCTGACGCAACGGCACGCAGACGCGCGGGTCGGCGCTGATCACGTTGCCGAGGCGCCCTTCAAAGGCGCGCTCCAATTCATCACAAAAGCGTTCATCGTCCAGGGCCATCAGGCGCTCGGACTCCGCCGGCGTGGTCGACCACACAATCGAGCACCAATCCTCTTGCCCATCGCGCACCAGCGGCAAAAACGCCAGCGGGCCGTTATCGGTGAAGCGTTGCCACGCCGTGCGCCGGTGCGGCTGGCTGCTGCGTACGCTGGTCACGATGGCGTTATGCAGATAATCCCATTCACGGGTGGGCGTGCCGGTCAGGCGGCGCACCGCCGAGTTGGCGCCGTCGGCGGCGACCACCAGCGGCGCGCGCAGCTTGCGCCCATCGGCCAGGGTCAGCAGCCAGTCATCGCCGGAACGGCGCATCTGCTCCAGGCGCGCATTGGCCAGCAGCCCCAGGTCGCAATCATGCAGGCGGTCCAGCAAGGCATCCTGGACCACGCGGTTCTCGACGATATGCCCCAGCACTTCGGCATGTACGCTGGCCGCCGAGAAGTGGATCTGCCCAGTGCCGCTGCCGTCCCACACGTGCATCTCGCCATACGGGCTGGCGCGGCGCTGGACGATGCCGTCCCACACGCCAAGGCGCTCCAGAATGCGCTGGCTGGCGGCGGACAGCGCACTCACCCGCGGTTCAAACGGCGCTGCCGGTTCGAACGGCTTGACGCTCAACGGACTGCCGTCAAGCAGCAACACCTGCAGGCCACTGCCCTGCAACGCCAGCGCCAGGGCGCTTCCGACCATTCCGGCCCCGACAATCAGCACATCTGCGTGCATGTCCATAGTCAAGCCTGTCTCGCTGGCGGCTTGCGCCGCACGTAAAGGGTTTTGTCGACCCGCGCCACCAAGGTGCCGCAGCCGTCATGAATCTGGACCTTGTCGCAGCCCGGGTTCTCCATCAGCCACTTACGCATCGGAGCGCGTGCCCAGGCCCATGGCCTGGCGGGCGAACCAGCGTTTGGCCGGCGGTAACAGGTCCAGGCCGAGCAGGCCCATGTTGCGCCCCAGCGCCACCAACGGTTGCCCGCTGCCGAACAGGCGTGTGACCTGGTCGGAGAAACCCACGGTCAGATGCTGGTCCAGGCGCTGACGCTCGCGATAACGTTGCAGTGTCGCCAGGTCACCCGGCACTGACGGCCCGGCCAGCAAGGCTTCGGCCAGGGCGTTGGCATCACGCAGGGACAGGTTGAAACCCTGCCCGGCGATCGGGTGCAGGCTATGCGCGGCATTGCCGAGCACCACCAGGTGCGAGCGCACTTGTTCTTCCGCTTCCACCAGGGTCAGCGGATACAGATGCCGCGCGCCCACTTGTTTCAGGGTGCCCAGGCGATAGCCGAACACGCCCTGCAATTCGCTCAGGAAACTGCGCTCATCCAGATTGGCCAGGCGCTGGGCGTCCATGCCGATGCGGGTCCAGACCAGCGCACAGCGGTTGTCGGGCAGCGGCAGCAAGGCCATCGGCCCCTCATCGGTGAAACGCTCGAACGCTTCGCCATTGTGGGCTTCGCTCGGGGTGATATTGGCGATCAGCGCGCTCTGGTTATACGGGCGCGTCTTCACGCCGATGCCCAGTTGTTCGCGCAGGCCCGAGCGGCCGCCGTCGGCCAGTACTGCGAGGTCGCATTCGAGCACGGTTTCATCGTTGAGGGTCAGGCGGTAGCCGTCGGGCAGCGGCTCCATGCGCGTCACTTCCGCCGGGCAGCGCCAGCTCACCACGTCCTTGTCCAGGCCTTGCCACAGGCATTGGCCCAGCCAGGCGTTTTCCACCACGTAACCGAGGGCCGGCACCCCCTCTTCCAGGGCTGACAGACGCGCGGTGGAGAAGCGTCCACGGTCGGACACATGAATCTGCTTGATCGGCTCGGCGCGACGGGAAATATCCTGCCACACGCCCAGGCGCTGATAGATCTGCCGGGCACCAAAGGACAACGCCGAAGAACGCGCATCGTAGCTCGGCTGATAGCTGTCACCCGGCGCGAAGGGTTCGATCAGTGCGATTTTCCAGCCGCGCGCCTTGGCCCCGGCCTGCAACGCCAGGGCAAGGCTCGCGCCCACCAGACCGCCGCCGATGATCGCCAGGTTGACCCGGCTCATCGGGCAGCCGCCATCAGTGCTTCGATCTCGGCCACCGTCTTGGGCACCGCGCCGGTCAGGATTTCACAGCCTTGCTTGGTCACTATCACGTCGTCCTCGATGCGTACGCCAATGCCACGCCACTTCTTCGCTACGTTCTGGTTGTCCGGTGAAATATAGATCCCCGGCTCCACGGTCAAGGCCATGCCGACTTCCAGCACGCGCCATTCACCGCCCACTTTGTACTCGCCCACGTCATGCACATCCATGCCCAGCCAGTGGCCGGCGCGGTGCATGTAAAAGGCGCGGTAGGCTTCGCTGGCGATCAACTCGTCAACGTCGCCTTGCAGCAACCCCAGCTTGACCAACCCGGCAGTGATGACCTGCACGGTCGCCTCATGCGCCTGGTTCCAATGCTTGTTCGGCGCGATCTGCTTGAAGGCGGCTTCCTGGGAAGCCAGCACAATTTCGTAGATCGCCTTCTGCTCGGGCGAAAACTTGCCATTGACCGGCCAGGTGCGGGTGATGTCACTGGCGTAGCAGTCGATCTCGCAACCGGCGTCGATCAGCACCAGGTCACCGTCCCTGAGCAGCGCGTCATTCTGCTGGTAATGCAGGATGCAGCTGTTGCGCCCGGACGCGACGATGGAGCCATAGGCCGGCATTTTCGCGCCGCCCTTGCGGAACTCGTAATCCAGCTCGGCTTCCAGGCTGAACTCATGCAGGCCGGCACGGCTGGCCTGCATTGCCCGCACATGAGCCGCGCAGGAAATCCGCGCCGCCTCGCGCATCACCTTCACTTCCGCCGCCGATTTATACAGGCGCATGTCGTGCAGCAGATGATCCAGGGCAACGAATTCGTTCGGCGGCTGGGCACCCAGGTGCGCTTTGGAGCGGATCACGTTGATCCACTCCATCACGTGCCGGTCGAATTCGGCATTGCTGCCCATGGCTGAATACACCCGGTCACGGCCTTCGATCAGGCCGGGCAGGATGTCGTCGATGTCGGTGATGGGAAACGCGTCGTCAGCCCCGTAATCACGGATCGCGCCTTCGGTGCCGGCGCGCAGGCCATCCCACAGTTCGCGTTCGGCATTGCGCTCGCGGCAGAACAGCACGTACTCGCCATGCTGGCGACCGGGCATCAGCACGATCACCGCTTGCGGTTCGGGAAAACCGCTCAGGTACTGGAAGTCACTGTCCTGGCGGTAGACATGCTCCACATCACGGTTACGGATCGCCACGGCGGCGGCCGGCAGGATCGCGATGCTGTTGGGTTCCATCTGCGCCATGAGCGCCTTGCGGCGACGGGTGTATTCCGCTTTGGGGATATGGATCATGGACAGATGGGCTTCCTCGTTTAGTGCAGCGACGGCCTTAGTGCAACGACGGCTTAGCAGCGACCGGTTCAGCGGACTTCTTGGTCTCGGTGAACAACAGCAACGGCGCGACGCGCAGGTATTCCATGACTTCCATGTAGTCGCCCTCGCCGTCCTCGGACTCTTCCAGGGCGTCTTGCACCTGGGAGATGGCGGCCAGGTCCTGCAGCACCTCCTTGGCGTCGGTGCTCAGCTCCAGGCCACCGGCGTTCACGCCGAAACCGTGAAGGAAACCCTGGCACCACTGGCCCAGCGCGGCGGCGCGTTCGGCCAGCGGCGCATCGTCGGTGGGCAGCAGCAGGACCACGGTGACGTCATCACCGGTCAGCTCGCCCTTGACCATCTCTTGCAGGCCGATCAGCGCATTGCGCACGTTTTCTTCGGGTTCTTTCTCCAGCAGCTCGGCCACATCGGCCAGCCAGTTGTCGGCATCGAAGCCGACACCGGTGCAGCTGCGGCCCAACAGCACGCCGTGCAGTTCGGCAGGCGAGCAAGGATGGCCGCTGGTGCTCAGCAGTTTGGAAAAAGCGTCGTACGGGGAGTTCTGAATGGGCATGGTGAGCTAGGCGCCAGACGGCGCAATGTCTAGAATGGAGCGCTGTATCCTAGCACCGGCAGACGTACCAAGACTATCGAGGGCGTCAGATCGTTTATCCTGCAGTTGCCATTCATCAGACAATCCAGTGGAACCCAATGGAAGACACCGACCTGCAAGCGCTGATGGCCAGACTCGAACTGCTAATTGATCGGGTCGAGCAACTTAAGAGTCAAAACGGACTCCTACTAGCTCAGGAAAAAACCTGGCGCGAGGAACGCGCTCACCTCATTGAAAAAAACGAAATCGCCCGGCGTAAGGTCGAATCGATGATTTCGCGCCTGAAGGCCCTGGAGCAAGACTCATGAGTTCAAGCAATAGCGTTACCGTGCAGATCCTCGACAAAGAATATTCGATCATCTGCCCCCAGGAAGAGCGCAGCAACCTGGTGAGCGCTGCCCGCTACCTGGACGGCAAGATGCGCGAAATCCGCAGCAGCGGCAAAGTGATCGGCGCCGACCGCATCGCCGTGATGGCCGCGCTGAACATTACCCACGACCTGCTGCATAAGCAGGAGCGCCCTGACGTGCAGGCCAGCGGCTCGACCCGCGAGCAAGTGCGTGACCTGCTCGAACGCGTTGATCTGGTGCTTTCCACCGATTCAGACGCACCCAAGGGCTGATTGCCGAGTCTGTTTAAGGTATACTCGCCCCACTCCCTGGCGTGCTTGCCAGTCGGCGATGTCCCGGAGCCGATTCGCACTACCCTGGAAGTTGCACGTTGGGCTGGTGTGCATGTCCGCTAGACGGAAAGCCTTAAAGCCTACTGCTTCTTCCACCTTGAACTTTCGGGTTCAAGGGCTTAGTCGACAGCGGTTCTGTCGGGGAGCCTGAATTCCCAAACTCAATGCCAGTCCCAGGACTGGCATTGTTTTATGAGCCGAAAAGCCATGACCGAACCTGCGCCGCTTTCCCGTCCGCAACTTCGACGCATGTTGCGCAACGCCCGCCGCGCCCTCACGCCCCGCGAGCAGCGCCAGGCCGCCTGCGGCCTGTATCGGCAACTGGCACAGCACCCGCTGTTTCGCCGGGCCAAACATATTTCCTTATATTTACCGACGGACGGCGAAATCGATCCGCGCCTGCTGCTGCGCGCTGCCCAGCGCCAGGGCAAGGCCACCTATCTGCCCGTACTGAGCGCGTGGCCACGGACCAAGATGGTGTTCCAACGCGTGCGGCCTGGGGATAAGTTGTTGCCCAACCGCTTTCGCATTCTGGAGCCGCAGGCCAATGCCCGGCGCCAGCGCAAGGTATGGGCACTGGACCTGGTGCTGCTGCCGCTGGTGGGGTTCGATAACGAGGGTGGGCGATTGGGCATGGGGGGCGGGTTCTATGACCGCAGCCTGGCCTACCTCGCCAGGCGAAAAACCTGGCGCAAGCCGACGCTGCTGGGGCTGGCCCATGAATGTCAGCAAGTCGATCGCCTGGCGCAGGCGAGCTGGGACGTGCCGCTGGCGGGCACTGTCACCGATAAGCAATGGTTTGTCGCAGAAACGTCGCAGGAACCGCGACGCGTTTAAAACCGTGTTAACGCTTGAATTGCTGTTGCACAGGCGAGAGTTCAACTGGCGCATCGGTCTTGTTCGACCACAGGCTCTGGGCATACCCGGTGGTCACGACGCCCAGACCAAACAAAATTACCAAAATCCATAGTAAATCCGGTTTACGTTGCATCGATTGCCCCCCTTCAGGCACCTCGTACACGATGACAACAACGTTCCAAAGTAGTCCGTTGCAGCTGCACCAAGCTTAAAAGCCGGCATTCTGCGGTAACGTGAACCAACACGCAAACCTTGACGCCAACCGACTGTCGGTTTGTCATGGCATTGCCCGACAACTTGCCCAATGCCTTTCTCAGGAGCCCCGAAATGGCCTACTGGCTGATGAAATCTGAGCCCGACGAGCTCTCCATCAACGACCTGGAAAAGCTCGGCGAAACGCGCTGGGACGGGGTTCGCAACTACCAGGCGCGCAATTTCCTGCGCGCCATGGCGGTGGGCGATGAGTTTTTCTTCTATCACTCCAGCTGTCCGGAGCCTGGCATTGCCGGTATCGGCAGAATTATCCAGGCCGCCTACCCCGACCCCACCGCGCTGGAACCGGACAGCCATTATTTCGACGCCAAGGCCAGTCCAGAGAAAAACCCGTGGAGCGCGATCACCGTGGCCCATGTCAAAACCTTCCCCAAGGTACTTGGCCTGAGTCACTTGAAACAGCAAACCACGCTCGTCGAGTTGCCACTGGTGCAGAAGGGCAGCCGGCTTTCGGTGATGTCGGTCACGCCGGAGCAGTGGGCAGCTATTCTTCAACTGCTTTAGCTGTCCGATGCCATTGGGCATTCATCTAACATGATAAAAGTACCCGTTATAAAAAGCGAAACAGTTATCAAAATCCAGTATAAACAACTGTCATTTATGACAGTAGTCAACATTATCTCCCCCAGTGAATGATAGTCACTGAACACGGACTTATCTCACTCGATACTCCAAGGAGAGCAAAAATGGCTGACTTATCAGACTCAGATAAAAATGGCTCGAGCGACGCTGCCGCCATAGAGGAAATAGAGATTAAGATCCACCCGGATAACCTCACAGGAATAACGATGGTGACGGGGGCGTACCCATTACATGGATATAAAGGCTTTATCGAGGTTGAACACACGTGGAGAAATAATACTTACATGATCCATGCGCTCAGGTATCAGTTCGAGCGAGGTGCGGTAACGGGGAAAAACCCGCGCTTCGAAATCAGCGCCATGGCCGTAAACGGCCCTACATTGACGGTCGTGCCTCCACAGGATGGCCAATGGCACTTCTGGGGTTCGTCAACAAGCTACCGAACAGCGAACACAGCAATGGACTTCAAATTTTACTTTGTCTTCGACGCGCCTGAGGGGGTATGGAGAACAGATACAAAAATATTAAGACTGATTGCCAATTAGCTCCTGACTACACTACAGCCAGCAACTAAGTTGCTGGCCTCCCAAAACCCTTGAAAGTCCGCTTTTTCGGACTTATTGAATGATCAAGTTGTTGAACAGCAAGTCTTCCACCATCGGCTTGCCGGTTTCATCGTTCATCACTTGCTGGGTTTGTTTCAACGCTTCCTGACGCAGCTTTTCCTTACCTTCGACGCTGCTCATGGCTTCGTTGGTCTGCTGGGTAAACAGCGCCACCAACTGGTTGCGAATCAACGCATCGTTGGCTTTGACCGCTGCGGCGGCTTCGGTACCGGTGACGCGCAGGGCGATGTCGGCCTTGTACACCTTGAGCTTGGCCGTGCCATCCAACCCGTAGTTGCCCACGAACGGCGGGGTAAGGCTGATATAGCTGACTTTCGGCGCCTCGCCCTCTTTGGCTTCTTCGGCCTGGGCCGCCATAGGCAAGGTCAGGGCCAGCATCAACAGGATCCACGCTTTCACAGTTCATTCCTCGAATTCGGTTGCCGGGTAGCATAACGCTAGCAAGGCTGAGCACAAGCTTATGGGGGCTTATCAGGCGCGGGCATGCTCGTTGACCCACGGGCGTACCCTCCTACACTTATCGGCCACGACGCCAAAAGGAATAGTCCGATGAAAGCTGTGCTGTGCAAAGCCTTCGGCCCCGCCGAAAACCTGGTGCTGGAAGAGATCGCCAGCCCGGCGATCAAGCAGAACGAAATCCTGCTGGACGTGCACGCGGCCGGGGTGAATTTCCCGGACACCCTGATCATCGAAGGCAAGTACCAGTTCAAGCCGCCCTTTCCGTTTTCGCCAGGTGGCGAAGCGGCGGGCGTGGTGAGTGAGGTCGGGGAGAAGGTCAGTCACTTGAAAGTCGGTGATCGTGTGATGGCCCTGACCGGCTGGGGCAGCTTTGCCGAGCAGGTCGCGGTGCCGGGCTATAACGTGCTGCCGATCCCGCCGAGCATGGACTTCAACACCGCCGCCGCTTTCAGCATGACCTACGGCACCTCGATGCACGCGCTGAAACAGCGGGCCAACCTGCAACCCGGCGAAACCCTGTTGGTGCTCGGCGCTTCCGGTGGCGTGGGCGTGGCCGCCGTGGAAATCGGCAAGGCCATGGGCGCCCGGGTGATCGCCGCCGCCAGCAGCGCCGACAAGCTCGCGGTGGCCAAGGCGGCCGGCGCCGATGAGCTGATCAACTACAGCGAAGCCAGCCTGAAGGACGAGGTCAAGCGCCTGACCGGTGGCAACGGCGCCGATGTGATCTACGATCCCGTGGGTGGCGACCTGTTTGACCAGGCCATCCGCTCGATCGCCTGGAACGGCCGCTTGTTGGTGGTGGGCTTTGCCAGCGGGCGTATCCCGGAACTGCCGGTGAACCTGGCACTGCTCAAGGGCGCGGCGGTGGTGGGGGTGTTCTGGGGTTCGTTTGCCCAGCGTCAGCCTCAGGACAATGCGGCGAATTTTCAGCAGTTGTTCACCTGGTATGGCGAGGGCAAGTTGAAGCCGTTGGTGTCGCAGGTGTATCCGCTGGAACAGGCTGCGCAGGCTATTAACGACCTGGGGCAGCGCAAGGCGGTGGGCAAGGTGGTCGTTCAAACCCGCTGACCATGTGAAATGCAGTCAAATGTGGGAGGGGGCTTGCCCCCGATGACGGTCTTTCACTTGATATATTCACAACTGATCCACCGTAATCGGGGGCAAGCCCCCTCCCACATTTGGATCTCCAGGGTCCCGCAGACTCCAATCCCGACCACAACTTATCTATTCGCGACATGTTCATAAGAGAACATGCAATTGCTCCCATTTCCTGTGTTTGCAGATAAGAGGCGATGCTATTTTCGGTAACGAAACTGTAACATTCGCATCCGCAGTCAAAACAAGAAATCTGGAGCTCTTGAATGTTTGCTTTCTTTCGCCCTGCCGCACATCAGGCGCCCCTGCCTGAAGAAAAAATAGACACAACCTACCGACGGCTGCGCTGGCAGATCTTCGCCGGTATTTTCTTCGGTTACGCCGGCTACTACCTGCTGCGCAAAAACTTCTCCCTGGCCATGCCCTACTTGATCGACGAGGGCTACACCCGTGGTGAACTGGGCCTGGCGATGTCGGCCATCGCGATTGCCTACGGCCTGTCCAAGTTCCTCATGGGCCTGGTGTCCGACCGCTCCAACCCGCGCTACTTCCTGCCCTTCGGCCTGCTGGTTTCAGCCGGGGTGATGTTCATTTTCGGTTTCGCGCCGTGGGCAACGTCCAGCGTGACCATGATGTTCATTTTGCTGTTCATCAACGGTTGGGCCCAGGGCATGGGCTGGCCACCGAGTGGGCGGACCATGGTGCACTGGTGGTCGCAGAAGGAACGCGGCGGCGTGGTATCGGTGTGGAACGTGGCGCACAACGTCGGCGGCGGCCTGATCGGCCCGCTGTTCCTGTTGGGCATGGCCTGGTTCAACGACTGGCATGCGGCATTTTACGTGCCGGCCACGGTGGCGCTGGCAGTGGCGGCGTTTGCCTTCATCACCATGCGTGACACCCCGCAATCGGTCGGCCTGCCGCCCATCGAAAAATACAAGAACGACTACCCGGAAGGCTACGACGCCAGCCACGAAGACGAATTCAGCGCCAAGGAAATCTTCGTCAAGTACGTGCTGCGCAACAAAATGCTGTGGTACATCGCGTTCGCCAACGTGTTCGTCTACTTGCTGCGCTACGGCGTACTGGACTGGGCGCCGACCTACTTGAAAGAAGCCAAGCATTTCACAGTCGACAAGTCGTCGTGGGCGTATTTCTTCTACGAGTGGGCCGGTATCCCGGGCACGCTGCTGTGTGGCTGGATGTCGGACAAGATCTTCCGTGGCAATCGCGGCCTGACCGGCATCGTGTTCATGGCGCTGGTGACCGTGGCGACCCTGGTTTACTGGCTTAACCCGCCGGGCAATCCTACGGTCGACATGATCGCTCTGGTTTCCATCGGCTTCCTGATCTACGGCCCGGTGATGCTGATCGGCCTGCAGGCGCTGGAACTGGCACCGAAGAAAGCCGCCGGTACGGCTGCGGGTTTCACCGGCCTGTTCGGCTACCTGGGCGGTTCGGTGGCCGCGAGTGCGGCGATGGGCTACACCGTGGACCACTTCGGCTGGGACGGTGGTTTCGTGCTGCTGATCGGCGCATGCGTCTTGGCGATTGCCTTCCTGATCCCAACGCTGTGGCACACCAACAGCGTCAGCTCGGCGCGTTAACCGCCTGAGCAATCCTTTGCACAACGCTTGAGCCGCGCCTCCAGGTTTTTATCTGGCATGGCGTGGCTACGCAGGGCGTTCACGGTCTGCTCGACATAATCACGAGTGGTGCCGTAACGCCCGCAAGCGCTTTGCAGCACATGGTTGAGCACGATATCGGGCAAGTTGCCGGCATAGCTGGGCAAGTGCCGCTCCAGCACAAACCCCAACGCCTGTACCTGGCTGCCATCTTCCAGCCGGCAACTGAGCCAGTGCGGTCGATAGGACGGGTAAGGCATCTCGCGTTGCCACAACGCATAAAGCGAAGCCTCCAGCTGATCTTCCGGCAAGCGGTAAGCAAACCCGCTGCACGAGCCGCCTCGATCCAGCCCGAACACCAAGCCCGGCAACTCCGGCGTGCCCCGGTGCTCGTGGGACCACAAGTACAAGCCCCGATGATAACCATGGACCCGCGCTCGCACCCGCTCGGTGGATGAACATTCCGGGCGCCAGATCAGCGAACCATATGCAAATAGCCAGACCGGCCCACCCTTGTGCCGAGCCATGGTGGCCTGCATTGAGCTCATCAATTGTTCGTGAGTGAGTTGCGGCCCCAAGTCGAGCCGCGGAGGGTAAGCCAACTGCAAAAGATCGGTTTCAATGGCGGTCATGGCGAAAAGCGATGCGCCTCCTATGTATTACCAGTTGTAAGCGACTTTACCGTAATAAAACGCGCCGCTGTAACCGTACGGCGAAAAAGTGCTGTAGGCGAGATTGCCACCACTGCTGGCGTAGGCATTGACCTTCTCGGGGTATTTGTCGGTGACGTTGTCGCCACCAAGGGTGAAAGTCCAGTTCTTCAATTTGTAATCCGCCGACAGGTCGAGCACCCAGGCCGCCTTGAAGGTCTGGTCGTTGACCTTGTCCGCCTGGTAGCTGGTGAACTCACCATAGCGCACCAGGTTGCTGTGCAGCGCCCACTGGCCGAAGGTGAAATCGTTGCCCAGGCTCAGCTTGTGCTGGGGGGTGGTGTCACCGAGCAAACCGATGCGCTCGCGACGGTCCACCCGCACCAGGTTGGCGCCCAGACTGTCGAGGACCGCCGGGTTGGCTTTCACGTCGGTGACTTTGGTGTGGTTGTAGTTGTAGCCCACGGTGCTGTTCCAGCGGATACCGTTATCGAACTGATAGCGATAGTTGGCCACCAGGTCGATGCCGTCGGTGCTGGTGTCGGTGGCATTGGTGAAGTAACGCGCGGTGGTGTAGTTGATATTGCCGACCCCGTTGGCTTGCAGGTAGGCAACCGTCGCCGGGTTGAGCGCGAGGTTGGACGACAGGCTGATGCGGTCACGTATGTCGATGCGATACACATCCAGCGTCACCGTCAGGTCGTCGGCAGGCTCCAGCACCAGGCCAAGGCTGTAGTTGCGTGACTTCTCGGCCTTGAGGTCTTCGGCGCCGAGCAGTCGCGCCACCTGGCTGTTAGCCGGGAACGTGCCGGCCTCCTGGATCGTGTTGCCGATCAACTGCGACGAGGTATAGGCGAAATTCTGCTGAGCCAGGGACGGCGCGCGAAAGCCGTTGGAAATGCTGCCGCGCAACGCCACTTGCGGGGTGAAGTCATAACGGGCCGACAGCGAACCGCTGAAATTGGAGCCAAAATCGCTGTAGTCCTCATGGCGCACGGCAGCCGAGGCGCTGAGTTTTTCGGTGAAGTTGGTTTCCAGGTCCAGATATTGCGCCCAGTTATGCCGGGTGCTGGTGCCCGCATCCGCATCGCGGAAGCCGCCGAGGCCCGAGCTGCCGGTCTGGTAGTAGGACGCGGGCTCCCCTGCTTCGATTTGATAGCTCTGATGCAGGTATTCACCGCCAAACGCCACGGAAACCGGGTACGGCAGAAAGCCCAGGTCAAACTCCCGGGACAGGTCCAGGCTGACTTGCTTCTGATCGTTGCTCAAGGTGCCGTTGTTGAATTTGCGCGGCGTGCCCAGGCCCAGGGACGTATTGATGGTTTCAGTGCCCAGTTCATACTGGTTCTTGCCGTAGTTGGCCGACAAATCGTAGTGCCAGTCGTAAGCCAGCAGACCACGCAAACCGGCCACCAGTGAGGTGTCTTCCAGGTTACCCTTGATCAGCGGCAGGTAGCCGTTAGGGTTGAGCGCCGCAATATTGTTGGACGCATTGCTCGCCCGATAGAACGCTGCCGTTTCGCCACGCCGCTTGCTGTAGCCGCCGAAGGTGTAGAACTCGGCCGCATCGTTGAAGGCATATTCGGCGTTGAACTGGAACTTGCCTTCATTGGTGGCAGGCTCGCCCTGACGGAACACACGCTGACCGTAGGTGGTAGAGCCGATGCTGCCGGGGCGGTAATCATTACCTGCGCGATTGGTGTAATCGTTGTCGGCGCCTTCGGCCGAGAGGTTGATAAAGCCATTGTCGCCCAATGCGAGGCCGGTGTTGCCACTGACAGTGCGCTGGATTCCGTCGCCCTTCTTGTATTCACCGAACTTGGTGGAGACGGAGCCGCCATGGTCGGCATGCTTGAGGATCACGTTGATCACCCCGGCGATCGCATCGGAGCCGTAACGTGCAGAGGCGCCATCACGCAGCACTTCGATGTGGTCGACTGCCGAGAGCGGGATCGCGTTCAAGTCTGCCGGTGCAGAACCACGGCCCACCGCTCCGCCGAGATTGACGAAGGCACTGGTGTGACGGCGCTTGCCGTTAACCAGCACCAGCACCTGGTCCGGCGACAGGCCGCGCAACTGCGCCGGGCGCACCAGTTCGGCGCCATCGACCAGGCTTGGCCGGGGAAAGTTGATCGATGGAATCAGGCGCGCCAACACGGCGCCCAATTCGTCGGAGCCGGTGCTGCGCAGGGTTTCGCCGGAGATCACGTCGATAGGCGACAACGAAGCGCTGGCAGTGCGCTCCTGAGCGCGGGTACCGGTAACGATCACAGCGTCGAGCCTGGGCGCTTCGGCGGCAGGCGTTTCGTCTGCCAGGACGGGATTGAACCCCACAGCGGTCAGCAAATTGGCCGACAAAATCGCTGAGTACAGCGCGTGTTTCTTGTAACTCCCCATACCGCTCCCCTTGAATCAGGAATCAGAACTTCACTGCTCTGAATTCGTACGATCGGTCCGGCTGGCGGGCGGTGGCGGTCAATGTGTTGGTGATTGACAGAAGATCGGTAGTCCGTTGAGATATAGCTTAATGATATTTATGTAACAAATTAAATACCTTTAAAGAATAAGCGAAAGCATAAGCAAGCAGGTCCACTTGTCAAGATTGAGGGCAACAATCCGCTACTTTCAGCCCCGGTTCAGCCTGGGAATACGCCAAGCCGTCAATATGGCGCGCACAGAACGACCCACTTAGCCGCCCTTTACACCGACTATCGAGGTCGCCCCCCATGAAGAAATTTCGATTGCCTGGCCTGTTACTCCTCGCCCAAGCCAGCACGGCATTGGCTGGCGAAAGGTTGGCTGCCGAGGACGACAAAGGCTTTTGGTACGCCCAGACCAGCGTCTATACCCGGCATTTCGCGCCGGACCCGGAGCACAACAATAACCAGGACCTGATCGGCCTGGAGCGCAACGACGCTTCTGGTTCCGTGTATGGCGGGGCGACGTTTCGCAACTCATTCCGCCAGCGTTCGTACTACGCCTATGCGGGCAAGCGCTATGACATGGCTGAGTACCCGGTGTACCTGAAGGTCACGGGCGGAGCGATCCAAGGTTATCGCGGCAAATACCGCGACAAGATCCCACTGAACCGTTACGGCGTGGCGCCAGTGATCATTCCGTCCTTGGGCGCGTATTACGGGCCAGTGGCGGCGGAAGTGGTGCTGCTGGGGTTCAATGCGGTAATGGTGACGACGGGGTTACAATTCTGAGCGGGCAAGGGCCATGCGCGCTGGTTTGCTCACGAATGCGCTGTGTCAGTCGACCTATTTGTAAACCGATCCATTGCAATCGCGGGCAAGCCCACTCCCACAGGTTGATCGGCTGTTTACCCTGATGGTGTGATTTGCTCAAGGCCTCGGAGCATAGGCAAACACGTCAGCGCGCATCTGGTGCGCATCCATACCGGCGTCGACCAATGCATCCAGCGTGCCGTAGATCATCGCCGGTGATCCACTGGCGTACACATGCACGGCCTTAAGGTCGGCAATGTCTTCGCACACGGCTTCATGCAGCAACCCGCAACGTCCTTCCCAACCGCACAGGTCACTGACGACTTTGTGCAGGAACAGGTTGGGCAGTTGCCGCCACTGATCCCAGTGCTCGATCTCGTAGAAGTCTTCTGGGCGACGCACGCCCCAGTACAGGTGCACCGGGTGCTTGAAGCCCGAAGCCCGGCAATGCTCGATCAGGCTGTGCATCTGAGCCATGCCGGTGCCAGCGGCGATCAGCACCAGCGGCCCGTCCGGCAACTGGGCCAGGTGAGTGTCACCGAACGGCAGTTCGATGCGGGCCATCTGATTGCGCTGGAGCTGGTCCAGCAGGTTGCGTGCGCTGTCTTCGCGGGCCAGTACGTGCAGTTCCAGCTCGCGTCCACAGTGAGGCGCCGAGGCCAGGGAAAACGCCGACTTCTCGCCGTTCTCACGTTCGATCATCAGGTATTGCCCGGCGTGGTAGCGCACGGCCTTGCCCGCCGGAGCGCGCAGGCGCACGCGCCATACATCGCCGCCGACTTCCACGCATTCGCTCAATTGGCACGACAACTTGCGCAACGGCAGCTCTCCCGGCGCCAGCACGCCATCCCACAAGACAATACAATCTTCCAACGGCTCGGCGATGCAGGTGTAGAACTCACCATGGTCACGCACCTCTCCCGCCTGCTGCACCCGGCCCTCCACCAGCAGCGCCGCGCACACGTGGCAGACGCCGTTGCGACAGGCCTGCGGGCATTCGTAGCCGAGGCGGCGCGCGCCGTCGAGAATTCGTTCGCCAGGGTCCAGTTCCAGGACCGCGCCGGAAGGTTGCAAGGTTACACGCATCAATCTATTCCCAATTCTTTCCAGATTGCATCGACGCGAGCAGTCACTGCGTCATCCTTGACGATCACCCGGCCCCACTCGCGGGTGGTTTCACCCGGCCATTTGTGAGTGGCATCCAGGCCCATTTTCGATCCAAGGCCCGACACCGGCGAGGCAAAATCGAGGTAATCGATTGGCGTGTTGTCGATCATTACCGTGTCGCGCTTGGGGTCCATGCGCGTGGTAATGGCCCAGATCACGTCATTCCAGTCGCGGGCATTGATGTCGTCGTCGGTGACGATAACGAACTTGGTGTACATGAATTGTCGTAAAAACGACCACACGCCCAGCATTACCCGCTTGGCATGGCCCGGATACGACTTCTTCATGGTGACGATGGCCATGCGGTACGAGCAACCTTCCGGCGGCAGGTAGAAGTCGGTGATTTCCGGAAACTGCTTTTGCAGGATAGGCACGAACACTTCGTTCAGCGCCACGCCGAGAATGGCCGGCTCGTCTGGTGGCCGGCCGGTGTAGGTGCTGTGGTAGATCGGTTTGATCCGATGGGTGATGCGCTCGACGGTGAACACCGGAAAGCTGTCGACTTCGTTGTAATAACCCGTGTGGTCACCGTAAGGCCCTTCATCGGCCATCTCACCGGGGTGAATCACACCCTCGAGGATGATTTCGGCGGTGGCTGGCACTTGCAGGTCATTACCACGGCACTTCACCAATTCGGTGCGGTTGCCGCGCAGCAGGCCGGCAAAGGCGTATTCGGACAGGCTGTCCGGCACTGGCGTCACGGCGCCCAGGATGGTGGCAGGGTCGGCGCCGAGGGCCACGGACACCGGGAACGGCTGGCCCGGATGCTTTTCACACCACTCGCGAAAGTCCAGGGCGCCGCCACGGTGGCTCAGCCAGCGCATAATCACTTTATTGCGGCCGATCACTTGCTGACGGTAGATGCCGAGGTTCTGGCGGTCCTTGTTCGGGCCCTTGGTGACGGTCAGGCCCCAGGTGATCAGCGGGCCGACATCGCCGGGCCAGCAGGTCTGCACCGGGAGCATGGCCAGGTCGACGTCATCGCCTTCGATGATTACTTCCTGGCACACCGCGTCCTTGACCACCTTGGGCGCCATGGCAATGATCTTGCGAAAGATCGGCAGCTTCGACCAGGCGTCCTTCAAGCCTTTGGGCGGCTCGGGCTCCTTGAGGAAGGCCAGCAGCTTGCCGATCTCGCGCAGCTCGCTGACCGCCTCGGCGCCCATGCCAAAGGCGACGCGTTCGGGGGTGCCGAACAGGTTGCCGAGCACCGGGATGTCAAAGCCGGTCGGGTTCTCGAACAGCAGCGCCGGGCCCTTGTTGCGCAAGGTGCGGTCGCAAATCTCAGTCATTTCCAGTACCGGTGAAATCGGCATCTGGATACGTTTCAACTCTCCGCGCTGCTCAAGTTGCTGCACGAAATCCCGAAGATCCTTGAATTTCATTAACCATGCCACCCGTAAAATAGGCGTACATCCTACCTGCTCTAGAGGCGGCTGGCAGCTTAATTGGCCGTCAACCCCCGTGATTGCAGCGATCTGAACAGCGGCTCCAGGAAGGCCTCGATGTGCCGCGCGCCTACGTCGGAAAGGTGGTTATCGTCGGTGTACAGCGCGCGGCCATTGAGTTCCACCCGGCACAAGCCGTCGATGCCGCACAGCAAGGGCGCGGGGTCCAGCACCCTGACACCGCTGTCGGCCGCCGCCAGCTCGTCAAACAGCTGGGTAATAAAGGCCTGGCGCTTCACATGCTCGGCCACGGCAAGCCCTTCACCGTCCACCGGCCGGTTCATCATCGCCAGGCGACTGAGGCGGTAAGGCACGATGATTTCCTGCAGCGGCACCTCCTTGACCAGCCAGACCTTATGCCCGGCGGCGCGCAGCGCCTGGATGCGTTCCCGCAGGCCCTGGGCAAAGCGCTGCTCGGCGACAGCACGCACATACTTGCCAGTGCTGGGGTCCTTGAGCGCATGCTCTTTATCGCCCGACATTTGCCCATAGACATACAGGCTCCAGCGCGCCGCCAGCACCACATCGCTGAATTTTTTCTCGGCCATCGCCTTCTCGACGCGACGGTTGAAATGCGCGCACCGGGTAATATTCTCCAGGCCATCCAACGGAATACACCCCGCGAAGCTGGCTTCAACCAAGCTGATATCGTGGCGATCAGCGCCCTCTTTGAGTGCCGGAATCAGCGCGGTAGCATGGCTGTCACCCCATACCAGCGCCGAGACGGACTGGGTTGGCGGACCAAAGTGGCAGAACAACCGCTCGTCGGGTGTGTCTTTGTCAGCCATGCACGCCAGCAGGTCCGGGCTCCATTTTTTCGCCTGAGCAAAACGCAGCGCCTGTTCGGACAAACGTGATGGCACACCGTCGAATTCACGTATCGCAAGGCCCGTAAAGCCCAGCCCCAGGATGCCGACCACGGCTGCCGCCAGAATTGCCTTGCGGGCGGCCAACAAGCGCTTTTCCCGGAACGGCGTTTCCACGAAGCGCCAGGACAAGTAGCCCAGCACCAACGAGAGCAGCATCAACCCGGCCAATTCCAGGGTGCTCAAGCCATCCACCGCAGCATAGTTGGCGTACACGAACACCGGCCAATGCCAGAGGTACCAGGAATAGGAAATCAGCCCGATCCCGACCATCAGCCGCGTACTCAACAGGCGTCCGACCCAGGTGTGTTGCTGCCCGTTGGCCCAGATCAGCCCGACCACACCTAGCACCGGCAATAGCGCGGTCGCTCCGGGGAAAGGGGTTTTCGCGTCGTAACCCAATACGGCGATCAGAATCAGTGCCAGGGAGGCCAGGCTGACCCCTTGCGCCAGGGCGGGCGAGGCGCGCCACTCATATTTGGGCAGCACCGCCAGCATCGCGCCGGCCAACAACTCCCAGGCCCGCAGGTGCAGCAGGAAAAACGCTTTTTGCGGCTCATGCTCAACCGCCCAGACGCTCATGCCAAAGGAGCCCAGCAACACCGCGAACAGCGCCAGGCGCCAGTGTTTCAGGCGGCTTGAAAGCAACGTGAGCAGCAGCGGGAAGACAATATAGAACTGCTCTTCTACCGCCAGCGACCAGGTATGCAGCAGCGGCTTGATGTCAGAGGACGCATCAAAGTAGCCATGCTGGCGCGCGAACAGCAAATTTGAGGTAAAGGTCACCTGATAGTGCGCGGACCGCCCCAACTCCTCATAGTCCTTGGGCGCCAACAGGAACCAGCCCACCGCCAGTGTCGCTGCAATCATTACAAACAGCGCCGGCAGGATGCGCCGTGCGCGACGGGCCCAGAAATCAATGAAACTGAAGCGTCCGGCCTGGCGCTCGCGCCAGATAATGGACGTGATCAGAAAACCGGAAATAACGAAGAAGACGTCAACGCCAACGAAACCGCCGGTAAGGCCAGGAACACCGAAGTGAAACAACACGACGGCGAGGACAGCGATGGCACGCAGGCCATCGATGTCTCTGCGGTAAGCAAGAGTGGTCATAAGAATTGTGGTCAGTCTGTGACGAAAGGAGTGAGCGTAGTCGCGCGTACAATTTTTGTTACTTAACGGACACTTATGCCATAAAACCCGATGAATCTCGACGCAAAAAAAATGGCGCCCCCTTGGGGCGCCATTTTTCGGACCTGAAACGCGGTGTTACTTGCGCTTCATCGACAGGAAGAACTCGTCGTTGGTCTTGGTGGTTTTCAGCTTGTCGATCAGGAACTCGATGGCGGCCACTTCGTCCATCGGGTGCAGCAGCTTGCGCAGGATCCACATGCGCTGCAGTTCGTCGTCGGCGGTCAGCAACTCTTCGCGGCGCGTGCCGGAACGGTTGATGTTGATGGCCGGGAACACACGCTTTTCAGCGATACGACGGTCCAGGGGCAGTTCCATGTTGCCGGTACCCTTGAACTCTTCGTAGATCACTTCGTCCATCTTCGAGCCGGTTTCAACCAGCGCGGTGGCGATAATGGTCAGCGAGCCGCCTTCTTCGATGTTCCGCGCGGCGCCGAAGAAACGCTTTGGCTTCTCCAGGGCGTGGGCATCGACACCACCGGTCAACACCTTGCCGGAGCTCGGGATCACGGTGTTGTAGGCACGGGCCAGACGGGTGATGGAGTCGAGCAGGATCACCACGTCTTTCTTGTGCTCGACCAGGCGCTTGGCCTTCTCGATCACCATTTCGGCAACCTGCACGTGGCGGGTTGGCGGTTCATCGAACGTTGAGGCAACCACTTCGCCACGCACGGTGCGCTGCATTTCGGTCACTTCTTCCGGACGCTCATCGATCAACAGCACGATCAGGTGAACTTCAGGATTGTTACGCGCAATGTTCGCTGCAATGTTTTGCAGCATGATCGTTTTACCGGCTTTCGGCGGCGCAACGATCAGGCCACGCTGGCCCTTGCCGATGGGGGCGCACAGGTCGATCACACGACCGGTCAAGTCTTCGGTGGAACCGTTGCCGGCTTCCATCTTCATGCGCACGGTCGGGAACAGCGGGGTCAGGTTCTCGAAGAGAATCTTGTTTTTCGCGTTCTCTGGACGATCGAAGTTGATCGTGTCGACCTTGAGCAGAGCGAAGTAACGCTCGCCTTCCTTCGGAGGGCGGATCTTGCCCACGATGGTGTCGCCGGTGCGCAAGTTGAAGCGACGGATCTGGCTCGGCGAGACGTAGATATCGTCTGGGCCGGCAAGATAGGAAGCGTCTGCGGAGCGGAGGAAGCCGAAGCCGTCCTGGAGAATCTCCAGCACGCCATCACCGGAGATTTCCTCGCCGCTTTTCGCGTGCTTCTTGAGCAGGGAGAAAATCACGTCCTGCTTGCGCGAACGGGCCATATTTTCTATGCCCATTTCTTCGGCCAGTTGGAGCAGGTCGGTAATCGGCTTTTGCTTGAGTTCAGTCAGATTCATATAGGAATGACGTAATCATTTATGGAGGGGGGAAATTAAGCTTTTGGCTTAATGAGGCCGCGCCGCAGAGAAGGCGACAGGATCGCGTACTAATCGAAAAGGAATGCGTCGGCGACGGCTTGCAGGGGGCAGTGGAGAAACCAGTGCGGGGCCGAATGTACCACCTGAATTTCGGAGCGTCTAGCCCTGTTTTACGAAAAAGCCCCGAGATTTTCGGGGCTTTTTTAGCGACGCTTAGATGTTGGCGTCGAGGAAAGCTTGCAGCTGGGACTTCGACAGCGCGCCTACTTTAGTGGCTTCGACGTTGCCGTTCTTGAACAGCATCAACGTCGGGATACCACGTACGCCGTGCTTGGCCGGGGTTTCCTGGTTCTCGTCGATGTTCAGTTTGGCAATGGTCAACTTGCCGTCATAAGTGGTTGCAATGTCGTCCAGGACCGGAGCGATCATTTTGCAAGGGCCGCACCATTCGGCCCAGTAGTCAACCAGCACCGGGCCGGCAGCCTTGAGTACTTCGGCCTCAAAGGTCGCGTCGGTGACGTGCTTGATAAGATCGTTGCTCATGGATGTCTCCGGAATGTAAGCAAAAAAAACGTTGCCCATCATAGCCGCCCTTCCCCCGTTCAGGAAGCCGCCTCTGATTGAGTCTTGCTATGGCGACGCATGACTTTGCATATCGCCGGTTCACGGCGCGACAGGTGTGACGAAGGCAATACCCGTGCGCAATGCGGCATTACGTACATGTTCCTGCATGGTTTTCTGCGCCGCCGCACTGGTGCGCCGGGCCAGGGCACGCAAAATCCTGCGATGCTCCTGCCAGGTTTCCATGGCGCGCTCTGGCCGGATGAACGGTAGTTTCTGGCTTTCCAGGAATACATCGGCGCTGGCGCTCAGAATGCTCACCATCGCCTGGTTGCCGCTGGCCAGCAGGATGCGCTGGTGAAACTTGAAGTCCAGACGGGCGGCAGCTTCAAAGTCACCCGCTTTGAGCACCTTGCGCATCGCCTCGACATTGTCTTCCAGGCTGTCGAGCTCGTCGGTGGTCAATGTGACCGCCGCCAACCCTGCCGCGAACCCTTCCAGGGCGTAACGCAGTTGGAAGATCTCCAGCGGCGTGGCCTGCGCCGCAAACGGCCAGGCGAGTTCGGACGGTGGGTCCGGCGCCTGCACAAACACGCCCTTGCCCGGCTGCACACTCACCACACCCAAGGCGCTCAAGGAAGATAACGCCTCACGCAACGATGCCCGGCTCACGCCCAACCGCACCGCCAGATCGCGTTGCGAGGGCAATGCATCGCCCGGCCCGAAACCCTGCTCCTTGATCAGTTTGCGGATGGCCTGCAGGGCCGCTTCCGGTACGGCTTGGGCGATGGAATTCATAAAAACTCAAGGTTCCAGTCAACTGAGCGACTAGTTGTAAAGCTATTCACGCCTGCCGGCAAGCCACGCCCCAAAGGGGCTCGCGGGGTTTTTATGGCGCTCGAAAAGGGTGCGAAAAGTTTAATGACTGTTCAGACCAGTAAGACCATCCCACCTCAACGGATCCGTGCCTTACAGACAATTCCATGAGCGCTGGCATGGGCTGTGCACTGGGCAAACTCAGAAAATTCCTTCGCCCTTCTCGGAGAGTTGCCATGACCAAGCGCTACAGCGCCCTGCTCACTGCCCTGTTTGCCAGCCTGATGCTGAGCCAGGCACCCGCCCAGGCCAACGGTTTGGACGACATTGTTGCCCGAGGCACCCTCAAGGTCGCCGTGCCGCAGGACTTCCCGCCGTTCGGCTCGGTGGGCCCCGACATGAAACCCCGCGGCCTGGACATCGACACCGCCAAGCTGCTGGCCGACCAGCTCAAGGTCAAGCTGGAGCTGACTCCGGTCAATAGCACCAACCGCATCCCCTTCCTCACCACCGGCAAGGTCGACCTGGTGATCTCCAGCCTGGGCAAGAACCCCGAACGCGAAAAAGTCATCGATTTCTCCAAGGCCTACGCGCCTTTCTACCTCGCCGTGTTCGGCCCGCCTGACGCGGCGATCAGCACCACCGACGACCTCAAGGGCAAGACCATCAGCGTGACCCGTGGCGCCATCGAGGACATCGAGCTGACGGCTGTCGCGCCCAAAGAGGCGACCATCAAGCGCTTTGAAGACAACAATTCGACCATCGCCGCCTACTTGGCCGGCCAGGTCGACCTGATCGCCAGCGGCAACGTGGTGATGGTGGCGATCAGCGAGCGCAACCCGAAACGCGTACCGGCGCTGAAGGTGAAACTCAAGGACTCCCCGGTGTACGTGGGTGTGAACAAGAACGAGCCGGCATTGCTGGAGAAGGTCAACCAGATACTGGTCGCGGCGAAGGCTGATGGCAGCCTGGAAAAGAACGCTATGCAGTGGCTCAAAGAGCCGCTGCCGGCTGATCTGTGACGCGACGGAGCTGACTGATGGCGTATCAATTCGACTTTGTACCGGTGCTGGCCAACACCGACCTGTTGTTACGCGGCGCCCTGTTTACCCTTGAGCTGACGGCTATCGGCGCACTCCTGGGAGTGGCCCTGGGCACCGTCGGTGCGGTCGTGCGGGCGTGGAAGATTCAGCCGTTCGCCTGGTGCTTCGGCGTGTATGTCGAGTTGATCCGCAACACGCCCTTTCTGGTGCAGCTGTTTTTCATCTTCTTCGGCCTGCCGTCCCTGGGCTTGAAAATCACCGAATGGCAAGCTGCCGTACTGGCGATGGTGATCAACCTGGGGGCCTACTCCACGGAGATCATCCGTGCCGGCATCCAAGCCATACCGCGCGGGCAACTGGAGGCTGCGGCGGCATTGGCCATGACGCGTTTCGAAGCGTTTCGCCATGTGGTGCTGCTGCCGGCACTGGGCAAGGTGTGGCCGGCCCTGAGCAGCCAGATCATCATCGTGATGCTGGGCTCGGCAGTCTGTTCGCAGATCGCTACCGAAGAGCTGAGCTTTGCCGCCAACTTCATTCAGTCGCGCAATTTCCGCGCCTTTGAGACCTATGCCCTGACCACCCTGGTGTACCTGTGCATGGCGTTGATGATTCGCCAGTTGCTCAACTGGATCGGCCGCCGCTATGTGATGAGGAACAGCCGATGAGTGATTTTTCCTTCTGGGACATCGTGCGCAACCTGCTCACCGGCCTGCAATGGACGCTGTTGCTGTCGCTGGTGGCGTTCATAGGCGGCGGTGTGATCGGCCTGCTGGTGATGGCGATGCGCATCAGTCACAAGGCATTCCCGCGCAACGTCGCCCGCACCTATATCGAACTGTTCCAGGGCACGCCGCTGCTGATGCAACTGTTCCTGGTGTTTTTCGGTGTGGCATTGCTCGGGGTGGATATTTCGCCCTGGCTGGCGGCGGCCATCGCCCTGACCCTGTTTACCAGCGCCTACCTGGCCGAAATCTGGCGCGGCTGCGTTGACTCTATTTCCCATGGGCAGTGGGAGGCATCGGCCAGCCTGGCGCTCAACCCTCTTGAACAACTGCGCTACGTGATCCTGCCCCAGGCCCTGCGCATTGCCGTGGCGCCGACCGTGGGGTTTTCGGTGCAGGTGGTCAAAGGCACCGCCGTGACTTCGATCATCGGCTTTACCGAACTGACCAAGACCGGCGGCATGCTCGCCAACGCCACCTTCGAACCCTTCATGGTCTACGGCCTGGTGGCCCTCGGTTATTTCCTGCTCTGCTACCCCTTGTCCCTCAGTGCGCGCTACCTGGAAAGGAGACTGCATGCCTCTGCTTAGAATTTCTGCCCTGCATAAGTATTACGGCGATCATCACGTACTCAAGGGCATCGACCTCACCGTTGAAGAAGGCCAGGTGGTGGCGATCATCGGCCGCAGTGGCTCGGGTAAATCCACCTTGCTGCGTACCCTCAATGGCCTGGAGTCGATCAACGACGGCGTGATCGAAGTCGATGGCGAATACCTCGATGCCGCCCGCGTCGACCTGCGCAGCCTGCGGCAGAAGGTCGGGATGGTGTTCCAGCAGTTCAACCTGTTCCCGCACCTGACCGTCGGCGAGAACGTCATGCTCGCCCCGCAAGTGGTGCAGAAGGTGTCCAAGGCCAAGGCCGCGCAGTTGGCCAGGCAGATGCTGGAGCGGGTCGGCCTGGGGGAAAAGTTCGACGCTTTTCCGGACCGGCTGTCCGGTGGGCAGCAACAGCGCGTCGCCATAGCCCGCGCCCTGGCCATGTCACCCAAGGTGCTGCTGTGCGACGAAATCACCTCGGCCCTGGACCCGGAATTGGTCAATGAGGTGCTCAGCGTGGTGCGCCAACTGGCTAAAGATGGCATGACGCTGATCATGGTGACCCACGAAATGCGCTTCGCCCGGGAAGTCGGTGACAAACTGGTGTTCATGCACCAAGGCAAGGTGCATGAAGTGGGCGACCCCAAGGTCCTGTTTGCCAACCCGCAAACGCCTGAGCTCGCCAACTTCATCGGTTCAGTGGAACAGCCGGGCTGACCAGTTCAAAACGACCCTGCCCCTCCAGCGACGTCTGGCTTCGCACTTGCAGCGCCTCGGCGGGCAGGTCGGTGTCGATGTCGACCTGGGCGGTCAAGCGCTGACCTGTTACCGGCCTCCCTGCGACGCGTGCCGTCAGGACCTGGCCCGGTAATAACTGCCCAGCCGCACCACCGCCGGGCGGGTCCCAGTCGACGGCACGCCCATCCACCTGTGCATGCTTGAGGCTAAGCCGCAACCGCCCCTGTCGGCCAAAACGAAATGCTTGCCCATCGGCGGCACCGATAAAACGCAACGCCATCACCGACGGCTCGACGCACAACACGTTGAGCTGCAGCGTGCGCGTGGCGAGCGTCACCGTAGGGCTTTCCACCAGCGCCTCCCTGCGAATGACACCGTAGTCGATACGCGGTTGGCTCACGGACAACCGGCAGTTTTCGGCCCGCGCCCCCTGAACCAGCAACACCGTGCAAAACAGTGCACAGCCGAGGCTTTTAAACTTACCGCCCATGGCACACCGCCGCTGTTGTATCAAAGAACTTGTCATGATCAGGCTGGCCCCCGGATGGAATGTTCAGCAGGCAACTGGCAGAGTCCGGCAATGAAACCCTCAGGTCTTGCACCTCGTTCACGTCGTTCAGGAAGATCATGCCCTCGCCCACTACGCTGGTCAGAAAACGATCGCCCTTGCCGAACACCGCGGCCCCTTGAGGCAGTGGCCGGCCTTGGTCATCACTGGCGTTGACCAGCATGCGGCGCACGCTCACCACATCGAATGCCACGGTGTTGACGGAACCGCGGCCTGCGGCGAGCACACGGGTGCCGTTCTTCAGGTCAACGCGCTTTGGCAAGGACTGGGTTTGCACCTCGATATGGCTGTTGGTGTAGGCAGGCAAGCCTGGAAGCACCGCCTGGCCGGTAAAGTCAGTCCACACCGGGCCCTGCGGGGTGTCGATTTTTGCAGAGCCAATGTCGCCCACCGACGCAATACCAAACGTGTCCTGCACCGTGTAGGGCGAGAAGGTAATCCCACCTTCATGAGCGACCACGCCACCTTGCAGCTGCCCGGTGTAACTGGTGCCTAACGGGTCGCGACTGACACCCAGACCGACTCGGGTGTAACGCGGCGTGAGGTCTATCTGGCCGCGCATCGATTGCTCCTGCGCACTGAGGTCGCGCTCGACGCCCACTTCATAGTTCACATACTCATTGACCCGTTCAGTGAGCGCCGTGCCGGCACGGGACTGCCCCCCACGGCGGCTGATATAGTTGTTCACACGACGATCACCGCCCAGGGGCACGCTGACCTGCAACCGCAAGGACAAATCATCATCGAGCACGGTGTCGCGCCGGTTTCGATTCCGAGTGGCGTCGCGGCGTGCCTGAGTGCTGCCTACCTGCGAGTCGGCAATCAACGCAACATCGGCATAGCGAAACGATTTGTTCCATGAGGCGAACACGTGTTCGCTCGATTGCCCGTCAAATTGAGCGCTACGGGTATAACCCAGGGAGAAGGCACCCAGGGTGGGTTCGACCCATGTCACGCCCGCCGTGTATTGATTCTTGAAGCGTGACGCCAGCACGTCGGCCGTCGTCGGGCGGCCGGCCTCGATCACCTCGCGATAGCCGCGGGTCTGGCTGGTTGCGCTGAGGTTGAGCTCGACGTCGGCGGATACCGGGCTGCTTACGGACACGCTACTGCGTGAGCCGGACACGGCATGACGGCTGTCGCGGGACACGTTATGACGCGCGCCCACCGACACTCGCTGGAAAAACACGCTGCTCAACGTGCCACCTGCCGACCAATACTCGTCGGTACTCAACAAGCCGAAACCACCCGTTGAGTCGCGCCCCAGGCCCCACGTCCCGCTGCCCATGGCGACGACGGGCGACGGCCCCTCGCCCTGCGTCTCTTCACGTAGTTTGCCGAGGGACAAGTAATAACCGGGTGCCGCCGGCGCGGCGCCGGCGAACGAAGCCGCCGGCACCACGAAGCTACGTCGGCCCCCGCGTACATCGATCACACTGACCTCAAGGTCGCTTGTGCCATTGAGCAGCGGCAAACCGGTCAGCCGGAAAGGCCCTTCGGGCACCAGCGTACTGTGGATCAACACACCGGACTGACGCACCTCAATCCGCGACTGGCTGTGTGCCAGGCCTTCCACCACCGCGTTATTGCTGCCCGCCGGCACGCGCGACTGGCCGTCGGGGGAAAACTGCACACCCGACAGCTGGATGCCACCAAACAGCGGATTGTTGCTGGACAGCTGGCCCGCCTGGAAAGTCGAGCGCAACGCGGCGATATCCCGCTGCGCATAGGCATACAGGTGCTCGTTGTGCGTCACGCCGTTATCGGAGACATGGATTTGACGACTGCGAAGAATCCAATCTCCCAGGTTGAAACCCGCTTCGGTGTAAGCCGACACGAACCGGTTGTTCCCACTGCGCGAATGGCTGTCGAAACCCTGCACATCATAGTTGAACAAGCCCGCCGCACCGCCCCGGGCGAACTCCCCGGCCTCCCACTGCGGCTCGCGCAGTGATGAGGTGGGCACCACCAGCGCCACTTCATCGTTGCCAGGGCGCAGCCGCACCATGGTCGTGGGAAACTCCCCCAGAAAGTCATGGCATGCCTGGTCGGCAGTGGCGCCTTTGCGGACGATGGCAGTGGGTTTGACCAACCCGGCTTTGTCCAGCAATGCCGGGGTAAAGCACAATTGCCCAGTGGCATCGAACTGGGCGTCCACCAACCCGAGCGGGTTGCCGTTGACTTTCAACCCCACCACCTGGGTGCCCTCGCGAAAGCGCGCCGCCGTGCGGAAGTAGTCCGAGACTTTCGGGTCAATGCCATGCGTGGTCAGTGCCGCTAGGTCAAAGCCCTCGCCCAGTTCCAAGGCAGGGGCAACGCCAGGCAAGCTCCACAGTGTTGCCATCCCCATGAGCAACGTGGGTCGGCGGGTCCATAAAAAAGCTCCGGTTCGGTGACTCGACAGGTTTGTCATGGGTCGATCAACCCCCGTCGGTATTGATCGGGGCCTGGTAGTTTTCTACCGAAAAGCCGTAGATCGTGGCCGGCTGAATCTCTATATCAGTCAGTTCCTCCAAGGGTCCTTCAACCTTCACCGCCAGCGCTTCGCCCGGCAAAATGTAGGTGCGCGGCAGCGTAGCCAGGGCTCCCTGTGGCAATAACCGAACCTGCGGAGCCATGCGCACCACATAAGCGCTATCGTTGTGGACCGTCAAACGTTGCCCTGTACGTCGCCACTTCAGCAGCTCCCAGGGCGCGTGATGAACCGGCAGGCCTTGGGGATGCAGGATCAGCGGCAAATTCTGCCGCAAGGTGATACCAATGGTCGCACCGCCCGCAGCACGCGCCTGGGGAATGCCCTCGAAAGACACGCGTTTGAGCCGCTGAGTCTTCAACGGGGCCTTCAACGTGCTGATGAAACGCACCAGTTGCGTTTCGCCCCCTTCCACCCGCGCTATAGGCGGCGTCACGATCAAAAGCGGTTCCACATCTTCCGGTATGTTTTCTATTACCGAATGCAGCAGCGCTGGAGCCGCGTCGGTATTCTTGATGTTTATCGTCGCTTCACCCTGCTCTTCGTTCAATACAATGACCGTGGTTTCCGGCAACATACCATCAGCCACCGCAACACCGACAAAGCACAAGAGCAACAGTGCATATAACAAACGCGTACTCTTTCTTACGGGACGACTAAGCACTCTGTGTTCCCCACAACCTTGAAGTTGACTATTGAGCGTCGGGCGCGCTTATAAAACAGCCGACCAGAAACACATGTTTCTTGATCGACTGTTGTTATGTCGCTTAGATGTAACTCAATTCAAGTGTTGCGCGCCCATCAAGGGTAACGTCACGACTCAGGTCCAGGTCCTGGCCTTTATTGATCACCGCGCGCACAGCAATCGTCCCGGTCAACTGGTTGATAGAGGCGGGTGTGGCGGCCGTGCTGCTGCGCCAGGAATATTGGCTAGGCGATTGTGCGACTTTGCCATCACTGTTCTGCCAGGCGCCGGCGCTGATCCGCATGATCGGAAACAGTGTTGCGGTCGGCGAGCGCAGGTCCCTGAGGGTAACGGCAAAGCCACCCGTTCTCCGGCCGGCCACAGTCCCCAACCCGAAGTTGTTCGCCTCGGTGTAACCACCCCCGAGCGCAGTGAGGATGCCCGTTACCTTGCTGCCGGCCTGCAGGTCGACAAATTTGAGCCCGAACTGGGCAGGCGTATTGCCACAGCTGACGGTGATAGGCGTGGTTTTTTCGGTGAGCGCGTTAAACGCCGTCTGGGACAGTTGGCCCGAAGGAATATCGCCGTAGTTGATAATGCCCCCGCCGCTCATACTGAGGTTACAGGCGGCGGGCTTGATGACCCCCCTGACGATCAGTTCTGCGCTGGTGGCAGCATGTGCGCCAATGTTTGCCGCCAGGCAAACGAGACCCAGGGTCAATCCAACAATTTTTTTCATATTCGACCTGTCACTTGAAAGTTATCAGGTGCTCTCTACGTTCGTCTTGGCGGCTCCATCGCCAAACGGTTTATCTTCCTGGATGTCTACAACGACACATAAATAACACCAAGGCAAAATTGCCGGGTGACAGTGTGTCGCCTTGGTGCTTCATTAAAGAATCAGATAACGCCTGGGTTAATGTGAGAACTGTAAAACCTGCTGGTCATTTAAACCCAATTTAAAAGTAGGCTAAAACAAAATACCCGATGACATAATCAAACGCGCCCTGTAGGGAAAATCAAAACGCGGCTTTACTACGAGGCAAAGTTAAAACTCCTACAAAATTAATTCACTACTCCCCGCTTGTCATTCGATGCCATCCTACATATCTCACAAATTACCCCCACAGACAGCCGCAGAAAAATTACCGAAGCACAACGCGTTGGCTCCAGCGGTCGATCGTGGCACGATGGCAAGGTTATCGACCGAGACCCCAAACCATGCCGCAATCCCAAGCCAAGAATCTGTCCCTGATCGCTGCCATCGACCTGGGCTCCAACAGCTTTCACATGGTCGTGGCCAAGGCCCAGAACGGTGAAATCCGCATCCTTGAGCGGCTCGGCGAGAAAGTGCAACTGGCTGCCGGGATCAACGACGAGCGCCAGCTCAATGAAGAGTCCATGCAGCGCGGCCTCGACTGCCTCAAGCGCTTTGCGCAACTGATCAACGGCATGCCGCCTGGCGCTGTACGAATAGTGGGCACCAACGCCTTGCGTGAAGCCCGTAACCGCAACGAATTCATCCATCGCGCCGAGGAAATCCTCGGGCATCCGGTAGAGGTTATTTCCGGTCGCGAGGAAGCACGCCTGATTTACCTCGGGGTCTCCCATACGCTGGCTGACACCCCGGGCAAACGCCTGGTGGCGGACATTGGCGGTGGCAGCACCGAATTCATCATCGGCCAGCGTTTCGAACCCCTGCTGCGCGAAAGCCTGCAGATGGGCTGCGTCAGCTACACGCAGCGTTATTTCAAGGACGGCAAGATCACCCCGGCGCGCTATGCCCAGGCCTACACGGCGGCGCGGCTGGAGATCATGAGCATCGAACACGCCCTGCACCGCCTGAGCTGGGATGAAGCCATCGGCTCTTCCGGCACCATCCGTGCCATCGGCCTGGCGCTCAAGGCCGGCGGCCATGGCACCGGCGAGGTGAATGCCGAAGGCCTGGCGTGGCTCAAGCGCAAGCTGTTCAAGCTGGGGGATGCCGAGAAGATCGACTTCGACGGCATCAAGCCTGACCGCCGCGCCATCTTCCCCGCCGGCCTGGCGATTCTTGAAGCCATTTTCGACGCCCTCGAACTGCAACGCATGGACCACTGTGACGGCGCCCTGCGCGAAGGTGTGCTCTATGACCTGCTCGGTCGCCATCACCATGAAGATGTGCGTGAGCGCACCCTCAGCTCGTTGATGGAGCGTTACCACGTAGACGTGGAGCAAGCGGCGCGCGTAGAGCGCAAAGCCCTGCACGCCTTCGACCAGGTGGCCGACGACTGGGACCTGCAAAACGGCGTATGGCGTGAACTGCTGGGCTGGGCCGCCAAGGTGCACGAGGTGGGCCTGGACATCGCCCATTACCATTACCACAAGCACGGCGCCTACCTGATCGAACACTCGGACCTGGCCGGGTTCTCACGGGAAGACCAACAGATGCTCGCGCTGTTGGTGCGCGGCCACCGCCGCAATATTCCCAGGGACAAATTTGCCGAGTTCGGCAAAGACGGCATCAAGCTGATTCGCCTGTGCGCGCTGTTGCGCTTTGCCATCCTGTTCCACCACATCCGTGGCACCCAGGAAATGCCCCAGGTGAAGCTGCGCGCCGACGGCGACAGCCTGGAAGTGATGTTCCCCAAAGGCTGGCTGGATGAAAACCAGCTGACCCAGGCGGACTTCGCCCAGGAAGCGGAGTGGCTGACGCGGGTGGGGTTCAGCCTGAACCTGCATTAACCCGATCTAAACAGCACAGCAAAACAAAATGTGGGAGGGGGCTTGCTCCCGATAGCAGAGTATCAGTCAACAGATTCATCGACTGACCCACCGCTATCGGGAGCAAGCCCCCTCCCACATTTTTGACTGCGTTGGGTTTCAGTTCACCGTCAGGATCGGGCTGCCCAGCTTCTCCAGCAACGTGGCCTGCGCACTGCGCGGGTTCTGGTTGCCGGTCGGTGTGTTGCGCACATACCGCCCATCCGACTGCAGGCTCCAGCTGTGGGTATTGTCGGTCAGGTAGCTTTCCAGCTCCTTCTTGACCCGCATGACCAGCTTCTTGCCCTCCACCGGGAAGCAGGTCTCCACGCGTTTGTCGAGGTTGCGCTCCATCCAGTCGGCGCTGGAGAGGAACATCTGCTCTTCGCCACCGTTGAGGAAATAGAACACCCGCGTGTGCTCCAGGAAGCGGCCGATGATCGAGCGCACATGGATGTTATGCGAGACGCCGACAATGCCCGGGCGCAGGCAGCACATGCCACGGACCACCAGGTCGATGCGCACGCCCGACTGGCTGGCCTTGTACAGCGCACGGATGATCTTCGGATCGGTCAGCGAGTTGAATTTGGCGATGATGTGCGCCGGCTTGCCCTCGAGGGCGAACTGGGTCTCGCGGGCAATCATGTCGAGCATGCCCTTCTTCAGGGTGAACGGCGCGTGCAGCAACTTCTTCATGCGCAAGGTCTTGCCCATACCGATGAGCTGGCTGAACAACTTGCCGACGTCTTCGCACAGGGCGTCGTCGGACGTCAGCAGGCTGTAGTCGGTATAGAGCTTCGCGTTGCCGGCGTGGTAGTTGCCGGTGCCCAAATGGGCGTAACGCACGATTTCACCGGCTTCGCGGCGCAGGATCAACATCATCTTGGCGTGGGTCTTGAAGCCGACCACGCCATAGATCACTACCGCACCGGCTGCTTGCAGGCGGCTGGCCAGTTGCAGGTTGGACTCCTCATCGAAGCGCGCTCGCAGCTCGATCACCACCGTGACTTCCTTGCCGTTACGCGCAGCGTCGACCAGGGCATCGACGATTTCCGAGTTGGCGCCGGAGCGATACAGCGTCTGGCGCACAGCCAGGACGTGCGGGTCCTTGGCGGCCTGGCGCAACAGGTCGACCACCGGGGTGAACGACTCGAAGGGGTGCAACAGCAGAATGTCCTGCTTGCTCACCACGCTGAAGATGTTCTCGCTGTTTTGCAGCAGTTTCGGGATTTGCGGTGTAAACGGCTTGTATTGCAGCTCCGGGTGGCTGTCCAGGCCGGTGATGCTGAACAGGCGCGTCAGGTTCACCGGGCCATTGACCTGGTACAGCTCGGATTCGGCCAGGTTGAACTGCTTGAGCAGGTAGTCCGACAAGTGTTTCGGGCAGGTATCCGCCACTTCCAGGCGCACCGCATCGCCGTAGCGCCGCGAAAACAGCTCTCCGCGCAGGGCACGGGCCAAGTCTTCGACGTCTTCGGAGTCCAGCGCCAGGTCGGCGTTGCGGGTCAGGCGGAACTGGTAGCAGCCCTTGACCTTCATGCCCTGGAACAGGTCATCGGCGTGCGCATGGATCATCGACGACAGGAATACATAATTATCGCCAGCGCCCCCTACTTCTTCGGGTACCTTGATGATTCGTGGCAACAGGCGCGGCGCCGGGATGATCGCAAGGCCCGAGTCGCGGCCGAAGGCGTCGATGCCTTCGAGCTCGACGATGAAGTTCAGGCTTTTGTTCACCAGCAACGGGAACGGGTGCGTCGGATCGAGGCCGATCGGGGTGATGATCGGTGAAATCTCGTCACGGAAGTAACGGCGCACCCAGGTCTTGATCTTGGCGGTCCAGTGACGGCGACGGATGAAGCGGACCTGATGTTTTTCCAGTTCCGGCAGCAGGATATCGTTGAGGATCGCGTATTGGCGGTCCACATGGCCGTGCACCAGCTCGCTGATGCGCGCCAGGGCCTGGTGCGGTTGCAGGCCGTCGGCACCGGCTTGCTCACGGGCGAAGGTGATCTGCTTCTTGAGACCGGCGACGCGGATCTCGAAGAACTCGTCCAGGTTGCTCGAGAAGATCAACAGGAACTTGAGCCGCTCCAGCAACGGATAGGACTCATCCAGCGCCTGTTCCAGCACGCGAATGTTGAATTGCAGTTGGGACAGCTCGCGGTGGATGTACAGGCTGCTGTCATCCAGGTTGGTAACCACGGCCACTGGCGCCGGCGCCGGCGCTTCGGCGGCCACCACAGGCGGGGCAGGCTCAAGCTCCGGCGGGGTCTCGGTGACTTGTTCAACCACCGGATGAGCGTCTTTTACGGCAACGTCTGTAAGTCCTTCGGTATTCATCGAGTGTTCCTGTGAGGGCTATGGTTGCTCTCTAAGCAATTGGGCAGCGCCGGGATTCCCAGTTCCACCCAATGGGCGGCTTCTTCGAGCAGCAGGTCAATGCTCAAGCGCTCCACCCCCGGCATCGAGGCCACCGCTTCCCGGCGATTTTCACCGTCCAGCACGAATACCGGCAGGATCAGATCATTCGTCGTCAGTACATTTTCACGTACCAGACGGCGAGAAAAATCATCACGGCGGTTGCGACGCAGACGTGTGGCGGGGAATAGCCGGTTGGCGGGGGTAAAGCTCACGACAGACTCCTGAGCCCGCGTTTACGGGCGGGCGGTGCAGTTATAAGCGGCCATTATGACGAATGAATGACAGTTGTGCTTATCGATGCGACCTGAAGTCGCATTCGGCATTTGCGTAGGAATTGTTCACTTCGTGACACATCTCGATACTTTCATGAATCTTCGTGAAGGCGTAGGCTGCGCGTTCATTTCGCCAGCACCCTAGACCATGCTTCAACAATTTCTGCATGACTTCGGCTACTTTGCCCTCTTCCTCGGCACGTTCTTCGAAGGCGAGACCATCCTCGTGCTCGCAGGCTTCCTGGCGTTCCGTGGATACATGGATATCAACCTGGTAGTGGTCGTTGCCTTTTTCGGCAGCTACGCCGGCGACCAACTGTGGTACTACATGGGGCGCAAGCACGGCCGCAAATTGCTGGCGCGCAAACCGCGCTGGCAATTGATGGGCGACAAGGCGCTGGAACATATCCGCAAGCATCCGGACATTTGGGTGCTGAGCTTTCGGTTCGTCTACGGTTTGCGCACGGTGATGCCAGTAGCGATTGGCCTGTCCGGCTACCCACCTCTGCGGTATTTGATCCTCAACGGTATCGGTGCGGCGATATGGGCGGCTGCGCTAGGGGCTGCGGCCTATCATTTCGGCGCGGTACTCGAAGGCATGCTCGGCAGTGTCAAGAAATACGAGCTGTGGGTGCTGGGCGCCTTGCTGGTGCTGGGCTTGGGCCTGTGGCTGCGACGCCGCGTCAAGAATGCCCGCATCGCCCGCGTGGCGTGTGCCGAAGCCAAGGCCCGGCTCGCTGCCGAACCCGCCCCGGTCGAACCCCCTAAGACGCCAGGCGAGTAACCCGGCTTCTGCAGCAGTAGAGGCCCATCACGCTGAGCAGGCTGTAGCTCAGCAGCGCCAGCCAGCCCAGCGTGCTGGCCGGCCATAGCCCGACCCACGGGGCCAGCCCTACCAACGGTAGATTCAGCCCCAGGCGCACCCCTTCCGCCTTCAGCGCCCACGGGCGATTCTCCAGTGCGATCCCCAATGTGAACAGCCCCAGGGCCATCGCGCTCCAGCCCACGACCAGCGCCGCCGTGGGCAGACCTTCTGCGAAATTCATCAAATAACTGCCAAACCCCACATAAGCCGCAAACTGCACGGCAACGTAGACCTGCTGGCGCGTATCCAGCGGCACCTCGAATTTGCGGAACTGGGCCAAGTCCGGCTTGGTCATCGGGTACCTGGCTTTCACGTCGGCAGGGCGCCAGCCAGTGCGCATGAACCAGATGCGCAGCTTGTCCCAGCGGTTCTCAGTACGACGGGCATCGCTCCACAACTGCGCATAAAACTGCAGGTTCGCCCACAGCGGATTCCAACTGGCCAGGGGCGTGGTCACGCCGAAGATCACCGGTTCGTTGTCGTCCTCTTCCTGGAATGTGCCGAACAGCCGGTCCCAAAAAATGAACACCCCGCCATAGTTGCGATCCATGTAGAGGGCGTTCTGCGCGTGGTGGGCACGATGATTGGACGGTGTAACGAAGAACACCTCGAACCAGCCGAGCTTGGGCACGTGACGTGTATGCACCCAGAATTGATACAGCAGGTTGAGCGAAGCCACACTGACGAACACCACCAACGGCACACCGAGCACCGCCAGGGGCAGGTAGAAGATCCAGCTCAACAAAAAGCCGGTACTGGTCTGACGCAATGCGGTGGTGAGGTTGTAGTCCTCGCTCTGGTGGTGCACTGAGTGCGCAGCCCACAGGATATTGCGCTCATGGCCCAGGCGATGCAGCCAGTAGTAGCAGAAGTCGTAGAGCACAAAGGCGCACACCCAGGTCCACACGCTTTGGGCCGACCATTCGATCAGCGCCAGGTGCTTGAGGGCGAATGCATAGGTAAGCAAACCCACGCCTTTGGTCAGTAACCCGGTGGTGGTAGACAGCACGCCGGTGCTGAGGCTGTTGATAGCGTCGGCGACTCGATAGTTGCGCGCACCGCGCCAGCGGTCAGCCAGCAGCTCCACCACGATCAAGGCAATGAAAAACGGTACCGCGTAAGGCACGAAGTCCATGGGCTAGTCCGGTCTATTTTTGTTACATCAGATTAGTGCAGTCCCATGAGATCCCATTGGCAACAGGTTACAAATTAGTAGACATTTAACGCCATGAATCAGGAGAAATGCCCATGAGCAAAAAGATTGCAGTGATCCTTTCCGGCTGTGGCGTGTACGACGGTGCAGAAATCCATGAAAGCGTGATCACCTTGCTGCGCCTGGACCAGCGCGGCGCTCAGGTGGAGTGCTTTGCGCCAGATATTGCGCAACTGCATGTGATCAACCACCTTACCGGCGAAGAAATGCCCGAATCGCGCAATGTGTTGGTGGAGTCAGCGCGCATCGCCCGAGGCGCGGTGAAAGATATCCGTGAGGCCAACGTGGCTGACTTCGATGCGCTGATCGTGCCGGGCGGGTTTGGCGCGGCGAAGAACCTGTCGAATTTCGCAGTGGAAGGCGCCGGCTGCAGCGTCAATCCGCAGGTGCTGGAGCTGGCGGAAGCCTTTGCCGAAGCGGGCAAGCCGGTGGGGCTGATCTGCATTTCCCCGGCCCTGGCCGCAAAAATCTACGGCCCGGGCGTGATCTGCACCATCGGCAACGATACCGACACCGCAGCGGCCTTGGACAAAATGGGCGCTACCCACCAGGAATGCACGGTGGAAGATATCGTCGAGGACAAGGCACGCAAGTTGGTGAGTACACCGGCGTATATGCTGGGCAAAAATATCAGCGAGGTGGCGTCGGGCATCAACAAGCTCGTGGACCGGGTGCTTGAACTGACCCACGAAGACGACTAACGCCCTCTTTCTGTAGGAGCGAGCTTGCTCGCGAAGAACCTGAGAGCGCCGCGTTCATCCAGAGTGCCCGCGTTATCGTTGCTGTTCTTCGCGAGCAAGCTCGCTCCTACACAGGCTTCATCAAACGGGTAAGCAGGCGGTCCAGCGCGTTGGCGAACGCCTGTTTGTCCTTCTCGCTGTGCGGCGGTGGCCCGCCGCCCATCTGGCCTTGCTCGCGCAAGTCGGTGAACAGGTTACGCACTGCCAGGCGCTCACTCATGTTCGCCGGGCTGAACTCTTTGCCGCGCGGGTCGAGGGCCGTGACACCCTTCTTGACCAGGCGGTCCGCCAGGGGCACATCGCTGCAGATCACCAACTCGCCCGGCATGGCGTGCTCCACCAGGTAGTCATCGGCCGCGTCAGGGCCGCTGGGCACCACGATCAGCTTCACACAGGCAAAGCTGGGTTTGATCTGGCTCTGGCCGGCCACCAGCACCACGTCAAACTGGCGCTTGAGGGCGAACTTCACCACCTGATCCTTGGCCGCCCGCGGGCAGGCGTCCGCATCGATCCACACCCGCATGACTATGCCGCCACCCGCTTCTCGGCCAGGCGACTGCGGCCATACAGCACCACAATCGCCAGGATCGCCACGGCCTGCGCACTCAACGAATACGCATCGGCGTGGATGCCCAGCCAGTCGAAGTCAAAGAACGCCACCGGTCGCGTGCCGAAGACGCCCGCTTCCTGCAATGCTTTGACGCCATGCCCGGCGAACACCACCGACAGTGCGCACAGCAGCGCGGCGTTGATACCGAAGAACAGCGCCAACGGCAACTTCGCCGAACCGCGCAGGATCACCCAGGCCAGGCCCACCAGCAGCACCAATGCGGTGGCGCCACCCGCCAGCACCGCGTTGTGCCCAGCAGGGCCGGCTTGCAGCCACAGGGTTTCGTAGAACAGGATCACTTCGAACAGCTCGCGGTACACCGAGAAGAAGGCCAGCAGCGCAAAGCCGAAACGCCCACCACCGCCCACCAGGCTGCTTTTGATGTAGTCCTGCCAGGCCGCCGCGTGACGCCGGTCGTGCATCCATACGCCCAGCCACAGCACCATCACGCTGGCGAACAGCGCCGTGCAGCCTTCCAGTAATTCACGCTGGGCGCCGCTGACATCAATCACATACGCCGCCAGCGCCCAGGTAGCCAAGCCGGCCAACAGCGCCAGGCCCCAGCCGACGTTGACGCTGCGCACCGCCGATTGCTGGCCGGTGTTACGCAGGAAGGCCAGGATCGCGGCCAGCACCAGGATCGCTTCCAGGCCTTCGCGCAGCAGGATCAACAAACCGGAGATGTAGCTCAACGACCAGCTCAAGCCATCGCCGCCGAGCAAGCCGGCCGACTCGCTGAGCTTGCCCTTGGCCGCGTCCAGGCGCTGTTGCACCTGTTCGATCGGCAGCCCGTCCTGCAAGGACTGGCGGTAGGCCATCAGCGCCTTCTCGGTGTCTTTGCGCACGTTGGCGTCGACGTTATCCAGCGAGCTTTCCACCAGCTCGAAGCCTTCCAGGTAAGCGGCTACCGACAAGTCATAGGCTTGTTCGTGGTCGCCGTTACGGAACGCGGCCAGGCTTTTGTCCAGGGTGGCAGCGGTGTAGTCGAGCAACTGTGCCGGACCACGCTTGACCTGCGGCGGCTGTGCGCGTTGGGCGCGGAAGGTCGCTGCCACTGCCGGGCCATTTGCGGCCAGTACTTCGTTGGGCGTCTGGCGCGCCAGGTCGGCCAGGTTGAAGGTGTGCTCGCTGTTGACCGCAGCCGGGTCAGCCGTGAAACCTGCGATGTAGGTGGCGAGGTCCCAGCGCTGGCGGTCATCCAACTGATCGGCAAAGGACGGCATGTCGGTGCCTTCGACACCCAGGCCCAGGGTGTTGTAGATCGCGTAGAGGCTCAGGCGATCCAGGCGCGTGGCATCGCGCAGGTTAGCGGGCGGCGGAGTCATGCCCATGCCGGCCGGGCCATCGCCAGCGCCGGCCGTGCCGTGGCACACCGAACAATGCTGGGCATACAGCGGCGCACCGCGCGTAGGGTCGGGAGTGATCGCCGGCGCTTGGCTGACTTCATACGCCACCGCCAGCCTGGCGCCCAACTGACGGGCCTGGTGGGCGACAGTTGCGCCGTCTGCATGGGCGGTGACTGCCGCGAGCAGCTCATCGACGCCCTTGATCAACTCGATGCGTTCGGGTTTTTCCGGCAGTTGCGCAACCAGACCCTGCAACACGCCCAAGAACTCCACCTGTTCGCGAAATTCCGATTCGTCCACCACCTTGCCCGCCTCCACAGTGGGCGGATAGTCGGCGCCAATGTAGTCAAGCAGATGCAACGCCTGGGGTGCGCCTTCGGCCGTCGCGGCCAACAGATTGAAGCTGCACGACATCAACGCCGGCAGCACCAGCCAGGCGAGAAAACGGAAGGGGGCAGTCATGAATGAATCTCAAGTGGAAATACGAAGTAACACTATTGTTCAGCTTTAACAGATTTGACTCAAGATGTTATTTGGCATTGCCACAAAACCAATGTGGGAGGGGGCTTGCCCCCGATAGCGGTGGTTCAGCTAGCGATGAGCTGACTGATACCCCGCCATCGGGAGCAAGCCCCCTCCCACATTTTGATCCGGTTTCGCCAATTACGCCGTGGCGCGATGCAGGCTGGCGAGGAAACCGGCGGCGCCGACGAACAACCCGGCGAATGTGCGGTTCACACGCTTCTGCTGCTTAGGCGAGCGCAACAGGCGCAGGACTTTCGAGGCCAACCCCGTATAACCGGCCATCACGATCATATCGACGCTGATCATCGTTGCACCAATGATCAGGTACTGGACCGCCAACGGTGCCTGTGGATTCACGAACTGCGGCAATACCGCGAGCATGAACACCAACGCCTTCGGGTTGCTGGCGTTGACCAGAAAACCACGGAACATCATGGCCATCGGCTTGCCAATCGGGCGTACTGCGGCGTCATCGGTCATGTCCATGGGCAAGGCGCGCCATTGCTTGATGGCCAGGTAGACCAGGTACGCCACGCCAAACCATTTGATCGCATAAAACGCGGTGGAGGACGTCGCCAGGATGGCACCCAAGCCGCCCGCCACCACGGCAATCTGCATCGCCAGGCCCAGCTGCAGGCCAATGGCGTTCCAGTAACCGCGTACGAAACCGTATTGCAGGCCGCTGGACATCGAAGCGATGGCGCCCGCGCCGGGGGAAAGGGAGATGATCCAACTGGCCAGGAAAAAGGCCAGCCACGTGTCGAGTGCCATTGCACACCTCGGAAAGGAGTTTGCGGTTGTGCCTTAAGCTAACGCTGGCGGCCAAAGGCTGGCTATCAATTTTTGCAGGCGGTGATTTCTAACGGTCGCCAGGGAACACATGGGTACCGGGCCAACGCCGCACCGAGCGCTGGAAGAACAGGCTGTTGGGCACTTGTACCATCGCGCTGTCCGTACCGGCCTCTGCCACCTCGACCAGCGTGGTATAGAGCAGGTTGATCGCCACGACGCGCCCTTTCACACCGGGCTTGTCGACAGTGTCCACCAATTCGACGATGTCGCCGAGGCGGAACGGCCCCACAGTGAAGATCAAGATCGCGCACAGCAGATTGGACAGCACCGACCACATGGCGAAGAACGCTACCGCCGCCACCGCCACAAAGCCTGACAGCGCCGTCCACAGCACCGTGGCGGAAACGCCCAGACGGCCCAACACGAAGATCAGCGCGCTGCCCATGATCAGCCAGCGCAGGCCACCGCGCAGCGGCATCAACAACTGCGGCGGAAACGGATAGCGCTCACCCAGTCGAGTCAGGCCCTGGGCGACAAAACGCTGGGCAAGGTAACCCGCCAGCAGGATCAGCAGGATTTGCACGCCGATCCACACCGGCTCGATCCATTGCTCCGGCAAGGGCAGCTGCAACGCTTCCATCAGGACAGCGCCTCCAGCTCCGCTTGCAGGGTTTCAAGCACTTCGAGGGCTTCCATCCAGGATTCCTCCAGTTGCCCTTCTCGCACCTTGAGCCGGGCCTGTTCGGCCAGCAGGTCGCGCAGTTCATCCTTGCGCGCGGCCTCATACACAGCGCTGTCGCCAAGGCTGGTCTCGATCTTGGCCAGGCGCTCGTGCACCTTGCCCAACTCGATCTCCAGCTTGTCGGCTTCGCGCTTGTGCGGCGCCAACTGCTGACGCAGTGCGGCGGCAGCCTGGCGCTGGGCTTTCTTGTCGGTCTTGTCCGGGTTGACCGGTGTGTTGCTGGCCGGCGCATTGCGCAGACGGTAGTCGGTCAGCCAGCGCGCATAGTCGTCCAGGTCGCCGTCGAATTCCTCGACCTTGCCGTCGGCCACCAGCAGGAAGTTATCAGTGGTGCTTTTGAGCAGGTGGCGATCGTGAGACACCACCAGTACCGCGCCACTGAATTCCTGCAGGGCCATGGTCAGCGCCAGGCGCATTTCCAGGTCCAGGTGGTTGGTCGGCTCGTCGAGCAGCAGCAGGTTCGGGCGGTCCCAGGCGATCAGGGCCAGGGCCAGGCGGGCCTTTTCGCCACCGGAAAAATTCAGCACCGGCTCATCGATACGCGCGCCACGGAAGTCGAAACCCCCGAGGAAATCACGCAGGGTCTGTTCGCGCTCGGTGGGCGCCAGGCGTTGCAGGTGCAACAGCGGACTCGCCTTGGAATCCAGCGAGTCCAGTTGATGCTGGGCAAAGTAGCCCACCACGGTGTTCTCGCCGCGCGTCAGACGGCCGGCCAAGGGCTCCAGTTCGCCCGACAGGTTCTTGATCAGCGTCGACTTGCCCGCGCCGTTAGGCCCCAGCAAACCGATGCGTGCGCCAGGCGTGAGCTGCAGCTTGACCTTTTCGAGGATGGTCTTGTCGCCATAACCCAAGCGTGCATCCGACAGATCGAGCAAGGGGCTGGAGATTTTCACCGACTCACGGAACACGAAGTCGAACGGCGAATCGACATGGGCCGCCGACAGCTCTTCCATGCGCTCCAGCGCCTTGATCCGACTCTGGGCCTGCCGCGCCTTGGTGGCCTGGGCCTTGAACCGGGCGATGTAGCTTTCCATATGCGCGCGCTGCGCCTGCTGCTTCTCGAAAGCTTGTTGCTGCTGGGCCAGGCGTTCGGCACGGGCGCGCTCGAAGGCGGTGTAGCCGCCCCGATAGAGCGTGATTTTCTTCTGTTCGACATGGGCGATATTGTCGACCACGGCGTCGAGGAAATCCCGGTCGTGGGAAATCAGCAACAGGGTGCCCTGATAGTTCTTGAGGAAGTCTTCCAGCCACAGGATCGCATCAAGGTCCAAGTGGTTGGTCGGCTCGTCGAGCAGCAACAGGTCCGAGGGACACATCAGCGCCTGGGCCAGGTTCAGGCGCATGCGCCAGCCGCCAGAGAAGTCGGCGACCGGGCGATCCATCTGTTCGTTGGTAAACCCAAGGCCTGCGAGCATCTTGCGGGCGCGGGCGTCGGCGGTGTAGCCGTCGGCGCTGTCCAGCTCCGAATGCAGACGGGCCTGGGCGGCGCCGTCCTGGGCTTGCTCTGCGGCGGCGAGGTCGTGTTGCACCTGACGCAGGCGTAGGTCGCCATCGAGCACGTAGTCGATCGCGATGCGGTCCAGGGTGTCGATCTCCTGGCGCATATGGGCGATGCGCCAGTCGGCCGGCAGCAGGCAGTCCCCGGAATCCGGGGTCAGCTCACCCAACAACAGGGCGAACAACGTGGATTTGCCGGCGCCATTGGCGCCGATCAGGCCGGCTTTGTGACCGGCGTGCAGGGTCAGCTCGGCATCTTCAAGAAGACGCTGCGGGCCACGCTGTAATGTTAGGCTTTGAAGTCGGATCATAATGGCGGCGGAGTCTACCAGCTTCGTTGGCCGCTGGCTTGGGTGTGAATATGTGCGCTGACCTGTGGAGCTTCGCCCTCTCGACTTACGCCCGGCCCGGCGTGGAGGCTGCTTGCCTGCGGTTGCAGGCGCAAGGCGCGGATGTGTGCCTGTTGCTGTGTGGTGCGTGGCTGGAGCAACGGGGGGTGGCGCGGTTGCCCGAACGCGTGGTGGCGCTGCAGCAGCTTGCGCGGCCATGGCGCACGCGTGTCGTCGAACCCTTGCGCGAAGTCCGCGTGCAATGGCGGGCGCTGGCACAGCAGGATGCGCAGTTGGCTGAATTACGGCGTCAGGTCAAAGCATTGGAACTGGAGGCCGAGCGAGCATTACTGACACGCCTGGAAGCGCTGGCGAAGACATGGCCGACCAACGAGGGGAAAGGCCAATACGAATGGCTTGAGGACCTGGCAAGCGAAGCCGCCGACCTTGACCACAACGCGCTGCAGCAGCTGCGCGTTGGGGTCACCCGCACTTAGGAAGCGCTGGTTGGGGTGGTGCTTGGCGCTACCGGTGCAGAGGTGCTGCTGGCCGATGCGGTCGGAGCGGAGGACGTTGCCGGGGTAGCGGCAGGTGCTGCAGGAGTTGCTGGCTTTGCAGGGGCTGGTTTTGCCGCAGCTGGCTTGGCAGCAGTGGTTTTAGCAGCTGGCTTCGCGACTGGTTTCGCAGCAACGGTTTTAGCGGCTGGCTTGGCGGCTGGTTTCGCAGCAGCGGTTTTGGCAACTGACTTGGCAGCTGGTTTCGCAGCAGCGGTTTTGGCAACTGGCTTGGCGGCTGGTTTCGCAGCAGCAGTTTTGGCAGCTGGCTTGGCGGCTGGTTTCGCTGCAGCAGTTTTAGCCGCTGGCTTGGCGGCTGGTTTCGCAGCAGCGGTTTTGGCAGCTGGCTTGGCGGCTGGTTTGGCTGCAGCAGTTTTAGCCGCTGGCTTGGCGGCTGGTTTCGCAGCAGCGGTTTTGGCAGCTGGCTTGGCGGCTGGTTTGGCTGCAGCAGTTTTAGCCGCTGGCTTGGCGGCTGGTTTCGCTGCAGCAGTTTTGGCAGCTGGCTTGGCGGCTGGTTTCGCTGCAGCGGTTTTGGCAGCTGGCTTGGCGGCTGGTTTCGCAGCAGCGGTTTTGGCAACTGGCTTGGTGGCTGGTTTCGCAGCAGCAGTTTTAGCAGCTGGCTTGGCGGCAATTTTAGCCGGCGCCTTCGCTGCAACAGCTTTGCTGGCTGGCTTTTTGGCCGCGCTGGCGGTGACGGCTTTTGCCGGCGTACGCGCGCCAAGGGCCTTGGAGACGGCTTCTTTCACACGACCAATGCCCTGGGCCAGTTTCAGGCTTTCCTGAGCGTCTTTTTTGAGCTGGGAAATGTAGGTGCGGGTTTCGGTTTGACGGTCCTTGAGGGCGTCCAGCAGGTCCTCAAGTTCGTTAACTGCGTCTTTGGCCTTGGCTTGTGCCTTGGCTTTACCGGCAGTGGCGGCGTCTTGCAATTTGGTGCGGGATTTGTGCAGCTTTTCTTGCGCTTTGCCGCGTTGTTTTTCCAGTTTGGCGAGCAGTTTTTCTGCATCGGCCAAGGCCTGGGAACAAGCGCTTTCCAGATGTTCGAGCAAGCTGCCCGACAATTGTTGGAGTAAGTGCAACGGGGTATTTACAGGCTTCTGTTTGGCCGACATGGTTTACCTCCTGGCTGACGTGGGTGCGGCTCATACTAGCCCTCTGCTCTTACCGCCGCTAGGCCATGTTGACAGTATCGTTTGCGTTGCGTTGCAACGTACGAAAATTCTTATCGATATAACAGAAAACCACCCCACTGCTCAGCCACTCGCGCTGGCATAATCCGTCGCACTTTCGGCGGAGAACACCCATGTCGCGTTACCTTTTCCTAGTGCTTGGCCTGGCGATTTTCAGCGCCGACGCGAGCGAGCAATCGCCGCCAAAAACCGCTGCGCAAGACCAGCACGACCTCGCCTACAGCCTGGGCGCCAGCCTCGGTGAGCGTCTGCGCCAGGAGGTGCCCGACTTGCAGATCCAAGCCTTGGTCGACGGCCTCAAACAAGCCTACCAAGGCAAACCATTGGCACTGGATGACACCCGCATCGAACAGATTCTTGCTCAGCATGAGGCACAGAACGCCACCGACGCCCAAGTGCCGCAGAGCGAAAAAGCACTCGCTGCCGAACAGCAATTTTTGTCGAAGGAAAAAGCTGCAAAGGGTGTGCGCGAATTGGCGGACGGCATCCTGCTCACCGAGTTGACGCAGGGTACCGGCAACAAGCCGTTGGCAACTGATGAAGTGCAGGTGAAATACGTGGGTCGACTGCCCGATGGAAGCGTGTTCGATCAGAGCGCACTACCCCAATGGTTTCGCCTGGACAGCGTGATCAGTGGCTGGAGCAGTGCATTGCAACAGATGCCGGTGGGCGCGAAATGGCGCCTGGTCATTCCCTCGGCCCAAGCCTATGGCGCGGACGGCGCAGGCGAATTGATTGCGCCCTACACACCCCTGGTCTTCGAAATCGAGTTACTCGGAATCCGCCACTGACGCATAAAAAAACGGTGCGTCAAGCGCACCGTTTTTATCTCATTGCCCCAATCAGACCTGAGTAGCAGGCTCTTCTTTGTGGGCGTTGTGCAGTACTTCGATCAGGCAATCTTCAAGCTCGAAACGCTCATGCAACAGACCACCCAGCTCTTTGAATTTTTCCGCGACACACTTGCCTTCATCGCACAGATCGTTAAAAGCCAGCAGCTTTTCGGTAATCACATCAATGCGCGGGTAAATGGTCTCAGCGAACTCAAGACCACGCTTGTCCTCGAAGGCTTCCGCCTCCTTGGTGAGTTGAGTGTAAATACTCAGGTGACCGGCAGAAACGTAATCGACCAATACAACGCAGAAATCCTGCAACGGCTCACGCTTCTCGGCCAGCGCTCCAGGCTCGGCGCCCAATTCATCAAAAGCCAGAACCAATTTGCGACGTGCATCCAACCATTTGTCGATCAGTGTGTGCACGCCACCCCAGCGTTCGCGAGCATTCTTACAACGTTCCAACATGATGATCTCTCTTCCCTATAGGGGACGCTGCTGCCCCGTGCCCGCGCAACACTTCAAGGTTAAAGCGGCAGCCGGACAAGGCCACGTCTGACAAGCGGTTTCGATAACGCGTGCGGGCCAGATTATGCCCGCATCACTATGGCTTCAAGGTACGCAGGAGAGAAAGTTCATACAAGCGTTTAATCCCGTCCTACGACATGAACCGTATTTTCCTCGCTTTACGCTAGATAACGCCGACTGAGCAACAAGCGAGAAAGCGGCGTGGCACCCAGAATCAGCATCGCCACGAAAAACAACAGACTCCACTCCGGCAGGCTGAGGTCAAATAGCGTCCAATTGATTTCGACGCAATCGACAGTACCCTTGAAGACTGACCGAGCAGCCTGCCAAAACGACAGGTTTTCAATCATGTAATCAAGGGTTGGCCAGCACTTCGGCATTTGGTCCGACGCAGTGTTCTGCAGCAGCACCTGGCGCCCGGCGGTGACGGCGCCAAACAACGCACACCCCATGCTCGCCAGCCCATACACATACACGCCGGAGCGGCCAGGGTTATGAAGGGCCGCGATCAGGTTGATCAGTACAAAGGCGGCGAGCAACAACCGTTGCACCTGGCACAAAAAGCATGGCTGCAACAGTGCGCCATATTCCAGATAGAAAGACACGCCCAACGTCAGCGCACCGGCCATGAACGCCAGGAAAAACAAGGAGCGTAAGGGGGCCAAAGACATTGTTTATCCGCACCGCAAGAGATAGGTCGCTACGGTAGAGGAAAGGCCCGACCCCTTTCAATACGCCTTGGAGCAGACAATTCCGCTAAAACGCGGGGAGATCCCGCTAGCACACTGAGGAAATCGCCCTTCAAGACGTAAGAATTGGTTACGAGCCCACTTAAGCCGAATGTTTACATAGGGTTAAGGGGTTGGCCTCTAGATCCGTCTGAGCCAACCCGTTGGTCCTTTCCTACTTCAAGCTTGGGCGGGGGCTGGCAACGGTGAGGCCAGCAGACGATTGTCGAGTAACCCCAAGCCTTCCTGGAACAGCTGGTTGCTGCGCTCGGTATCACCCAGTTGGGCCAGCAGGCGGGCCAATTCGGCACAGGCTTCGGGATTGCGCTGCACCTGCAGGCTGCTTTCCAGATAATCACGTGCCTTACCCCACAGGCTGTTCTGCAGGCACAGACGGCCCAGCGTCAGCAATAGGCTGGCATCGCCCGGATGATCCTTCAGCCAGCCTTCGGCAAACTTCAACTGACGGGCCGGGTCGCTGCCGCGCAGCAGGCCGTAGAGCCGAATAAGATGGCTGTCGTAACTGCGCTTGAGCGCACCGCGCAGTGCTTCCTCGGCCTTGGCGTCCGCGCCCAGTCGACGCAGTTGGTCAGCATACGCCAACACCAGTTGCGGCTCCTGGCGCTGGGCTGAAGTCAGTTGCTCCCAGGCGCGGTCAAGAGACCGCAAGCCGGCCTCGCCCGGCTCCTCACGGTGTGCGGCCAGGCTGAGGTTTTCTCCCCAGGCCCGGCGCTCCAGTTCGGCCAGCTCACCGGTCGGCAGCACCTTGTCCTTACGCAGTTCAGGCAACAGGCGAATCACCGCCGACCAATCACCGCGCTGCTGATGCAGCCGCTGCAGCTGACGCAGGACCTGGGCATTGTGAGGATGGCGCTCATGCATCGCCTGCAGGGTGACCAGGGCACCTTCAGTATCGCCACGGTCCATCTGCAATTGTGCATGGCTCAAGGCAACGGCCAGTTCCGCCTGGGGCTGGCGAGCCAGCGCGCGCTCCAGCAAACCATCCGACTCTGCATAACGTCCCAGCTCATTGGCCGCACGCGCCGCACCAAGGTAGTACAGCAGTGGTTGGCGCTCCGCTTCCGCGGCACGGTGCAGGTGGCGTTCGGCACTGGCCCAGCGGCCTTCGGCCAGGTCCATCTGGCCTTGCTCGATTGCAATCTGCACACGGCGGCTGCGATTGCGCCGCGACCAGGGGTTGACCACGCCACCCGAGGCAGTGACCAGGCTCAGCAGGACGCGAATCAGATAGATCGCCAGGCCTATGGCAAACACCGCCACCAATGTGGCCCACAGGCTCGATTCGTAATGCAGCAGATGGGGGTAGGTAATCAGCACGTAGCCGGTGTGTTTCGAAATACCCACGGCCAACGCCAGGGCGATCGCAATTGCCAGCACCAGGATCACATAGAAACGCTTCATCGGTTCTACTCCTGGGCCGCAGGCTTGGCAGCCGAAGCCTTGGCTTCGTCGGCAGACAGATGACGACGCTCAAGGTACGCCTGCACAGCCGCGAGGCTCGCGGCCAGGTCAGGCGTCACCACCGACACGGCCTTGGGCTCGAGCTCGGCGATACGCGCTAGCATCGCCTTGCTCTGCGGGTTGTCCTGGTTGAAGTTATCCTGCAGTACGCTGCGCGCTTCACCCAGCGAGCGGCTATACACTGCCGATTCGCCGTTGAGCGCAGCCCACTGTGCCTGCTCCAGCGCCAGGCTCAGGGCCAGGCGCACCTGATTCAACCCTTGGCCCGCCAGCAGCGGACGAATGTTGTCATCGGGATTGAAGTCGATACGGAAATAACGGGATACCTGCTCCCACCATTGGCTCAATTGATTGCCCGTATCGCTGGTCGGGCGACCCTGGGAAGCGGGCTCAGTGAGTTGATACTCCGGGGCGATCGCCGCCAGTTGCACCACTTGGTCGCGCAACGCGGCCAACTGCAGGTACAACCCGGTGCGGTCCGGCTGTTCGGTGCTGCGCAGCGCCGCCAAGCTCTTGGCCAGTTGCTCGCGCGCCGCGAACGCGCCGGGGTCGCTCTGCTCACGCAGAATCTCGTCGGCACCCTGAACCAGCGACTGAGCGCTGTTGATGTCCTGCAAGGCCGACAGACGCAAGCTGGCCAGACGAATCAGATGCTCGGCCTCGGCCAGGCGCCAATCCTTGCGGCTGGCACCCAGTACGGTTTCCAGGCGCTGGTTCAGGCGTTGCTGGTCACCCTGCAACTGGGCGACCAGGCGTCGGCGCTCTTCCAGCTCATCGGCGCCGGGCAACTGCGCCAGGCGGGCGGCCAACTGTTGCTGGCTCTGCTTGAGGCTCTGGGATTGGTCATCCAGGGTCTGTACCTGACCCAGTTGCTGCTGGCTGCTGGCTTGCAGGGCACGCACCTGCCAGATTCCCCAACCGCCGGCGGCAACGCCCGCAGCGCCAAGCAGCAAAGCGACGACTGCCAGGCCATTGCCACGGCGTGGCGCGGCGACCGGCGTTCCGACCGGCGCATCAAGCGCGGGCTGAGCTTCATCTTTAGGCAAGGCTGTTTCGCTCACGTATCCGTCCTTTGCGTATCAGAGAGTGGGAACGGGATGACTCCCTAACGCCACTAACAAAGCCGCAGCACTCGCGCCGCGACAATCCACAACTTTTTCTGCGCCAGCGGCCCGCGCCATCTCGTAGACGCGCGGGCTGGGCACGAACAACGGCAGCTGCGCCACCTCAGGCCAATCGGAGCCGGCTAGGGCCTGCAAGTGTAAAAAACCTTGCCCACTGCTGACCACCACGCCGTTCAAGCGTTCCAACTGGATGCGCTGCGTCAGTGCGCCTGGGTCGTAGGCCGCAAGCAAACGGCGATACAATTCCAGATAGTCGACACTAACACCTCGCTCGCGCAAACGCTCCGCGAGCAGCTCCCGACCGCCCTCGCCGCGCAGGATCAACACCCTGGCGCCAGGGAGTGCGATAGCCTCGCGCAACGCCGGCAATTGAAGCAAGGCCTCGCTGTCGTCACCCGTTGGCGGATAGTGCACGTCCAGACCCTGCTCGGCCAGTATCTGTGCAGTTGCGGCACCGACACTGAACCACGGCAATCGCGGCCAGGGCGCGCTCAATTGTTGCAGGGCAAGACGCGCCGCCGGCTTGCTCACCACGATCACCGCGCAGTAGCGCTGCAGCGCCCCGAAGACTGCCCGTTGTTCAGGCGTGACCGGCAAGGCTTCGATCTCCAGCAAGGGCAGCTGGCTGCTGAAAACACCCGCATCGGCCAATGTCGCCGCCAAGGCTGCCGATTCTTCGGCAGGCCGCGTCAGCAGCAATCGCCACTGGGTCACTGCGGGCCGGCCTCGCCGTAGACTTTTTGCAGAATGGCGCCGGCGCCCTTGCTCAGCAGTTCCTCGGCGACCTGGATGCCCAGCGCCGTGGCCTCACGTTGCGGGCCGCGCACTTGCGCGGTCAGCAGCGTGCCGCCGTCCGGGTCCCCGACCAGGCCACGCAGCCACAGGTTCTCACCTTCGAGCACGGCATAGCAGGCGATCGGTACCTGGCAGCCACCGTTGAGGTGCTTGTTCAGGGCACGCTCGGCTGTGACGCGAACCTCGGTGTCCGCATGATCCAGCGGTTTGAGCAGTGCATGAATTTCGCTGTCGGCGGTACGACATTCAACGCCGACTGCACCCTGCCCTCCAGCAGGCAAGCTGTCCTCCACGCTGATTGCATGGGTGATGCGGTCTTCGAAGCCCAGGCGGATCAGGCCGGCCGCTGCGAGGATGATCGCGTCGTACTCACCCGCATCCAACTTGGCCAGGCGCGTGTTGACATTGCCGCGCAGGAAGCGGATCTGCAGGTCGGGGCGACGGGTCAGCAACTGGGCCTGGCGACGCAGGCTGGAGGTGCCCACGATGCTGCCCAGGGGCAAGTCATCCAGGGAGGCATAGGTGTTGGAAACAAACGCGTCGCGGGGGTCTTCGCGCTCACAGATGCAAAAAAGGCCCAGGCCTTCAGGGAAGTCCATGGGCACGTCTTTCATCGAATGCACGGCGATGTCGGCTTCGTTCTCCAGCAGCGCGGTTTCCAGTTCCTTGACGAACAAGCCCTTGCCGCCAATTTTCGACAGTGGCGAGTCCAGCAATTTATCGCCGCGACTGACCATGGGTACCAGGGTCACCCTGAGGCCAGGGTGGGCCTGCTCAAGGCGTGCTTTGACGTATTCGGCCTGCCATAAGGCCAGGGCACTTTTACGGGTGGCGATGCGGATTTCGCGAGAAGACATGGATCAATCCGTACTGAATAGATACGGCAGATAATAACAGCTCAGGCAAATACGCTTTGATTTGAATCAGCAAGTGCGGGGCCTCCCTGGCCGCGTCGCACCGGGATAAGGACTGCGCAGCTCGCCAGGGCCTCGGGGTTAAAGCTGCTGCATCATCTTGCGCACGCCGGCGACATGGCGCCGACTGACGATCAAGGCATCGCCATTGAGCCCCTTGAGGAACAGCTGAAAGTGCCCCAGGGGCGTGCGTTGCAAGCGTTCGATACGCTCACGGGCTACCAGCGCATTGCGATGGATACGCACGAAGCGGTCGCCGAATTCATCTTCCAGGGCTTTGAGCGGCTCATCGAGCAACACTTCGCCGGCTTCGTGGCGCAAGGTTACGTATTTATGGTCGGCGATAAAATAAACCACCTGACCGAGGGGAATCAGCTCGATGCCCTTGCGGGTGCGTGCACTGATATGGCTGCGGGGGCCGTTACCACTCTGAGCGGCAGGCTGGGTCAGGGCTGCGAGCTGAACACGGCTGGGGCGCTCGGCTTTCTTCAAGGCCTTGAGCAATGCTTCGCCAGTCACCGGCTTGACGAGAAAACTGACACCGCTGTCTTCCAGCGTCTGTGCAGAAAACTCTTCCTCGGCCGCGCATAACACCACCGCAGGGGGCGACTCGCGTTCGCTCAGGCGGGCGGCAACTTGCAGACCATCGAGGCCCGGCATACGGATATCGAGCAACACCACATCCGGCTTGAGGCTATCGATCAACGTCAACGCCTCCTCGCCGCTGGTGGCGCTCGGCTCAAGAACTGTATAACCCTCGAGTTCACTGACCAGACGGCTCAGTCGCTCGCGGGCTTGGGGTTCGTCATCAACGATCAGGACATTCATATAGCGCTGGATTCCTGCGTGAGTCTCGCACAAGGATAGCGTAGACAGGTGCGGTGACTTGCGTCACAGCGATCCACGCTAAGACTAGCGCGAGCGGCAAAAAGTGCCCTGGGAGCGGCACCCAAATTTACCCGGACCTGTTCAATAGCGCCCAAGACCCGCTGCATTCGCGCAGCGTCGTAGGGTTTGCTGATACACAATCCGAATACCCCCCTTTTTTAATGGATAGTCTGGGCTCTGACCGCATGACCCGACTTTGGTGCATTCACACACGCTCAGTCCAACTGTAGACGCTCGCTGAGACGATATTGCTCAATCGTCAAATATCGTTTCAATAAGAACCTGCTCCCAGTCTCGTCCCGGACGCGGTCGGCGGCAAGGCACTTAGCCATCCTTTGCACAAATAAAATTGCCGTCCGCCCACAGCACCGCGTCTGCGGACAACCCTGTTATTATCGGCGGCACACCTCCACGCCTCTTTTAAGCAGATCACGAGCGAATCCATGAGCACCGACAAGACCAACCAGTCCTGGGGCGGCCGCTTCAGTGAACCCGTCGACGCCTTCGTCGCGCGCTTCACCGCCTCCGTCACCTTCGACCAGCGCCTGTACCGCCACGACATCATGGGCTCCATCGCCCATGCCACGATGCTGGCCAAGGTCGGCGTACTGACCGACGCCGAGCGCGACAGCATCATCGATGGCCTGACCACCATCCGTAGCGAGATCGAAGCCGGTACGTTCGACTGGCGCGTCGACCTGGAAGACGTGCACATGAACATCGAGGCTCGCCTCACCGATCGCATCGGTGTGACCGGCAAGAAGCTGCACACCGGTCGCAGTCGTAACGACCAGGTGGCCACCGATATCCGCCTGTGGCTGCGCGATGAAATCGACTTGATCCTGGCTGAAATCACCCGCTTGCAGAAAGGTTTGCTGGAACAGGCCGAGCGTGAATCGGACACCATCATGCCCGGCTTCACTCACCTGCAGACCGCTCAGCCCGTGACCTTCGGCCACCACCTGCTGGCCTGGTTCGAAATGCTCAGCCGCGATTACGAGCGCCTGGTGGATTGCCGCAAGCGCACCAACCGCATGCCGTTGGGCAGCGCCGCGCTGGCGGGCACCACCTACCCGATCGACCGTGAGTACACCGCGCAGCTGCTGGGTTTCGACGCCGTCGGCGGCAACTCCCTGGACGGCGTGTCGGACCGAGATTTCGCCATCGAATTCTGCGCCGCCGCGAGCATCGCGATGATGCACCTGTCGCGCTTCTCCGAAGAGTTGGTGCTGTGGACCAGCGCGCAATTCCAGTTCATCGACCTGCCGGACCGTTTCTGCACCGGCAGTTCGATCATGCCGCAAAAGAAAAACCCCGACGTGCCCGAGCTGGTGCGTGGCAAGAGCGGCCGCGTATTCGGCGCACTGATGGGCCTGCTGACCCTGATGAAAGGCCAGCCGCTGGCCTACAACAAGGACAACCAGGAAGACAAGGAGCCGCTGTTCGACGCCGCCGACACCCTGCGCGACTCACTGCGTGCGTTTGCCGACATGATCCCGGCGATCAAGCCCAAGCACGCGATCATGCGCGAAGCAGCCTTGCGCGGTTTCTCCACCGCGACCGACCTGGCCGACTACCTGGTGCGGCGTGGCCTGCCGTTCCGTGACTGCCATGAAATCGTGGGCCATGCCGTGAAATACGGCGTGGACACTGGCAAAGACCTGGCTGAAATGAGCCTGGAAGAATTGCGCCAGTTCAGCGACCAGATCGAGCAGGACGTGTTCGCCGTGCTGACCCTGGAAGGTTCGGTGAATGCCCGTGACCACGTGGGCGGCACCGCGCCAGCGCAGGTGAAGGCAGCAGTGGCACGCGGCCAGGCTCTGCTCGCCAGCCGCTAAACCGAATTATCACAGACAACTCGGTCAAAAATGTGGGAGGGGGCTTGCCCCCGATGGCAGAGTGTCAGGCAGCACATGTGCTGGCTGACCCACCGCTATCGGGGGCAAGCCCCCTCCCACACTTGATTACTTTTTGGCCGCAATCATTGCCATAAACCCAGGCATCGCCGCCTGCCGGTCCGCCTCGACCTTTTGCGCATTGGGCATCGCATTCAAACGCTCCAGCAGCGCCTTCGCCTTCGGCATTTCAGCCAGCAAATCCAGCCCAAACAGTTTCTCGCCCACGACACAGGCGAGGTTCATGCTGTACATGAAATACAGATCGGCAATGGTGAAGAGCTCCCCTGCTACATAAGGCGCGAACTTGCCGTGCCGACCTAAACTTCCTACCCCAAGCAACAATTCAGCTCGGGCTTTCTCCTTGATCGCCTCCGGCACCTGCATACCAAAGAATGCCTCGGCGAAGCACGCCCGTGCTGGCAATTCAATGTACAACTCGATCTCCCTGCACAACGCCAGCACCTGGGCGCGCTGGAACGGCTCGGCCGGCAGCAGCGCAGGCCCTTCCTGAGTCTGCTCGATGTATTCGAGGATCACGCTGGTTTCATTGATGAAGCCTTGCTTGACGCCGAGCACCGGCACTTTGCCTCGTGGGCTCACCGCCAGGGCTTCAGGCGTTTGTCCTGCATAAAAAGGCACCTCTTCGAAAGGTAGGCCTTTCTCCATCAGCGCCAGCTTGACCATGTTGTAGTAGTTGCTGACCGAAAAACCGTAGAGCTTGAGCATTGCGAACGCCTCCAGGCCGGGTGTGGGGTTGGCTGCAAGCGTTATAGACGCTGAGGCGCGGCCTGACCAGCAGCATCACCCGCCTGAATGGAGTTAGACTGGCGCCCTTTCCTTGAGGAGCCTGCCATGAGCGAGCCGACCGATATCGACAACGACGAAGAAGAATTCACCGAAAACACGCTGATCGAAGCGATTGAAAACCAGATCGAAAGCGACAACCCGCCAGCGGCCAAGGCCACGTTCAACAAACTGACGCTGGTCGGTTATGAGCGCGAAGAAATTCTGAATCTCATGGCCCATGTGCTGGCCTTCGAGATCGATGCAATGCTGGACGAAGACCGCGCTTTTGATACCCAGTGGTATGAAACAGCGCTGCGAGCATTGCCTGAGTTGCCGCCGGAAAAACAATAACCCTCGGGCGCGCAGCAACACGCTGGACAGTTCGGCAAAGTGCGTTCACCTTATGGCCTGCTAGCCTCTAATAAATTTTAGAAAGTCTGGAGTCCTTATGTCGTATACCCCTGAGTTGGTTGCCGAACTGGAAATCCTTGTACTCTTCCCCCTGGACAGCACCAAGGAAGGTCTGAAAGTCCATCAGACCGCCGCCCCCACTGCCATCGCCGCTGCCAAGCGTCTCCATGCGAAAGGGCTTATCGACCAACCGGATGGAGGCTATCTGACCAGCCTTGGCCGGGACGCCGCCGAGCAAGCGCAGACCTTGCTGACTATCTTGACCACCGCCTCCACCAAAGAAGCCGCCTGACACCTGATCCCGCCCATGGAGTCCGCCCCTCTGCGGATTCCACGGGTGTTGCTGTGCAAGGTGCAAAATTCTGGCGCCAACCGCCATTTCCCTCTAAACCTCCTACGCTACTGCCTGTAAACTCCTACACGGCCGCCCACGTCGGGCCCTGCGAGCCACCGAATTCGACATGACCCGCACCCATGAAATCCGCCCCGACCTGGACGAAGGCATCGACCGTAAGGTGCTGACCCAATTGCGCGCGCGCTTCATGGCCCTCAATGAAGGCCGCATGGCCCGGGCCGTCGAAGGGTTGACCCCGCGCCAACAAAGCGTGCTCACCTTGTTGCCGCTGTTTTTCCACGTTAATCACCCTTTGCTGCCGGGCTATGTCTCCAGCGGCACACCGGCCGGGCTGTCGAATTTCGAACCCGATACCCAGGCCCTGGCCGAAGCCCAGCGCCTGACCCGTTCGTTCTCCTACAAGCCGCGCCATGGCAACCCGCCCCGCCCGATCCACGGTCTGTTCCTGATGGGCAGCCTGGGCACGTTGGCCCAGGCGGATCAGAGCGATATGGACGTGTGGGTGTGTCACGCTCCGGACCTGAATGAAAACGAGCTGGCCGAGCTGCGCAAGAAGTGTCAGCTGCTGGAAGCCTGGGCCCAGACCATGGGTGCCGAGGCGCATTTCTTTCTGATCGAACCGACGCGCTTTGTGCTCGGTGAACGGGACGCCCAACTGAGTTCCGACGATTGCGGCACCACCCAACACTATTTGCTGCTGGACGAGTTCTACCGCACCGCCATCTGGCTGGCCGGGCGCACGCCGATCTGGTGGCTGGTCCCGGTGTATGAAGAAAGCCGCTACGCTGAGTTCACCCACACGCTGATCTCCAAACGCTTCATTCGCGCCGACGAAACCCTCGATCTCGGCCATCTGGCGCGCATTCCTCCGGGGAATTCATCGGCGCCGGGCTGTGGCAACTGTTCAAGGGCATCGAGTCGCCCTATAAATCGGTGCTCAAGCTGCTGCTGACCGAGGTCTACGCCAGCGAACACCCCAACGTGCACTGCCTGAGCCTGCGCTTCAAGCGCGCGGTGTTTGCCAATCAACTGGACCTGGACGAGCTGGACCCGTACATCGTGGTCTACCGCCGCATCGAGGAATACCTCAAGGCCCGCAATGAACCCGAACGCCTGGAACTGGTGCGGCGCAGCCTGTACCTGAAGGTCAACCGCAAGCTCAGCGCCGGCCAGCGCACCGCCAGTTGGCAACGACTGCTGCTCGAACGCCTGGCCGATGAGTGGGGTTGGGACCAGCGCCAACTGGCCTTGCTGGACAGCCGCAGCCAATGGAAGGTGCGCCAGGTCGCCTCCGAGCGCCGTGCCCTGGTCAACGAGCTGAACTACAGCTACCGCTTCCTCACCCAGTTCGCCCGTACGGAACAGACCGTCAGCCTGATCAACAAGCGCGACCTCAATGTGCTGGGCCGCCGCTTGTACGCAGCCTTTGAACGCAAGGCCGGCAAGGTCGAGTTCATCAACCCCGGGATTGCCCCGGACCTGGCCGAAGACACCCTGACCCTGGTGCATTCACCCAACCGCAAAGAGCCGGGCCAGCACCACTGGGGCCTGTATAACGGCAACCTCACGGCTCTGGAATGGGAGCACTTCGCGCCGATCAAACGCAGCCGCGACCTGCTGGAAATGCTCACGTGGTGCCATCGCAACGGTGTGATCGACAGCAGCACGCGCCTGGCGCTGCACCCCGGCGCCAGCGACATGACCGAGTTCGAGCTGTTCAACCTGCTGGGCAGCCTGCAACAGACCATTGCCCCGCCCCTGGCCAGCGTCGATGAAGCGCGCCTGTTGCGTTCGGCGGTACCGGAAGAAGTGCTGTTGCTGATTAACGTCGGCGTCGACCCACTCAAGCATCACCGTGACCTGAATATTCTGATGACCACCGAGCGCACCGACTCCCTGAGTTATGCCGGCGTGCGTGAAAACCTGGTATTGACCTTGGACCAGGTCACGGTCAATAGCTGGAACGAGGTGATGGTCAGCCGCTACGACGGCCCCCATGCGCTGCTCGACTGCCTGCGCGACTACCTCAACCAACTGCCGCCGGCTCATTTGCCGCGGTTGCGGGTGCGCTGTTTCTGTCACAACCGAGCGCAGTTCATTGCCCAGCGCGTCGAAGAAATATTCGACACCGCACAGCATCTGCTGCTCGGCCAAAGCAACCACCGCTACCTGCTCCAGGTGCAGCAGCACTATCACGTCATGGAACTGATTCCCGGCCAGGCCACCCACGTGTCACTGCCAACCCAGGACGCCTTGGTCGCCTACCTCAGCGAAGAGCTGGCCAGCTACAGCCCGTGGCACCTGGACGCCATGGCGCTGGAAGACCACGACCTGGCGCTGCTGCTGCCCATGGGCCAGGCCGATTGCGTACAAGTGTTCTATCGGGTCAATGAAGGCTTCGCCGAGCTGTATGTGCTCGACGAATTCAACGCGCTCTGGCAGCAGCGCTTGCCGTTCCATGATGAACAGAGCCTGTTGGCACCGCTGCAGCGGTTCCTGCTGTCGATCATCTATCGCCGCGAAGCGCTGTCACCGCTGGACACCCAACAGCCGCTGGGCGAAGTACAAACGCTGTACTACCAACTGTTGCCATCGGGCAGCGCTCGCGCACGCGTTGTCGAACCAAGGCCGGCGCCGCAACACCCGGCCAACAAGCCGTTTTATGACGTGCAGGCGATTATCGGCAAGGCGGCGCCCGGCCAGGTGGGTGTCACGCTGTACTGCAATCAGCGGGAATTTTCCGAAATGGAGTTTGGCGACCAGCTGTTTGCGGTGGTCGCCCGGGAGATCATCGGGCAGCGCCGCGAGTCCGAGCGTTACCGTTGCTACATCACCGACCTGGACCTGTCGGGCCTGCTGGGCGACGTGCAAAGCCCGAGCAATCTGTACCTGCGCTACAAGGCCGAGCTGGAGCTCGCGCTCAATGAAGCGCTGAGCCAGATTTAAAGCGGGAAGGCGCCGCCGTCTTTGGGCTGGCCTTCGACACTCAGCAATTCAAGCTTGAGGGTCTTGCCGCCCGGTGCGGGCCAATCGATGTGCTGGCCCACTTGCAGGCCCAGCAAAGCACTGCCGACCGGCGCCAGGATCGAGATCTTGCCTTCATCAGCATTCGCGTCCTTGGGGTAAACCAGGGTCAGGTGATAGTCCTTGCCACTGCCTTGTTCACGGCAATGCACGCTGGAGTTCATGGTCACGACAGTTGCAGGCACTTCATCGTGACCAACCACGTCTTCGGCGCGGTCGAGTTCGGCCTGCAACGCTTCGACGCCGGGAAACTCGTCGCCCAAGCGGTCGATCAGTTGCTCCAGACGCTGCACGTCAAGACGGGTGAGAATGATGGACGGTGCGGTGGTCATGATTCAGGCAGACTCCTTTTTTCTGCACAAAAAAGCAAAACCCCGCCAGGAAAAGGCGGGGTTCTCACGGGCCTCGATGAGTTGAGGCGTACCCCGACACTACCACAGCGTCACAAATAAACAAGATGGCGTCAGGTCTGGGCCCGGCGCTGCTCGGCCTGCGCGCAGATCACTCGACGCCGGGCATCGTCGGCGGAGCGCCATTCGCGGATGTCTTCGACATGCCGGAAGCAGCCGAGGCAGACTTTTTGCTCATCCAGGCGACACAAACTGATACAAGGCGACGGCACTGCCGGGCTGACGTTGCTGAACAGCGGCTTGGGCGGGCGTACGAGGGCAGGCTGAGTCACTGTCAGATCTCGTCGAAGTCCAGCTCGGCGCCGGTATATTCCTCGACCAGCCGCGTGAGCATCTCGCCCAGCAACTCTTCACTTTTGTCGCACTGCCATTTGCCGCTGTCTTCGTCGTAGTCGAAGTGAACGCCACCAGAGCGCGCCGCCAGCCACAACTGACGCAGCGGTTCCTGGCGACTGAAGATCAGTTGCTGGCCGCTCTCGAATTTGACGGTCAGCACACCGGCCGAGTTTTCCAGATCCACATCCAGGTCGCTGTCGTCGAAAATATCTTCCAGCTTCTCCTGGGTGGCATCCACCAGGTCGTGAAAACGGGCTTCGGTCAAACTCATTGTGGCAACCTCAAAAGTGTCTGGTTCTGCTCAAGCGCCGCACGATACGGACGCGCCCCGCCGATTGCAAAGGATACCGATTTCAACGCGATTGACGGCGTGAAATATCCTCAAACAGCGTAGTCCGCTTCCCGACCCTCTCGGCAAACCCCCGCCGGACGGGTATTCCGGCGCATAGGCAAGCTGGCGGGTGGTCGGTATACTCGGGCGCAATTAATGCATATTCAAGGATTTCGCCATGAAGCGCCTGATCTCTTCCCTTGCTGCGCTCGTCGCGGTCGCTTGCCTCGTTAGTGCCTGTGGTCAAAAAGGCCCGCTGTACCTGCCCGACGACAGCAAAGACCCGAACGAACAGGCGCAGTCGTCGCAAAAGCCATCGAAAGCGCACAAGCACGACACTTACTAAGGGACCCTCATGGACGCTTTTAACTACCGGGACGGCGAGCTGTTCGCGGAAGGCGTGGCGCTGTCTGCGATTGCCGAGCGCTTTGGCACCCCGACGTATGTGTATTCCCGTGCACATATCGAAGCGCAATACCGCTCGTTCACCGACCCGCTGGAAGGCGTGCCGCACCTGGTGTGCTACGCGGTGAAAGCCAACTCCAACCTGGGTGTACTCAATGTCCTGGCGCGTCTGGGCGCTGGTTTTGACATTGTGTCCCGTGGCGAACTCGAACGTGTATTGGCCGCCGGTGGCCAGGCCGACAAGATCGTGTTCTCCGGCGTCGGCAAGAGCCGCGAAGACATGCGCCGCGCCCTGGAAGTGGGTGTGCACTGCTTCAACATCGAGTCCACCGACGAGCTGGAGCGCCTGCAGGTCGTGGCCGCCGAGATGGGCGTTCGCGCGCCGATCTCCCTGCGCGTCAACCCGGACGTCGATGCGGGCACCCACCCGTACATTTCCACCGGCCTCAAGGAGAACAAGTTCGGCATCGCCATAGCCGACGCCGAAGACGTGTACATCCGCGCCGCCCAATTGCCGAACCTGGACGTGTTGGGTGTCGACTGCCATATCGGCTCGCAACTGACCACCCTGCCGCCGTTCCTGGATGCGCTCGACCGCCTGCTGGCGCTGATCGACCGCCTCGGCGATTGCGGCATCTACCTGCACCACATCGATCTGGGTGGCGGTGTGGGCGTGCGGTATCGCGATGAAGAACCGCCGTTGATCGCCGACTACATCAAGGCGGTGCGCGAGCGTATCGAAGGCCGCGATCTGACGCTGATGTTCGAGCCGGGCCGCTACATCGTCGCCAATGCCGGTTTGCTGCTGACCCAGGTCGAGTACCTCAAGCACACTGAGCACAAGGACTTCGCCATCGTCGACGCGGCGATGAACGACCTGATCCGCCCGGCGCTGTACCAGGCCTGGATGAATGTCACCGCCGTTGCCCCTCGCGACAGCGAAACGCGCGCGTACGACATCGTCGGCCCGATCTGTGAGACCGGCGACTTCCTGGCCAAGGATCGTCAGCTGGCCCTGGAGGAAGGCGACCTGCTGGCCGTGCATTCGGCCGGTGCCTATGGGTTTGTCATGAGTTCCAACTACAACACGCGCGGGCGAGCCGCCGAGGTGCTGGTGGACGGTGATCAAGCGTTCGAAGTGCGTCGCCGCGAGACGGTAGCCGAGTTGTATGCTGGCGAAAGCCTGCTGCCGGAGTAAGCCATGCTGCTGCGTTTTACCAAGATGCACGGGCTGGGCAATGACTTCATGGTTCTCGACCTGGTCAGCCAGCACGCACACATCCTGCCCAAGCACGCCAAACAATGGGGCGACCGGCATACCGGTGTCGGCTTCGACCAATTATTGCTGGTGGAAGCGCCGACCAACCCGGAGGTGGATTTCCGTTATCGGATCTTCAACTCTGATGGCTCTGAAGTGGAACAGTGCGGCAACGGTGCGCGCTGCTTTGCGCGCTTCGTGCTGGACAAGCGTCTGACCGCCAAGCGCCAGATCCGCGTCGAGACCAAAGGCGGCGTGATCGAACTGGATATCCGCAGTGACGGCCAGATCAGCGTCAACATGGGCGCGCCACGCCTGGTGCCGGCGGACATTCCGTTCCAGGCGCCCGAGCAGGCCCTCAGTTATGCGCTGGAGGTGGACGGCAACAGCGTGGATATCGCCGCCGTGTCCATGGGCAATCCCCATGCGGTGCTGCGGGTCAATGACATCAACAATGCGCCCGTGCATGAACTGGGGCCGAAGATCGAACATCACCCGCGCTTTCCGGCGCGGGTTAATGTGGGCTTCCTGCAGGTGATCGACCGTTCCCGCGCGCAATTGCGTGTGTGGGAGCGCGGCGCCGGCGAAACCCAGGCCTGCGGCACCGGTGCCTGCGCCGCTGCCGTGGCCGCGATCAGCCAGGGGTGGATGGATTCACCGCTGCTGATCGACCTGCCGGGTGGGCGCTTGTCCATCGAATGGGCAGGCCCTGGCCACCCGGTGATGATGACCGGGCCGGCCTCGCGTGTATACGAAGGACAGGTCCGTCTATGAGTGAGCCAAGCCAATGACCGATAAGCCTCAAGTACCCGCACACGTCACCCCAAGTGAAAGCCTGGAGGCCGCTGCAGTCGCGGCGTACCTTGAGGCTCATGCGGATTTTTTCGTCGAGCACGAGCAATTGCTTCCGGCCTTGCGCATCCCCCACCAACGCGGCGATACCGTGTCGTTGGTGGAGCGGCAAATGCAGATCCTGCGCGAGCGCAATATCGAAATGCGCCACCGGCTCTCGCACCTGATGGATGTGGCCCGCGACAACGATCGCCTGTTCGACAAGACCCGTCGCCTGATCCTGACCCTGATGGACGCCGCCAGCCTGGAAGAAACGGTGATAGCTGTGGAAGACAGCCTGCGCCAGGACTTCCAGGTGCCGTTTGTCAGCCTGATCCTGTTCAGCGACAACCCGATGCCGGTGGGGCGTTGGGTCAGCGGTGGCGAAGCGCAAACCGCCATCGGCGGCCTGCTTTCCGAAGGCAAGACCATCAGCGGCACCCTGCGCGAGCATGAACTGGACTTCCTGTTTGGTGCCGAACAGCGCCAACAGATCGGCTCCACCGCCGTGGTTGCCCTCAGCCATCAAGGCCTGCATGGCGTACTGGCCATCGCCAGCCGCGATCCCGCGCATTACAAAAGCTCGGTGGGCACCCTGTTTTTGACCTACATCGCCGAAGTGCTGGGCCGCGTCTTGCCGCGTTTCACCACTGCCCTGCGCGCGGTGCGCTAGCCATGGAACGGCAACTGGACGCTTACTGCGCTCACCTGCGCAACGAGCGCCAGGTGTCGCCTCATACCCTGGAAGCCTACCGGCGGGACTTGAACAAGGTCCTGGCCTATTGCGAAAAGCAGCAGATCGCCAGCTGGAAAGCCCTGGATATCCAGAGCCTGCGCAGCCTGGTCGCACGGCTGCACCAGCAAGGCCAGTCCTCGCGTAGCCTGTCGCGCCTGCTGTCGGCGGTGCGCGGCCTCTATCACTACCTGAACCGCGAAGGCCTGTGTGACCACGACCCGGCCAATGGCCTGTCGCCGCCCAAAGGCGAGCGCCGCCTGCCCAAGACCCTGGACACCGACCGCGCTCTGCAACTGCTCGATGGCGCGGTCGAGGATGACTTCCTGGCGCACCGCGACCAGGCGATCCTCGAGTTGTTCTACTCCTCGGGCCTGCGCCTGTCGGAGCTGACCGGCCTGAACCTCGATCAACTGGACCTGGCAGATGGGCTGGTGCAGGTGCTGGGTAAAGGCAGCAAGACGCGGGTGTTGCCCGTCGGCAGAAAAGCCCGTGAAGCCCTGCAACTGTGGTTGCCGTTGCGGGCGCTGGCCAATCCGCAAGACGACGCGGTATTTATCAGCCAACAGGGCCGACGCCTGGGGCCACGGGCCATTCAGTTGCGCGTAAAAGCCGCCGGCGAGCGCGAACTGGGGCAGAACCTGCACCCGCATATGCTCAGGCACTCCTTTGCCAGCCATATGCTGGAGTCGTCCCAGGACCTGCGCGCGGTACAGGAGCTGCTCGGCCACTCCGACATCAAGACCACGCAAATCTACACCCACCTCGACTTCCAGCACCTGGCAACGGTGTACGACAGCGCCCATCCACGGGCCAAACGCATCAAGGGCGGCGACTCATGAGCATCAAGCTGATCACCTTCGACCTGGACGACACGCTCTGGGACAACGTACCCGTCATCATCAGCGCCGAAGCGTCAATGCGCGAATGGTTGGCGCTCAACGCATCCAAGGTCGGCGACTTGCCCCTGGAGCATTTCGCCAGCCTGCGCCAACAGGTGCTGCAACGTCATCCTGAACTCAAACATCGCATCAGTATCCTGCGCCACCGGGTGTTGATGCATGCGTTTGAGGAGGCTGGTTATCCACAGCCTGAGGCCACGGAAATGGCCGACGTGTGTTTTGAAGCGTTCATTCATGCGCGGCATCAACTCACCGTCTTCCCCGAAGCCGAGCCGATGCTCAAAGCCCTGCGCCAGCACTTCCTGCTGGGGGTGATCACCAATGGCAATGCCGACGTACAACGCGTAGGCCTGGCGGACTACTTTCACTTTGCCTTGCGTGCCGAGGATATCGGCATCGCCAAGCCAGATGCGCGGTTGTTTCAGGAGGCATTACAGCGCGGCGGCGTGAAGGCCGAAGCGGCGGTGCATGTTGGCGATCACCCGGGCGATGACATTGCCGGGGCGCAACAGGCGGGGCTGCGAGCAGTGTGGTTCAACCCGGCGGGCAAGGCGTGGGAAGGGGATAAACTCCCGGATGCGCAAATTCGCAGCCTGACGCAATTGCCGGAGTTACTTCGCCGCTGGCAGTAACACCGATGGCCAAATGTGGGAGGGGGCTTGCCCCCGATTACGGTAGATCAGCCAGCCTATTTGGTGATTGATTCTCCGCTATCGGGGGCAAGCCCCCTCCCACATTTTGATCACCACAAGGCTCGAATAAATCAGCAGGCATGAAAAAACCCGCAGCGACGGCGGGCTCTTTCAGCAAGCAGGTGGCTGACCTCAGATAGGACGGCTGCCGTACTTGTTATCCGGCTTCTTCGGTGGATCAGCCACCACGTTGGGCTCGACTTCGACCACTTTGCCGCCTTTGGCGAGGAATTCTTCCATCGCACGGGCCAGGGCATCGCGTTCTTTGTTCTTGGCTTCAACGCTGGGCAGCTCGTCTACCGAAACAGCCGCCTTGGCCTTGCCTTTGGCTTTGGGCGCGACATCATCGCCAGCACTGTCATCGAGGTCTTCGGCAACGTCATCAGCCGCCGCTTCAAGACTTTCCTCAGTGTCGTCTTCGTCACCTACTTCGAGGTCGTCGTTTTCCAGATCATCGTCGCTCATGTTCTACCTCATGACTTGCGAAAAGCAGATTAGTTATAGCCCAGCTTCACCCTCTGTCGAGGTCGCCGGAAAAAAATCAACATCCACTGGATCACCAGTGGCTTATGCCCCTTCACCGTGCAAGGTGGCGAGGACTTTACGAGTACCGCCATGATCACGGTGCTCGCCCAGATAAACACCTTGCCAGGTCCCCATCGCCAAGCGGCCAGCCTTCACCGGCAAACTCAGCTGGCAGCCCAGGAGACTGGCCTTGAAGTGCGCCGGCAGATCATCCGGACCTTCGTCGTTGTGTTCAAACCCTGCATGGCCTTGCGGCACCAGCAAGTTGAAGAAACGCTCGAAGTCACGGCGAACCGCCGGGTCGGCATTCTCGTTGACCGTCAACGAGGCCGAGGTGTGCTGCAGCCACAGATGCAACAGGCCCACGCGACACGCCTTCAATTCAGGCAAGCCGGCGAGCAACTCGTCGGTCACCAGGTGAAAGCCCCGGGGCTTGGCCCGCAGGGTAATCAGGGTCTGTTGCCACATACAGTTCTCCGCCCATCGGCGCGCATTCTAGCGCGCTCTGGAAAAAAACAAAGTGCCGAATACGCCTACATGTCTGTAAGACATTCGCACCCTTAAAAGTGCCGTGTAGATCCCATCACAAAGTTGACGAAAAACCCATGCCACTTATAGGCAGAGACAAACGCCAGACAAAAAAATGCCCGGCAAGCCGGGCATCTTTTTTTCGCGTACTTACAGGTTGTAGCCACGCTCGTTATGTTGCGCCAGGTCGAGACCGACCGCCTCTTCCTCTTCGGTGACGCGCAGGCCCATGACCATGTCCAGCACCTTGAGGATCACGTAGGTGACGATCGCCGTGTAGATCACGGTGAAGCCGACGCCTTTGCACTGGATCCACACCTGGGCGGCGATGTCAGTGGTAGCGGCGTTGAAGCCACCCATCGACGGAGCCGCGAATACGCCGGTCAGGATCGCGCCGAGGATACCGCCGATACCGTGCACGCCGAAGGCGTCCAGGGAGTCGTCGTAGCCCAGCTTGCGCTTGAGGGTAGTGGCGCAGAAGAAACACACCACGCCCGCCGCCAGGCCAATGACCAGGGCGCCCATCGGGCCCACGGTGCCAGCCGCCGGAGTGATCGCAACCAGGCCGGCCACCACACCCGAGGCGATGCCCAGTGCGCTCGGCTTGCCGTGGGTGATCCACTCGGCAAACATCCAGCCCAACGCCGCCGCAGCGGTAGCAATCTGGGTAACCAGCATCGCCATGCCGGCCGTGCCGTTGGCTGCGGCAGCGGAACCGGCGTTAAAGCCGAACCAGCCGATCCACAGCATGGCCGCGCCGATCAAGGTGTAACCCAGGTTGTGCGGGGCCATCGGGGTGGTCGGGAAGCCTTTACGTTTGCCGAGCACCAGGCACGCTACCAGGCCGGCCACACCGGCGTTGATGTGCACCACGGTGCCACCGGCGAAGTCCAGCACGCCCCAGTCCCACATCAGGCCGCCGTTGCCGCTCCAGACCATGTGCGCAATCGGCGCATAGACCAGCGTGAACCAGATGCCCATGAAAATCAGCATCGCGGAGAACTTCATGCGCTCGGCGAAGGCACCGACGATCAGCGCCGGAGTGATGATGGCGAACGTCATCTGGAAGGTGATGAACACCGCTTCCGGGAACAGCGCCGCAGGCCCGGTAATGCTGGCTGGAGTGACCCCTGCCAGGAACGCCTTGCCCATGCCGCCGAAGAAGGAGTTGAAGTTGACGACGCCCTGCTCCATACCGGTGGTATCGAACGCAATGCTGTAACCGTAGACGACCCACAGGATGCTGATCAGGCCAGTGATGGCAAAGCATTGCATCATCACCGACAGAATATTCTTGGAGCGGACCATGCCGCCGTAGAACAGCGCCAGGCCAGGAATGGTCATGAACAGCACCAGTGCGGTGGCGGTCAGCATCCAGGCAGTGTCGCCGGAGTTGAGGACTGGAGCCGCCACTTCGTCTGCCGCCATTGCAAGGCTTGGCATTACGATGGACAACAGGGCTCCGAGCCCTGCGAATGTACGCAGAGTCATAGTGTTTTCTCCTGGGGCGTTGGGGTTTGGCGGCTTAGATTGCGTCGGTATCGGTTTCGCCGGTACGGATGCGGATAGCCTGTTCCAGATTGACCACGAAGATCTTGCCGTCACCGATCTTGCCGGTGTTGGCGGCCTTGGTTATCGCCTCGATAACCCGGTCAAGATCCTTGTCGTCAATGGCGACATCAATCTTCACCTTCGGCAGGAAATCGACCACATATTCCGCGCCGCGATACAGCTCGGTATGACCCTTCTGCCGACCGAAGCCCTTGACCTCAGTAACGGTAATGCCCTGCACGCCGATCTCGGACAGTGACTCGCGTACGTCGTCCAACTTGAACGGCTTGATGATGGCAGTGACTAGCTTCATGAAAACTCTCTCCCGAATTGGTGGACTTGCCCCAGGAAAACAAACCCGTCTCAAGTCTAAGCGCAGTGCCTGGCTTTGTAACGCATCGTCGCCTCGGCATTTACCGTGGCGACGCCAGCGAACCACTGGTGACGAAACCTGTACCCCTGATCCGTCGGCGCACTGCATTCGTCACAGCGACTGCATCAGTGCATGGGTCATGATCGTCTAAGCAGAAACCTTGCCAGCTCCGTAAAAATCACTGAAATCAGTCCGTTGCCCACTCATGCCCACCTGCGGGGCGTTCCGGCGGTGGCGATGCGCATCAAAACAGTGCGAGAGCGCCCATCCCGATGCGCGAAAAGCGTGCGCGCCAGGGCCGTGAAAAGACTATAGACGCTGCGTGATACACTGCCGGCCAACTGTTTTCCGGAATATTTCCCATGCTCGCGCCCAAAGACTTCCTCGACGCCCTGAGCGGCCACGCCTCTCGCCTGTTCAGCGGCGACACCCCGCTGCCCCGCAATGAAATCGAAAGCCAGTTCAAGGCACTGCTGCAAAGTGGCTTCAGCAAGCTCGATCTGGTGAGCCGTGAAGAGTTCGACAGCCAGATGGTGGTGCTCGCCCGCACGCGTGCGCGGCTGGAAAGCCTGGAGGCAAAAGTGGCGGAACTGGAAGCGCGGCTGACGCCACCGTCAGCCGAGTGAACGCAATCAGTGTGGGAGGGGGCTTGCCCCCTCCCACATTAGCCCCGCGTTGTCGCCTGGATACGTTCTGTAAAACCTCCCCCGCTTTGCTTTCCCCACCCTCGTCTACCCTTGAATAACCCGCAGGAAGCGGCCCCATTCAAGGATCGAGCATGTCCCTCGCCATCGTCCACAGTCGCGCCCAGATCGGCGTTGAAGCCCCCGTCGTCACGGTTGAAGTGCATATGGCTAATGGCTTGCCATCACTGACGCTGGTGGGCTTGCCTGAGACGGCGGTAAAGGAAAGCAAGGACCGTGTACGCAGCGCCATTCTCAATTCGGCCCTGCAATATCCGCCGCGTCGCATCACCCTCAACCTCGCGCCCGCCGACCTGCCCAAGGACGGCGGGCGTTTTGATTTGGCGATTGCCCTGGGGATCCTGGCGGCCAGTATGCAGGTGCCGGCGTTGATGCTCGATGACGTTGAGTGCCTGGGCGAGTTGGCACTGTCGGGCGAGGTACGCGCGGTGAAAGGCGTTTTGCCGGCCGCACTGGCGGCGCGCAAGGCCGGGCGCACCTTGATAGTGCCCAGGGCGAATGCTGAGGAAGCGTGCCTGGCATCAGGGTTGAAGGTGATTGCGGTGGACCACTTGCTGCAGGTGGTGGCGCACCTGAACGGGCATGTACCGATCGAGCCCTACCAGTCCGACGGCTTGCTGTATTTGAACAAACCTTACCCGGACCTCAGTGAAGTACAGGGCCAGTTGGCTGCCAAGCGTGCCTTGCTGATCGCCGCTGCGGGGGCGCACAACCTGTTATTCAGCGGGCCACCCGGCACCGGCAAGACCTTGCTCGCCAGCCGCCTGCCGGGTTTGCTGCCACCACTGAGTGAACACGAGGCGCTGGAAGTCGCGGCAATTCAATCGGTGGTCAGCCTGGCACCGCTGAGCCATTGGCCGCAACGGCCGTTTCGCCAGCCGCACCACTCGGCGTCGGGCCCCGCGCTGGTCGGCGGCGGATCGAAGCCGCAACCGGGGGAAATCACCCTGGCCCACCACGGCGTGCTGTTCCTCGATGAGTTGCCGGAGTTCGATCGCAAAGTCCTGGAGGTGCTGCGTGAGCCACTTGAGTCGGGGCATATCGTGATTTCCCGCGCCCGCGACCGGGTGAGCTTCCCGGCACGCTTCCAACTGGTCGCGGCGATGAACCCCTGCCCTTGCGGCTATCTGGGCGAACCCAGCGGCCGCTGTCGTTGTACGCCGGAGCAGATCCAACGCTATCGCAACAAGCTGTCCGGGCCGCTGCTGGACCGGATCGATTTGCACCTGACCGTGGCGCGGGAGGCCACGGCACTGAGCCCGGCACAACAGACCGGTGACAACACCGCGAAAGCCTCCGCAGCAGTGGCCGATGCACGGGAACGCCAGCAACGCCGCCAAGGATGCGCCAACGCCTTCCTCGACCTGCCGGGGTTGCGCGAGTACTGCAAGCTGGCAAAGGTTGATGAAGGCTGGTTGGAAAGCGCATGCGAACGACTGACGCTGTCGCTGCGGGCGGCCCACCGGTTGCTCAAGGTAGCGCGTACCCTGGCGGACCTGGAACAAACAGAGAACATCGCTCGCCACCATCTGCAAGAGGCCTTGCAGTACCGTCCGGCGGCGAGCTCGTGAGCCATGCGCTCGCGCATTCTGAATGGCGGTGGCTTAGCGGAACCGGTCTACTTCATGCCGCAGGCCCGCCGCCAGGGTCTCCAGTTCCTTGGCGGTGATCGCCAGGTTCGACACCACTTCACGCTGCTCGCTGTTAGCCAGCGCAATGCTCTGCAGGTTGCTGCTGAGCAAGGTCGCGGTGCTGCTCTGCTCCTGGGTAGCGGTGGTGATGGCGGCGAACTGCTGACCAGCCGAGCGGCTCTGCTCGTCGATGCGCGCCAGGGCCGAGGCCACGTCGGCATTGCGCGACAGGCCTTCCTGCATCAGCACATTGCCGTGTTCCATGGTGCTGATGGCATTCCCGGTTTCCTGCTGGATGCTCTGGATCATGCCGGAAATTTCATCAGTGGCCTGGCGGGTGCGCGAGGCCAGGTTGCGCACTTCGTCAGCGACCACGGCAAAGCCACGGCCTTGCTCGCCCGCGCGGGCAGCTTCGATGGCGGCATTCAGCGCCAGCAAATTGGTCTGTTCCGCGATCGACGTAATCACGCCAACGATGCCGCCGATTTCCTGGGAACGCTGGCCCAAAGTGTTGATCACCGTCGCGGTGCTGTTCAGGGCGGTGGCGATATGTTCCAGGGACGACGAGGCCTCCTGCATCGAGGCACGCCCGATGCGGGTCTGCTGGGCATTTTCCTGGGCCAGACGCTCGGTGCTGCCCATGTTGTCAGCGATATTCAGGGAGGTGGCGCTGAACTCTTCCACCGCGCCCGCCATGCTGGTGATCTCGCCGGACTGCTGTTCCATGCCTTCATAGGCACCGCCAGACAAACCGGACAACGCCTGGGCACGGCTGTTGACCTCTTCAGCCGCCTTGCGGATGTGCGAAACCATGGTCGACAGCGCTTCGCCCATCTGGTTGAAGCTGCGCGCCAACTGGCCGATTTCATCATGGCTGGAAACATTCAGGCGTGCGCTCAGGTCGCCTGCACCGAGCGCTTCGGCTTGGCGTACCAGGTCACTCAGGGGCGCGAGCTTGCTGCGCAACAGCCACACGGTGGCGCCCACCGCCAACAGCATGGCCAGCACGCTGCCGATGACCAGGCGCAGACCGACGTCCCAGGTCACTGCACGAATCTCAGCCTTCGGCATGCTCGCCACCACCGCCCAGGGGCCGCCCTCGAACGGTACCGAAACACTGTAGAAATCTTCGTTCTTGTCGCTCCAGAAGCGCCCTTCACCCGGCTTCTTCGCCAGGTCGAGCATCACCGGAATGGCTTGATCCAAGGCTTGTACACCGGCCGGCGGCACCAGCCAGTGCTTCTGTTCATCCAGCAACGAGAGAGAGCCAGTCTGGCCGATACGGAAGCGCTTGAGATTGTCGAACTGGGCTTTCTGCTCGTCGGTGTAGTCGAAACCGATGAACAGCACCGCAATGACTTTTCCGCTGGCGTCACGCACTGGGCTGTACTGGGTCATGTACGAGCGATCGAACAACACTGCCCGACCGACGTAGGTCTGTCCGCTGAACACACGCTGGTAGGCCGGCCCCTGGCGGTCCAGCACAGTGCCGATGGCGCGGTTGCCATCCTGCTTGGTCAGGGACGTGCTGATGCGGACAAAGTCATCGCCGCTGCGCACGAATACCGTGGCCACGCCGCCGGACATGTCCTTGAATTCATCCACTTCGCTGAAGTCGTTGTTCAGCAACTGGCTGCCCAGGTAGAGGCTCGGGGTTTGCACACCGGCCACGGCGACTGGCTCGTCTGCACGCACGCTCAAGCCGGCGCCGAAGCGCTTTTCAAACAGCCCGCTCAAACGCTGGGTGCTCTCGCGCAAGGTGCTGTGGAAGGTATTGAGTTGGTCGGCGAGCAGGCGCGCCTCGCTGGCCAGGTGTTCCTCGCGGGTGGCGAGGTTGGCGGTGTCGAGGGAGCGTAAAGCGAAAACGGTACTGCCGCTGATAACGACAGCAAGAATCACGGCCAATGCGAGGCCTAACTGGGAGGCGATCCGAGCGCGAGGTTGAGACATGACAGCTCCTGAGCCGAGGCCAGGATCATCCTGATCTCTTAGCGCTGCTCGGCGAATTATCTGGTGGGAAACGTAAGTGCACGATGGTTCCAACACTCCTACTTCGGCGGAGTTTTACAATACTTGAGCGATTCACAGGGGTATCGCGCAAACGATTGCCGTACACATGCCAAACCCTTCATTCGAGGCGGGCCACTTCGGGCAAAACCATCGCATGCACCTCGCCCTGGAGAAACTCCGCCAAACGCCGCAAGCGCTCACCACCGGGCCGGGTTTTCGGCCACACCAGGTAATAGCTTTCCCCGCTGGCGACGGCCGTTGGCCAAGGCAGGCTCAGGCGTTTCTGGGCGACGTCCTCGGCCACCATCAGCAGGTCACCCATGGACACCCCGTAACCCCGCGCGGCAGCGATCATGCCCAACTCCAGCGTGTCGAACACCTGCCCACCCTTGAGCGAAACCCGGGACGCCAGCCCCATGCGTTCCAACCAGTAACGCCAGTCGCGACGGTCCGGTGTCGGATGCAGCAGTTCGGCCGTTGCCAGCCGCGTCACGTCCCAGGGGCCGTCATCCAAGAGATTGGGCGCGCCCACCGGAATCAGCATTTCGGCAAACAGGTAACTGGCCTCCCAGTCTGCGGGAAAGTGCCCGTTACTGAGCAATACCGCGCAATCGAACGGCTCCTGGTTGAAGTCCACTTCATCGATGCTCATCCACGCACTGGTGAGCTGCACCTCATTGCCCGGCTGCAAGGCCCGAAAGCGACTCAACCGCGCCAGCAGCCAGCGCATGGTCAAGGTGGACGGCGCTTTCATACGCAAGATGTCATCTTCGGCATTCAGGGTATGGCAGGCACGCTCCAGGGCGGCGAAACCTTCGCGCACGCCGGGCAGCAACAAGCGCGCCGCCTCCGTGAGCTGCAGGGTGCGGCCGCTGCGCTGGAAAAGCCGGCAGGCGAAATGCTCTTCGAGCGTACGAATATGCCGGCTGACCGCACTTTGGGTAATCGACAACTCCTCTGCCGCGCGGGTAAAGGAGTGGTGACGAGACGCGGCCTCGAACGCCCGCAGGGCGTAAAGCGGAGGAAGACGACGGGACATTCTGAAAGCTCCGACAGCGCAATCCGCAAACCCTACCAGAATAGTTCAGGCATGAGTTTTAATCATGCAGACGATCGCTTTTATCCTTTTGTGCAATGCGCCCAAAGCGCCGAGAATCAGCCCTCTCCACCTATCTTACCTGTCGAGCGTGATGATCATGCAGCATCCGGTACGTACCGAACTCTGGGCCATTCTGCGGCTGTCGGGGCCGTTGATTGCCTCACAGTTGGCGCACATGCTGATGGTGCTGACCGACACCCTGATGATGGCTCGCTTGAGCCCCGAAGCCCTGGCCGGCGGTGGCCTGGGCGCGGCGAGCTATTCGTTCGTGGCGATTTTCTGCATCGGTGTAATTGCGGCGGTGGGCACCCTGGTGGCGATCCGTCACGGCGCGGGCGACATCGACGGTGCCACCCGGCTGACCCAGTCCGGGCTGTGGCTGGCCTGGTTGATGGCCCTGGCGGCGGCGCTGCTGCTGTGGAACCTGAAGCCAGTGCTGCTGCTGTTCGGCCAGACCGAAACCAACGTGCAGGCCGCCGGGCAATTCCTGACCCTCCTGCCATTCGCCCTGCCCGGCTATCTGAGCTTCATGGCGTTGCGCGGTTTCACCAGCGCTATCGGCAAAGCCACGCCAGTGGTGGTGATCAGCTTGTGCGGCACGGTGGTCAACTACCTGCTCAACCATGCGCTGATCGAAGGCATGTTCGGCCTGCCGAAGCTCGGGCTGATGGGCATTGGCCTGGTAACGGCCATCGTCGCCAATGGCATGGCGTTGGCGCTGATGTGGTACATCCGCAGCAACCGGACCTACGCCGCCTACCCCCTGAGCACCGGCCTGCTGCGTCTCAATACCCACTATCTGCGCGAGCTGTGGCGCCTGGGCCTGCCGATCGGCGGCACCTATGCAGTGGAAGTCGGGCTGTTCGCGTTTGCGGCGCTGTGCATGGGCACCATGGGCAGTACGCAGTTGGCGGCGCACCAGATTGCCCTGCAGATCGTCTCGGTGGCGTTCATGGTCCCGGCGGGGATGTCCTACGCGGTGACCATGCGTATCGGCCAGCACTATGGCGCCGGGCGGTTGTTGAGCGCGCGCTTGGCCGGGCGGGTCGGCATAGGGTTCGGCGCCATGGTCATGCTGGGGTTTGCCGTGGTGTTCTGGCTGTTTTCCGACCCGCTGATCGGGCTGTTCCTCGACCATGACGACCCGGCCTTTCATGAGGTGATCGTGCTCGCCGTCAGCCTGCTGGCCGTCGCGGCCTGGTTCGAGCTGTTCGACGGTGTGCAGACCATTGCCATGGGCTGCATCCGTGGCCTCAAGGACGCCAAGACCACCTTCCTGGTGGGGCTCGGTTGCTACTGGCTGATCGGCGCGCCATCGGCCTGGTTGATGGCGTTCACGTTAGGCTGGGGGCCGACCGGCGTGTGGTGGGGCCTGGCGCTGGGCCTTGCCTGCGCGGCGGTGAGCCTGACGTGGGCGTTTGAGGCGAAGATGAAGCGGATGATTCGACAGGAGCCGGAAATACAAACTGCTTTCGAGGCCGCGCAGACGCACTAAGGGCCTACTCGATTAGAAATGTGGGAGGGGGCTTGCCCCCGATAGCAGTGGGTCAGCCAACACATTTGTTGCCTGATACACCTCATCGGGAGCAAGCCCCCTCCCACATTTTTAGATTGTGGTTTATTCAGCCCAACAACGCCTGCTGGCCCTTGCCAAACGTCAGGTACTCCACCAGCTCGGCCAGTGGCAGCGGTTTACTGATCAAGTAGCCCTGGGCTTGATCGCAACCAAACAGCCTCAAAAGCGCAAGCTGCTCGGCGGTCTCCACGCCTTCGGCCACCACTTCCAAGTTGAGGTTGTGGGCCAGGTTGATCATGGCGTGCACCAGTTTGCGATTCTCTTCGCGCTCTTCCATGCCGCCGACGAAGCTCTTGTCGATCTTCAACAAGGCAATCGGCAGGCTGTTGAGGTGCACGAACGATGAGAAACCGGTGCCGAAGTCATCCAGGGAAAACCGCACGCCGAGGCGACCGAGGGCGTCCATGGTCTGTTTGACCAGGTCGCTGCGACGCATCACAGCGGTTTCGGTCAACTCGAACTCCAGCCATTGCGCTTCCACGCCACGCTCGGCAATCAGCCGACTGAGTGTCGAGAGCAGTTGACTGTCCTGAAACTGGCGAAACGACAGGTTGACCGCCATGTGCAACGCCGGCAGGCCACGTTCGCGCAGGTCCTGCATGTCGCGCAGGGCACGGGAAATTACCCAATACCCCAACGGCACGATCAGGCCACTTTGTTCGGCCAGGGGCACGAACTCGCTGGGTGGCAACAGGCCACGCTCGCCATGGCGCCAACGCACCAAGGCTTCCAGGCCCACAATATGCCCATCGTCCAGGTCAAGGCGCGGCTGGTAGTGCAGCTCCAGCTCATCGCGGCGCAACGCACGGCGCAATTCGCTTTCCAGGTCGGCCAGGCTGCGCGCGTTGCGGTTGATGCGTTCGTTAAAGATATGAAAGGTACAGCCCTGGGTGCTTTTAGCCTGCTGCATGGCGATATGGGCGTGCCACATCAACGGGTCGGCCCCGGCGCGGGCGCGGGCATGCGCCACACCCAGGCTGCAGCCGATCAGCAGGCTTTCACCGTCCACCCAGTAAGGCTCGGCCATGACTTCGGTGATGCGCTCGGCCATCCACTCGGCACGCTGCGGCGCACGGCGGGTGTCGATCAGCAGCGCGAACTCATCGCTGCCCAGGCGCGCCAGTTGGTCACCGGCTTCAAGCTGGCTCTTGAGCCGCGATACCACCTGCAGGATCAAGCGGTCGCCGGCCTGATGACCGAGGGCATCGTTGGCGTGACGGAAATTGTCCAAGTCCAGGTGACCGAGGGCCAGGCCGCGACCTTCGTTATCCGCCAGCCGCGCCGCCAGCAAGGTCTGGAAACCCTGGCGGTTGGCGATACCGGTGAGCGGGTCCTGTTCGGCCAGGCGCTGCAACGTGTTCTCCAGTACGCCACGCTCGCGCACATGGCGCAGGCAGCGGCGCAAGGTATCGGCGTCCAGCACGGAATGGACCAGCCAATCGCTGACACCGAGCGGCGAAACCAGGGGTTCCTGTTCCAGCAACAATACACACGGCAAGCTGCACCGGCCCGGGCCGGGTTGCAGAGGGGGCGTGGTCAAGAGCACCGCACCGTGGTCGTCGTCGAACAGACGACTCACCGAGTCCCAGTTGGGCGCGCTGATCAGCACAGCCCCGTCGCCCATCGGCGCCAGGCACTCGCGCAACAACGCTGCCCACTCAGGCTCATCGGCCAGCAGCAGCAAACGCAAGGGTTCGACAGGCGTAGACAAGCTAGCTCCCTAGACTCTGCAAGAATTCGTTGGCGGTGGCATTATGACGTGCGGTCGGACAATGACCAATGCCTGACAAATGATAGGTGCTATCAAACACGCAGACTGTGAAAAATAGTCGCAATACCCCGCACATCCTGCGGCAAAGTAGCAAAACCGGCAAATTTAGATCGAGTGGTACGTCACACCGTCGATCCAGGGCAGCAGAAACTTGCCAGCCTGTTAAAATGCCCGCCCTTTTGAACGACGACTCCCCGAACTCTGTATGTCCCGACTCAATCCCCGGCAGCAAGAAGCCGTGAACTACGTCGGCGGCCCTCTATTGGTGCTCGCCGGTGCTGGCTCCGGCAAGACCAGCGTGATCACCCGCAAGATCGCGCACCTGATCCAGAACTGCGGCATCCGCGCCCAGTACATCGTCGCCATGACTTTCACCAACAAGGCGGCGCGGGAAATGAAAGAGCGCGTCGGCACCCTGCTCAAGGGTGGCGAAGGCCGTGGCCTCACCGTGTGTACCTTCCACAACCTCGGGCTGAACATCATCCGCAAGGAACATGCGCGACTGGGCTACAAACCGGGCTTTTCGATCTTCGACGAGGCCGACGTCAAAGCCCTGATGACCGACATCATGCAGAAGGAATACGCGGGCGACGACGGCGTCGACGAGATCAAGAACATGATCGGCGCCTGGAAAAACGACCTGGTCCTGCCCGCCGAAGCCCTGGAAGCCGCACGCAACCCCAAGGAACAGACCGCCGCCATCGTCTACACCCACTACCAGCGCACGCTCAAGGCGTTCAACGCGGTGGACTTCGACGACCTGATCCTGCTGCCGGTCAAACTGTTCCAGGAACACAAGGACATCCTGGAAAAGTGGCAGAACAAAGTGCGCTACCTGCTGGTGGACGAATACCAGGACACCAACGCCAGCCAATACCTGCTGGTGAAGCTGCTGATCGGTACACGCAACCAGTTCACCGTGGTGGGCGACGACGACCAGTCGATCTACGCCTGGCGCGGTGCGCGCCCGGAAAACCTGATGCTGCTCAAGGACGACTACCCGTCCCTGAAAGTGGTGATGCTGGAGCAGAACTACCGCTCCACCAGCCGTATCCTGCGCTGCGCCAACGTGCTGATCTCGAACAACCCCCACGAGTTTGAAAAACAACTGTGGAGCGAGATGGGCCATGGCGACGAAATCCGCGTGATCCGCTGCCGCAACGAAGACGCCGAAGCCGAGCGCGTGGCCGTGGAAATCCTCAGCCTGCACCTGCGCACCGACCGGCCTTACAGCGACTTTGCGATCCTGTATCGCGGTAACTACCAGGCCAAGCTGATCGAGCTGAAACTGCAGCACCACCAGGTGCCGTATCGCCTGTCGGGCGGCAACAGCTTTTTCGGGCGCCAGGAAGTGAAAGACCTGATGGCCTACTTCCGCCTAATCGTGAACCCGGACGACGACAACGCCTTCCTGCGCGTGATCAACGTGCCGCGGCGGGAAATCGGTTCGACGACCCTGGAAAAGCTTGGCAACTACGCCACTGAACGCAAGATCTCGATGTACGCCGCCACCGACGAAATCGGCCTGGGCGAACACTTGGACACGCGTTTCACCGACCGCCTGTCGCGCTTCAAGCGCTTCATGGACAAGGTACGCGAGCAGTGCGCCGGTGAAGACCCGATCAGCGCCCTGCGCAGCATGGTCATGGACATCGACTACGAAAACTGGCTGCGCACCAACAGTTCCAGCGACAAGGCCGCGGACTACCGCATGGGCAACGTCTGGTTCCTGATCGAAGCCCTGAAGAACACCCTGGAAAAAGACGAAGACGGTGAAATGACCGTCGAAGACGCCATCGGCAAGCTGGTGCTGCGCGACATGCTCGAGCGCCAGCAGGAAGAGGAAGACGGCGCCGAAGGTGTGCAGATGATGACCTTGCATGCATCCAAGGGTCTGGAATTTCCCTACGTGTTCATCATGGGCATGGAAGAGGAAATCCTCCCGCATCGCTCCAGCATCGAAGCCGACACCATCGAGGAAGAACGGCGCCTGGCCTACGTGGGCATTACCCGTGCGCGTCAGACACTGGCCTTCACCTTCGCCGCCAAGCGTAAGCAATACGGCGAAATCATCGATTGTGCCCCCAGCCGCTTCCTCGATGAGCTGCCGCCGGATGACCTGGCCTGGGAAGGCAACGACGACACCCCGACCGAGGTGAAGGCCGTTCGCGGCAACAGCGCCTTGGCTGATATACGCGCGATGTTAAAGCGCTAGAATCGACTACTTTTTAATCTACTTTCGGCGCCTGTTGCGCTAACAGAGGAAGCTTTCCGTGGAAGCACTGCACAAGAAAATTCGCGAAGAAGGCATCGTGCTTTCCGATCAGGTACTCAAGGTTGATGCCTTTCTGAACCACCAGATCGATCCGGCACTGATGAAACTGATTGGCGACGAATTCGCCGCGCTGTTCAAGGACTCCGGCATCACCAAGATCGTCACCATCGAAGCCTCAGGCATCGCCCCGGCGATCATGACCGGCCTGAACCTCGGCGTGCCGGTGATCTTCGCACGCAAGCAGCAGTCCCTGACACTGACCGAAAACCTGCTGTCGGCGACGGTGTATTCCTTCACCAAGAAAACCGAAAGCACCGTGGCAATTTCCCCACGCCACCTGACCAGCAGCGACCGCGTGCTGGTCATTGATGACTTCCTGGCCAACGGCAAGGCCTCCCAGGCGCTGATTTCGATCATCAAGCAAGCGGGCGCGACCGTCGCCGGCCTGGGCATCGTTATCGAGAAGTCATTCCAGGGCGGCCGTGCGGAACTCGATGCCCAGGGTTATAGGGTTGAGTCGCTGGCGCGGGTGAAGTCGCTGGCGGGTGGGGTTGTGACCTTTATCTGATTCAACACAGCTCAAAATGTGGGAGGGGGCTTGCCCCCGATGGCAGTGGGTCAGCCAACCTTTTTGGTGACTGATACACCGCTATCGGGGGCAAGCCCCCTCTTATCAAACAAAAAATAACTCATTGTTTTTGCTCTTAATTTCAAGCCGCTTTAACCAGCTGCATTCCTAACTTACGCGCCTTGCGCTCCAAGGCGCGCATCTGCCGGTCACGGCTTTTTTCTTCAAACTCCTCGATTCCTTTTTCAACGTACGGTTGACCTTTAGTCAGCATCGCGTAAATCAGCCGGGCCAGTTGATGCGCTGTCGCCTTGATTGCGCAGCAAGTATCCATTCGGGTTAGGCGCGCCCGATGGCTTGCTCCGATAAAGCTTTTATCATTGCGTGCGATAGAAGCGGCTTGCTTTAAAGCCTGTGCAGCTCGGTTAATCACTTTTAGAGATTTCCCGGGCAAGGGTTTTCCTCCCGAAATTCGCGTTGGCGGCGCGAGGCCCAGCCAGGAACAGAAGTGCTGTGAGGTCGGAAACCGCGACAAGTCCGATCCCAATTCGCTAGCCAAAACCAACGCCGTATCGATGCCGATAGTAGGAATTGCGGTTAAATCTACCCCCATCACCTTATTCAGCGCTCGATGCAGGGTCAATTGCTGCTCAGTGGAGCGGTGTGGGTTGCGCAGCGTTTTAGCTGGGAGCACGACCTCGTCTTGAAGAACAGGCAACCGTTCAAGTGCAAAGGCGATGGCTAGGTCGCATTCACCAATCTGTTTTTCAAGGAAGTCGTAAGCCGCCAGTTCCTGACTCAGTGCATGCAAATGCTCAGCTCGCCAGTTACCCCGCAAACTTCGGGCGACAGTGGCCTGGTCGGCTTTGACGCGCTTGTCTCTAAGCATGGCAAGTACTTCGGGGTCACGTTCTCCATCAACGATTGCCCGCAAAATACTCATGCCTGTCACCCCGGCAATGTTGCTGATGACTTGAGCCAGTTGGATGTTCATCTGGACCAAAGCCTTTTGCATCCGGTTGAGGGCCTTGGCTTGGTCGCGGACCTTATTGCCACGCTGACGGACCAGTGAGCGCAATGAACACACATCGTCCGAGGGCCGAAAAGCGCCTCGCAGCAGCCCGTGCGTCATGAGCTGAAGGATCCACTGACAATCCAGTACGTCGGACTTGCGACCGGTTATTTGCCGGGTCGCACGGGAATTCACGAGATAGACTTCAAACCCTCGTCTATCGAGTATTTCAAAGAGCGGGATCCAATAAACTCCAGTCGCCTCCATCGCCACCACCTTGACGCCCATGGATTCAAACCAATCGGCCATGGCATGCAAATCATCGGTGAAGGTTGAAAACCGCTTAACCGGATCATCGCATTTGGTCGGATCAACAGCGGCCAAATGCTCACTGCCGCCCACATCAACGGCAGCGCAGTCCGGATGGATAACCTCAAAACGCTTTTGGTTCTTGCGCGTCATGACAATTCCTCGCAGGATTGAACGACGCGGGCGGGGTACACGGTGGCGAGCGGATTCACTCTCTTATACGTGGTCACAGCTTTGCTGTGCCGACAATGACTCCACGCCGATACCGTGCAGGCCACTCTCCCACTCGGGTGCTGTCACACCAGTGTTGGCTACGGCCTTTGCCCCGCACGCGTTCTTCAACCTTACGATGAACCAGTTTGATGCGCGACAGCGCTACGTCGAAGACTTAGTGGGACCTCCCACATTTTGTCTGATGTTGGCTTTTAGTGCGCAGTGGCCTGTAGGCCGGCGAGTAACAGGCGCTGATACAGATCCTCTTTCAACCCCTCCGGCTGATCCAACCGCATCCGCTTCAAATGTTCGGGAAACGCTTCCGGCTCCGGCGCATCCAGCGCCGCCTTGCCCAGTTCCAGCATCTCCGTGAGCTTGAATTTGCTCTTGAGCCAATTCAGAGCACGCAACAGGTCCCGCTCCTCATCCGTGAAATCACTGCCCAACGGGTATTCCGGGAACAGTCGCCGATGCTTGGCTTGAATCGCCTGGAGCCGTTGCGGTGTGTTGTCGGCAAAACGCGGGTCCAGCTTGAAATCCTTGGGCAGCTTGCCGGCTTTTTGCGCCTGTTCGATCAAGCCTTCCTGGAAGCGCGAGTCAGTGACATTGAGCAACGCCTCGATCACCTGGGCATCCGTCTGACCGCGCAAATCGGCAATCCCGTACTCGGTAATGACGATATCCCGCAGGTGCCGGGGAATGGTGCAATGGCCGTACTCCCAGACGATATTCGAACTGACCTCCCCGGCCGACTCGCGCCAGCTGCGCAGGATCAGGACCGAGCGTGCGCCTTCCAGTGCGTGGCCCTGGGCAACGAAGTTGTACTGCCCGCCCACGCCGCTGAGCACGCGGCCATCTTCCAATTGGTCGGCCACACCGGCGCCGAGCAAGGTGACCATGATCGCGCTGTTGATAAACCGTGCGTCCTGGCGCTGCAAGCGCTTGAGCTCTTCCTGGCCGTACAGCTCGTTGATATAGCTGATGCGGGTCATGTTGAATGCCAGCCGCCTGGCGTGGCTCATCTCCTGCAAGCGCTGGTAGAAACTGCGCGGACCGAGGAAGAAACCGCCATGGATCGAGATGCCATCGGGCTGCGCCGCATCATCGAGCAGCCCCGCGTTGGCCTGCTCCTGGGTCGCCACATCCGGGTACACCTTGCGCCGGATGATTCCGGCATCGGCTAGCACCAGCAAGCCGTTGACGAACATTTCGCTGCAACCGTAAAGGCCACGGGCGAATGGCTCAACGCCGCCTTCACGGCTGATCAAGGGCGCCCATTGATACACATCCAGGTCGGTCAGCAACAATCGATAGGCTTCATTATCGGCCTGGCGCGCCAGCAATGCGGCGGTCAGCGCGTCGCCCATGGAGCCGATACCGATCTGCAAGGTGCCGCCATCGCGCACCAGCGTGCTGGCATGCAGGCCGATAAAGTGGTCCTGGAAGCCCACCGGCATGTTTGGCGTGGAGAACAGCGTAGTGCTGTCTTTCTCATCGAGCAGGTAGTCGAAGGCGTCCATGCCCAACTCGGCATCGCCGGGCATGTAGGGCAAGTCGCTATGGACCTGGCCGACGATCAGGATGGTCTCACCCGCCGCGCGCCGCTTGGCGATCATCGGCAGCAGGTCGAGGGTGATATCCGGGTTGCAGCTCAGGCTCAGGCGGTCGGGGTGCTCGGCGCTGCTGGCAACCAGTTGCGCCACCAGGTTCAGGCCGGCGGCGTTGATGTCCCGCGCGGCATGGCTGTAGTTGCTGCTGACGTAATCCTGCTGCGCCGAGTCGCTGTGGAGCAGGCTGCCGGGCTGCATGAAGAACTGCTGCACGCGAATATTCTTCGGCAGGCTGTCCGTGTGCAGGTCAGCGAGGAAATCCAGCTCGGGGTAATCGCCGAATACCCGCTGGATAAAAGGTTCGAGAAAGCGCTTCTGCAACCCGTCGCCTATCGTCGGCCGGCCCAGACTCAATGCGGTGTAGATCGTCAGCGCGCGCTCGGGCAGCTTGGCGATACGCCGGTAGAGCGCATTGGCGAAGAGGTTGGGTTTGCCCAAACCCAGGGGCATGCCCATGTGGATATGCGCCGGCAAGCGCGCCAGTACGTCGTCAACTGCTTGCTCGATTGAACACAACTGCACCATCCGACTGCTCCCGAACATTCCATGAATTGGGGTTGGACCGAGCTTGCCGGGTCTTTGCTGCAATGAACAGCCACGAAACGCAAATCGCGGGCACAAAAAAGCCGCTCGTGAGCGTAATGCTGTTCACTTAAGCGGAGCAGCATTGCGATCCACTGGAAATCGGGTTTTTGAGATCTTCACCGTCCTCGGCCTTGCAGGTCTGGGGCGGTGATCCAGAAACAAGCTGCCGATACCCTTCCTTAGTTCGGCCAAGCGTCTGCCTGTGGCTGATACCGGATTGGCTGCCGCCATCACGATCAACTGCACGGCGATATACTGGCAAACGGGCTTAAAGCGTATGTCCGACGGAGCTCGACCAAACGCTACCGCTGCTTGACCGGCCTCCCGGCGAATCACGTTGTAAGCGAGTAAAAGCCCCCAGACCTCCTGATAGACCAAGTCGATTTTTTTACTGCGCAAGGTCACGGCATTCTGCTGCATAGAGCTTTTGATATCCCTAAAGCCCAATTCGATTTCCCAGCGTTCCTGATAAAGTTTGGCAACGACCTTGGTGCTGTAGGTGTTGGCTGGTAACGACGTCATGACAGTTTTTAATCTGCCTTGGATTTCATAGCTGACTTCGCGGGCTTCCCAGTGGGTGCCAAGAGCCGGATTTCTCTTTCTGGCTTGCGGTGAGACCTTCATGCGCACCAAGCGGTCGTGCTCGCCGTAACGGATCACTTCTTCACAGACCATGCCTTTTTTGGCGGGAATCAACCAATGACGGTGGGTTCCGGTGTTACTCAGGCTCAACAGCATTTCTGCGCCCCAAAATCCTTTATCGAATAGCGTCACGGAGTGGTCGGGGACTTGCTGCAAAAACTCGTCGGCCAAGCGCATTTCACTGCGCCGGTAAGGCCCTAATTGTGCATCCAGGATTAAGTGCGAACGCACGTTCATCAGCGCTACCAAGCGCATCATGGGGAAGGGAGTCTGACGATCACTGGGCGTATTTCCTGACCCGAAATGATCTCGAAGCTCGGGTGTGTCCGGCGTGCGCAAGAGCGCACCGTCCACCGCGAAGACCTGCAAACCGTGCCAGTCGTCCTCGTCGTAGCGCTCCAAGCCCCATTGAGTGCCGGTTTTACGGAATAACCACTCAACGGGATCGGCCCCTAGTCGCTTGCGGGCTTCAGTGACGCCGCTTCGGGCCAACAAGTGGTCGGAGGCGAGGCCTTGAGCGCAAATGTTCAACCGTCTAGCGACCTCATGGACAGGCTCATCACGAAACAACGCCATGCCAAGCACCAACCAAAGCACCTGATCGGCGGGCAAGCGACGCCGACGAATAGTGGCCTGACTGGATAGATCCAGCGCAGACGCAACCCATTCAATGGGGATGTTCTGGGTGAAAGTGCTTAGGTCGCAGAAGTTGAAAAGGTCGCCGAGGTCGAGCAGGTCCTGTTGAACAGACATAAAAAAATCCGATGCCAGAGGTCTGGCATCGGATTTTCTAGGAAGCCCCGCTTTAGCTCAAATGCTTAAGTGAACAGCATTACGCTCGTGAGCGGCATTTTTGGCGAAGATCTGCGAGTTAGAGCCCGGACATCTTCTTGATCGCGCCCTTCAGATCGTCATCCGAGCAATCCGCGCAAGTGCCCTTGGGCGGCATGGCATTGATGCCGGTGATCGCCTTAGCGAGGATGCCGTCAAGGCCGCCCTGGTGATCGGCGCGCTCTTTCCACGCGGCGGTATCGCCAACTTTCGGCGCTCCCAACAAGCCGGTGCCGTGGCAAGCGTTGCAGTGCTTGGCGATGATCTCGTCCGGGGTTCTCGCCCCACCGCCGCCCGCCACTACGGCGACTTCCATGCCCTTGCATTCCTGGCCCTGGACACACACCTGGCCCACAGGCTCCAGGCGCTTGGCGATGTCATCGTTGGTCGCAGCTTGAGCGCTGACAGCCCATAGGGCCAGTACGGTTGCTGGTGCAGCCAGCATTTTCATAATTAGGTTCACGCGTTCACCCTCAATGGTGGCTATTCACGCCTGCGGCCACGGTTTCACAGGCGGCGAAAGTATAGCGGTTAGCCCGCCCGGCCGAAACAACCCTATTAAATAAAGGGAGATTCGGCCTCACGGTGTACAGCTGCGCGAACCCCTGCAACGCTGGCAGGGCGCCTCTGTTTTAAAAGTTCGCGGGTGTGGCTGCGCTGATTAGTCGCGCCGGCACGTCGAACGGATTGCGAAAACGATGGGGCTTGGTGCTTTCAAAGTAGTAGCTATCGCCTGCTTCGAGCACAAAAGTTTCAAGACCGACCACCAGTTCCAAGCGCCCTTCCACCAGAATCCCGGTTTCTTCGCCTTCGTGGGTGAGCATTTCTTCGCCCGTGTCGGCGCCTGGCGGGTAGATTTCGTTGAGAAACGCGATGGCCCGGCTCGGGTGCGCTCGGCCTACCAGCTTCATGGTGACGGCACCGTCAGAGATGTCGATCAGCTCATTGGCTTTATAGACGATCTGCGTCGGTATTTCCTGGAGGATCTCTTCGGAAAAGAACTCGACCATGGACATGGGAATGCCGCCCAGGACCTTGCGCAGGGAACTGATCGAGGGGCTGACGCTGTTTTTCTCGATCATCGAAATGGTGCTGTTGGTGACGCCCGCGCGCTTGGCAAGCTCGCGCTGGGAAAGACCTTTGAGTTTACGGATGGATTGCAGTCGTTCGCCGACGTCCAATGCAGGAGCCTCCTAGGATTCAGGCTTTGTTGTAATTGAGCGTTATCATGGCGACAGCGTTCAGTATTTACAACACTTGGGCCTAAATCCCGGACAGCTGTATTCGTACTGGGCGATCAAGCGCCGCAATAGAGCCTTGGCACCCGGCGCAGGTTGCAGAAGATCTGGTAAGGGATGGTCTCGGCAGCGGTCGCGACGTCGCTGGCGAGGATGTGCTTGCCCCACAATTCCACTGTGGAACCCAGGCCCGCCTGGGGCACATCCGTCAGGTCGACGCAGAGCATGTCCATGGACACCCGGCCCAGCAACTGGCTGCGCTGGCCGGCGACCAGCACCGGCGTGCCCGTCGGCGCGTGGCGCGGGTAGCCATCGGCATAGCCCATGGCAACCACGCCGATACGCATCGGCTTGGGTGTGACGAACCTGGCGCCGTAGCCTACCGGCTCGCCGGCTGGCAGTTCGCGCACACAAATGATCTTGGACTCCAGGGTCATCACCGGCTGCAAGCGGGCAGCGATGGCCTGGTCGTCACCAAAGGGCGTGGCGCCGTAGAGCATGATGCCTGGGCGCACCCAGTCGCTGGGCACACTCGGCCACCCCAGGACGGACGGTGAATTGCGCAGGCTCACCTCCGCCGCCAGCCCTTGGCGGGCCGCTTCGAATACCGCCACTTGTTCGTTGCTGCTCACGCAATCGAGTTCATCGGCGCGGGCGAAATGGCTCATCAACACGATCTTTGCGACGTTGCCGCTGGCCAGCAGGCGCTTATACGCCTCCTGGAAATCCTTGGGATGCAGGCCGACACGGTGCATGCCCGAGTCCAGCTTGAGCCAGAGGGTCAACGGTTGGCTCAGCGTGGCCTGCTCGATAGCCTCGAGTTGCCACAGCGAATGCACCACGCACCACAGGTTTTGCTCGACGATCAGCGACAGCTCGTCGGCTTCGAAAAAACCTTCCAGCAGCAGCACCGGCGCACGTATCCCGGCGGCGCGTAGTTCCAGGGCTTCTTCGATGCACGCCACCGCGAACCCGTCAGCCTCGGCCTCCAGCGCCTGGGCCACGGGCACCGCGCCATGCCCGTAGGCATCGGCCTTGATCACGGCGAGGGCTTTGGCCCCGCTGACTTCGCGGGCCAGTTGGTAGTTGTGGCGCAGGGCTTGAAGGTCGATCAGGGCACGGGCAGGACGCATGGCGGCAGGCTTCTAGGCGGCAGAGTAAAAAAACCGGTGCCGACCAACAACGTCGGCGCCGGGAGAGGGATTCAGGTTAAGGCAGCGCAGCCACGACGGACAGCTCTACCAGAATGTTCGGCTCACACAATTTGGCTTCAACCGTAGCGCGAGCGGGCGCGGCGCCTTTGGGCAGCCACGTGTCCCACACCGCGTTCATACCGGCGAAGTCGGCATCGATGTCCTTCAAATAGATGGTTACCGACAGCAACCGGGTCTTGTCGGTGCCGGCCAGGTCCAGCAGACGCTCGATGTTGGCCAGGGTTTCACGGGTCTGCTGCTCGATGCCGGCATTCATGTCGTCGCCGACCTGGCCTGCCAGGTACACGGTGCCGCTGTGAACAACGATCTGGCTCATACGCTCATTGGTGAGCTGGCGCTGGATTGACATGTCTTGCAGACTCCTGGTGGTTGCCGTAACGGGAAATAGCGAGGCCTTCGGCGCTGATCTGCGGGGTTTTCTTCGCCATCAGGTCAGCCAGCAAACGACCGGAGCCGCATGCCATGGTCCAGCCGAGGGTGCCGTGGCCGGTATTCAGGAACAGGTTCTTGAATGGGGTGCCGCCGACAATCGGTGTGCCATCGGGTGTGGTCGGGCGCAGGCCGGTCCAGAAACTGGCTTGGGCCAAATCGCCGCCCTGAGGATAAAGGTCGTTGACGATCATCTCCAGGGTTTCACGCCGGCGCGGGTTGAGCGACAGGTCAAAACCGGCTATCTCAGCCATGCCGCCGACGCGAATGCGGTTGTCGAAACGGGTGATCGCGACTTTGTAGGTTTCGTCGAGGATCGTCGAGGTAGGCGCCATTGCCGGGTTGGTGATCGGCACGGTCAGCGAATAGCCCTTGAGGGGATACACCGGCGCCTTGATCCCCAGCGGCTTGAGCAGCTTGGGCGAATAACTGCCGAGGGCCAGCACGTATCGGTCGGCGGTTTCCAACTTGCCGTCGATCCACACGCCATTGATGCGGTCGCCTGCATGATCGAGGCGCTGGATGTCCTGTTCGAAACGAAACTCAACGCCCAACTGCTCGCACATCTGCGCCAGGCGCGTGGTGAACATCTGGCAGTCGCCGGTCTGGTCGTTGGGCAGGCGCAGGGCACCGGCGAGAATATCGGTGACGCTGGCCAGGGCTGGCTCGACCCGAGCGATGCCGGCACGATCAAGCAACTCGAAGGGCACGCCAGACTCCTGCAACACGGCGATGTCCTTGGCCGCACCATCGAGCTGGGCCTGGGTGCGGAACACTTGGGTGGTCCCCAGGCTGCGCCCTTCGTAGGCAATCCCGGTTTCTGCGCGCAATTCGTCAAGGCAGTCGCGGCTGTACTCAGAGAGGCGGACCATGCGCTCCTTGTTCACCGCATACCGGCTGGCGGTGCAGTTGCGCAGCATCTGCGCCATCCACAGGTATTGGTCGATATCGGCAGTGGCCTTGATTGCCAGCGGCGCATGGCGCTGCAGCAGCCACTTGATTGCCTTGAGCGGCACGCCCGGCGCGGCCCATGGCGACGCGTAGCCTGGGGATACCTGGCCGGCGTTGGCGAAACTGGTTTCCATGGCGGCAGCGGGTTGGCGGTCGACCACGACGACTTCAAAGCCGGCCCGCGCCAAATAATAGGCACTGGTCACCCCAATGACGCCGCTACCCAAGACCAGAACGCGCATTTTTATATCCTCACCACGGGCTGAGCCGCTGACGTGTGTTATTCGAGCAATGATGGACGCAGTGTAAAAAACAATCGCCAGTGCATTTCACTATATAAATGCCTATATTTGGCGACAATTCTCGGCACAAACCGTTTTAACAGAGGCGTATCCCCTATGCGTACCAACACCCAGACCAAGCGGGAGCTGGACAAGATAGACCGCAATATCCTGCGCATCCTGCAAACCGATGGGCGCATTTCGTTCACGGAACTGGGCGAGAAGGTTGGGCTGTCGACGACTCCGTGCACCGAGCGGGTACGCCGGCTGGAGCGCGAGGGGATCATCATGGGCTACAACGCGCGGCTCAATCCGCAGCATTTGAAGGGGAGTTTGCTGGTATTTGTCGAGATCAGCCTGGATTACAAGTCTGGCGATACGTTCGAAGAGTTCCGACGCGCCGTGCTCAAACTGCCCCATGTGCTGGAGTGCCATTTGGTGTCCGGGGACTTCGACTATCTGGTGAAAGCGCGGATTTCCGAAATGGCTTCGTACCGCAAATTACTCGGCGATATCCTGCTCAAGTTGCCCCATGTGCGCGAATCCAAGAGCTATATCGTGATGGAAGAAGTGAAGGAAAGCCTGAACCTGCCGATTCCGGACTGACTGACACAACTCATTCAAATGTGGGAGGGGGCTTGCCCTCGATTGCAGTGTGTCAGGCATCGCAGAATGACTGACACACCGCTATCGGGAGCAAGCCCCCTCCCACATTGACCGAGTACACCTGCTAGACCAGTACTTGCCGGGTGCTCGCCATGTACTCATGGATCTGCTTTTCCACCCGTGGGTGAATCAGCTCCACCGGTCGCCGACCATTGGGGCATGGCAGGGTCTTGGTGGTGCCAAACAGCCTGCAGATCAACGGGCGCTCGTCGTAAACCGTGCAGCCGTTCGGCCCCAGGTGCACGCAGTTCAGCTCGTCCATCGCAGCTTCCTGCTCGGCGGCCGTCTTGCGTGGCAGGCGCGACATTTCCTCGGGCGAGGTGGTGACCGGCCCACAGCAGTCGTGGCAGCCAGGGACACACTCGAACGAAGGAATCTGTCGGCGCAGGGCGCTGACTTTCTGACTGTTGCAACTCATCGACACCTACACCCCACCGCGAACAGGCCTGGATTCTGCCGTAAAACGGCGCGCACAGACAGCTCCGTCGGACCGTTGTATCCTGCGTCAAATTTTCCAAACAGGGAGGCCCCCATGACCGCCAGCGCCCGGCACACCGCGTCCTACTACGCCGCCAGCAGCGTGCCGCACCCCGATTACCCGGCGTTGACGGGCGAGGTGCGCGCCGATGTCTGCGTGATTGGCGGGGGGTATTCCGGGCTCAATACCGCCCTGGAACTGGCCGAGCGCGGCTTCAGCGTGGTGCTGCTGGAAGCGCGCAAAATCGGCTGGGGCGCCAGCGGGCGTAACGGCGGCCAACTGATTCGCGGCGTCGGCCATGGCCTTGACCAGTTCGCCAATGTGATCGGCACCGACGGCGTGCGCCAGATGAAACTGATGGGCCTGGAAGCGGTGGAGATTGTGCGCGAGCGTGTCGAACGCTTCCAGATCCCCTGCGACCTGACTTGGGGCTACTGCGACCTGGCCAACAAACCCCGCGACCTGCAGGGCCTCGCCGAAGACGCCGAAGAGCTGCGCAGCCTGGGTTATCGCCATCCAGTGCGCCTGCTGCAAACCAGCGAAATGGCCAGCGTGATTGGCTCCGACCGCTATGTGGGCGGAATGATCGACATGGGCTCCGGACATTTGCATCCGCTGAACCTCGCCCTGGGTGAAGCCGGCGCGGCGCAGCAACTGGGCGTGAAGTTATTCGAGCAGTCGCAAGTGACGCGCATCGACTACGGCTCGCAGGTCAAGGTGCACACCGCCCAGGGCCAGGTACAGGCCAAGACCCTGGTGCTGGCCTGTAACGCCTACCTCAACGACCTCAACCCACACTTGAGCGGCAAGATATTGCCCGCAGGCAGCTACATCATCGCCACCGAGCCCTTGAGTGAAGCGCAAGCCGCCCGCCTGTTGCCGCAGAACATGGCGGTGTGTGACCAGCGGGTAACGGTGGATTATTTCCGCCTGTCCGCCGACCGCCGCCTGTTGTTCGGCGGCGCCTGCCACTATTCCGGGCGCGACCCGAAAGACATCGGCGCCTACATGCGGCCGAAGATGCTGCAGGTATTCCCGGAATTGGCCGACGTGAAGATCGACTACCAATGGGGCGGCATGATCGGCATCGGCGCCAATCGGTTGCCGCAGATCGGACGCCTGGCGGATCAACCCAATGTGTATTACGCCCAGGCCTATGCCGGCCATGGTCTCAACGCCACACACCTGGCGGGCAGGTTGCTGGCCGAAGCCATCAGCGGCCAGCAGCAAGGACGCTTCGACCTGTTTGCCCAGGTGCCGCACATGACTTTCCCTGGCGGCAAATACCTGCGCTCGCCGCTGCTGGCCCTGGGGATGCTCTGGCACCGCCTCAAAGAACTGGTCTGATCAATCGCGCCAGAACGGTTTCAAGCCTTCATGGCGCGCCTGTTCTGCCGTCAGGCCCACGTCGCGCAACTGCTCGCGCGTCAGCGTCAGCAACGCCTTGCGGGTATGACGGCGGCGCCAGAACAGGCTCCAGCGATTGTCGGCAGGCATAGACAACCTCCGCTCCTGCGCTGCTTCCAGTTCCTGGCCATGTAATGCCAGCCGTACATCGCTCATGCCGTTCATTTACCGTCCCCTCGTTAGCGTGCCGCCTTGAGTGACTAGGATGAGCCCGCGAGCAAAACCAATACAGATTCAACCTCCCTTTATTAAATCCATACAGATGCTGCTATGAACGGCTGAATCCTGTATTTTCCATCTATCTGTATTGGTCTGCTGGGAGTGGCCGCCGTGACCCTGTACGTCAACCTCGCTGAATTGCTGGGCACCCGCATCGAACAAGGCTTCTACCGCCCCGGCGACCGACTGCCCTCCGTGCGGGCCTTGAGCGTGGAGCATGGGGTCAGCCTGAGCACCGTGCAGCAAGCCTATCGATTGCTGGAGGACAATGGCCTGGCGATGCCCAAGCCCAAGTCCGGCTATTTTGTACCGGTGGGCCGTGAACTGCCGGCGCTGCCCGAGGTGGGTCGCCCTGCCCAGCGGCCGGTGGAAATTTCCCAATGGGACCAGGTGCTGGAGTTGATCCGTGCCGTGCCGCGTAAGGACGTCATACAGTTGGGCCGTGGCATGCCGGATGTATTGTCGCCGACTATCAAGCCATTGCTTCGCAGCCTGGCCCGCGTCAGTCGTCGCCAGGATCTGCCGGGGCTGTATTACGACAACATCCTTGGCTGTATGGAATTGCGCGAGCAGATTGCGCGACTGTCATTGGATTCCGGTTGCCAACTGACTGCCGAAGACATCGTCATCACCACAGGCTGCCACGAGGCCCTTTCCACCAGCATCCGCGCCATTTGTGCGCCCGGCGATATCGTTGCGGTGGATTCGCCGAGTTTTCACGGCGCCATGCAGACCCTCAAGGGGCTGGGCATGAAAGCCTTGGAAATCCCCACCGACCCGATCACCGGCATCAGCCTTGAAGCCCTGGAACTGGCGCTGGAACAGTGGCCGATCAAAATCATCCAGCTCACCCCCAACTGCAACAATCCCTTGGGCTACATCATGCCGGAGGCGCGCAAGCGCGCACTGCTGACCCTGGCCCAGCGCTTTGACGTGGCGATCATCGAAGACGATGTGTATGGCGAATTGGCCTACAGCTACCCGCGCCCGCGTACGATCAAATCCTTCGACGAGGACGGCCGGGTGCTGTTGTGCAGCTCGTTCTCCAAAACCCTGGCGCCTGGGCTGCGCATTGGCTGGGTCGCGCCGGGACGCTACTTGGAACGGGTGCTGCACATGAAATACATCAGCACGGGCTCTACCGCCACGCAGCCGCAGATTGCGATCGCCGAATTTCTCAAAGGCGGGCATTTCGAGCCTCATTTGCGCAGGATGCGTACGCAATACCAGCGCAATCGCGACCTGATGCTCGACTGGGTCAGCCGCTACTTCCCCGCCGGCACGCGCGCCAGCCGGCCTCAGGGTAGTTTCATGCTGTGGATAGAATTGCCGGAGGGCTTCGATACCCTGAAACTCAACCGCATGCTGATGGAACAGGGCGTACAGGTGGCGGTAGGCAGCATTTTTTCTGCATCCGGCAAGTACCGTAATTGCCTGCGCATGAACTACGCTGCCAAACCGACCCCACAGATTGAAGAGGCCGTGCGCAAGGTCGGTGCCGCTGCGCGCATCCTGCTGGCCGAATCGGCGGACTGACCTTTTCCGAGCAATTGCCGTCATATGCCGACAACCGCCCTGACCTGGATGGCGCTTCCTTGATGACTCAACGGCTTTTATCGCTTTTCCTGTTGGGAGCGCTGGCACTGGGTGGCTGCGCGACGGCCCCCACACCGCGTGTGCCCAGTGATGCCCTGCCCGCGGCACAGTCTTCCTTCGGCCGCTCGATCCAGGCCCAGGCGGCGCCGTATCAGGGCCGTTCGGGCTTTCGTTTGCTGCCCAACAGCAGCGAAGCCTTCATGGCCCGCGCCGAGTTGATCCGCAACGCCCAGACCAGCCTCGACCTGCAGTACTACATCGTGCATGACGGCATCAGCACGCGCATGCTGGTGGATGAACTGCTCAAGGCCGCCGACCGCGACGTGCGTGTGCGCATCCTGTTGGATGACACCACCAGCGACGGGCTCGACCAGATCATCGCGACCCTTGCCGCCCATCCCAAGATCGAAATTCGGCTGTTCAACCCGCTGCATCTGGGCCGCAGCACGGGCGTGACACGCGCCATGGGGCGCCTGTTCAACCTGTCGCTGCAACACCGGCGCATGCATAACAAACTCTGGCTGGCAGACAACAGCGTCGCGATTGTGGGTGGGCGCAACCTGGGGGATGAATATTTCGACGCCGAACCCAACCTGAATTTCACCGATATCGACATGCTCAGCGTCGGGCCGGTGGCTGAGCAACTGGGCCACAGTTTCGATCAGTACTGGAACAGCGCGCTGAGCAAACCTATCGATGAGTTTGTCGCAACCATGCCCTCCAAGGTCGACCTGGCTGTCGCACGCGCACGCCTGGAAGCGTCACTGGCCCAATCGCGCCAGCAGAACCACGCCCTGTATAACCGCCTGCGCACCTACCAGACCCAGCCGCGCATGGATATCTGGCGTCGCGAATTGATCTGGGCCTGGAACCAGGCGCTGTGGGATGCGCCGAGCAAGGTGCTGGCCAAGGCCGACCCGGACCCGCAATTGCTGCTCACCACGCAACTGGCGCCGCAGTTGGCAGGCGTCAGCCGTGAGCTGATCATGATTTCGGCGTACTTCGTTCCGGGCCCGCCCGGGCTGGTGTATCTGACCGGCCGCGCCGACGCGGGCGTGTCGGTGAGCCTACTGACCAATTCCCTCGAAGCCACTGATGTACCAGCCGTGCACGGCGGCTACGCACCCTATCGCAAGGCGCTGCTGGAGCATGGCGTGAAACTCTATGAGCTGCGTCGACAACCGGGCGACCCCAGCGCAAGCAACGGCCCGCACCTGTTTCGACGAGGCAGCTTGCGCGGTTCCGACTCCAGCCTGCACAGCAAGGCGATGATTTTCGATCGGGAGAAGTCGTTTATCGGCTCGTTCAATTTCGATCCACGCTCAGTGCTATGGAACACCGAAGTCGGCGTGCTGGTGGACAGCCCGGAACTGGCGGAGCATGTGCGTAACCTGGCGCTGCAAGGTATGGCGCCGGCGTTGAGCTACGAGGCGAAGCTGCAGGACGGGCAGATCGTGTGGGTGACCGAAGATAACGGCCAATTGCACACCCTGACCCGGGAGCAGGGTAGTTGGTGGCGCCGGTTCAATGCCTGGTTCGCCACCAGCGTCGGCCTGGAGCGCATGCTCTAGAAACACGCTTATCCCATGTGGGAGGGGGCTTGCCCCCGATTGCGGTGTGTCAGTCACCAGATGCAGCGACTGACCCTAAGCTATCGGGAGCAAGCCCCCTCCCACATTTGTTAGAGCTTGATCCAGGTCGCCTTCAGCTCGGTGTATTTGTCGAACGCATGCAGCGATTTATCGCGACCGTTACCCGACTGCTTGAAGCCACCGAACGGTGCCGTCATGTCGCCGCCATCGTACTGGTTGACCCACACACTGCCCGCACGCAGGGCCTTGGCAGTCAGGTGTGCCTTGGAGATATCCGCCGTCCACACCGCTGCGGCCAGGCCATATTGGGTGTCGTTGGCGATAGCGATGGCTTCTTCGGCGCTGTCGAACGTGATCACCGACAGGACCGGGCCGAAGATCTCTTCCTGGGCAATCTTCATGGCGTTGGTCACGCCGTCGAAAATGGTCGGCTCGACGTAAGTGCCACCGGTCTCTTCCAGGGTGCGCTTACCACCGGCGACCAGCTTGGCGCCATCGGCATGACCCGATTCGATGTACGACAGCACGTTGTTCATCTGCTGGGTATCCACGAGCGCGCCCACATTGGTGGCAGGGTCCAGTGGGTTACCTGGCTTCCAGCCCTTGAGCGCCTCGATCACCAGCGGCAGGAAAGTGTCCTTGATCGAACGTTCCACCAGCAGGCGCGACCCGGCGGTGCAGACTTCGCCCTGGTTGAAGGCGATGGCACTGGCGGCGGACTCGGCGGCGGTTTGCAGGTTCGGCGCATCGGCAAACACAATGTTCGGGCTCTTGCCGCCGGCTTCCAGCCACACGCGCTTCATGTTCGATTCGCCGGAACGGATCAACAGCTGCTTGGCGATTTTGGTGGAACCGGTAAACACCAGGGTATCCACGTCCATATGCACCGCCAGCGCGTTACCCACGGTGTGGCCGTAACCTGGCAGCACGTTGAACACGCCTTTTGGAATGCCGGCTTCAACGGCCAGGGCAGCGATGCGGATGGCGGTCAGCGGAGACTTTTCGGACGGCTTGAGGATGACCGAGTTACCGGTCGACAGCGCCGGGCCGAGTTTCCAGCAGGCCATCATCAGCGGGAAGTTCCACGGCACGATCGCACCGACCACACCCACAGGCTCACGGGTCACCAGACCCAGTTGGTCATGGGGGGTGGCCGCCACTTCATCGTAAATCTTGTCGATGGCCTCGCCGCTCCAGCTCAGCGCCTGCGCCGCGCCGGGTACATCGATGTTCAGGGAGTCGCTGATCGGCTTGCCCATGTCCAGGGTTTCAAGCAAGGCCAGCTCTTCGGCATTGGCCTTGAGCAGCGCGGCGAAACGGATCATGACGGACTTGCGCTTGGCCGGCGCCAGGCGCGACCAGACACCGGAATTGAAGGTGGCACGGGCATTTTCCACGGCGCGCTGGGCGTCGGCGGCGTCACAGCTGGCTACGTTGGCGAGCAGACGGCCATCGACCGGGCTGATGCACTCGAAGGTGTCACCGGAAGCGGCGGCGGTGTATTCGCCATTGATGTACGCGCGGCCTTCGATCTTCAGGTCCTTGGCGCGTTGTTCCCAGTCGGCACGGGTCAGGGTGGTCATGCAAGTGTCCTCCTCTTATTTGGATACAAGGGCCTGGGAGATTTGATCCCGGCGCCTCCACGAATTCTTGCCTGGCCAGCCTGCTGTTCGGCTCAAGGCACTTGCCACCCTAAACCAGCGACTGGGGATGTTTCAATATATTTGACATAAGGGCGGCAAACGCCCTTGCGATGTTCATTTTAATAAACATAGACTTTGAGCTTTCCAACCGCAGGCCTGACGGGATAAGCCCATGAGCATCCAGGACATCGTTGATTTCAGCCAAGCCAACACCGCCCCCGAACGCTATCGCCCTGCCCCCGAAAAAATCCTCAAGGGCGATCCCGAACAGACGATCTACAACCACTACAACAGCCCATGCGGACAAATGAACGCGGGCGTCTGGGAAGGCAATGTCGGGCAGTGGACAGTCAATTACACCGAACATGAATACTGCGAGATCGTGCAGGGGGTGTCTGTGCTGCGCGATGCCGAGGGGAACGCCAAAACCTTGCGCGCCGGCGACCGCTTCGTGATCCCTGCCGGCTTCAGCGGCACCTGGGAAGTGCTGCAAGCGTGCCGCAAGATCTATGTGGTGTTCGAACAGAAAGCCTGATCAGTGAACAGCGGGACGCGGAGCGCCCGAGGCGGCGTTACCACGCAGAGCGTGGGAACGATCATCACAGGCAAAAAAAAGCCCGTATCGTGAGATACGGGCTTTTTTTCACAAGGAAGGAAATCAATTACTTGATTTTGCCTTCTTTGTAGATCACGTGCTTGCGAACGCGCGGGTCGAACATTTTCTTTTCGAGCTTGTCCGGGGTAGTACGCTTGTTCTTGTCGGTAGTGTAGAAGTGACCAGTACCGGCGCTAGAGATCATTCGAATCAATTCACGCATGATAGAGCTCCTTAGATCTTGCCGGCGGCGCGGATTTCGGCCAGCACGACAGTGATGCCACGCTTGTCGATGATACGCATGCCTTTGGCAGATACACGCAGGCGAACAAAACGTTTCTCTTCTTCAACCCAGAAGCGGTGATGCTGCAGGTTCGGCAGGAAACGACGACGGGTTTTGTTATTTGCGTGGGAAATGTTATTCCCAGTCACCGGACCCTTACCGGTAACTTGACAGACTCTCGACATGCCTCAGCCCTCTAAAACCACATGCCCAACCCGGCATGGGTTGGCCGCTTAATCTCTCAGTCATTTGGCGCCAGGCGCCGCGTTTCTTTAGGGTCTTACCGGCTACACCTACAAGCGAAGGAACCGGGCCCCTAGAAAAGAGCGCTGCTTTATACCAGAAAGACCCAGATGCAACAACAGCGAGTGTGTTTTTACCTGGGTAAATCTCGGCTATTGGCGCCTGAACCGTTGCCAGGAGGGGCCGCTACAACAGCCGACCGCTCGTCGCACAGAATGATTTTCAGCGCCCGCAAGTACTCGGACCTGCAAGGTGAAACGCGCTGAGGCGCCATCAAAACAGCATTTGAGCCAAAAGCACAGGCAAAAATAGGCTAGTCATTTAACCAACAGGCCACTACGGTAGGCCTTTTCCAGACTGCACTCGCAGATGGGCCTTCGATTTGCACAGGAAACCTAATATGCGCCTCGCTGCCCTACCGCTATTGCTAGCCCCCCTCTTAATCGCGCCGACGATGGCCGTTGCCGCCACCAATCTGAGCGTTTGCACCGAGGCCAGCCCCGAAGGGTTCGACGTGGTGCAGTACAACTCGTTGACCACCACCAACGCCTCGGCGGATGTGCTGATGAACCGTCTGGTGGACTACGACGCAACCGGCGCAAAACTGGTGCCGAGTCTGGCGGACAGTTGGGACGTCTCGCCAGACGGCCTGACGTACACCTTCAAGCTGCACCCGAACGTGAAATTCCATCGCACCGAGTATTTCACCCCGAGCCGTACCCTGACCGCCGAAGATGTGCGCTTCAGCTTCGAACGCATGCTCGACCCAGCCAACCCGTGGCATAAGATCGCCCAGAGCGGCTTTCCCCATGCGCAATCCCTGCAATTGCCCACGCTGATCAAGAAGATCGACGCACTCGACCCGCTGACCGTGCGCTTCACCCTCGATCACGCCGATTCCACATTTCTTGCAGCATTGAGCATGGGTTTTGCCTCGATCTACCCGGCCGAATATGCCGACAAACTGCTCAAGGCCGGCACCCCGGAAAAACTCAACAGCCAGCCCATTGGCACCGGGCCCTTCGTTTTTGTGCGATTCCAGAAGGATGCGGTGGTGCGCTACAAGGCCAACCCGGACTACTTCGCCGGCAAACCGACGGTGGACAACCTGATCTTCGCGATCACGCCGGATGCCAATGTGCGCCTGCAGAAATTGCATCGCGATGAATGCCAGATCGCCCTGTCGCCCAAACCCCTGGATGTGGGCGAGGCCGAAAAAGACCCAGCCCTGAAGGTGGAAAAAACCGCAGCTTTCATGACCGCGTTCGTCGCCATCAATAGCCAGCACCCGCCGCTGGACAAGCCCGAAGTACGCCAGGCGATCAACTTGGCCTTCGACAAAGGCAGCTACCTCAAGGCCGTATTCGAAGGCACCGCCGAAGCGGCCAACGGTGTTTACCCACCCAATACCTGGAGCTACGCCAAAGAGCTGTCGGGTTACCCACAGGACCTGGCCAAAGCCAAGGCGCTGCTCAACCGCGCCGGCCTCAAGGATGGATTCAAGACCACTATCTGGACCCGCCCGACCGGCAGCCTGTTGAACCCCAACCCAAATCTTGGCGCTCAACTGTTGCAGGCCGACCTGGCCAAGGTCGGCATCCAGGCCGACATCCGTGTGATCGAATGGGGCGAGTTGATTCGCCGCGCCAAAGCCGGCGAGCATGACCTGCTCTTCATGGGCTGGGCTGGTGACAATGGCGACCCGGATAACTTCCTCACCCCGCAATTTTCCTGCGCGGCAGTCAAGTCCGGCACCAACTTCGCCCGCTACTGCGACCCTGCGCTGGACAAGCTGATCAGCGCTGGCAAGACCACCAGCGAACAAGGCGTGCGCAGCAAGCTCTACCAGCAGGCGCAGGCGCAGATCCAGCAGCAGGCCCTGTGGCTGCCCTTGGCGCACCCCATGGCGTTTGCCCTGACACGCAAAAATGTCGACGGCTATCAGGTGAGCCCGTTTGGTCGCCAGGATTATTCCAAGGTCAGCGTCAAGCCTTAAGCTGCAAGCTGCAAGCCCGCTTGTGGCTTGCAGCTTCAAACTTGCAGCTGTCCTCACATCCATCCATATTCCGCCATCGACAACGGATCACCATCACCCACGATGATGTGATCCAGCACCCGCACGTCCACCATTTCCAAGGCCTTCTGGAGAACTTTGGTCAACTTTCGATCAGCGGCGCTTGGATCCGCGCTTCCCGAAGGATGGTTGTGGCACAGGATCAATGCCGCCGCGTTGTACGCCAGCGCGCGCTTGACCACTTGCCGGGGATAGACCACAGCCGTATCGATAGTGCCGTGGGACAGCGCTTCGAAACCCAGCACTCGATGTTTGGAGTCGAGAAACAGGCAGCCAAACACCTCGTGAGTTTCATGACGCAGCAGCGCCTTGAGGTATTCGCGCACGGCCAGCGGACTCTCCAGCACCGAATCGTTGCGCAGGCGCTCGGCCATATGGCGCCGGGACATTTCCAGTACCGCCTGCAACTGGGCAAACTTCGCCGGCCCCAGGCCCAACTGCTGATTGAACAGCGTCTGGCTGGCTTCCAGCAGCGGGCGCAGGCCTCCGAATTGCGCCAATAAATGGCGCGCCAGGTCCACCGCACTCCTGCCAGACACTCCGGTGCGCAGGAAGATCGCCAGCAATTCGGCATCGGACAGACTGGCCGCGCCCCACTCCAAAAGCTTCTCTCGCGGCCGCTCGGCAGCAGGCCAATCGCGAATACTCATCCCACCTCCTCTCCATGATGTACGCCGTATGCGCCGCTGTTGCCAGACGGACGCTGTGTTATCGTAGGCCCTCTTTTTTGCATGCGATTTCACCTGGGGAGGGGTCATCGCAGGCGTCACTGAACTGGCTTCACTGAACTGGAAAGGCAAACCAATGCAGCGTCTGTATCGGAAACGCATCGTTCTCGGCGTCGGCGGCGGCATTGCCGCCTACAAGAGCGCAGAGCTGGTTCGCAGGCTCCTGGACCAAGGCGCCGAAGTGCGCGTGGTCATGACCCGTGGTGGCAGTGAGTTCATCACCCCGCTGACCATGCAGGCCTTGTCCGGCCACCCGGTTCACCTGGATCTGCTGGACCCGGCGGCCGAAGCCGCCATGGGCCATATCGAACTGGCCAAATGGGCCGACCTGGTCCTGATCGCGCCGGCTACCGCCGACCTGATCGCGCGCCTGGCCCAGGGCATCGCCGATGACCTGCTGACCACCCTGGTACTGGCCACCGACGCCACCGTCGCCATCGCCCCGGCGATGAACCAGGCCATGTGGCGCGACCCGGCCACCCAGGCCAACACCCAGCTTCTGCAAAGCCGTGGCCTCAAGGTCTTCGGCCCGGCGTCCGGCAGCCAGGCCTGCGGCGACGTCGGCATGGGCCGCATGCTCGAAGCCACCGACCTGGCGCTGTGCGCTGCCGAGTGCTTCCAGCACCTGGCTCTGACCGGCAAACACGTACTGATCACCGCTGGCCCGACCCAGGAAAACATCGACCCGGTGCGCTACATCACCAACCATAGCTCAGGAAAAATGGGCTTTGCCCTGGCTGAAGCTGCGGTTGAGGCAGGCGCACGTGTCACCCTGATCACCGGCCCGGTGCATTTGCCAACGCCTGATCGGGTGACGCGAATCGACGTAGTCAGCGCCCGGGATATGCTGGCGGCCTGTGAGGCTGCCATTCCGTGCGACCTGTTCATCGCCTCGGCAGCGGTTGCAGACTACCGACCGGAAGTCGTTGCGCCGCAAAAGCTCAAGAAAGACCCTACAAGCGGTGATGGCCTGCTCCTGCAAATGGTCCGTAACCCGGACATCCTGGCCACCATCGCTACCCGTCCGGATCGTCCGTTCAGCGTCGGTTTCGCCGCCGAGACCGAACATTTGCTGGACTACGCCGCACGCAAATTGAAAGACAAAAACCTCGATCTGATCGTTGCCAATGATGTCGCCAACCCGAGCATCGGCTTCAACAGCGAGGAAAATGCCATCAGCGTGATCGACCGCGAGTTGCACGCCACCGTTTTCGCCCAGACCAGCAAGGGCAAGATTGCCCGCCAACTGATCTCTTTTATCGCCCAACGGCTGAACCAGGTTTAATGTCCATGCACGCTTTGCAAGCCAAGATCCTCGACCCCCGCATCGGTAGCGAATTTCCACTGCCGGCCTACGCTACCCCAGGCTCCGCTGGCCTGGACCTGCGCGCCATGCTCAAGCAAGACACCGTGCTCGAGCCGGGCCAGACCCTGCTGATCCCCACCGGCCTGTCGATCTACGTCGGCGACCCAGGCCTGGCAGCCCTGATCCTGCCGCGCTCGGGCCTGGGTCACAAACACGGCATCGTGCTGGGCAATCTGGTGGGCCTGATCGACTCCGACTACCAGGGTGAGTTGATGGTCTCGTGCTGGAACCGTGGCCAGACCGCGTTCAACATTGCTGTCGGCGAGCGTATTGCCCAACTGGTGCTGGTGCCGGTGGTACAGGCACATTTCGAACTGGTGCAGGAATTCGACGAAACCCAACGCGGCGCCGGCGGTTTCGGGCATTCCGGCAGCCACTGACTAAGCTGAACCTGGCCGGATGCGATTGTCCGGCCAGACGCCACCGCCCGGCTATTCAGGATGAAGAATACGCACACGGCATCAGCGATTTTTCTACGATAAAATCAAAGAATTACGTACAAATAAGCACGCCGCCGAAGCGCCGATGGCACTTTTACACCACGAACTCTCTGCCGAAAACGCCGTCATACCCTTCAGTTTGAGCCTGCCGGCCAGCCACACCAGGCCAGCCTTGCCCCCTTTCAGATGGAGTTCTTCCCGCGATGAGTACCGCAGCCCGTGTAGCCCCGACTTTTCCCGACAGCATCTTTCGTGCCTACGACATTCGTGGCGTGGTGCCCAAAACCCTGACCGCCGAAACCGCCTACTGGATCGGCCGCGCCATCGGCGCGCAGAGCCTGGCCCAGGGCGAGCCGAATGTTTCGGTGGGCCGTGACGGCCGCCTGTCCGGCCCGGAGCTGGTGGAGCAACTGATCCAGGGCCTGGCAGACAGCGGTTGCCATGTCAGCGACGTCGGGCTGGTGCCCACGCCTGCGCTGTACTACGCCGCCAACGTGCTGGCCGGCAAATCCGGCGTCATGCTTACCGGCAGCCACAACCCGTCGGACTACAACGGTTTCAAGATCGTGATCGCCGGCGATACCCTCGCCAACGAACAGATCCAGGCCCTGCACACGCGCCTGAAAACCAACGACCTGACCAGCGGCACCGGCAGCATAACCAAGGTCGATATCCTGCAGCGCTACTCCGACGAAATCACCCGCGACGTCAAGCTCGACCGCCGCCTGAAAGTGGTGGTGGACTGCGGCAACGGCGCGGCTGGCGTGATCGCCCCGCAATTGCTCGAAGCCCTGAACTGTGAAGTGATCCCGCTGTTCTGCGACGTCGACGGCAACTTCCCCAACCATCACCCGGACCCAGGCAAGCCTGAAAACCTGGTGGACCTGATCGCCAAGGTCAAGGAAGTGGGCGCCGACGTGGGCCTGGCCTTCGACGGCGACGGAGACCGTGTAGGGGTGGTGACCGAAACCGGCGAGATCGTGTACCCGGACCGCCTGTTGATGCTGTTCGCCCGTGACGTGGTGGCGCGCAATGCCAACGCCGAAATCATCTTCGACGTTAAGTGCACCCGCCGCCTCACGCCGCTGATCAAGGAATACGGCGGCCGCCCGCTAATGTGGAAGACCGGACATTCGTTGATCAAAAAGAAAATGAAGGAAACCGGCGCCTTGCTGGCCGGCGAAATGAGCGGTCACGTGTTCTTCAAGGAGCGCTGGTTCGGTTTCGACGACGGCATTTACAGCGCTGCGCGCCTGCTGGAGATCCTCAGCAAGGAAAAATCCACAGCGCAAGAGCTGTTTCAGACCTTCCCCAACGATATTTCTACGCCAGAGATCAATATCCATGTGACCGAGGAGAGCAAATTCAGCATCATTGACGCACTGCACGATGCGCAATGGGGTGAAGGCGCCAACCTGACCACCATTGATGGTGTGCGAGTCGATTACGCCAAAGGCTGGGGCCTGGTTCGCGCGTCCAACACCACGCCGGTGCTGGTGCTGCGCTTCGAGGCGGATACCGAGGCTGAGTTGCAGCGCATCAAGGACGTCTTCCACGTCCAGTTGAAACGTGTTGCCCCTGATCTCCAATTACCGTTCTGATTTTTTACCGGAGCCCTGAATGACCCTCGAACGCGAAGCCGCTGCCAACACCGCCAAGGTCCTGTCCGAAGCGTTGCCTTACATTCGACGCTACGTCGGCAAGACGCTGGTGATCAAGTACGGCGGCAATGCCATGGAAAGCGACGAGCTGAAAACCGGCTTTGCCCGCGACATCGTGATGATGAAAGCCGTGGGGATCAACCCGGTTGTCGTCCACGGTGGCGGGCCGCAAATCGGCGATCTGCTCAAGCGCTTGTCGATCGAGAGTCACTTCATCGATGGCATGCGCGTCACTGACGCGCAGACCATGGACGTGGTGGAGATGGTGCTCGGTGGCCAGGTCAACAAAGACATCGTCAACCTGATCAACCGCCACGGCGGCAGCGCCATCGGCCTGACCGGCAAGGATGCGGAACTGATCCGCGCGAAAAAACTGACCGTGACCCGTCAGACGCCGGAGATGACCCAGCCGGAAATCATCGACATCGGCCAGGTGGGCGAAGTGATCGGCATCAACACCGATCTGCTCAACCTGCTGGTCAAGGGTGACTTCATCCCGGTGATCGCGCCCATCGGCGTGGGCGTCAACGGTGAGTCCTATAACATCAACGCCGACCTGGTGGCGGGCAAAGTGGCTGAGGCGCTGAAGGCTGAAAAGCTGATGCTGCTGACCAACATTGCCGGCCTGATGGACAAGCAAGGCAAGGTGTTGACCGGCCTGACCACCCAGCAGGTGGACGAGCTGATTGCCGACGGCACTATCTACGGCGGCATGCTGCCAAAAATCCGCTGCGCGCTGGAAGCCGTGCAAGGCGGCGTCGGCAGCTCGCTGATCCTGGACGGGCGAGTACCGAATGCGATCCTGCTGGAAATCTTCACCGATACCGGCGTGGGCACGCTGATCAGTAACCGCAAGCGTCCCTGATTTACAAAGCACCAAAAAACCGCAGTTTCTTACGGCGCCTACGACAATACGTACCCATGTACGGAATCTTCGTCAGGCAAAGTAGAATCTGCGGTTTTTTATGCACAATGGAAACGCAGCCTACAACGATGATCACGAAAACGCCGCTGAATTTTTTCAGTATTAACGGATATTTCAACACTCACTGAAAACATCATAAAGGGTGAAATTCCTCGACTTTTTTCACCGTAATAGCTATTTTCAACATTCGCTGAAAAGGGCTCAATTAATGAAAGAACTCGAAATTCACTCCAGAGACGCGCTGCGAAGCCTCCTGAGCAAGGTACCGATTCTCGAGATTAAAAGCCTCACATCCATGCCTCCTTCAAAAGGCTGGACTCCCGACTTCATTATCGAGATTAACGCATCAGGCAAATCACGCCCTCTGGTGTGCGAGGTAAAAGCAAACGGTCAGCCCCGATTCATAAACGCGGCCATACTTCAGCTTCGCGACTATGTGAGCGAGCAAAGGCCAGAGGCGACGCCTATTGTGGTAGCACCCTATCTTTCACCCGTAGCAAGACAACTGTGTCGGGAAAAGGGTGTGGGATATCTGGACCTGGAAGGTAATGCCTGGATCTCGTTCGATGGTGTATTCATTGATCACCAAGTAGCTGACAAGCCGCTCTCGGAGCACAGGGAGCTTAAGTCTTTCTTCAAACCGAAATCAGCGCAGATCATACGCACGATGCTTCGGGATCCGGGCCGAGCCTGGCGGGTGGTGGAACTGTGCGAAGCCGCCGGGGTGAGCCTGGGACAGGTCAGCAATGTCCGCACAGCACTACTGAATCGAGAATGGGCAAGAGCGACAAACGACGGCGTATGTCTATCCGATCCTCAAGCGCTCCTGGATGCATGGGCCGAAGCATACGAACCTCCATCAGGAGAGCGTAAGAGCTTCTATACCACCTTACATGGCAGCGCATTGGAAAATGCCGCGCGCATCGCTATTGGAGAAAGGAGCGGCGGACACGCACTTTTTTCCTCCTTTTCTGCCGCTCAATGGCTCGCACCCTATGCCCGCATCAGCACGAATTACTTTTATGCCGACATTGAAGGGCTAGAGAGACTGGTTAAAGCACTACAGTTGGTTCCTGCATCAAAGGGAGAGAACGTTGTCATCACTTTACCCAACGACGAAGGACTCCTACTGGACACCGTTGAACCCGCACCGGGCGCCCTGTGCACCAGCCCAGTTCAGACCTATCTGGATCTATCGGTTGCGGGAGAGCGCGGAAAGGAAGCCGCCGAATATCTACGACAGGAAAAACTGACATGGTCTCGTTAATCCCTCAAGAACCTCAATCTGCCTTAGATTATGACGACAGAACGACAGCTGCCGTGAAGGCGGTATTAGTCGAGATCGGTCAGATCCTTGGTTCCTTCAAAGGCAAGTTTGCAGTGATCGGTGGAGCGGTGCCTTGGCTACTGCTGGCGAACGACGATATGCAGCACGTTGGAACCCTTGATGTCGATTTGAGCTTGGACGCAGAGGCTCTAGGAGATGGCGAGTACGCGACGTTGATTGAAGCACTGATGGGTAATGGGTACGAACAAAGAGGAGAACTGCGGCGATTCCAGCTCGTTCGCCAGGTTCCCGTGCAAGACGGCGGATCGGCGATAGATGTGATCGTGGACTTCTTGATGCCGCGCGACGCCGAAATCATCCAGAACAAACCTCCCATTCTCAACGACTTTGCAGTTCAGCGCGCTGACGGTGCCGACTTGGCGATGCGCTTCTATCAAATGGTTGCCATTGAAGGCTCCATGCCTACGGGTGGCAAAAATCGTGTCGAGGTCGCGGTGTGCTCGATCCCCGCCCTGCTGGCGATGAAGGGATACGCCCTGAACGGAAGACACAAACAGAAGGACGCATATGACATCTACTACTGCGTCCGTAATTTCCCCGGTGGCATGCAAGCGCTTGCAGAGGAATGTCGATCAGTACTGGAAACCGGGAGTGGAGAGCTGGGGTTTCAGTTCATCGGCGAAAAGTTTGATATCGCCGATGGCTATGGTCCGACAGCCGTAAGGCGATTCGTCGAAGACAGCCAAATACTCGGAGATCGCACACCGGACCAATGGCAACAAGACGCTTTCGGGCAGGTTGACGCTTTATTGCGCGTCTTGCGACTGCGGGAGTAGCAGCCCCCCAAGACCCGAGCTGAAAAAAGGCCCCGACCAATTGAATTGGACGGGACCTTTTTTATTGTGGCGATTATTGAACGCCGAACTGCTCGCGATACGCCTTAACTGCCGGCAAGTGCTGCTTGAGCTGCGGATCATCTTCCAGGAACTGCAACACCTGGTTCAACGATACGATGCTTACCACGGGAATGCCGAAATCACGCTCCACTTCCTGGATCGCCGACAACTCACCGTTGCCGCGCTCCTGGCGGTTCAGCGCGATCAGCACACCGGCGGCCTTGGCGCCGTCCTGGGACGCGATGATCTGCATCACTTCACGGATAGCCGTACCGGCCGTGATCACGTCATCAATGATCAATACATCGCCAGTGAGCGGCGCACCCACCAGGCTGCCGCCTTCGCCATGAGCCTTGGCTTCCTTGCGGTTGAAGCACCATGGCAGATCGCGCCCATGGTGTTCCGCCAGGGCAACGGCTGTTGCAGCTGCCAGGGGGATGCCCTTGTAGGCCGGGCCGAACAGCACGTCGAAGGAAATACCGCTTTCAACGATGGCCGCCGCGTAAAAACGACCCAACTGAGCCAGCGCCGAACCCGAGTTGAACAAGCCAGCATTGAAGAAATACGGGCTGGTGCGCCCGGACTTGAGGGTGAACTCACCGAAGCGCAAAACCCCGCGATCGATGGCAAAACGAATGAAATCGCGTTGATACGCCTGCATGAAAAAAGCCTCAGATACCACGGATTTAGCTAATTAGGTAGACGGCGTGTATCATACACGCACGCGATTTTTGGGGCCATTTATGCGGATCATCAGTGTGAACGTTAATGGTATTCAGGCTGCAGTCGAGCGTGGTTTGCTCAGTTGGCTGCAAGCTCAGAATGCCGACGTCATCTGCCTGCAGGATACCCGCGCCTCCGCCTTTGAACTGGACGACCCAGCCTTCCAACTGGATGGCTACTTCCTTTATGCCTGCGATGCCGAAGTGCCCACCCAAGGTGGCGTGGCTTTGTACTCGCGGTTGCAACCCAAGGCGGTCATCAGCGGCCTCGGCTTCGAGACAGCCGACCGCTACGGGCGCTACCTGCAAGCCGATTTCGACAAGGTCAGCATCGCGACCTTGCTGCTTCCTTCGGGGCAGAACGGCGATGAAGACTTGAACCAGAAATTCAAGCTAATGGACGATTTCGCCCGTTATCTGGATAAACAGCGACGCAAACGTCGCGAGTACATTTATTGTGGCTCGCTGTACGTGGCGCAACAGAAGCTGGATATCAAGAACTGGCGCGACAGCCAGCAATCCCCGGGTTTCCTGGCGCCGGAACGGGCCTGGATGGACGAGATTGTCGGCAACATGGGCTATGTCGACGCCCTGCGCGAAGTCAGCCGCGAAGGCGACCAGTACAGCTGGTGGCCGGATAACGAACAGGCCGAAATGCTCAACCTGGGTTGGCGTTTCGACTACCAGCTGCTGACCCCGGGTCTGCGCCGGTTCGTACGCAGTGCCCGCTTGCCGCGCCAGCCGCGGTTCTCGCAGCACGCGCCACTGATCGTGGACTACGACTGGACCTTGACCATCTGAGGTCTTTTTCCAGGCAGAAAAAAACCGACAGCGATGTCGGTTTTTTTGTGGATGGCTATTATTTGACCAGACGCCAGGTCAGAGGATAGCGATAGGCGATCCCCTTGTTGGCCTTGATACTGCCGATGATGGTCAGCACCACCGTGGCAATCGCCAGGGCAATCATCAGGAAGAAACCAATCACTGCGAAGGCCAGCACGATGCAAGCGATCCAGGCGATGGCGACGGTGATCTGGAAATTCAGGGCTTCCTTGCCCTGATCATCAATAAACGCATCCTGCTCCTTCTTCATCTGCCACAGGATCAGTGGCCCCACAACGCTGCCGAAAGGGAACACGAACCCCAGAAACGCCGCGAGATGGCACAACATCGCCCCCTGCCGCACTTCATAGGAAGGCGCAGGCACCGGAATTTGGCTGTTGTCATTCATGGCGTTTCCCCTTGAGACCGGCTCAGTCAGCCAGTGCGGCGTTCTGCAGTTCGAAAATTTCGCTCATGCCTTTCTGCGCCAGGGCCAGCATGGCGTTCAGTTCAGCTGGCTGGAACGGCGCGCCTTCGGCGGTGCCCTGCACTTCGATGAAACCACCGGTGCTGGTCATGACCACGTTCAGGTCGGTCTCGGCGGCCGAGTCTTCCAGGTAGTCCAGGTCCAACACCGGCTCGCCCTGGTACATGCCGACCGAGACGGCGGCGATCATTTGCTTGAGCGGATCGCCGCCTTTGAGGCCGCCACGCTTCTTGATCACTTTCAGTGCGTCAACCAGGGCCACCATGGCGCCGGTGATCGACGCGGTGCGGGTGCCGCCGTCGGCCTGGATCACGTCGCAATCGACGTACAGGGTCACGTCGCCCAGCTTGGTCATGTCCAGGGCCGCGCGCAGGGAACGGCCGATCAGGCGCTGGATTTCAAGGGTACGCCCGCCCTGTTTGCCACGGCTGGCCTCACGCTGGTTACGCTCGCCAGTGGCGCGCGGCAGCATGCCGTATTCAGCGGTCAACCAACCCTGGCCCTGGCCTTTGAGGAAGCGCGGCACGCCGTTCTCGACGCTGACGGTGCAGATGACCTTGGTATCGCCAAACTCGACCAGTACGGATCCCTCGGCGTGTTTGGTGTAGTTGCGGGTGATGCGGATCGAGCGGAGCTGATCGGCAGCGCGACCACTTGGACGTTTCATAGGGAATACCTGTACTGAGGACGAAAAACTGCCGAGCATTATAGAGCCGCCAGCCGATTCGGGGCACTTCTAAAAATCCGGTTACGAATGCGCATGTTTGGGCGCCTCCTGCGCACTGCGCTACAATCCTGCGCCTTCTTAACCACCAGCCCGTGTTTGCGGGACTGTAACGCGAGGTACCTCCATGGTGCACAGCATGACCGCCTTCGCCCGCGTCGAAAAAGCCGGCGCACAAGGCACCCTGAGCTGGGAACTGCGCTCGGTCAACAGCCGTTACCTGGAGCCGCATCTGCGCCTGCCGGAGTCGTTCCGCGACCTCGAGGGCGCCGTGCGTGAAGCGCTGCGCCAGGGCATTTCCCGCGGCAAGCTGGAATGCACCCTGCGCTTTACCGAAGAAACCACCGGCAAACCATTGCAGGTCGACCGCGACCGCGCCGCGCAACTGGTGGCTGCCGCTGAAACCATCGCCAGCCTGATCAAGCAGCCGGCCGCGCTGAACCCCCTGGAAGTGCTGGCCTGGCCCGGCGTGCTGGTGGCCGACGCCACCGACCCGCAAGCCCTCAACGCCGAGGCCCTGGCCCTGTTCAACCTGGGCCTCAAGGAACTCAAGGCCGGCCGCGAGCGTGAAGGCGCCGAGCTGGCGCGGTTGATCAGCGAGCGCTTGAGCTCAATCGAAGAAGACGTCGTCACCCTGCGTGAGCTGGTGCCGCAGATGCTCACCACCCAGCGCCAGAAGGTCCTGGATCGCTTCGCCGACATGAAGGCCGACCTCGACCCCGTGCGCCTGGAGCAGGAAATGGTCCTGCTGGCACAAAAGAGTGATGTCGCCGAAGAGCTCGATCGCCTGAGCACCCACATCCTCGAAGTGCGCCGGGTGCTCAAGTCCGGTGGTGCCGCCGGTCGGCGCCTGGACTTCCTGATGCAGGAACTCAACCGCGAAGCCAATACACTGGGCTCCAAAGCGTTCGATCCGCGCAGCACCACAGCGGCGGTCAACCTCAAAGTGTTGATCGAGCAAATGCGCGAACAAGTACAGAATATTGAGTAAGGCACCCTCCATGACCCACAGCACCGGCACCCTTTACATCATTTCCGCCCCTTCGGGCGCGGGCAAGAGCAGCCTGGTCAAGGCCCTGACCGACGCTGACGAGCAGATCCGCATCTCGGTTTCCCACACCACGCGCGCCATGCGCCCGGGTGAAGTGAACGGCGTGCACTATCACTTCGTCGAGCGTACCGAGTTCGTCAAGATGATCGAGCACGGTGACTTCCTGGAGCGCGCCGAAGTGTTCGGCAACCTCTATGGCACCTCGCAAAGCCATCTGCAGCAGACGCTGGATGAAGGCCATGACCTGATTCTGGAAATCGACTGGCAGGGCGCCGAACAAGTGCGCCAGCTGATGCCCAAGGCGCGTTCGATCTTCATCCTGCCGCCCTCGCTTGAAGCCCTGCACCAGCGCCTGACCAACCGCGGCCAGGACAGCAACGAGATCATCGAGGGCCGCATGCGCGAAGCCGTCAGCGAAATGAGCCACTACGTCGACTACGACTACCTGATCATCAACGACGATTTTGCCCACGCGCTGGATGATTTAAAGGCGATTTTCCGCGCCAACCAGCTGCAGCAAAAGCGTCAACAGCAGCGTTTCGGCAAATTACTCGCCGAACTGCTCGGCTGATTGGCCCTTCCCAAAACCGCTGCAAGGGCTTTACATTGGCACTTGCAGCGGTTTTGCGAGGGTCAGCGAAAAATCAGCGCTTCCCTAAACGCTGGTGATTTTTTAAACTGCTCAGTCCGCTCGCCCAACCGGGCAGCGCGCATCTTGCATTCGCTCCGAGGAATACCATGGCCCGCGTAACCGTTGAAGACTGCCTAGAACACGTGGATAACCGCTTTGAGCTGGTCATGCTCTCTACCAAGCGTGCCCGTCAACTGGCCACTGGCGGCAAAGAGCCCCTGGTCCAGTGGGAAAACGACAAGCCTACCGTTGTAGCCCTGCGTGAAATCGCAGAAGGCCTGATGAGCTATGAGTTCATCGCCAACGCTGAAATCGTTGAAGACGAACCGCTGTTCGCAGCGTTCGAGGACGAGTCCAACGAGGCCGTCTAAGCCTATGCCTGGTCGACGTAGCACGGCGCGGGGTCACAGCCTTCGGCAGGAGTTCACACTTTGCCGAGCATAGACGCCCTCGCCGATCGCTTATCGGCCTACCTCGGCCCCGACCAGGTCAACCTGGTCCGCCGAGCGTATTTCTACGCCGAACAAGCTCACGATGGCCAACGCCGTCGTAGTGGCGAAGCGTATGTCACGCATCCTCTTGCGGTGGCAAATATTCTGGCCGACATGCACATGGACCATCAGAGCTTGATGGCCGCGATGCTGCATGACGTGATCGAAGACACCGGCATCGCCAAGGAAGCGCTCAGCGCGCAATTTGGCGAAACCGTGGCCGAGCTGGTCGACGGGGTCAGCAAACTGACCCAGATGAACTTCGAGACCAAGGCCGAAGCCCAGGCGGAAAACTTCCAGAAGATGGCCATGGCCATGGCCCGCGATATCCGCGTGATCCTGGTCAAGCTGGCCGACCGGCTGCACAACATGCGCACGCTGGAAGTACTCTCCGGCGAAAAACGCCGGCGAATCGCCAAGGAAACCCTGGAAATCTATGCGCCCATCGCCAACCGGCTGGGCATGCATGCCATTCGTATCGAGTTCGAAGACCTCGGCTTCAAGGCCATGCACCCGATGCGTTCAGCGCGCATCTACCAGGCGGTCAAGCGCGCCCGGGGCAACCGCAAGGAAATCGTCAACAAGATCGAAGAGTCCCTGAGCCATTGCCTGGCGATCGACGAGATCGAAGGCGAAGTCAGCGGGCGGCAGAAACACATCTACGGCATCTACAAGAAGATGCGCGGCAAGCGTCGGGCCTTCAACGAGATCATGGACGTGTATGCGTTCCGGATCATCGTCGACAAGGTCGACACCTGCTACCGCGTACTGGGCGCTGTACATAATTTGTACAAACCGCTGCCGGGGCGCTTCAAGGATTACATCGCGATTCCCAAGGCCAACGGCTATCAGTCGCTGCATACCACACTGTTCGGGATGCACGGCGTGCCGATCGAGATCCAGATCCGCACCCGCGAAATGGAAGAGATGGCCAACAACGGCATCGCTGCCCATTGGCTGTACAAATCCAGCGGCGATGAGCAGCCCAAAGGCACCCATGCCCGTGCCCGCCAGTGGGTCAAGGGCGTGCTGGAAATGCAGCAACGTGCCGGCAACTCCCTGGAGTTCATCGAAAGCGTGAAGATCGACCTGTTCCCGGACGAGGTCTACGTGTTCACGCCCAAAGGCCGGATCATGGAGCTGCCCAAGGGCTCCACGGCGGTCGACTTTGCCTACGCCGTGCATACCGATGTGGGCAACAGCTGTATCGCCTGTCGGATCAATCGTCGTCTCGCGCCGCTGTCCGAACCGCTGCAAAGCGGCTCCACGGTGGAGATCGTCAGCGCCCCAGGCGCGCGGCCGAATCCGGCCTGGCTCAACTTCGTGGTGACCGGCAAGGCGCGTACGCACATCCGCCACGCCTTGAAACTGCAGCGGCGTTCCGAATCCATCAGCCTGGGCGAACGCCTGCTGAACAAGGTGCTCAATGGTTTTGACAGCGCCTTGGACAAGGTCCCGCAGGAGCGCGTGCAAGCGATGCTTCACGAGTATCGCCAGGAAACCATCGAGGACCTGCTCGAAGATATTGGCCTGGGCAACCGCATGGCCTACGTGGTTGCGCGCCGCCTGCTCGGCGAAGGCGAACAGCTGCCGAGCCCCGAAGGCCCGTTGGCGATTCGCGGCACCGAGGGCCTGGTGCTCAGCTATGCCAAATGCTGCACTCCGATCCCGGGCGACCCGATTGTCGGCCACCTGTCGGCGGGCAAAGGCATGGTGGTGCACCTGGACAACTGCCGCAATATCAGCGAAATCCGACACAACCCGGAAAAATGCATCCAGCTTTCGTGGGCCAAGGATGTCACCGGCGAATTCAATGTCGAGCTGCGCGTGGAGCTGGAGCACCAGCGTGGCTTGATCGCGCTGCTGGCCAGCAGCGTCAACGCGGCCGACGGCAATATCGAGAAAATCAGCATGGACGAACGCGATGGGCGCATCAGCGTGGTCCAGCTGGTGGTCAGCGTGCACGACCGCGTGCACCTGGCCCGCGTGATCAAGAAACTGCGTGCCTTGACCGGCGTGATTCGCATCACCCGCATGCGTGCGTAGTTCTTCAAACAAGCCATCGCCTATTACAAGGAGTCATTCATGACCAAGACAGTAATCACCAGCGACAAAGCCCCGGCCGCCATCGGTACGTATTCCCAGGCGATCAAGGCGGGCAATACCGTCTACATGTCCGGCCAGATCCCGCTGGACCCAAAGACCATGGAACTGGTGGAAGGCTTTGAAGCACAGACCGTACAGGTCTTCGAAAACCTCAAGTCCGTGGCTGAAGCGGCTGGCGGTTCGTTCAAAGACATCGTCAAGCTGAACATCTTCCTCACCGACCTGAGCCACTTCGCCAAGGTCAACGAGATCATGGGCAAGTACTTCGAACAGCCGTACCCAGCCCGCGCCGCCATCGGCGTCGCTGCCCTGCCAAAGGGCGCGCAGGTTGAAATGGACGCGATTCTGGTCATCGAGTAAAAACACCCGGCGCAGCCTCAACCGCTGCGCCGACTTTGTTTCAGAAGGATTTAGTCATGCGCAAAGCGCTTATTGCCTCTTCGTTGCTCGCATTGCTGCTCGGCGGCTGTGCCAGCAACCCTGCCAATCTGGATGTGAGCGGTACCTGGATCAACCAGGCCGCCATCGATGCGGCAGCCAAGGGCGGCCCTTTGCGTGAAGCCTTGCAGACCTTTGGCCCGAACCTCGAATGGGAGGTCAACACCAAGGCCCTGCAGGCACGCTACTACAACGGTTTTGAAGTAGCGGAAGGCAAGTTGCTGGCGCAAAAGCCCGGCGCCTGGAGCGTGGACTTCTACGGCAGCTCTGCCACCGAGCTCAAGCGTAGAGGCAAAAAGCTGCTGCAGGTGGCCAACGACAACGAGCCTGAGCAACTGTTCACGCGCTCCCAGGACCCGGCTCCGGAGGGCGCACCACTGGGCGCCAACTTCGAGCGGGCGCTTTATGCGGCGTACCTGGGCGGAGACTGGAAGATCACCGACGGTGTCGGTAATGGCGCCACGGTACAGTTCCAGGCCAACGGCAAAGTCGCCGGCCTGCCTGGCGCTGATCAGTATTCGCTGTGCCTGGCCGGGGATTGCGCCTCCATGAGCGGCGGCTACGACAGCCTTTGGCTGCAGGAGAATGGCGTGGGCAACCCGTGGATCTTTGCGCGCAGAGGCAAGCAGCTGGAAATCTTCCAGGCGATCAACACTGCGCAAGCCGATGAAGTGCCGTCCTTCACGCCTGGCCCGCGCCAGTGGTTGCTTGAAAAGCAATAACCGCTGCGACACAGATCCAAATGTGGGAGGGGGCTTGCCCCCGATAGCGTTTCTTCAGTCAACCTCTCTTTGGCTGACACACCGTTATCGGGGGCTAGTCCCCTCCCACATTTTGTCCGTCGTTCAACCTTTCAAAATGGCGGCATAGCCTTCGCGATAAGTCGGATAGGTCGGCTTCCAGCCCAGCGCCTTGATGCGCGCATTGCTGCACTGCTTGCTGCCCGCACGCCGCACACTGGCGTCCTCGGACCACTCCGTCACGCCCAGATACTCGCGCAACCAACCCACCACCTCGGCCAATGGCGCCGGCGCATCGTCGACCCCGATATAAACCTTGTCCAGCGAACCGCCCTGCTCCACATGCCGCAACAAAAACGCCAACACGCCCGCAGCGTCATCGGCGTGAATCCGGTTGCCATATAAAGGCGGGTCGACGGCTACGCGATAACCCTGCCGAACCTGTGTCAGCAGCCACTCGCGGCCTGGACCATAAATGCCGGTCAGCCGCACGACGCTCGCGGGGATGCCACTATTGAGTGCCACTTGCTCGGCTTCGAGCATGACTTGGCCGGAATAACCCTTCGCCTGAGTTTCAGAGGTTTCGTCGACCCACTCGCCATTCTGCTGCCCATATACGCTGCTGCTGGACACAAACAGCAAATGCCTGGGCGTCTGGCCGTAATCGCCCAGCCACTCCAGCACATGCTGCAACCCCTGCACGTAGGCAGCGCGGTAACCGGCCTCATCGTGGTCGGTGGCCGCAGCGCAGTACACCAGGTAATCCACCCCGCCGATCGGCCAGGTATCGGGACAGGCTTTATCGAACAGATCACCGGCGATGCCGATCACGCCGCCGGGAAGGCGCGAAATATCGCGGCGCAGGCCATGCACCTCCCATCCTGCGGCCAGCAATTGGCTAGCCAGCCGACTACCCACATCGCCGCAACCGGCAATCACAACAGAAGGCGCAGACATCATAAAACTCCATTCTCAAAGGCGCAGATTAGCCGCGCGAGAGGATCAACGGCCAGTAAAAAGCGAAATAAAGTAACAGTGCCACTTTAGTTAACAAGAATTACTTGCAATAATAACCACCCATTTGTCCTCGACCCACAGGGGTCTGGCAGGACGATCACCCATTATTTTCTCTCAGGTCCGGCCAGCATGACACGTCATACAAACCCCGCTTCGCCAACCAAGCCTCACAGCCCATCCCGCGCCCGGCGTGCGATTGCTGCGATGCTGTTCAGCGTACTGCTGGCGCCGACCGCCGCCTTCGCTGATGCCACCGCACCTGCCGCACCAGCCGCTGCCGAGCAGAATACCGCCACCCCGGCTGCGCCTGCCGCCGCGCCAACCGACCCGGCCCAGGCTGCAGCTCCTGCCGACGGCACTGGGGTAGTGCTGGAAGAAGACAACACCCTGGGCATGGCCCATGACCTGTCCCCGTGGGGCATGTACCAGAACGCCGACGTGGTGGTGAAAGCCGTGATGATCGGCCTGGCTATCGCCTCCATCATTACCTGGACCATCTGGATCGCCAAAGGCTTCGAGCTGCTGGGCGCCAAGCGTCGTCTGCGCACTGAAATCGTCCACTTGAAAAAGGCCGCCACCCTCAAGGAAGCGAGTGAAACCGCCACCAAGAAGGGCACCCTGGCCAACCTGCTGGTGCATGACGCCCTGGAAGAAATGCGCCTGTCGGCCAACACCCGCGAAAAAGAAGGCATCAAGGAACGCGTCAGCTTCCGCCTGGAGCGCCTAGTGGCCGCTTGCGGTCGCAACATGAGCAGTGGCACCGGCGTGCTGGCGACCATCGGTTCCACCGCCCCCTTCGTCGGCCTGTTCGGTACCGTGTGGGGCATCATGAACAGCTTCATCGGCATCGCCAAAACCCAGACCACCAACCTCGCCGTGGTTGCTCCCGGCATCGCCGAAGCCTTGCTGGCTACGGCCCTGGGCCTGGTTGCCGCGATCCCAGCGGTGGTGATCTACAACGTCTTCGCCCGTTCGATCGCCGGCTACAAGGCCCAGGTATCGGACGCGTCGGCAGAAGTCCTGCTGCTGGTCAGCCGCGACCTCGATCACCTGCCTACCGAGCGCAGCTCGCAACCGCACATGGTGAAAGTGGGGTAATCGGCCATGGGCCTGCATTTGAATCAAGGCGACGACGAGCTCGTCGAGAATCACGAAATCAACGTCACGCCGTTTATCGACGTGATGCTGGTGCTGCTGATCATCTTCATGGTGGCAGCACCGTTGGCTACCGTGGACATCAAGGTTGACCTTCCCGCGTCCAGCGCCAAGCCGGCGCCACGCCCGGAGAAGCCGATTTTTCTCAGCGTGAAGGCCGACCAGCGCCTGTTCCTGGGCGAAGAAGAAGTCAAGGCTGAAACCCTGGGGCCGGTGCTCGATGCCAAGACCCAGGGCAAGAAAGACACGACCATCTTCTTCCAGGCCGACAAGGGTGTGGACTACGGCGACCTGATGAGCGTGATGGACGCCTTGCGGGCAGCCGGCTACCTCAAGGTAGGCCTGGTCGGACTTGAGACGGCAGCCAAGAAATGATCACGACGCGCCACAAACTGACGCGTTATGGCAGCAGCCTCGCAGTCGTGCTGGGCGTGCATGCCGTCGCGATCATCATCGCGCTTAAATGGTCCGCGCCCCAGGCGATCCCGTTGCCTCCGGCCGCGATGGTCATCGACTTGGCGCCCCTGCCGGCGCCACCGCCACCGCCTGCACCGCCCAAGGTCGTTGCGCCACCGCCACCACCGGTCGAAGAGCTGCCGCTGCCGAAGTTGGCCGAGGCGCCCAAGCCGACGATCCAGGTGCCTAAGCCGGTCAAGCCCAAACCCAAGCCACAACCGCCCAAGCCGGTGGAGAAAAAGCCCGAGCCGCCCAAGGAGAAACCTTCCGAGGAGCCACCGAGCGACACGCCGCCGAGCAACGCACCTGCGCAGAAATCCGCCCAGCCCGCTCCCGGCCCGTCGGCGCAACAGCTTGCCGCCCAGGCCTCCTGGCAAAGCACCCTGCTGGCGCACCTGCAAAAGTACAAGAAGTACCCGCCGGGCGCCCAGCAACGTGGCAAGGAAGGCATGAACCGCTTGCGCTTCGTGGTCGACGGCGAAGGCAATGTGTTGTCCTACGAGTTGGAGGGCCGCTCCGGCAACGCCGACCTGGACCGCGCCACGCTGGAGATGATCCGTAAGGCTCAACCCCTGCCCAAACCACCGGCCGACCTGTTGAAAAACGGCAGTGTGGAGCTCGTCGCACCGTTCGTTTACAACATCGATAAACGTCGCCGCTAGAGGGCAATGTGGAAGGGGGCTGGCTCCCTTCCACATTCAGCGGCAGCGAATCAGCAAAATTACCGACAGTCCTCGCTCAATCCCCAGCAAAGTTCTGATAACGTGCGTCTATCGATTGCAGCCGGTATGCTTGGCCCGCAACCTCATGGACGCCCGCTATGACTCTTACAGAATTACGCTACATCGTGACCCTCGCCCAAGAACAGCACTTCGGCCACGCGGCCGAGCGTTGCCACGTCAGCCAGCCGACGCTGTCGGTGGGCGTGAAAAAGCTCGAAGACGAACTCGGTGTGCTGATTTTCGAGCGCAGCAAGAGCGCCGTGCGCCTCACCCCGGTGGGCGAAGGCATTGTTGCCCAGGCCCAGAAGGTGCTGGAACAAGCGCAAAGCATTCGCGAGCTGGCCCAGGCCGGCAAGAACCAGCTGACCGCACCGCTCAAGGTCGGCGCCATCTACACTGTCGGCCCGTACCTGTTCCCCCATCTGATCCCGCAACTGCACCGCGTCGCGCCGCAGATGCCGCTGTATATCGAAGAAAACTTCACCCACGTACTGCGCGACAAACTGCGCAACGGCGAGCTGGACGCGATCATCATCGCCTTGCCGTTCAACGAGGCGGACGTGTTGACCCTGCCGCTCTACGACGAGCCGTTCTACGTACTGATGCCCGCCTCGCACCCGTGGACGCAGAAGGAAACCATCGACGCCGGCCTGCTCAATGACAAGAGCCTGCTGCTGCTCGGCGAAGGCCACTGCTTCCGCGACCAGGTGCTGGAAGCCTGCCCGACCCTGACCAAAGGCAACGACGGCGCCAAGCACACCACGGTGGAATCCAGCTCCCTGGAGACCATTCGCCACATGGTCGCGTCCGGCCTGGGTATTTCGATCCTGCCGTTGTCGGCGGTAGACAGCCATCACTACGCCCCCGGCGTAATCGAAGTGCGCCCACTTACGCCGCCGGTGCCCTTCCGCACGGTGGCAATCGCCTGGCGCGCCAGCTTTCCGCGGCCAAAAGCGATTGAGATCCTCGCCGACTCGATCCGCCTGTGCTCGGTGGCCAAGCCGCCTGCTGCGAGCTAAGTAACCGTATGACTGAGCTGTCGCAGGTGCCGGTGACGGCACTCAAGGGTGTCGGTGAGGCCATGGCCGAGAAACTCGCCAAGGTCGGCCTGGAAAACCTTCAGGACGTGCTGTTCCACCTGCCGCTGCGCTACCAGGATCGTACCCGCGTCGTGCCCATCGGCCACTTGCGTCCCGGCCAGGACGCGGTGATCGAAGGCACCGTCAGCGGCGCCGACGTGGTAATGGGCAAGCGCCGCAGCCTGGTGGTGCGCCTGCAGGACGGCACCGGTGGCCTGAGCCTGCGCTTCTACCATTTCAGCAATGCGCAGAAAGAAGGCCTCAAGCGCGGCACCCGCGTGCGTTGCTACGGCGAAGCGCGTCCGGGGGCCTCGGGCCTGGAGATCTACCACCCGGAGTATCGCGCCATTACCGGCGACGAACCGCCGCCGGTGGACACCACCCTCACGCCGATCTACCCGCTGACCGAAGGCCTTACCCAGCAACGCCTGCGCCAGTTGTGCATGCAAACCCTGACGATGCTCGGCCCGCAAAGCCTGCCCGACTGGCTGCCGCTGGAGCTGGCCCGCGACTATCAACTGGCGCCTCTGGCGGATGCGATTCGCTACCTGCATCACCCGCCGGCCGACGCCGATGTGGACGAACTCGCCCTCGGCCATCACTGGGCCCAGCATCGCCTGGCCTTCGAAGAACTGCTGACCCATCAACTGTCCCAGCAGCGCCTGCGCGAAAGCATGCGCTCGCTGCGCGCACCGGCGATGCCCAAAGCCACGCGCCTGCCCGCGCAATACCTGGCCAACCTGGGCTTCGCACCGACCGGCGCGCAGCAACGCGTCGGCAACGAAATCGCCTACGACCTCAGCCAGCAGGAGCCGATGCTGCGCCTGATCCAGGGCGATGTGGGCGCGGGCAAGACCGTGGTCGCCGCCCTCGCCGCCTTGCAGGCCCTGGAAGCCGGTTACCAGGTCGCGTTGATGGCGCCCACGGAAATTCTCGCTGAGCAACACTTCATCACCTTCAAACGCTGGCTCGAGCCGCTGGGCCTGGAAGTCGCGTGGCTGGCCGGCAAGCTCAAGGGCAAGACGCGCGCAGCGGCGCTGGAGCAGATTGCCGGCGGCGCACCGATGGTGGTGGGCACCCATGCGCTGTTCCAGGACGAAGTGCAGTTCAAGAACCTGGCCCTGGTGATCATCGACGAACAGCACCGCTTCGGCGTGCAACAGCGCCTGGCCCTGCGCCAGAAAGGCGTGGGTGGGCGCATGAACCCGCACCAGTTGATCATGACCGCCACGCCCATCCCACGCACCCTGGCCATGAGTGCCTACGCCGACCTCGACACCTCGATCCTCGACGAACTGCCCCCCGGCCGTACGCCGGTCAACACCGTGCTGGTCACCGACACGCGACGCGTCGAAGTGATCGAACGCGTGCGCGGCGCCTGTGCCGAAGGCCGCCAGGCGTACTGGGTGTGTACGCTGATCGAAGAGTCCGAGGAGCTGACCTGCCAGGCCGCCGAAACCACCTATGAAGACCTCACCAGTGCCCTGGGCGAGCTCAAGGTCGGGCTGATCCACGGCCGTATGAAACCTGCCGAAAAAGCCGCAGTGATGGCTGAGTTCAAGGCCGGCAACCTGCAACTGCTCGTGGCCACTACTGTGATTGAGGTCGGCGTGGACGTGCCCAACGCCAGCCTGATGATCATTGAAAACCCCGAACGCCTGGGCCTGGCCCAACTGCACCAGTTGCGCGGCCGCGTCGGCCGAGGCAGCGCCGCCAGCCATTGCGTGCTGCTGTATCACCCGCCGCTGTCGCAGATCGGCCGCCAGCGGCTGGGCATCATGCGCGAAACCAACGACGGCTTTGTCATCGCCGAAAAAGACCTCGAGCTGCGCGGCCCGGGAGAAATGCTCGGTACCCGCCAGACCGGTCTGCTGCAATTCAAGGTCGCCGACCTGATGCGCGACGCCGACCTGTTGCCCGCAGTGCGCGATGCGGCGCAAGCGCTGCTGGAACGCTGGCCTGAGCATGTCAGCCCGCTGCTCAACCGCTGGCTGCGGCACGGGCAGCAATACGGCCAAGTGTGACAGCCGGCTCACTTATCCGACCTACACCTCTACCAAGCTGGTTATACTCCAATGAATGAAAAAAATTGGATCAGGCCATGTCAGAAGTTGCCCTCGCTACCGCCCCACTGACCGCCCCGCCGGTCATTCGGGCGTTGCTCGCAAAGCTCGCCATCCCCTACACGGAAGTCGCCGAACAGACGGGCCTGAACCCTGCGCGAAAGGTCCAGGCGGTACTGCTCGAAGATGCCGTTGGCGCGCTCATGGTGCTGTTCCCCCAAAGCCAGTTGCTCGACCTCAACCGCCTTACCGAGCTCACCGGTCGGCGCCTCACCGCCGTGGCGCCGGAGCGCGTCGAGCGCATGCTGGGCAAGCATGAGCTGAACCTGCTGCCGGGCCTGCCGCCGCTCACCAGTTCGCCGTGCCTGTATGAAGGCAGCCTGCTCAACGAGCCGAGTCTATTGGTGCATTCGGGCGAAGCCGGGTTGCTGCTGGAAATCGCCAGCGAGCACTTCAAGACCATGCTGACCAAGGCCAGTGCGGCTCAGTTCGGCGAGCCCCTGAGCAACATTCGCCCCAACCTCGACCGCCCCAATGATGATCGTGAGGAAATCACCCAGGCGATGCAGGCATTCACTGCCCGCCGTATTCAGCAACGCCTGGAAGCGACCATCGAGATTCCGCCACTGGCCGACACCGCGCAGAAGATCATCAAGCTGCGTGTCGACCCCAACGCCACCATCGACGACATCACCGGCGTGGTGGAAACCGACCCGGCCCTGGCCGCCCAAGTGGTGAGCTGGGCGGCGTCGCCCTACTACGCTTCGCCGGGCAAGATCCGCTCGGTGGAAGACGCCATCGTGCGCGTGCTGGGCTTCGATCTGGTGATCAATCTGGCGCTGGGCCTGGCCCTGGGTAAAACCCTGAGCCTGCCCAAGGACCGCCCGCACCCTTCCACGCCGTACTGGCACCAGTCGATCTACACCGCCGCCGTGATCGAAGGCCTGACCCGCGCCATGCCCCGCGCCCAGCGCCCGGAAGCCGGCCTCACCTACCTGGCAGGGTTGCTGCACAACTTTGGTTACCTGCTGCTGGCCCATGTGTTCCCGCCGCACTTTTCGCTGATCTGCCGCCACCTGGAGGTCAACCCGCACCTGTGCCACAGCTACGTGGAACAACACCTGCTGGGCATCAGCCGCGAGCAGATCGGCGCCTGGCTGATGCGTTACTGGGACATGCCGGACGAACTGTCCACCGCCCTGCGCTTCCAGCACGACCCGAGCTATGACGGGCAGTACGCCGAATACCCGAACCTGGTGTGCCTGGCCGTGCGCCTGTTGCGCAGCCGAGGAATCGGTTCCGGGCCGGATGAAACCATCCCGGATGCACTGCTCGAGCGCCTGGGCTTGAGCCGGGAAAAGGCTGAAGACGTGGTCGGCAAGGTGCTGGATGCCGAGGTGTTGTTGCGGGAATTGGCGTCGCAGTTCAGCCAGCACTGAACCTGATCATTCCCACGCTTCGCGTCACCACTTAAGAGCGGACGCGGAGCGTCCAAAGCGGCATTCCCACGCAGAGCGTGGGAACGATCACTGAACGCTTACTTCTTTTTCTTCGGCTTCAGATACTTGGTCAACCCCTGGAACCAGATCACCAGCGCCGGGTTGCCCTTGATCTGGATCGATTTGTCCTGAATCCCCGTCATGAACGCCAGTTGCTTGTTCTTCGCCTGCATCGTGGCGAAGCCATAGGCGGCATCCTTGAAGGCAATCGCAAACGCCGGCTCAGGGTGTACACCCGAGCGGCTAGTGATGCGTTGGTCTTTGACGATGAAGTGACGGGCAACCTTGCCGTCGAGGGTCTGCAGCTGGAAGGCCAGGTCTTTGTCACCTAGCTGCTGCTGGAAGGCGGGGTTGGTGCGGCTGGCTTTGCCCATCATCAGGCCCAGCACCCACAGGAGAAGACGAAATTTCATGCACACGGCCTCGGTGTAATTATTGAGTGGCCGCAGCAGTGTAACGATTTGCAAACAGAACGCCACCGATCTCGCGCTTTAGCGGGAGATCGGTTGACGTTTAACGCTTATAGCAACAGGTTACTTAAACGTTAGGGCAAGGAACCGGGGCCCAGTCGGCCAGGTTTGGATCGCGGCAGCTGCCTTCGAGCTGAGCCTTGCCGGAGCTGGCGACCTGCTTGCTTTCAGCCTGCTTGGCCTGAACGGTCTGGATGCTCTTCTCGGTGGTCACCGCTTCTTTCGGCACGGTCGGGAGCACGGGTTTCTTGGCCGGCTTCACGGCTTTCTTGCCTTTGGCCGGAGTGACCACAGGCGTGGTGTCGGCGGTGGCCACGGTCACCACGTCGCTACGCTGCACGCCAACCTGCTGCAGGTCTTTCTCGTAGGCCTGGGTGTAGTTGCTGAGGTCTTCGCTGGCTTTGCCGTTGACTGCAACGATCAAGTCATTGGATTCCTTCAGGCCCGCAACGATTTCCGCCAGGCGCTTGCGGCCTTCGGTGTCGTTGACGGTCTTGGCCTTGCGGTCTGCGACCAGCTTGGTGAATGCGCTCTGGTAGCACTGTTGCGAAGCCTTGGCATAAGCAGTGCTGCGGTCGATGTCCGAGGCACTTTTGTTGAAGTCGGTGGAGTAGGAAGCGATGCGCTGGTTGTCATCGCTGATCTGCTTCTGACGCTCGGTGTAGTAACCCGCCGCGCCACCCGCCAGGGCGCCGCCCGCTGCGCCGATAGCGGCGTTACGGCCGCGCTTTTCCTTGTCGCCGGTCAGGGCGCCCAGCAAGGCACCGCCGGCCGCGCCGATGGCTGCGCCGGTCACCACCGACTTGGTCATGTTCGAATCGGTAGCACGCAGGTGCTGCACCGGCTCGTAGCAGTTGGGGTAGTACTCAACCTTGGTGCTTGACGCGACCTTGGACGCAGGCGACGTTGCGCAACCGGTCAACACGGTGCTGAAACCGGCCGCAATCAGCAGCAGGTGACGCTTGGAAACCGTCTTACGGGAAAAAAGCATAGGTGTGATCTCTATTAAGTTTGACTTGCCCAGCACGGCCCACCGCCGCCTGAGTCCCTTCCAAGCTCGCTAGACAGCCAACGATCAAGACCGCTGACCGCTCGCTGCGAGCAATTCCTTCAAGATCGTCGCCGGGTCGGCCCGCTGTTGCTTGCGGTAGTTGCCGACATGGCGAACGAACAGTGTCGCGCGCGTCACCAGGCTCTTGCCGAGCACCGGCTTGCGATCCAACTCTTCCTTGATTCGTTGAAACTGGGTCTGGATCACCGCATCGGTGTAGCGCGTGCCGGTAGCCAGGTTGTCGATGTAGATCGCCACGGCGCCGTCCAGCGCGCTGCGCCCATTGGCGATGGCCATGTCGAACAGCTGCGCGCTGGCCTGGTCTTTATTATCCACGGCTTGCTGGCGGCTCTTCTGCAGGTTGGCCAGGCGGATGTTGTAGTTGCTGATGGTCTCGGCCACCAACGCGGCGGACTGAATCAGGTTGCCTGCCGCCTCCTCGCGCTGCTGGGCGATCAGCGAAACGTTGCGCTTGAGCTCTTCGTTGACCAGCCCCAGTTCGGCCTGCAGCTTGGGGTCGACGCTGGCGGCGATGATGCTGTCCAGGCGCTTGGTCGGGTCCTGGGCGTCGTCGATGGCGTCGGTCAGCGACGCCAGGCGGCCTTCTTTCTGCCACTGCGCAAACAGCTCCTTGTAGCGCGAGCGCGGCGCCGACAGCGCGCCAATCGCCACGCGAAACCCGGTGGTCTCGTTGCTTTGCTCGGTGCCATCGGCGGCAAACAGCGGGTACTCGCGGCGCATGCCAGTGAACAAGGTGCCTTCGCCTTCCAGGTAATTGCCGCCCTTGACCACGAAGCCGCCATAGGTGCCCTGGCGGCGCCCGGCGTGCACCAGTTGGAAGGATTCCTGGACCATTTCCGCAGCGTTGCCGATCACATCGAACATCCCGATCGGGTTGGGCAGCTTGGTGCCGATAGGCATCAGCCGTGCCGCCTGGCCGGTGCCGCCGGCGACCTGGTTGAACACCGCGTAATCGCTCAGTGGACCGTCGTTTTCACTGCCCTCGACGCGGCGCGGAAACAGGCGGCCTTCCAAGTCCTGACGACTCACTGCCTGGCCACCGCGCGCGGCGAATTCCCATTCCACTTCGGTGGGCAAGCGCACAAAGCCCAGGCCGCCGTCTTCGGCCGAGGCACCGCGCCCACTCACCGGCAGTAACTCGCGGTGGTATTTCATCAGCCAGGCGCTGTACACCGCCGAGAAACGCTCGGCTTCAAAGCGCGACAGTTTCACTTTGGGCAAGCGCCCGGCCATACCCTCAGGCGCATCACAGGCCGGCGCCGGCTCGCCGCTGGCCAGCGACTGCGCCTGGGACATTACCTGGGCGTACTGGCGGGCGGTCACTTCGTACTTGCCGATGAAGTACAGCATGGGCTTGAGCGGGGTCTTGGCGTCGGTCTTCGGCATCAGCGGCGCGATGACGGTGTTCCAGTCCTTGGGCAGGTCCTTGAGGGTGAACTGGCCATTGATGAAGTCGCGCCGGTAACCGGAGATAAACGATTGCTGGTAGCCCGCCTCGCCTTCGGCAAAGGGATAGCCGAGGCTCACCTCACGGTCGTCCAGGGTGCCCTGGGCCAGCACATAGGCGTAGCGGAACACCATATTGCCTTCGCATGGCAGCGGCAGGCTCACGTCGTTCGGCAACGGCTTGGGGTTGTCGAGCTTGTCGCTTGCCTCATCGGCCCAGGCCAGCGAGGCCAGGCTCAGCGCCACACAGGCGCCCAGTAACTTAAACATCTCTGATTCCTTCAGAAGCCTGGATACGCGCCACTCGCCAACCGCCACATGCCGCCGCCACGGCGCTGACGCCGAGCACAGCCGCCAGGGCCAAGCCGTAGTGACGCGCCAACAGATGGCTGGCGTATTCGCCCGGCACCTGCACGAATAATCGATTCAAACCCGCCTCGGCCAGGCTATACAGCCCGGCACTGAGCACGGCGGCAAAACTTGCGCTGTACAGCGCCTGCATCACGACGAACAGCAACAGCGCAGCGGTGGAAAAGCCCAGCAGGCGCAACACCGACAACTCCCGACGCTTACGCGCCACCGCCGCCAACGCCCCGGCGAAGGTCGCCGCAAACGCACCGGCCAACGCCAACCCGCAGATGATCCAGAATACGAGCGACAGGTTGCGACTCAACGACTGCACCTGGGCGATGGTTTGCGCCTGGGTCGACACCAGCACGTTCTGCCCGGCGAAATACAGCCGCAGCCGTTCCACATCGCTGAGCGTGCGCGCATACAAGCGAAACGCCGGGTACACCCGCTGCTCGCCCACACCGGCCGCCTCACCTTCCCATTGCAACGCCAGCACAGCGCGGCCATCGCGATAATCTTCCACCGCCTCCAGCAACGCCAGGTCAGCAAACAACCCGTCACGGGCGAAGGCTTCCAACGGCAATACTGCCAGCACCTGCACCCGCGTGCGCTGCGCCTCGACGCGCCCCGCCAGTTGCCGCGCAAAGCGGGGCTCCAGCCAGTCGCCGGGCCGCGCCGCGAGCTTTTCGGCGGCGGTATGGCTGAGCACGATCTGGTCCAGGCCCTTCGGCATCGGCAAGCCAGCCAACAACGGATCGCCCGCAGCGGTCGGCAGCATCTCCACTACCACGGTGCCCACCTGCGCGGTCGCCGCAATCTGCCGCGTACGCGCGATGGCAAACGCCACATCACTACGCTGGGCAAGCTGCTGGACGAGGGCGCTGCTGAATCGACCGCCGCCCAACGGAATAATTTCACGGGTGGCGGGGTCGGTCTCCAAGCGTTGGGTCAAACTGCTAACCAGTCCAAACTTCAGGCCAAATAACACCAGCAATGGCGCGATGACCGCCACCAGCGCCAGCACCGAACAGGCCGACAGCCACGCATCGTTGCGATAGTCCTGCCAAGCGAGCGACGAGACCAGGGCGATGCGCATCAGCACGCCTCCCCAAGTGTCGCCGTGACGCCGCCGTCCGCATCGCGACGACAGCCGATGCGGCGCACTTGCAAGCCACTGGCGCGGGCCAAGGGTTCATCATGGGTGGCAATCACACAGGCGGCGCGGTGTTCACGGGCCTGGGCCAGCAGCGCCTGCATCACGCGCTCGGCATTGAGCGGGTCGAGGGACGCCGTCGGCTCATCGGCCAGCACCAGTTGCGGCGCATGGGCCAAGGCGCGGGCACAGCTCACACGCTGGCGCTGGCCTACCGACAAGGCGGCCGGACGCTTGTCCAACTGGTCACTGATTTCCAGCTGCTCGGCCAGGCGCGCCACGCTGCCGTCGTCCTTTAACCCCAGCAACTGGCGGGACAAGGCGATATTGCCGCGCACATCGAGAAACCCGAGCAGCCCGCCGGTCTGCAGCACATAGCCCAAATGCCGGCTGCGCAACTGGGCCAAGGCGGTTTGGCTGTCTGCGCGCCAAAGCCCGCCGATGTCGAACTGGTTGAACTCAAACTGGCCGATCCGATCCGGCGCCAACACCAGCGCCAACATATCCAGCAAGGTGCTCTTGCCGCAGCCGCTGGGCCCGACAATCGCCAGTTGTTCACCTGCGCGCAGCTGCAGCGCCGGAATCACCAGGCTATAGCGCTGGCTGCCGACGCCCCGGCTCTTGTGCACCGCGTTCAGGCTCAGCATCACGGCAACGTCGACAACGGCACGCGGTACAACGCATCGCCCGGTTCGGCATCGCCGAAACGCACCCAATTGGCCAGGTCATTGTGGAAGGTCTCGTAGAGGCGGATTTTCGAATCCAGCTCGTCGATAAAGTCTTCCTGTTCGGCCACGCTCAACGACAACCACAGGTCCTGGGTCATGTTCAGCGACTTGCTGCGATACGGCAGGCCCTCCAGATATTCGCCCAGCAGGCCGCCGTCGGCCAGATTGCCGCCTTTGCGCAGGGCCTGCGGGTCGCGGCTCATATAGGCCGAGGCGCTGGCGATTTCCTGGAAGAAGTCCTTGGGTGAGCTTTGGGTTTTGCGCGCCGCATCGACGATCAGTTTCAGCGACTGCTGCAGGTCGTTCAATTGCAGCTTGGTCAGCATCACGCACACCTGGAACGCCGGCAGCGCCGGGTTGGTCAGGTCGCGGTCGGCAGTCCAGGCGCTGACCAGCTGGGGCGCCTGGCTCGCGGTTTTGCGACCAAGGAAATCCATGTGCATCGCATAACCGACCGCGGCGGATTTATCCGCCAGGCTCGGCGTGGCACTGAGCAGCGGCACCGGCTGCGGCGTGTTACTGCGCACCTGATGCACGAGGTTGGCGAACACCGTGCCAATCTCGTCGACGCGCTCACCGAGCTTGTGCACGTCACCACCGGGCACCGACGTGTACAGGTCGCCGATCCGTGGGTTGGCGTCGGCGGTCAGGATGCGGTACTGGCTTTCGGCGCCGGCATGGGTTTTCTTGCCGGCGTCAGTGCGCAGATGCAGCGCGTAGATTTTGATCTGCTTGCCCAACGCCGCCTGGCGCACTTCGGCTTCATTCATCTGGGTGGCGGCGAACGGGTCGTTCTTGCGCAACGCACCGGCATCGGAGACCAGCAGGATGATGCGCCCGCCGTAGCCGGACCAATCCATGCCGTCCACCGCCTGCATCACCCCGGCAAACGCGTCTTCGTTGAACGAATGGCTGGACACCGTCGAGGCCTTGACCTGCCGCGCCATGTCGAGAAAGCGTTGCGGATCGCGGCCCTGGTCGAGGGTGATCAGGGTCTTGGCCACGTATTCCAGGCCGGGGGTTTTCTTGATGCTGTTGCGAAAGCCCACCAGCCCGAAGCTGACGCTGTCCAGCTCGCCGCGCTCGGCAATACGGGTTTGCAGCTCGTGTACTACGTCGCGCACTTGATCGATATACGGCTGCATCGACACGGTGGTATCGACCACCAGCACCACCGCCGTGCGGAAGGCGTCGGCATTGGCGCTGGTCACGGGCGTCGCCGGCTTGGCGACCGCGCTGCTGCCAGGGTCGATGGACGCGACATTGAGCAACTGCACGGGCTGACCGTTGTCGTCGAAGCTCTCTTTGGCATCGAAGATCGGCAACAAGTAGAACTGGTTCTGCGGTACCGCGCTGGCAGTGGGTTCCAGGGCCAGCACTTGTTGATTGTCTTCGCGGTTGTTCTGCGCCTTGGCCAACACAGCTTTCGCCGCAGCCGGATCGGCCAGCAGTTTTTCCACCTCAGCGGACTGGCGCAGGAACATCACCGGGGCACGGCCTGAGCGCTCGGTGAATTTGAGCACCAGGCTTTGCTTCCAATCACTGACCTGCGCGGCCGGCAACCACCCGTCACTGCGCCCATCGGTGGCCGCGCCGACACGCACCCAAGGGCTGCCGTCGACTTCTTTGCGCTGGTACACATACAGCACGGAAAACGCCGGCAAGACTTTGCCCGGTGCACTGCCCGCATCGGCAGACAGTTTGGCGCCGGGCTTGCTGAGCACGCGTTGGAACAGGGTTTTCTTACCTGCCATCAGCAACGGTCGTTGACCACCATCCACTTCAGCGACGGCTGCGGGCGGCGTCACCTTGGGAACTACGGCAGCCGGTGGTTGGGCAGGCTCATCGCTACTGCTCAACCACCAATAGCTGGCACCACCAATGGCCAGTGCCACCGCAACCGCCACGGCGGCCAATGCCAACACCGGCCCACGGCGCTGTTCGGACGGGGCATTGTGCTGCGTTGGCGTCACGACCGGTTGGCGCACTATCGGCTGCGGCTGTGGTTTGTCGGTGGGTATGTCGACGGTGACAGGCGTAATGCCCGCCAGGTCAAAACTTAGTGGAATCGGCAGCGGACGCACCATGGTGGCCTCCGGCGACTCCGCCGGCAGGTTGTCCAGGGCCCGCAGTAATGCATCGGCATCCGCGAAACGCTCCGCCGGGTCCTTGGCCAACAACTTGCGCAGCACCTCCTGGTAACGGCCGTGGTGCACCGGCAATTCCGGTAACGGCTCAGTCAGGTGTGCGAGCGCCGTGGAAAGCGCATCGGTTCCACGGTAAGGCAGCTCGCCGACCAGAATCTCGTAGAGCACCACGCCCAGCGCATACAGGTCGGCGCGCCCGTCGATCTCCTGGCCGCGCGCCTGTTCCGGGCTCATGTAGCTGGGCGTGCCCACGGCAAAGCCGGCCTGGGTGAATTGGGTGCGGTCGTCCAGGGACTTGGCGATGCCGAAGTCCGACAACACCGCCGTACCATCGGCGCGGAACAGAATGTTCGCCGGCTTCACGTCGCGGTGCACCAGGCCCTGGGCATGGGCATAACCCAGCGCCGAGGCAATCTGGCGGATCAGCGTCACGCCCTGCTCCGGGGTCAGCCCGGCGGCGATGCGCTCCTTGAGCGTGCCGTTGGGCAGGTACTCCATGGCCATGTAGTACAGCTCATCGACATTGCCGATGTCATGGATGGTCACTGTGTGCGGGTGCGACAAGCGCGCCAGGGTCTTGCCTTCGCGCAGGAAGCGCTCGCAGAAGCTCGGGTCAGCCGCCAGCGCCGCCGCCATTACCTTCAACGCCACCTTGCGCTCCAGCGAGCGCTGGGTCGCCAGGTACACGTTGGCCATGGCGCCTTCGCCGATCTCGCCCTCGATGTCATAGCCGGGGATGACGATGCTCATGGCGAGACCTTCACGACGATGGTGGTGATGTTGTCCGGTGCACCGCGATTGAGCCCCAGGTGCACCAAGCTGCGCACGATTTCATCCGGCGCGTCGTGGCCGAGGACCTCACGGATTTCGTGGTCCTCGACGGTCTTAGTCAGGCCGTCGCTGCACAGCAGGAAACTGTCGCCGGGGGCGATCAGCAGATCGACCGCCGCCACGTCCAGTTGCGCTTCCACGCCCACCGCACGGGTCACGATATTGGCGCGCGGGTGCACACGGGCATCGGCTTCGCTGAGCAGGCCGCTGTCTTGCAGGTCCTGCACGTAGCTGTGGTCGCGGGAGATGCTTTCCAACTCGCCGTCGCGCAGGCGGTATAGGCGGCTGTCGCCGGCCCACAGGCACACCCCGCGCAAGCCGCGCGCCGCCAGCACCACGACGGTGCTACCCATCATGGTCACGCCCCGATTGGCGGTTTCTTCACGGACCGCCGCATTGATGCGGATCAGGTCGTTGCGCAAGGCGGCCGCGTATTCCTCAAGGGAGCGCCCCACCGGCACATTGCGCAGGCTGTCGACAATCAGGCTGCTGACATAATCCCCCGCCGCGTGGCCGCCCATGCCATCGGCCACCACCCACAGGCGGTTTTGCGGCAGGTCCAGGCATGCGTCTTCATTGACCTGGCGCACCATGCCCACATGGCTTTTGCTCGCCGATTGATACGTCGCCCCCATCTACACCACACCTTCTTGTCCGAGCAAAAACTGCGCAAAATCGCGGGCGGCAGGCAAGCCCTGACACCGTAATAAACCGGGGGAAATACGCTGCGAACCCCGGCCCCACCAGAGGCTGGCCCCTTCGCAGGCCTGTTCGGCGAGCGCCGCCATGCGCCCGTGAGGCACGCTGGCGGCCACCCGTTGCAGGCCGGCGAAACGGCTGTCGAGCGCACGCGGTTCGGTCGCCGGTACGCCCAGGCGGTCGAGGCCATCGTTGAACCCTTCGAACGTCGCGCCCGCGTCCAGAGTGCTGAGCAGCAGCTCTTCGGTCTGTTCGAACCAGACATCCGGCCCGCCCACCAAGGCGGCGGGGTTGGTGTCGTGGTCGAGCACCGCCACCACCGCCAGCGGAAAATAACGCCCGACCCGATCGATACTCGGCATCACCACACCCGCCGCCGCGTCCGGCCCGCACACGCCTGGCGCGAGTACGAAGCGCCACAGCGGGCTGACCAGATAAGCGTTGAGCCAATCAGCGCCCAGGCTGTTCTGGCTGGCGAGCAAGCCCGCCGCCAGCCAGCTGTCCCACGGGCCGATAAAACTCTGGGGCAAGGCGCGGCTGACGAAATCACCGCGGCTGGCCAACTTGCCGTAGAAACCCAGCGTGGTCATAGCCGCTCCGGCAGGCTGAAGCCGCTGAGCACACGGCTCTTGAACGGGTTGAAGGCGCTATTGGCGCGCAGCTCGTAGGCAATGCTTGCGCCGTCGACCCGCAGGCGCAGGTTGAAGCGGTCCGGCGAGTTGCCGGCGGTCAGGTCCGATTGTTCCAGCAGGCGGAACCAGGCCCAGGGGCCGTCGAGGGTCACGCCGGAGCGCCCGCTGGCCGATGGAGGCATGATCGAGATACGCACCACGCCACTGCTGCCGGGGTTCGGCCATTGCATCGCCACCGGCCGGCTCGGGCCGTGGTCGTAGCTCAGTTGCTGGCCGTCGAGATCAAGCAGGAACTGGGTGATGGTCGGGTCCATCGACACCGGCTTGAGTTCGAAGCGCACGATGGGTTGCGTGCCGCCGGACCTGAAGAACGCGTCCCGAATCGTCGCCGCGCGCTGGAAGGTTTGCAGCACGCCCGGCGCGATGCCGAGTTTCTGCGCCGCGCCCGGCTGCCAGCGCCAGGTCTGGGCCGAGGTGTCGACGTAGGGCTGCAGGTACTTGCGGAAGTAGTTATCCATCACCCCGCCGACGCCGAAGAACTGGCCGAAGTCATCCAGGGTCGCGTCCCGCGCACTGCCCGGCGACATCGGATAGCGCCCGGCCAGGGACTGGCGATACACGTTGACCACTTCGCTGACCCAGGCCGCGTTCAGCTGGTTGCGCACGCCGCCCATCATGCTGTTGGTGGTGGAATTGACCACCGACTTGACCATGCCCTGCACCAGCGCAGGCTGGCGCTCGGCGTTCAGGCTGACCCGCGTGGCCGCCGCTGCCGCCTGGTTCTTGGCCTCGCCCAGCAAGGCATCGCCACTGGCGCCGACCATGGCGCTGACCTGCACATACAGCGCGTTCATGTCCGACAGCAGGCCGTCGATCGCCGCCGGCTCGCCCTCGTTTTTGCTGACGATGCTGTTGAGTTCGGCAAAGTGCGCGGTGACCGGATCATCCGCAGCGGCAGGCGCATTGGCGCTCGCTTGCTCCTGGCCGAGCAGGCTGCCCAGGCGCTCCTTGAGCTTGTCGACGCCGCCCTCCACCGGCACGCCCTTGGCGGCCAATTGGCGCTCTTCGGCTTGCAGGTCGGTCTCCCTTGCCACCGCCACCAGCAGCTTTTTCAGCGGCGAGGTCGGCCCGGAGATCACGCGCAGCACATCGGCCGCCTGGGCCACGCTGGTGATCGGCACAAAGTCGATGTCCGCCAGCAACGCATCCCATTGGCGCTGGTAATCCTGGAAGTACAAGCGGCGCACATCGGCGGCCAGGCTCACTACGTTCTGTTGATCGGCCTGTGCCTGGCCGAGCACCCATTGTTCTTCAGCCAGGGTACCGGTCTGGTTCAGGCTGCTCAGCAAAAAGCCCTGGCGATAGCCCTTGGCGGTGAAAAACCCGCTCAGCGGTTCGCCCAATGGCTTGCCGCTCTTGCGGCTGAACACCAGCGCAGCATCGCGGCCGGCGGCTTCGTTGAGGCGAAAGTCCGGGATGCCGTCGGGCAGTTTCTGACGCTTGACCCGGTCGTAGACGCGCTGGGCCACCGGCAGTTGTTGCAGTTGACGGCGCAGGTCATCGATCAGGCGTGGGTCAAGGCGCGCATTCGGTGGGTGGCGGTCAAACAGTGCCTGCAAATGCCCGGTCAACGCCTGGCGCTGATCGGCCGGCAAGTCGCGTGGCAGGTTGCGGTCCCAGTCGAGGGCGATCCAGGCCTTGATGAAGTCCGGGTCGTAATGCTCGCTGTCGGCCAGCATCAAGTAGGCCTTGAGGCCTTCGTAGAGAAAGTCCGAGTTGCCGCCGCCATGCAATTGTTCTTCGATGCGCGTGACCAGGCGCGGCGCGAACACCGCAATCAACAACTTGCGATAGACGCTCGCGGACTCGGCTTCGAGCATGTCGCCCTGGTACAGCCCCAGCCCTTCGGACCAGCTCGGCGAATCGCCTGCCAGGTTCTTCACCGCGTTGAGCAGCGGCAGCACCGCCAAGACTTCACGCTGCGCCGGGCTGAGGTTCTGCACGGCCTGGCCCAGGGGCGCGACCTTCTGATCGACCTGGGCGATATACGCCTGGTTGGCGCGATAACTTACCCACCACAGGCCGCTGACCACCACCACGGTGGCCACGGTGGCGGCCAGCACACCCCGGGCGATCCACTTGCGGCGGCGCTCGACTTTCGGGTTCACCCCTACCAGGCCACGCTCGGCGAACGCCACGGCGGTGAACAGCTTTTCGATGAAGTAACTGCGCCCGGTGCCGCTCTGGCGCGCCAGGTGCTGACGGTCCAGGTTCATGCTCTGGGCCATGGCGCCGATCAGGCGGTCAATCGGGCTGCCTTCCTGGGTGCCGCTGGTGAAGTACACGCCGCGCAACAGCACGCGCTCTTCGAAGGCGTTGGGTTTGAACACCCCTTCGAGGAAGCTTTGCAGGCAGTCTTTCAGCGCACCGAACTGTTGCGGGAAGCCATAGATCAGGTCGCGGCGCGCCGGGTCGCGCTCTTGTTGCAGGCGTTCCACCAGGCGCTCGTTGAGGCGTTGCTCCAGGCCGGCGAATTCGCTCTGCAGATGGGCCAGCGGGCTGTCGCTGTGTTTGCCGTCGTCCAGGGCAAAGGTCATGCCCCACACCTGGGCGCGGTCTTCCTTGCTCAGGTTGTCGAAGAACTCCATGAAGCCCGGTACCAGGTCGAGCTTGGTCAGCATCAGGTAGATCGGGAAGCGCACCCCCAGCTGGGTGTACAGCTCCTGGATACGCAAGCGAATCGCGGCTGCGTGGGCGGCGCGTTCGGCGTCGGTCCCGAGCAGCAGATCCGAGAGGCTGATGGCAATGAACGCGCCGTCGATGGGGCGGCGTGAACGCTGCTTTTTCAACAGGTCAAGAAAGCCCAGCCAGGCGGCCTTATCGACCGTGGAGTTGCTGTCCTGGGTGGTGTAGCGCCCGGCGGTGTCGAGCAAAACGGCCTGGTCGGTAAACCACCAGTCGCAGTTGCGCGTGCCGCCGACGCCGCGCACCGCACCGGCGCCCAACTGCGCAGCCAACGGGAAGTGCAGCCCGGAATTGACCAGCGCGGTGGTCTTGCCCGAACCCGGTGGACCGATGATCACGTACCACGGCAGCTCATAGAGATTGCGGCGTTCGTCGCCACCCAGCTTGGCTTTCTTGAGCAGCGCCAAGGCCTCGTCCATGCGCTGGCGCAGGGTGCTGAGCTCTTCGGCAGTGGCGACGCTGTTGGGGTCGACCGGGGTTTCTGCGGCCAGGCTGCGCATGACTTCGGCGGCCTGACGGCGCGCCTGGATGATGCGCAGCACGCGATAGGCGATCCACAGCGCAAACACCAGGATGATCAGCGCCCAGCGGCGCCCTTCCGGCACCAGCACATCGAGCAACGGCCCGACGAACCAGATGATCAAGCCCAGGGCGATCAAACCCAGCACGGGGATCACCCAGCGAATCATGAAACTGAACAACGCCTTCACTCGACGCCCTCCGCCAATACGGTGATTTCAACCCGACGATTGCGGGCACGGCCTTCGGCCGTACTGTTGGTCGCCAACGGCTCGGTGTCGCTGCGGCCTTCGGCGCTGAAGCGCTCGGCCTGGCCAGTCTTGGCCGCAAGGATTTCCAGTACCGACTTGGCCCGCGCTTCGGACAGCGCCCAGTTCGACGGGAAGCGCAGCGTGGCAATCGGACGATTGTCGCTGTGGCCGGTCACCCGCACCTGGCCCTTGACCTTGCGGACCGCGTCGGCGATGCGCAGCATCAGTGGCTGGTAGTCATCGACGATGCTGGAGCTGGCGGACGCAAACAGTTCATCGCCACGAATTGTCACCACCGACCGATCAACCTTGTCTTCCACGGCCACGCGGCCGGCCTTGATGTCTTCGGCCAGAAACCCGGCCAGACGCGGCCGTTCGATCACTTTTGGCTGCGCCACCGGACGGTCGATGGCCTGCACCGGGATCTCGCCCAGGGCATGGATATTCTTGAACACAGGTTCAGCCTGCGACGCCAGCAGCATGCGCAGGCCAAACAGCAACGCCAGCAGCAGCGCCAGGCCGATCGCCACGGCAATCCACGGCGGCATGAATTGCGCCAGGCGATCACGGGCCACGGTCACGCCGCGCCAGTGCGGCGACAGCTCACGCTCGTGCTCGCCCCGCGCAGTGCGAATCGCGGCGGCGGTGCGCTCGCGCAAGGCTTCCAACTGGCTGCGCCCGTCGGTCATCACGCGGTAGCGGCCTTCGAACCCCAGGCACATGCACAGGTACAACAGCTCCAGCAGGTACAGGCGTTCCCGTGGGCTTTGCAGGCAGTGGTCGAGTAACTGGAAGACCTTTTCGCCACCCCAGGCTTCGTTGTGCACGGTGATCAGCAAGCTCTGTTTGCCCCAATCGCTGGTGCTGCCCCAGGGCGTGCTCAACACGGCTTCATCGAGGGCGGTGCACAGCGCGTAACGGGCCAGCAGCACTTCGTTGCGCGCCACACCGGCGGCTTCGGCACGCTCTTCGAATTGGCGCAGATAGGCCAACAACTGCGCGCGCAGGCTGGCTGGCGCCGGGTGCGCGATGGTGTTGCGCAACCGCGTCAGCAAGGCCAGCAGCGGGCCGGCGGCGCTTTCCAGCGGGTTCAGGCCCTGGCTTTTGCCGGTGAGCATCGGCGCGGCCGGCATCGACAAGGGCGCCGGCTCCGCACGCGCAGGTTCCGGCGCACGGCCGCCTGGGCGCGGCATGAACTGAGTGCGGTCATCATCATTGGGATGCATCGCGGTTTATCCTCGGATCGCCCAGAAGGCCAGGTTCAAGCCCGGGAACTGCCCGGCGATGTGGAAGGCGAAACCGCCGGAATTGCTCAACTGCTGCCAGTGCTCGCTGCCCCGGTCCAGCTCGTAATAGGTGCTGCCCGCGTGATACGGCAACTGGCGTGGCGCCACCGGCAACGGCAGCAGGCCAATGCCCGGCAACTGCAGGTTGACCAGGTCGCGGATGTGCTCCACCGAGCCGACCTTGCTCTGCTGGCCGAAGCGCGCACGCAGGGTTTCGCCGGGCACGTCGGCACGCACCACGAGGATGAAGCTGGCGTTGTCGAGCAGGGTCTTGTCGGCCAGCATCGCCACGTGGATGCCGTAGGCCTTCTCCACAATCGGGATCGGCGTGGCCTTGCTGTCGATCAGCATCGACAGCGCTTCGCGCAGGGCCGCCATCACCGGGGCGAAGCTCAGGGCCAGGTCGTCGTGCTGGTAGTGCGGGTATTCCTGGGGGCGCCGGCTGGAGGTGGAAAACGTCGAAAACTCACCGGCAAGGCTGACCAGCTCGCTGAAGAGGCGTTCCGGGTGCAGCGGGCTCAACTGGCTGAAGTGCTGGATCAGCGGCTGGGCGCGGTTGACCAGTTGCAGCAGCATGAAGTCGGCGATTTCCGAAGCGCCACCGGCACCCGAGGCCACCACACGACCGGCCAGGGCTTCGCCACGTTGGTGCAACAGGCCGAGCAACTCACTGCGAAATGCGCTCAGCGGTTTGCTCGCGGCCACGTCCAGCACCGGCGGAATGTAGCTGTCATCGAGCACCAGTGCGCGGTCGGCGCGCTTTTCCTTGATGCGCACCAGGCCAATGGCGGCGTAGTCGCTGATGCCGTCCTGGGCGGTCAGCAAACGCAACGCCCGCGAGCCCACGGCCACCGGCGCGCGGTTTTCGAAGGGTGCGTTGTCGTCGCGCACTTCACGCACCTGGCTCACGTAGCGCGCAGCTTCGAGGGCCTCGCCGGCATCCACCGTGTCGCGCGCGCCGGCGCGTTTGAGCGGCAGGGCCAGGTACACCAGGCCGTCGCGCAGGTTATCGTCGATATTCAGCGGGCTCGGCGCCAGGTCGTCCTGGGGAATATTGAATGGCGTGCCGTCCGGCAACAGGCCACGCGCCGACACAATGGCCAGCTTGCCCTGGGCGAGCAGGCCCTGGTCGATCAGCAACTCGGAAAACCCCCAGGCGCCAGCGGACAGGGGACGACTGCGGGCGTCGATCAGGTTTTCCAGGTAACGGTCATGCTGCTGGAAGTGCTGCGTTCCGATGAACATGCCTTCCGACCAGACCACGCGATTGTTCCAGGACATGGGGGCTCCGATTGCTTGTTAGTGGGCTGGGCTGGCGGGGGTAGCCACGACGTCTGCGCGCACAGCACGCACATCGAGGCTGATCTGATATTCGGTGTATTGGCGCGGCGGCACGTTGATAACGGTGCGCCATTGCGCGCGGTCCAGCTCGCGATAGCCCACCAGCAGGCCGATCTGGCGCGTGGCCGGGTCGAGATCGCGCTGGATGCTCAGCTGTTGGCCGGGCTGGATCACCACTTCGTCCTGGTCGAGCAGGTCCAGGCCAAGGGTGGATTGCGCACGATCGGCCAGGGCGAAGTAATCGGAGCGGGCGAAGGTGGCGGCGTTTTTCAGCTCGAAAATACGCACCCGTACCGGGGCGGCCTGGCCATTGGCGCCGGGGTTGAGCCCGGCAATCGCGTGAAAATGCAATTCGACGGCAGCCGTGTCCGCTTCAGCCTCGGCAGCGGCTTCGGGTTTGGCCGCGTCCTTGGCACACGCCGCCAGCAGCAGCGCGGTGGCGGCTACGAGTAAAAACCTGGGAATCATCCTGTGTCCTCAATGACGTGTTTAGCTATCCGTTTTATCCATCAGTGCGACGCGGTTCAGCGTCGCTGTCGTGCGCTGTGCTCTTCGTAGGCCCGGCTGAATTCGCGGCCGAACAGGTCCTGGAAATCTTCCTGGGCCTCGCGGGAAATAGTGTTGTAAAGCTCGGTGAATTGCTGCCAGTACTGGGCCTGGCGCGAGCCGTTGAAAATACTCGAGAGGCCAGCGGGCTTGCCCATGCGCTCTTCCAATTGCGCCGGTTCAAAGCGCAGCAGCAGGTGCTTGAGCGAGGCTTCCACGCCGGCCATCACCGCCAATTGGTGGGTGCGCAGGTCGTCGAAACTGTCACGTACCGCGACATCAGGCGCCATAAACGCCTGGTTGCCGTGACGAAGCAGCAGCAGTAACGCTTCGTCGGCATTCGGGGCGAATTTCAACGGGTTGTTTTCGGCGGGGCGGATCATGGTTTGCTGCATGCGAAATTCGCCCTTGAGGCTGGCGCGGGCACGCAATACGTCGATCAGGCCTTCGACCATCAGCCGGTAGCTGCGGCCGATGCTTTCCATCTGGGCGCAGGCAGCGGCCTGGTCCAGGCGCATCTGATCGAGGCCGGCACCGCGCAGAAAGGCTTGCAGCAGGTCGGGCTGTGGCTGGGCGTCGCCGTCGGGGCGCGCAACAGGCTCAACCACGGGCGGCGGTGGGGGCATCGGCGCGGGAGCTGGCGCGGCATTGACGAGCGGCGCGGGCGCGTCGCCAAACGGGTCCCAGTCTTCGGGAATCACCGAACCTTGTACCACCGGTGTGTCGACAACCGGCACGGCGACCGGCTCCGGCGCACGGAAGTCGTGTTGTTCGGACGGCACATGGTCCGCCACGGTGGGCGGTGGCACGGCGGCGGGGCTGAGGAAGTCGAACAGATCCGGCAGGGTTTCCATCGACGAGGCGCCATGGAACTGCGGCGCGATCATTGGCGTCGGCGCGGGCGGGCTCGCCACCGCGCCCATCAGCGCTTCAAAGCTGTTCGGCGACTCACCGGCAAACGGCTGGCTGTCGACGGCCTGCACGTTGAAATCAATACGCGCCTGGATTTCGTAATCGCCGATCCGGATCAGCTCGCCATCCTGCAGCGGCTCGCTGTTACCCCGGCGCAAACGGATACCGGCGTTAACCAACTCCACGCCGTTGGTGCTGTTATCGGTCAGGTAATAACGGCCATCTTTGTATTGAATAATGCAATGTTGGGAGGAGACGAGGCGCTCGGGGTCGGGCAGTACCCAGTCGTTTTCCGAACTGCGGCCGATCGCCATCGAGCCCTGGTTCATGGACTTTTCGGAGCACTGCCCAGGGGTAATCTTGTGATAACTAGTGATAGTCAAACACAGCGACATCTTGCCTCCTTGCTGATACATCGCGCGCGGTCGATCCAAGGGCTACGCTTGCCTGGATACTCCGCCAGGTCGTGGGGACGACCGTCTAAATCTGCAATTGCCAGCATGATCGCTGATCTTATCTGGCTTGCATGACAAAAATCCTCTGCGGGCGCACGGTTCGACCCACCAGTCGCGCAGGTTGTTAAACACCGCACATCTGTCACAGAGGGCGAATAGCTTACCTTGACAAGGCATAAGTACTACACCAAAAATGCACAACTTCTTGAACATCAATGATGGCACGATAGTGGCACTCTGATGGTATCACCAAGAACATGCAAAGTTCACCGCGCAACTAATGCATGCATTGCCCGGCATCTAACGGGCTGATAGGGAGATCGAACTCAGTGGATGTGCCATTGTTGCTCACCGCCGTTTCCGCGTCCTCGCCCTGTGGCGAAGACATGGAATATGACGCGCAATTTCTGCAATTGGAACGTGATGCCAAGGGCCAGCCCGAGCGCAGCATGGGCGATTCGATCCTGCCCGCTGAGCCACCCGAATGGCGCAGCATCCAGCAGCAGAGCCTCGACTTGCTGCAGCGCAGCAAAGACCTGCGCATCACCCATTTCCTGCTGCAAAGCTCGCTCGCCCTGCAAGGCGTGGTCGGGCTGGCCGACGTCCTGACCCTGATCGATGCGTTATTGCGCCAATACTGGGCCGACCTGCACCCGCGCCTGGATGCCGATGACGATAACGACCCCACCGTGCGCATCAACGCGCTGTCCGGCTTGACCGGCGACACCACGATTCGTCTGCTGCGCGAGAGCATCCTCACGCGTTCGCGCACCTTTGGCCCGGTGAGCCTGCGCGCCGCGTTGAACGCCAGCGGCCTGCTGAGTTTTCCCGATGAACAACTGGGCGCCCAGCAACTCAACGCCGCGTTCCTCGACAGCGACCCGGAGCAACTGCAGGCCACCCGCGACGCCTTGAGCGCGGCGCGTGCCGCCTGCGAAGCCATCGAACAACAGGTCAACGAGCAGGTCGGTTCCGCCCGGGGCGTGGACCTCAGCGCGTTGAAACAGCCGCTCAAGCAGGCCTTGCAACTGCTCAACCAAGCGGTGCCAGGCACCGACAGCAGCAGCGAACCCGAGGCCGTCAGTGAAGACAAAGCTCCCTCGGTGAACTACGCCGCCCCCGCAGCACCCCGTCCTGCCGGCGATATCGCCAGCCGCGATGAGGTGCTGCGCAGCCTCGACAAAATCCTTGCGTATTACACCCGGCATGAGCCTTCGAGCCCGCTGCCGGTGCTGTTGAACCGCGCGAAGAATCTGGTGCACGCCGATTTCGCGGCCATCGTGCGCAATCTGATTCCCGACGGCATGTCCCAATTTGAAAACCTGCGCGGCCCAGACAGCGAGTAAGCCGCCGGACCGTGCAGTAACAACACCGTCGCTCAAGCGACCAGGAGCAGCAACGTGGCGAAGCAAAGTTCTCAGAAATTCATCGCGCGCAACCGCGCGCCTCGAGTGCAGATCGAGTACGACGTCGAGCTCTACGGCGCCGAGAAAAAGGTCCAGCTGCCCTTCGTCATGGGCGTGATGGCCGACCTCGCCGGCAAGCCTGCCGAGCCGCTGGCACCCGTGGCCGACCGCAAGTTCCTTGAAGTGGACGTCGACAACTTTGACTCCCGCCTCAAGGCCATGCAGCCACGCGTGGCGTTCCACGTACCCAATGAGCTGACAGGCGAAGGCAACCTGAGCCTGGACATCACCTTCGAAAGCATGGACGACTTCAGCCCGGCCGCCGTGGCGCGCAAGGTCGATTCCTTGAACCAGCTGCTCGAAGCCCGCACCCAACTGGCCAACCTGCTGACCTACATGGACGGCAAGACCGGCGCCGAAGAAATCATCATGAAGGCGATCAAGGACCCGGCACTGCTCCAGGCACTTGCCAGTGCGCCCAAGCCTGCAGGGGAGCAGTAAGCATGACTGACAATACCGTTCGCGAAGGCGCGTCCAACCTGGGCGCCACCGAAGAAACCAGCGAGTTCGCCTCGCTGTTGATGCAAGAATTCAAGCCTAAGACCGAGCGCGCCCGCGAAGCCGTGGAAACCGCCGTGCGCACCCTGGCCGAACAGGCTTTGGCGCAAACCGACCTGGTGTCCAACGACGCGATCAAGTCGATCGAATCGATCATCGCCGCCATCGACGCCAAGCTCACCGCCCAGGTCAACCAGATCATCCACCATCAGGATTTCCAGCAGCTGGAAAGCGCCTGGCGTGGCCTGCACTACCTGGTCAACAACACCGAGAGCGATGAGCAGCTGAAGATTCGCGTGCTCAACATCTCCAAGCCGGACCTGCACAAGACCTTGAAGAAATTCAAAGGCACGGCGTGGGACCAGAGCCCGATCTTCAAGAAGATGTACGAAGAAGAATACGGCCAGTTCGGCGGCGAACCTTACGGCTGCCTGGTAGGCGACTACTACTTCGACCAGTCGCCGCCCGATGTGGAATTGCTGGGCGAGCTGTCGAAAGTCTGCGCCGCCATGCACTCGCCATTCATCGCTGCGGCTTCGCCGACCGTGATGGGCATGGGCTCGTGGCAGGAACTGTCGAACCCGCGCGACCTGACCAAGATCTTCACCACCCCGGAATACGCCGGCTGGCGCTCGCTGCGTGAATCGGAAGATTCGCGCTACATCGGCCTGACCATGCCGCGCTTCCTGGCGCGCCTGCCGTACGGCGCCAAGACCGACCCGGTGGAAGCCTTCGCCTTCGAAGAAAACACCGACGGTGCCGACAGCTCCAAGTACACCTGGGCCAACGCCGCGTACGCGATGGCGGTGAACATCAACCGTTCGTTCAAGCACTACGGCTGGTGCTCGCGCATCCGTGGCATCGAGTCCGGCGGTGAAGTGGAAAACCTGCCGGCCCACACCTTCCCGACCGACGACGGTGGCGTGGACATGAAGTGCCCGACCGAAATCGCCATCAGCGACCGCCGTGAAGCGGAACTGGCGAAGAACGGTTTCATGCCGCTGCTGCACAAGAAAAACACCGACTTCGCCGCGTTCATCGGCGCCCAGTCGTTGCAGAAACCGGCCGAATACGATGACCCGGACGCTACCGCCAACGCCAACCTGGCCGCGCGCCTGCCGTACCTGTTCGCCACCTGCCGTTTCGCGCACTACTTGAAGTGCATCGTGCGCGACAAGGTCGGCTCCTTCAAAGAGAAGGACGAAATGCAGCGCTGGTTGCAGGACTGGATCCTCAACTACGTCGACGGTGACCCGGCGCACTCCACCGAAACCACCAAGGCCCAGCATCCCTTGGCAGCCGCCGAAGTGATCGTGGAAGAAGTGGAAGGCAACCCGGGGTACTACAACTCCAAGTTCTACCTGCGTCCGCACTACCAGCTCGAAGGGCTGACGGTGTCGTTGCGTTTGGTATCGAAGCTGCCTTCGGCCAAGAGTGCTTAAGTAACTCGCTCGTTCCCACGCTCCGCGTGGGAATGCCGCCCGGGGACGCTCTGCGTCCCAGTAACGCAGAGCGTCACAGGATGCGTTACCACGCAGAGCGTGGGAACGATCACCAAATCAAGTGGCCAGGGCCACACAGGGAGAAAACATGGCTGTTGATATTTTCATCAAGATCGGCGACATCAAGGGCGAGTCCATGGACAAGGCCCACAAGGACGAGATCGACGTGCTGAACTGGAGCTGGGGCATGGCCCAGTCCGGCAACATGCATGTGGGCGGTGGCGGCGGCGCGGGCAAGGTGAATATCCAGGACCTGTCGCTGACCAAATACGTCGACAAGGCGTCGCCGAACCTGATGATGCACTGCGCCAGCGGCAAGCACATCGACAAGGTCAAGCTGACCGTGCGCAAGGCCGGTGGCGAAAGCCAGGTCGAGTACATGGTGATCAACCTGGAAGAAGTCCTGGTGACCTCGCTGAGCACCGGCGGTTCAGGCACCGATGACCGCCTGACCGAGAACGTCACCCTGAACTTCGCCCAAGTGATGGTCGACTACCAGCCGCAGAAAGCCGACGGCACCAAAGACGGCGGCGCGATCAAGTTTGGCTGGAACATCCGTTCCAACACCAAGCGCTGATAGCCCTTGTGACCGTGGTTTCACGCCACGGTCGCAAACCTTATGTTCCTCTCGCAACCCGTCCGTGGAGCTGCTTTGGTGGTAACTGAAATCGCTTCCCGCGACCGTCTGCAACCGTCCCTGCTGGACCGGCTGACCGACGACGACCCAACCAATCCAAAGGAAAGCGCCGACAAACGCGTGCTGTCCCTGACCCAATTGAAAGCCTCGGTATTACGCGACCTGGCGTGGCTGCTCAACACCACGTCGTTGCTCGATGCCGATGCCACGCTGCACACCCCGGCCGGCACCTCGGTGGTCAATTACGGCCTGCCGGCGCTGGCGGGCAACAGCGTTTCCAGCGTGGACATCAAGGCCCTGGAAGCGCTGATCTACCAAGCCATCGCGACGTTCGAGCCGCGCATCCTGCGCCACACGCTGCGCGTCAAAGCCCGCGTCGGCCAGGGTGAAATGAACCACAACGCCTTGAGTTTCGAGATCGAAGGCGACCTGTGGGCCCAGCCGGTGCCGTTGCGCCTGCTGCTGCAAACCGACCTGGACCTGGAGTCCGGCCATGTGCGTGTAGTGAACGCCGACCAACGGAGGCGCCCATGAACCCGCGCCTGCTGGAGCTGTACAACCAGGAATTGCACCACGTGCGCGAAAGCGCCGCCGAGTTCGCCAAGGAATACCCGAAGATCGCCAGTCGGCTGACCCTGTCCGGCATGGACTGCGCCGACCCGTACGTCGAACGCCTGCTCGAGGGCTTTGCCTACCTCACCGCCCGCGTGCAGCTCAAGCTCGACGCCGAGTACCCGACCTTCACCCACAACCTGCTGGAAATCGCCTACCCGCATTACCTGGCGCCCACCCCGTCGATGACCGTGGTGCAACTGCAGACCGACCCCGACGAAGGCTCCCTCGCCAGCGGCTTCCCCCTGCCCCGCGACACGGTACTGCGCGCCGCCCTGGGCCGTGAAACCCAGACCTGCTGCGAGTACCGCACCGCGCACCCGGTGACGCTGTGGCCGTTGCAGGTGAGCAATGCTGAATACTTCGGCAACCCTGCCGCCGTGCTCGGCCGCCTGGCCGCCAGCGAACCGAAAGCCAAGGCCGGTTTGCGCCTGACCCTGCGCACCGGCGCCGAGTTGCCATTCAACAGCCTCGACCTGGATAACCTGCCGCTGTACCTCAGCGGCGCCGATGAGCAACCGTTCCGCCTCTATGAACAATTGCTGGGCAACGCCTGTGCGGTGTTCGCACGCAAGCCCGGCGGTGATTGGGTTGAGCGCTTGCCTCAGGACGCCTTGCGCTCACGGGGCTTTGACGATGCCGACGCGGCCATGCCGGTGGTAGCGCGTGCGTTCCAGGGCTATCGGTTGTTGCAGGAATACTTCGCCCTGCCCCACCGCTTCCTGTTCGTTGAATTCGCCGAACTGAGCCGTGCGGTCAAACGCTGCGACGGCCAGGAGTTGGAACTGATTGTGCTGTTCGACCGTCACGAACCGAGCCTGGAGGGCAGCGTCGGCGCGGCGCAGTTCCTGCCGTTCTGCACGCCGGCGATCAACCTGTTCCCCAAGCGCGTGGACCGCATCCATCTGTCCGACCGGGTCAACGAACACCATGTGATCGCCGACCGCACGCGGCCGATGGATTTCGAGATTCATTCGTTGAGCGGCATCACCGGCCATGGCACCGGGCCGGAGCAGCCATTTTTGCCGTTTTACGCGGTGCGCGATCCCTCCCGCTACGGCCGCGACCAAGCCTATTACACGGTGCGCCGCGAACCGCGTGTGCTGTCCAGCGACCAGCGCCGCAACGGCCCGCGTTCCACCTATGTGGGCAGCGAAACCTTCGTCAGCCTGGTGGACAGCCGGCAAGCACCGTACCGCCATGATCTGCGCCAGTTGGGCGTGACCGCACTGTGCACCAACCGCGACCTGCCGCTGTTCATGAGCGTGGGCAACGGCAAGACCGATTTCACCCTGGCCGACAGCGCCCCAGTGCTCTCGGTGCGGTGCGTCGCAGGTCCCAGCCGCCCGCGCCCCAGCCATGCCCACGATGCCAAGGCCTGGCGGCTGATCAGCCAGTTGTCGCTCAACTACCTTTCCTTAAGCGAACAGGGCCAGGGCGCCGGTGCCTTGCGTGAGCTGTTGCGCCTGTACGGCGACAGCAACGACGCCGCCCTGCAATTGCAGATCGAAGGCTTGCGCGACGTCAGCAGCAAGGCGGTGACCCGACGCCTGTCAATGCCGGGCCCGATTGTGTTTGGCCGCGGGTTAGAGATCACCCTGGAATTCGATGAAAACGCGTTTCGCGGCACCGGCGTGTTCCTGCTTGGTGCGGTGCTGGAACGCTTCCTGGCACGCTACGTGTCGATCAACAGTTTTACCGAGACGGTGATCCGTACCACCGAACGCGGCGAGATCATGCGATGGAAAGCCAAGCCCGGACGTCGTCCGACCCTGTGAGTACCCTGGACGCGATGCACCAGGAGCCCTGGGAATATGACTTCTTCCAGGCGCTGCGGCGTATCGAGTGCGAATCACCAGACCTGCCGCGCCTGGGCCATTCCCTGCGCCTGGCGGATGACCCGCTGCGCCTGGGGCAACAGGCCGATTGCACCTTCGCCCCGGCCACGCTGGCCTCGGTCGTCCCCGGCACTGATGGCAAGCCGGCGCGGCTGGAGCAGTTCTTCTTCGGCCTCGGCGGCCCCAACGGCCCGCTGCCGCTGCATATCACCGAGTACGTGCGCGAGCGCCAGCGCAACAATGCCGACAGCACCAGCAAACAGTTCCTGGATGTGTTCCACCATCGCCTGCTGACCCTGTTCTACCGGGCCTGGGCCGAGGCACGCCCGACGGTCAGCCATGACCGCCCGGATGATGACTACTGGTCCGCACGCCTCGCCGCCTTGAGTGGCCGCGGCATGCCGAGCTTGCTCAACCAGGGCTTGATCCCCGACACGGCGAAGCTGCATTACAGCGGCCACCTGTCGGCGCAGACCCGTTACCCGGATGGCTTGAAGGCCATCCTCAGCGAGTACTTCAGCTTGCCGGTGGAAATCGAAGAATACGTCGGCCAGTGGCTGGAATTGCCCGAACGCAGCCGCGTCGGCGTCAGCGCCAACCGGCTCGGCGTGGATTTTTGCCTGGGCAGCCATGTGTGGGACCGCCAGCACAAATTCCGCATTCGCCTCGGGCCGCTGAAACTCGACGATTACATGGGCATGCTGCCCGGCCACCAGCCGTTCAACGAGCTGGTGGCGTGGGTCGCCGAGTACCTGGGCCATGAACTGGACTGGGACTTGAACCTGGTTCTGCAACAACCCGAAGTCCCGGCGCTGCAACTCAACGGCCAGTTCCGCCTGGGCTTCAACACCTGGCTCGGCCAACCTGCGCATGACGCCAACGACCTAATCCTGGCACGGCATTACGCCGATCACGCCACCACCTCAAGGAATCCAGAGCATGGGTGAAATCAGTCGCGCCGCACTGTTCGGCAAACTCAACAGCGTGGCCTACAAGGCCATCGAAGCCGCCACCGTGTTCTGCAAACTGCGGGGCAACCCGTATGTGGAACTGGCCCACTGGTTTCACCAGTTGCTGCAACTGCAGGATTCGGACCTGCACCGCATCATCCGCCAGTTCAACGTGGAGCCGGCGCGCCTGGCCCGCGACCTCACCGAAGCCCTGGACCGCCTGCCGCGTGGCTCGACCTCGATCACCGACCTGTCGTCCCATGTGGAAGAAGCCGTGGAGCGCGGTTGGGTGTACGGCAGCCTGATGTTCGGCGAAAGCCAGGTGCGCACCGGTTACCTGGTGCTGGGCATCCTGAAAACCCCGAGCCTGCGCCATGCGCTGCTGGGCTTGTCGGCCGAGTTCGACAAGATCAAGCCCGAGGCCCTGAGCGAGCGCTTTGATGAATACGTCGGCGACTCACCCGAGAATGCCCTCGGCGCCAGCGATGGTTTCAATGCCGGTGTTCCCGGCGAAGCCAGCGGCGCCATGGCCCCCAGCGCGATGGGCAAGCAGGAAGCGCTCAAGCGCTTCACCGTCGACCTGACCGAACAGGCGCGCAGCGGCAAGCTCGATCCGATCGTGGGGCGTGATGAAGAGATTCGCCAACTGGTGGATATCCTCATGCGTCGGCGCCAGAACAATCCGATCCTCACCGGTGAAGCCGGGGTGGGCAAGACAGCCGTGGTCGAAGGTTTCGCCCTGCGCATCGTCGCCGGCGATGTACCGCCGGCGCTCAAGGACGTGGAACTGCGCAGCCTCGACGTGGGCTTGCTGCAAGCCGGCGCGAGCATGAAAGGCGAGTTCGAACAGCGCCTGCGCCAAGTCATCGAAGACGTGCAGGCCTCGGCCAAGCCAATCATCCTGTTTATCGACGAGGCTCACACCCTGGTCGGTGCCGGTGGCGCTGCCGGTACTGGCGATGCGGCCAACCTGCTCAAGCCTGCCTTGGCCCGTGGCACCTTGCGTACCGTGGCCGCCACGACCTGGGCCGAGTACAAGAAGCACATCGAAAAAGACCCGGCCCTGACCCGCCGCTTCCAGGTGGTGCAAGTTGCCGAGCCGTCGGAAGACAAAGCGCTGCTGATGATGCGCGGCGTAGCCTCGACCATGGAGAAACACCATCAGGTGCAGATTCTCGATGAAGCCCTGGAAGCCTCGGTGAAGCTGTCCCATCGCTACATCCCCGCGCGCCAGTTGCCAGACAAATCCGTGAGCCTGCTGGACACCGCCTGCGCCCGCGTCGCCATCAGCCTGCACGCGGTGCCTGCCGAAGTGGACGACAGCCGCCGCCGTATCGAAGCGCTGGAAACCGAACTGCAAATCATCGCTCGAGAACATGCGATCGGCATTGCGATTGGCGCGCGTCAAACCAACAGCGAAGCGTTGCTGAGCGCCGAGCGTGAGCGTCTGGCCACTCTGGAAAACCGTTGGGCCGACGAGAAAGCTTTGGTGGATGAGCTGCTCGCCACCCGCGCGACGCTGCGTGAAAAAATCGGCGAAGTCGACAGCGGCAACGACGAATTGCGCGCCCAACTGGTGGACCTGCAACAGCGCCTCAGCGCCCTGCAAGGCGAAACCCCGTTGATCCTGCCCACCGTGGATTACCAGGCCGTGGCCTCGGTGGTCGCCGACTGGACCGGTATTCCGGTGGGCCGCATGGCGCGCAACGAACTGGAAACCGTACTCAACCTCGACCAGCACCTCAAGAAACGCATCATCGGCCAGGACCACGCCCTGCAGATGATTGCCAAGCGCATCCAGACCTCCCGCGCCGGCCTCGACAACCCGAGCAAGCCGATTGGCGTGTTCATGCTGGCAGGCACCTCGGGTGTGGGCAAGACCGAAACCGCCCTGGCCCTGGCCGAAGCCATGTACGGCGGCGAGCAGAACGTGATCACCATCAACATGAGCGAATTCCAGGAAGCCCACACGGTTTCCACCCTCAAAGGTGCGCCACCGGGCTATATCGGCTATGGCGAAGGCGGCGTGCTGACTGAAGCGGTGCGGCGCAAACCCTACAGCGTGGTGCTGCTGGACGAGGTGGAAAAAGCCCACCCGGATGTGCATGAAATCTTCTTCCAAGTGTTTGACAAGGGCGTGATGGAAGACGGCGAAGGCCGGGTGATCGACTTCAAGAACACCTTGATCCTGCTGACCACCAATGCCGGTACCGAGCTGATTTCCCGCGTCTGCAAAGACCCGGCGAACATCCCCGAGCCCGAGGAAATCGCCAAGGCCCTGCGCCAGCCGCTGCTGGAGATTTTCCCACCCGCGCTGCTCGGCCGCCTGGTAACCATTCCCTATTACCCGCTGAGCGACGAGATGCTCAAGGCGATCACTCGCCTGCAACTGAACCGCATCAAGAAGCGCGTGGAGAATACCCACAAGGTCGCCTTCGACTACGACGACGCGGTGGTCGACCTGATCGTCTCACGCTGCACCGAAACCGAAAGCGGCGGGCGCATGATCGACACCATCCTGACCAACAGCCTGCTGCCGGACATGAGCCGTGAATTCCTCACGCGCATGCTCGAAGGCAAGGCGCTGGCGGGGGTGCGCATCAGCAGCCGGGATAATGAATTGCACTACGACTTCAGCGATTAACCTGACGAAATACTGCTCAAAATGTGGGAGGGGGCTTGCTCCCGATAGCGGTGCACCAGTCACCCAATGTATCAACTGACACACTGTTATCGGGAGCAAGCCCCCTCCCACATTTGGATTCGGTTTCTTCAGTTATTTAGTCATTTACAGGTTAACCGATGCTATTCAACCAAGCCTCACGCCTGGCCAAAATCACCAGCCCTCTCGGGCCGGATGTGCTGCTGCTCAATGAAATGGGTGGCGGTGAAGAGTTAGGAAGGCTGTTCAACTATGAGCTGCAACTGACGTCCCTGGACGCCAACATCGACCTCAACCAGTTGCTGGGCAAGCCAATGAGCGTCGGCCTGCAACTGGCCGACGGTGGCGAGCGGCACTTTCACGGCATCGTCGCGCGCTGCAGCCAGAACATCGACCAAGGCCAGTTCGCCAGTTACCAGGTGACGCTGCGCCCCTGGCTGTGGCTGCTCAGCCGCACCTCCGACTGCCGGATTTTTCAGAACCTGAGCATCCCGCAGATCATCAAGCAGGTGTTCCGCGACCTGGGTTTTTCCGACTTCGAAGATGCCCTGAGCCGGCCGTATCGCGAGTGGGAATACTGCGTGCAGTACCGCGAGACCAGCTTCGATTTTGTCAGCCGCCTGATGGAACAGGAAGGCATCTACTACTTCTTCCGCCACGAGCAGGACCGTCACGTGCTGGTGCTGGCCGACGCCTACGGCGCCCACACCACGGTGCCCGGCTACGCGTCGATCCCGTATTACCCCAAGGACGAGCAGCAGCGCGAACGCGACCATATGCATAACTGGCACCTGGCGCAGGAGGTGCAGCCGGGGTCGCTGGAGCTCAACGACTACGATTTCCAACGCCCCAGCGCCAGCATCGACGTGCGCTCGGCCATGCCGCGCCCGCACACCGCCGGCGACTATCCGCTGTACGACTATCCCGGCACCTACGTGCAGAGCGCCGACGGCGAACACTACGCGCGCACCCGTATCGAAGCCCTGCAAACCCTGCATGAACAGATCGAGTTCGCCGGCAACGCCCGTGGCTTGGGTTCGGGCCACCTGTTCAGCCTCACCGGCTTCAGCCGCCAGGACCAGAACCGTGAATACCTGATCGTCGGCTGTCGCTACTACATCGTTCAGGAAAGCCTGGAAAGCGGCGGCGGCTCAGGCGGCGCGCAGTTTGAAAGCAGCCTCACCTGCATCGACGCCCAGCAAAGCTTCCGCCCGCTGGCCAACACCCACCGCCCCGTCGTCAAAGGCCCGCAGACCGCACTGGTGGTGGGCCCCAAGGGCGAGGAAATCTGGACCGACCAATACGGCCGCGTGAAGGTGCACTTTTACTGGGACCGCCACGACCAGTCCAACGAAAACAGCTCGTGCTGGATCCGCGTGTCGCAATCCTGGGCCGGCAAGAACTGGGGCTCGATGCAGATCCCACGGATCGGCCAGGAAGTGATCGTCAGCTTCCTCGAAGGCGACCCGGACCGACCGATCATCACCGGGCGTGTGTACAACGCTGAGCAAACCGTACCTTACGACCTGCCGGAGAACGCGACCCAGAGCGGCATGAAAAGCCGCTCCAGCAAAGGCGGCACGCCGGCCAACTTCAATGAAATCCGCATGGAGGACAAGAAGGGGTTGGAGCAGTTGTACATCCATGCCGAGCGTAATCAGGACATCGTGGTGGAGGTGGATGAGAGCCATTCGGTGGGGCATGACCGGAATAAGAGTATTGGGCATGACGAGGTGGTGACCATCGGCAACGACCGTGTACGCGCAGTCAAGCACGACGACATGCTCATGGTGGGGTTCAGCAAGACAGACGCCATCAGTAAAAGCTACCTGATCGAAGTGGGCGAAAACCTGCGTTTGGTCTGTGGCAAAAGCGTGCTGGAGCTCAATGCCAGCGGGCAGATCAACCTCACTGGTGTTCAGATCAATGTGTACTCCGAAGGCAGCTCTGAAATTAATACAGGGGGCAAACTGCACCTGAATATTGGCGGTAAAGGCGGTACAACCCCCATGGGCCAAGGGGTCAAGGGCGACATCGACGCTGCCGTCAACTCCATGTTCCCCAAGCCGTCTTCCGGCCAATAACGAGAACTGTGTTTAATGACTTATCGACTCAATGAATTTCAATTCACCCTGCCCAGCGATGAGGTTCAGGATGCTTCCATCAATATTCTGAAGTTTGCCGCCCTGGGTACGTCATTGATCGTCAGCCGCAGCCTTCTCAGCGATGGCGAAACACTGCAGAGCAACTTCGAGGAACAACTGACCAAGCTGCAGAAACAAGTGCAAGACCTGCGCTACCAACCCGCCCAGGCCGTGCGAGTGGGCGCAGCGCAGGATATCGATGCCATCGAAGTGCATAACCAGTTCAGCAAAGGTGCCGAGCGCATACATCAGTATCAGTTGGCGCTAGTGATACCGGGTACCCGGCAAATGCTTGCTCTGAGCTATGTCAAAGCCCAGCCCCTGGGCGACGCTGAAAATGCGCACTGGGCGACTATCAAACAAACCCTGTTGCTGAATCCGCAGCCTTGAAGCCTCTCCTCCATGTCTGACGCACTCTGGGCGGCACGTCTCGGCGACGGCCTGCTGCACACCTCTGCGATGGCCGACATTCTGGGCGGTGTACTGGAAGTCGCAGCCAACATAGCGATTACTGCGGTCGCGACAGCCGCCGTGGTGGCGGCGACCGGTATTACCGTCGTCACCGGCGGGCTGGGCTGCTTTGTGCTGGGCGCAGTGGTGGGCATCATCGTCGGCATCGGCATGAGCAAGACGGGGGCGGACAAGGGACTGACAAAGGTCTGTGACTGGCTAGGCAATGCCCTGTTTCCGCCGGTCGTGATGGCGACTATTGCCACCGGCTCACATAACACCTTCACCAACGGCATACCCGCTGCGCGTGCCGCAGGCGCAATCGGCCCGGTCAGCCCGCAACCTGCCGAAGGCGGCACTCCCGAGGAAGCCAGCTACCTGGACATGGCCAAGGGCTTTTTCTCGCAGATGTGGCGCCCTACCGTGGCGGTGCCTGCGCCGGGTGCTGTTCCCAAACCGCTGGACATCGTGATTTGCACCAAGCATCCACCCATGCCACCTCAGTTCATTGCCGAAGGCTCCAGCAAGGTCACGATTAATGGCCAGCCGGCCGCCCGCAGCGGTGACCGAAGTACCTGCGACGCATCGATTGTCGAGTCGGGGATGATCTCCAGCAACGTGCGTATTGGCGGTAGCCCGGTGGTGGTCCGCGAGATCCGCAGTGGCAAGACGCCCGGTGTCGGGCTGGCGGTGACCGCACTGTTGATGCTGCGCGGTGGCGGCTCGAAGTTCTTCAGCAAGCTGCCGTGTATGGTGGTAGGCGGACTGGTTTCGTGGGGTACCAGCCAGGTGACCAATGCCATTACCTCGGCAGTGGTCGGTTCGCCCAATCCGGTGCATAGCTCAACCGGCGCTAAAATCCTCGATGGTGAAGACGACCTGGACTTCGCTCTTCCAGGCCTGCTGCCGATCGAATGGCAACGCTACTACAGCAGCCGGGATGAGCGCCGCAATGGTTTGTTCGGTGCCGGCTGGAGCGTGATCTACGAGGTGTTTGCCGCGATCCAGGCACACCCTGACGGCGGGGAGCGGCTGATCTATACCGACGAACAGGCACGACAAATCGACATGGGCGTCATCCCATTGGGAGGCGCCGTGTTCAGTGCCGGCGAAGGCTTGAGCGTGCGGCGCAACACCAATGGTCAACTGCTGATCGAAAGCGTCGACGGCCTCTATCGGCTGTTCGAGCCAACCCCGGGCGCGCCCTTTCACCTGCGCCTCAGTCAGCTGGGGGATCGTAATGACAACCGTATTTTTCTCGACTACGACAGCCAGGGTCGTCTGAGCCGACTGCGAGATACGTTCGACCAGGTGCGCATCGAACTGGGCTACAGCCAGCAATGGCCTGCCCGGGTGGAACACATCGAGCGGCTATACCCCGATCACAGTCGAGAGCCTCTTGTCAGTTACCGCTACGACGCCCGCAGCGATCTGGCCGAAGTTCGCGATAACGCCACCAACGTGCAACGCCGTTTCGCCTACGACAGCGGCCAACGCATGATCGAGCACCAGCTGCCTACCGGGCTGCGCTGCTATTACCAATGGGACTGCGTGGACGGTAGCGAATGGCGCGTCGTGCGGCACTGGACTGACGAAGGTGACGAGTACCGGTTCGACTACGACCTGCCGAGCGGCGTCACACGCATAACTGACGGCTTGCAACGGGTCAGCACACGGCGCTGGAACCCGCAGTACCAGATAACCGAGTACACCGACAACCTGGGGAAAACCTGGCAATTTGAATGGAATGACGAGCGTCAGTTGCTCAGTGCGACTGACCCGCAAGGCGGCAAATGGCAGTTCGGCTACGACGATTCCGGCAACCTGTGCAGCACCCAGGATCCGTTGGGGCGCGTCGAGTCAACGTTGTGGCTGGAGCATTGGTCGCTGCCGCTGGTGGAGACCGATGCGGCAGGCCACGCATGGCAATATCAGTACGACCAGCGGGGCAATTGCGTCAGTGAAATCGACCCGTTGGGGCATGTCACACGGTATCGCTACGATACGTTTGGACAGGTGGTGGAGATCATCGACGCCACGGGTAAAAGCAAAACCCTGCGCTGGAATGAAACCGGACAGTTAATCCAGCATATCGATTGTTCTGGGTACCCCACAGCATTCGAGTACGACCGCCAAGGTCATTTGCAGGTCGTCATTGACGCCTTGGGTGAGCGGCAGCGTTATCAACACGACAACCAAGGCAGGCTGTTGCAGAGCGAAATGCCAGACGGCCGCATCGAGCAGTACCTGCGCGATACCAGCGGCTTGTTGATCGGCTATATCGATGCCGCAGGTCAAACCACCCGCTACCAATACGGTCGTCGCGGGCACGTGCGCCAACGAATAGATGCCCACGGCCGGCAGATTGAGTTCCGCTACGACGCCTATGGGCACCTCCAGACCCTGACCAATGAAAACGGTGAGAGTTACCGCTTTACCTGGGACCCATGCGACCGCCTTGTAGAGCAACAAGACCTCGATGGCAGCGCTCGACGTTATGCCTATGACCTTCTTGATAACGTAGCCGCTGTCGAGTACGTGCCTACCGGACAGGCACCTGAGCCTTCAATCGTGCATCGTCTCGAACGGGACGCGGTTGGCCGCCTGCTGCTCAAACACACCCGTGATGGCTGCACCGAATACGCCTACGACCCGTTGGACCAACTCACCGGTATCACCTTTACCGGCAACGACGAAACCACCCAGACACTGGCTTTCGCCTACGACCCATGCGGCCAACTACTCACCGAACAAAGCGCCGCCGGGAGCCTGAACTACCACTACGATGAACTGGGCAACCTGATCCAGACGCAATTGCCCGACGGCCGTTGGCTCAATCGCCTGTACTACGGCAGCGGCCACTTGCATCAGATCAATCTCGACGGCCGCGTCATCAGCGACTTCGAGCGCGATCGCCTGCACCGTGAAGTCCTGCGTACCCAAGGCCAGATCACCACGCGCAGCGAATACGACCGCAGCGGCCGCCTGCGCTCGCGGATACGCCGCCCCAGTGGCCAGCCAACGCAACTGCCAGCCGCCCAGCAAAAACACTTCGACTACGACCCGGCCGATAACCTGATCGGCCGCCTGGAGCGCGACCGGGAAAAACACCGCGATCAACGCCAATTGCTGCACTACGACGCGACTGGACGCATTATCGCCAGCCAGGACAACGCCCAGGGCCAGCGAGAAACGTTTGCCTACGATGCTGCCGCGAACCTGCTGGACGGGCCGGCGACCAGTGCGGGACTGGTGGTGCACAACAAGCTGTTGACCTACCAGGACAAACGCTACCGATATGACGGTTTCGGTCGAATGATCGAAAAGCGCAGCGCTGTGCAGGGTGTGCAATATTTCGCCTACGACGCCGAGCATCGCTTGATCCAGGTGCGTAGCCAGAAAGACGGGCGCGAAACGGTCGTGAACATGACCTACGACCCACTCGGGCGGCGCATCGCTAAAACCGAACAGGACAGCAACGGCTACCCGTTGGGCGAAACCCGCTTTGATTGGGAAGGCCTGCGCCTGCTGCAGGAACATCGGCACAGCCAGACCAGCCTCTATATCTATGAAGACGACGGCTATGCACCGCTTGCTCGCGTGGACGGGACCGGCGAGCATCAGAGCGTGCGGTACTACCACAACGACCTGAATGGGTTGCCTGAACAACTGACCGAAGCTGACGGGAAAACCGTGTGGCAGGCGCGGTATCAGGTATGGGGGAACACGGTCGAAGAAGTGCGTGAAGCGTATTTTATCGAAGAGCAGAATGTGCGGTTCCAGGGGCAGTACCTGGATCGGGAGATCGGGCTGCACTACAACACGTTTCGGTTTTATGATCCGGATGTGGGACGGTTTACGACGCCGGATCCGATTGGGTTAGCGGGGGGTTATAACCTCTATCAGTACGCACCCAATACAGCCGGGTGGATCGACCCGCTTGGACTGCTAAAAGAAGGTGAGGTCGCAGGTTACGGTGCCAAGGCGCACAAGAACGATGGGCTTGAAGCACACGAGATTGTCCGTAATAAATTCTTGGAAGAAAAAGGTATTGCCAAAGGCCGTCGCTACAAGGGCAACCCGTCCATTGCGTTGTCACCTAAGCATCACGACATGGTACATGCCGAGGAAAATCGTTTGCGACGCGCGCGCGGCATGGGCCCTAACCAAATGCTCAAGCGCGGCAAGCTGGAAATTCGCCTCATGTCTCAAGCCATACACAACTCGCTGGTCAAAACCGGCATCATCACGCAACAACAGGCCAGAACGGCGAGGCGCTCCGCCACCTCATTCGCCAAACGAAAAGGTTGTTTCTAAAGGATCACGCGCTATGGGCATCAACCAAATCATTCTTTCAGAGCAGGATCATAGCCTTGGACAGGTAGGTGGAGGCGCGTGGCTGAAAGATCTCGCTCTCTGGCCTAAAGACCCGCAAACCGGGCAATTGATGCTGCCCGTGATGATGATGACTTCAACGTTCCTGAGCGTGCCATTCATTCCACCTGGAATGGCGCTGACGGTGTTTGTCAGCGTTGAGCGAAATGACGAAACCTACACACGCTCATCGGTACGCAAGTTGGTTGTTCATCAACAAAGCGAGATGCAGACACTTCAAACTGGCCATAGCCGTGTCCTGCTTCACACGCTCGCTTCCGCTGAGCTCACACCCGCTACATTGGCTGACCCGATTCCGCGAAGGTACATCGCACAGCAACCGTTGACTCCCGAACAAATGGAAGAAGAACTGGAAGACGTGGAATGTGGGGTGGGTATCAGCAAGGTTCTAGGGCGCCCGGCATGGCTGCAAGACCCTCTGTATGAAAACCCTCGCTACTATTTCCTGGCTCAGTTGACCGACGCCGATATCGCAAAATTAAGCGCTCGTCACGAAGGTATATTCGGTGGCGGCATAGGTTATGTATTTGCCGATAATCGAGCGAAAAAAATGAAAGAAGGCGAAATAGGGGGCTACTTCCTCGTTCAATTTAGCTGATCACACAAACACAAAGACCAAAAAAAGGGCACCCGATCCCGTCGGCGTGCCCTTTTTTTCATACCATCCCGCCTCCCTTGGGGCGGTCCCGCTTATTACGGATTGACGCTGTCTTTAAGCGATTTACCCGGCTTGAAAGCGACGGTGTTGCTGGCCTTGATCTTCACAGGCTCACCGGTTTGCGGGTTTTTGCCGGTGCGGGCGCCGCGGTGGCGTTGCAGGAAAGTGCCGAAGCCGACCAGGGTAACGCTGTCCTTGCGGTGCAGGGCGCCGGTGATTTCTTCGAGAACGGCGTTGAGTACGCGGTTGGCCTGTTCTTTGGTGAGATCGGCTTTTTCAGCGATGGCGGCTGCGAGATCTGGTTTACGCATATATGAAGCCTCTTTGACGGTTTTTTGTTGTTATGTCCGTGCTGCTCTCTGGTGGAGCAGCGCCAAGGCGCCGCAGGCTCTACTCTGCGGCAGACGGGAGTGAGGATGGCATGCCCTCGCACGCTCCGCCAGCCTCGCCGCGACCTTTCTACAGGTAAGAAGAGGCTGATTCCGACAGAACGACCGACATTTACGCCAGCAGCGGCGGAAGTTCCTTATTCAATGCCAGTTTTTCCATGACGGCGGTACCGGTCAGCGCATAGCCCAGCAGGCGACCGCTGGCGTCGCGGCACAGGGCCTTGATGTCGGCGCCCTCGCCTTCGACACTCCATACGCCTTCGCCGCCGCGTGGAGGCGGTGAGACCACCAGCGGGCAGACCGGGGTTTTTACAGTGATCGGCATCGGCCCGTAGCTGACGGCCGTGGCGTTGCCGGCCAGGGTCTGGGCCAAGGCGCGGGCGCAACTCATCAAGGGCATGACGTACAGCAGGTTCAAGCCATCGACTTCGGCGCAGTCGCCCAAGGCGTAGATATTAGCGTGAGAGGTCTTGAGGTGACGATCCACCATGATGCCCCGGTTGACTTGCAGGCCGGCCGCCGCCGCCAGATCTATGCGTGGGCGCAGGCCGATGGCGGACACCACCAGGTCGCACTGGATCACTTCACCGTCAGACAGATGGGCTTCGAGGCCGTCAGCATTGCGTAGCAGGCGGTTGAGCACCGGCCCCAGGTGGAAACGCGCGCCAAGCCCTTCCAGCCCGGCTTGCACCGCAGCCGCCGCTGCCGGATGCAGCAGGGTCGGCATGACTTGTTCGCACGGCGCGACCAGATCGACTTCATAGCCGCCAAGGATCAGGTCGTTGGCAAATTCACAGCCGATCAGGCCGGCGCCGAGCAGCAGCACGCGGCGTTTGCCTGCAGCTGCGGCGCGAAAGCGCGCGTAGTCTTCGAGATCATTGATCGGGAAAACCAGCTCGGCGCCGTCACCCTCCACGGGTACGCGGACAGTCTCTGCGCCCCACGCCAGGATCAGGTCACGATAGGCCACCGATTCCTCGCCGATCCACAGACGCTTGTGGCCTGGGTCAATGCCGCTGATACGCGTGTGGGTGCGCACTTGCGCCTTGAGTTGCTCGGCCATGGCACCAGGTTCAGCCATGCTCAGGCCATCGGCTTCCTTGTTCTTGCCAAACCCGGTGGAAAGCATGGGCTTGGAGTAGGAGCGCCCGTCATCTGCGGTGATCAGCAGCAATGGGGTGTCGCCGTCGAGCTTGCGAAACTCCCGAGCTACGTTGTAACCGGCCAATCCTGTGCCAATGATCACGACAGGTGCGTTCATTCCTTTCTCCTTGTAGTAGGTTTCGTAAACTTCGAATTAGCCGATTTCGATCATTTCGAAATCCATTTTGCCCACGCCGCAGTCCGGGCACAGCCAATCTTCCGGGACGTCCTGCCACGGGGTGCCAGGAGCGATTCCGTCATCCGGCCAGCCATCCGCTTCGTTGTAAATCAGGCCACAGACGATACATTGCCACTTCTTCATTACTTGCTTCCTCAGGGTCCAGGCATCTTGGCCGACGGTCGATAAACCTGCGCTGCCGCTCGGCTCAGGGCGTTTTGTACTGATCGCGGCCGGCAGATGCAAGCACGATCGGCGCAAACGGCCGGTTCAGCGCGGCAAAAGTTCAGGTCGTCATGGTAAGCTCGCCGCCTCTTTTGCTGCCAATATTGACTCGCCGTGCCGCACTCAATCACCCCTTCCGATGCTTGCCGATGGCTGCCCCAGAGCCTGCTGAGCCCAATGCCTGCGCCCCTGACCCTCGATTGGCTGTTCGATGAAGGCTCGCTGACGCGGCGGCTGACGGGGCTGTCCGCGAGCGGCTTCAGCGTGACGCCGCTGCTCGAGGGCTGGCAAGCGTTGCGCGACGATGAATGCGCGGCGCTGGACCTGCCCCCGGCGACTATCGGCTGGGTGCGCGAGGTGTATTTGCGCGGGCATGGCCAGCCTTGGGTATTTGCCCGCAGTGTCGCGTCGCGCGATGCATTGCAGGGCGACGGCTTGCATATGGATGAGTTGGGCAGCCGGTCGCTGGGCGAGTTGTTGTTCTGCGACCGCGCCTTTACCCGCCAGCCGATCGAGGTGTGCCATTACCCAGGGCCATGGCTACCCACGGCGGATCAGGCCGACGGGCTGTGGGCACGCCGCTCGCGCTTTGATCGTGGCTCGCTGAGCGTGCTGGTGGCGGAAGTTTTCCTGCCGAGTTTCTGGCAGGTGCTGCAGGACCATCCGGAGAACCGCTGATGTATCAACGCGCACTCAAATCCTTGAATCGCCTGAACCCCAGGGCCTGGGATTTCATTCAGCTGACGCGCATGGACAAGCCTATCGGCATCTACCTGCTGCTGTGGCCGACGCTATGGGCGCTGTGGATCGCCGGCAAGGGCTCGCCGTCGCTGCTCAATATCATGATTTTCGTGCTGGGCGTGGTGCTGACCCGTGCCGGTGGCTGTGTGATCAATGACTGGGCCGACCGCAAGGTCGACGGCCATGTGAAACGCACCGAGCAACGTCCGCTGGTCAGCGGCAGGATCAGTTCGAAAGAGGCGTTGGTGTTTTTTGCGCTGTTGATGGGCGTCAGCTTCCTGCTGGTGCTGCTGACCAACGCCAGCACCATCCTGCTGTCCCTCGGCGGGCTGGCACTGGCGGCGAGCTATCCGTTCATGAAGCGCTACACCTATTACCCGCAGGTGGTGCTGGGCGCGGCGTTTTCATGGGGCATGCCGATGGCGTTCACGGCCGAGACCGGCCACCTGCCGGCCGAGGCGTGGCTGCTGTACATCGCCAACCTGTTGTGGACGGTGGGTTACGACACCTATTACGCGATGACCGACCGCGACGACGACGTGAAGATCGGGGTGAAATCCACCGCGATTCTGTTTGGTGATGCTGACCGTGTGATCATTCTCACCCTGCAGGGGCTGGCGCTGGTGTGCCTGTTGCTCGCGGGGGCTCGGTTCGAGCTGGGCGGCTGGTTCCACCTCGGGCTGCTGGCGGCGGCGGGCTGTTTTGCCTGGGAATTCTGGTACACCCGGGACAGGGATCGCATGAAGTGCTTCAAGGCCTTCTTGCACAACCATTGGGCGGGGTTGGCGATTTTCGTGGGGATTGTGGCTGACTACGGGTTGCGATGAGAGGATTGCGGTGACTGTTCTGACGCTATCGGGGGCAAGCCCCCTCCCACATTTGAAAGCGTTCACAAATCAATTGTGGGAGGGGGCTTGCCCCCCGATGGTCTTAGAAGCGCAACAGCCTCAAGGCTTGATGATGTGCCAAACCCCACCCTTGCCATCACCGGTCTTGTCCCCGGCCTTCTTGTCATCCTTGTAGGTGTAGACCGGCTTGCCTTTGTAGGCCCATTGGCTGGTCTGGTCGTCGCGGGTGATGACTGTCCAGTCGCCAGCCTTGATATCGGTAGACTCCGCCTTCAGTGGCGGCCAGTTGGTCGCGCACTGGTCCTTGCACACTGATTTGCCATCGGCATCCTTGTCGAAGGTGTAGAGGGTCAAGCCTTTGTGATCGACCAACATCCCATTTTTCGTCATCGCAGGTTCTGCGGCGAATGCCACGCCCGGCAGCGTCAATGCGGCCGCTACCAGCAGGGCTTTCCAGGAAATCGTGCTGTAAGTCATCGGAACCTTCCTTTTGTGGTTGTCAGGATTCGGACCCAAAGGGTAGTCCAGAGTGCCGTGAATTGCCCAAGCGTCTAAATTACTGTCACACGACTGCAATAATTCCGTTATCTAATGCGGCGCAAGACAGTTAAATGACAAGAGGATTTCGAGCATGGTTGGCAGGAGCATTCTGATTGTTGACGACGAAGCGCCCATTCGCGAGATGATCGCCGTTGCGTTGGAAATGGCCGGCTACGACTGCCTGGAGGCGGAGAACTCCCAGCAGGCCCATGCCATTATCGTCGACCGCAAGCCGGACCTGATCCTGCTCGACTGGATGCTCCCCGGCACCTCCGGCATCGAACTGGCCCGGCGCCTCAAGCGTGACGAACTGACCGGGGATATCCCGATCATCATGCTCACCGCCAAGGGCGAAGAGGACAACAAGATCCAGGGCCTGGAAGTCGGCGCCGATGACTACATCACCAAGCCTTTTTCCCCTCGAGAGCTGGTCGCGCGCCTCAAAGCCGTACTGCGCCGGGCCGGCCCGACCGATGGCGAAGCGCCCATCGAAGTCGACGGCCTGATCCTGGACCCGATCAGCCACCGGGTGACCATCGACGGCAAGCCGGCCGAAATGGGCCCGACCGAATACCGCCTGCTGCAGTTTTTCATGACCCATCAGGAACGCGCCTACACCCGCGGCCAACTGCTGGACCAGGTGTGGGGCGGCAATGTGTACGTGGAGGAGCGCACGGTCGACGTGCATATCCGCCGCCTGCGCAAAGCCTTGGGCGATGCCTATGAGAATCTGGTACAAACCGTGCGTGGCACGGGCTACCGGTTTTCAACCAAAGGTTGAAACCTGGCTGCAAGTGATCAGCTACAAGCGGCAAGACAAAACCGCCTCGCTCTGACTTGAAGCTTGCAGCTTGAAACTTAAAGCTGCTCCCAAGGACGCTCCATGAACCAAAACTGGCATGGCACCCTGATTCGCCACATGCTCCTGCTGATCACCGGTTGCCTGCTGGTCGGGCTGATCAGTGGTTATTACGGCTGGAGCCTGGCCATCGGCATCGCCCTGTACCTGGGCTGGACCCTCAAACAATTGCTGCGCCTGCATGAATGGCTGCGCCAGCACAAACCCGACGAAGCACCGCCCGACGGTTACGGCCTGTGGGGCGAGGTGTTCGACAGCATCTACCACCTGCAACGCCGCGACCAACGGGTGCGCGGGCGCCTGCAAGCGGTGATCGACCGGGTACAGGAGTCCACTGCCGCGCTCAAGGACGCGGTGATCATGCTCGACAGCGACGGCAACCTGGAATGGTGGAACCGCGCCGCCGAGACCCTGCTGGGCCTCAAGACGCCCCAGGACAGCGGCCAGCCGGTGACCAACCTGGTGCGCCATCCGCGCTTCAAGGAATACTTCGAGCAGGACAACTACGAAGAAGCCCTGGAAATCCCCTCGCCCACCAACGACCGCGTGCGTATCCAGCTGTACCTGACGCGCTACGGCAACAACGAGCACCTGATGCTGGTGCGCGACGTGACCCGCATCCATCAGTTGGAACAGATGCGCAAAGACTTCGTCGCCAACGTTTCCCACGAACTGCGCACACCGTTGACGGTGATCTGCGGCTATCTGGAGACGCTGCTCGACAATGTCGAGGCGATCAACCCGCGCTGGAGTCGCGCCCTGCAGCAAATGCAGCAGCAAGGCTCACGCATGCAAACCCTGCTCAACGACCTGTTGCTGCTGGCCAAGCTTGAAGCCACTGATTATCCGTCGGACAACCACCCCGTGGCCGTGCAGAGCCTGCTGTACACCATCAAGAATGACGCCAAGGCCCTGTCCGGCGAGCGCGGCCAGCACATTACCCTGGAAGCCGACCCGCTGGTGTTGCTCAAGGGCAGCGAAGGCGAGCTGCGCAGTGCGTTCTCCAATCTGGTGTTCAACGCGGTGAAATACACCCAGGACAACGGCAATATCCGCATCCGCTGGTGGGCTGACGCACACGGCGCGCACCTGAGCGTGCAGGATTCCGGCATCGGCATCGACGCCAAGCACCTGCCGCGCTTGACCGAACGCTTCTACCGCGTCGATTCCAGCCGCAACTCCAACACCGGCGGCACCGGGCTGGGCCTGGCGATCGTCAAGCACGTGCTGCTGCGCCATCGCGCCCGCCTGGAAATCAGCAGCGTGCTGGGACACGGCAGCACGTTTACCTGCCACTTTCCCCCCGCGCAGGTGACCCGCTCGCAGGTGATCGGCACCGACGAATAACCCGCAGACGCTACAAGACTAATGTGGGAGGGGGCTTGCCCCCGATAGCGGTATATCAGTATCAGATGTGCTGACTGACACCCTGCTATCGGGGGCAAGCCCCCTCCCACATTTGGACTTGCAGTGTCTTGAAGGGCGCATTCCAGGCCCCGCCCGGCAGTGAGTACTAGGCAAGCGCCCCGTCAGCCGCTACATTGGCCGACTTGCGCCTGCTTTTCAGGCCTGCTCCCCCCTATTGAACATACGGAACCTGCAAAACCCCATCATGGACCCTTCCCCTGGTATCACCCTCGCTACACTTTTCGCCGATTTCGGCATGATTCTATTTGCACTGGTCCTGGTACTGCTCAACGGTTTCTTCGTTGCGGCGGAATTTGCCATGGTCAAACTGCGCTCGACGCGAGTCGAGGCCATCGCCCACACCAACGGCTGGCGCGGGCAGATCCTGCGCACCGTGCACAGCCAGCTCGACGCTTACCTGTCGGCCTGCCAGCTGGGCATCACCCTCGCCTCCCTGGGCCTGGGCTGGGTCGGTGAGCCGGCCTTCGCCCATATCCTCGAGCCGTTGCTGGGCGCCGCAGGCGTTGAGTCGCCGGAAGTGATCAAGGGCGTGTCGTTCTTTGCCGCCTTCTTCGTGATTTCCTACCTGCACATCGTGGTCGGTGAGCTGGCCCCCAAATCCTGGGCCATCCGCAAGCCCGAATTGCTGTCGCTGTGGACCGCCGTGCCGCTCTACCTGTTCTACTGGGCGATGTACCCGGCGATCTACCTGCTCAACGCCAGCGCCAATGCTATCTTGCGCATCGCAGGTCAAGGCGAGCCCGGCCCGCATCACGAACACCATTACAGTCGCGAAGAACTCAAGCTGATCCTGCACTCCAGCCGTGGCCAGGACCCCAGCGACCAAGGCATGCGTGTACTCGCCTCCGCCGTGGAAATGGGCGAACTGGAAGTGGTGGACTGGGCCAACTCCCGGGAAGACCTGGTTACCCTGGACTTCAACGCGCCCCTCAAGGAAATCCTCGCGCTGTTCCGCCGCCATAAATTCAGCCGTTACCCGGTATACGACGCGGTGCGCAATGAGTTTGTAGGCCTGTTGCACATCAAGGACCTGCTGCTGGAACTGGCGGCCCTGGACCATATCCCCGAGTCGTTCAACCTGGCCGAACTGACCCGCCCGCTGGAGCGCGTATCGCGCCACATGCCGTTGTCGCAGTTGCTGGAACAGTTCCGCAAAGGCGGCGCGCACTTCGCCCTGGTGGAAGAAGCCGATGGCAAGATCATTGGCTACCTGACCATGGAAGACGTGCTGGAAGTGCTGGTGGGCGATATTCAGGACGAACACCGCAAGGCCGAGCGCGGCATCCTCGCCTACCAGCCGGGCAAGCTGCTGGTGCGTGGCGACACCCCACTGTTCAAGGTAGAACGCCTGCTCGGCGTCGACCTGGACCACATCGAAGCCGAAACCCTGGCGGGCCTGATCTACGACACCTTGAAGCGGGTGCCCGAAGAGGAAGAAGTGCTGGAGGTTGAAGGTTTGCGGATCATCATCAAGAAGATGAAAGGGCCGAAGATCGTGCTGGCCAAGGTGCTAATGCTGGACTGACTGCAGGAACGCAAACCAAATGTGGGAGGGGGCTTGCTCCCGATAGCAGTGTGTCAGCCACCCGATACAGTGACTGATACTCCGCTATCGGGGGCAAGCCCCCTCCCACATTGGTTACTGGCCATCCTTTGGATCAAGCACCCGGCACGAAATGCTTCTGCGCCGTGCCCCGCGCGATCAGGCGGGAGATGTAGTCCAGCTTCTGCGCATCCTGGTCGATAAACCGGAAGGTCAGTTGCAGCCAGTCGCTGTCGGGCTTGGGCTCGTAGGCAACGATCGCGTGCAGGTAGCCATTGAGGCGCGCCACTTCAGCGTTTTCGCCTTGCTCCAGGTCAAGCACGGCGCTTTCCAGCACCTGGGGCAGGACCTCACCGCGACGCACCACCAACAACGCCTCCTTGATGCTCAGCGCCTTGATCACGCATTGCTGGGTGCCGCTGGACAGGCGCAACTGGCCCTGACCACGTCCGCCGGCAGGCGAAGGGGCCGGGGCGGCGGTGACAGGCGCGCTGTTGAGCAGGCCTCTGCTCGGGGCGGCGGCAACTGGTGCCGGCTTGACGGCATCAGGCTTGCCACCGGTCAGCGCGCTCAGGGAGTCGTTGCCGAAGGCCGAGTTCATCTTGGTCGGCGCGCTGGCGATCAACGCGTCGAGGCGGCCGATCTTGTGCAGCGCCTGCTTGACCTTGTTCAGCAATTGTTCGTTGGTGAACGGCTTGCTGACGTAACCGGAAACACCGGCCTGGATCGCCTGCACTACGTTTTCCTTGTCGCCACGGCTGGTCACCATCACGAACGGCATGGCCTTCAGATGGGCTTGCTCGCGGCACCAGGTCAACAGCTCAAGCCCGGACATCTCTGGCATTTCCCAGTCGCACAGCACCAGGTCGAAAGACTCGCGCATCAGAATGGATTGCGCCTTCTTGCCGTTCACCGCATCTTCGATCTGGATCCCGGGGAAGTAATTGCGCAGGCACTTCTTCACCAGGTCGCGAATAAACGAGGCGTCATCCACCACCAACACACTGACTTTGCTCATCGACCCTTCATCCTATAAAACCTTGCTGGCAGTACGCCTGACTGATGGCAGTTTGCCAAAACTCTGCAGTCACGTTAGGACTTATTTGGCCCTATCCGCAATAAATTCCGCTCGCCGCAAACGAAAACGCCCGGCCAATGGCCGGGCGTTAATTTCTCGGGCAACCTTACTTATCGTCAGATTCGCCCGGAACATTAGGGATAAGATCAGCATTGCCTTCAACTTCGGCTTTCATGCGCTTGAGGCCCATGTGCCGAACGTCGGTGCCGCGCACCAGGTAAATCACCAATTCCGAGATATTGCGCGCATGGTCGCCGATGCGCTCCAGGGAGCGCAGCACCCAGATGATGCTCAAGACACGCGAGATAGAGCGCGGGTCTTCCATCATGTAGGTGGCCAGTTCACGCAGGGCGGTCTTGTATTCGCGATCGATGACCTTGTCGTACTGAGCCACCGACAGCGCCAGGTCCGCATCGAAACGCGCAAACGCATCGAGGGCATCGCGCACCATGTTGCGCACCTGGTCGCCGATATGGCGCACTTCCACGTAACCGCGCGGCGCTTCGCCTTCTTCGCACAGTTGGATGGCGCGGCGGGCGATCTTGGTGGCTTCGTCGCCGATACGCTCGAGGTCGATCACCGATTTGGAGATGCTGATGATCAAGCGCAGGTCGGACGCCGCCGGCTGGCGACGGGCAAGAATGCGCAGGCATTCTTCGTCGATGTTGCGTTCCATCTGGTTGATCTGGTCATCGATCTCACGCACTTGCTGGGCCAGGCCCGAGTCGGCCTCGATCAGCGCGGTGACCGCATCGTTGACTTGCTTCTCCACCAGGCCGCCCATCGCCAGGAGGTGGCTGCGCACTTCCTCAAGCTCGGCGTTGAACTGCGCGGAGATGTGGTGGGTAAGGCCTTCTTTGCTAATCATGGGTTTGCTCCGCAAACGCTGTAAGCGACAAGCTACAAGCTGCAAGTTGATAGGTGTCGTGGCACTGAACTGCTTTTACTTGCCGCTTGAAGCTTGCGGCTAGCACCCCAGCCCTAGCCATAGCGACCGGTGATGTAGTCTTCGGTCTGCTTCTTCGCCGGATTGGTGAACAGGGTATCGGTATCGCCAAACTCCACCAGCTTGCCCATGTACATGAACGCGGTGTAGTCGGACACCCGCGCCGCCTGCTGCATGTTGTGGGTCACGATGACGATGGTGAACTTGGATTTGAGCTCGTAGATCAGCTCTTCGACTTTGAGCGTCGAGATCGGGTCGAGCGCCGAGCACGGTTCGTCGAGCAACAGCACTTCAGGCTCCACGGCGATGGTGCGCGCGATCACCAGGCGCTGCTGCTGGCCGCCGGACAGGCCCAGGGCCGACTCGTGCAGACGGTCCTTGACCTCATCCCACAGCGCGGCCCCCTTGAGCGCCCATTCCACGGCTTCATCGAGGATGCGCTTCTTGTTGATGCCCTGGATGCGCAGGCCATAGACCACGTTTTCATAGATGGTCTTGGGAAACGGGTTGGGCTTCTGGAACACCATGCCCACGCGGCGGCGCAACTCGGCCACATCTTCGCCCTTGCGGTAGATGTTGGTGCCGTAGAGGTTGATCGCGCCTTCCACACGGCAACCGTCCACCAGGTCGTTCATGCGGTTGAAGGTGCGCAGCAGCGTGGACTTGCCGCAGCCCGACGGGCCGATGAAGGCGGTCACGCGCTGCTTGGGGATGTTCATGCTGACGTCGAACAGCGCCTGCTTTTCACCATAGTAGAGGCTCAGGCCGGGCACTTCGATGGCCACGGTTTCCTGGGCCAGGCTCAGGCTCTGCTTGTCGCGACCCAGGGCAGACATGTTGATGCCGTGGGAATGGGTTTCATGTTGCATGGTCTCACTCCGTTCGTAGCTGCAAGCTTTTAGCTGCAAGCTGCAAGATTTGAGCAAAAGCGGCTTGTAGCTTGCCGCTTGTGGCTAATAGCTTTAGCTGTCCAACGCCTTGTACTTCTCGCGCAGGTGGTTACGTATCCACACCGCCGACAGGTTGAGCGTGGCGATCACCAGCACCAGCAGCAACGCGGTGGCGTACACCAGCGGCCGCGCCGCCTCGACGTTGGGGCTCTGGAAGCCGACGTCATAGATATGGAAGCCCAGGTGCATGATCTTCTGGTCAAGGTGCAGGTACGGGTAGTTACCGTCCAACGGCAGCGACGGGGCCAGCTTCACCACGCCGACCAGCATCAGCGGCGCCACTTCACCGGCGGCACGGGCCACGGCGAGGATCATGCCGGTCATCATCGCCGGGCTGGCCATTGGCAGCACGATCTTCCACAGCGTTTCCGCCTTGGTCGCGCCGAGCGCCAGGGACCCTTCACGCACGGTGCGAGGTATCCGCGCCAGGCCTTCCTCAGTCGCCACGATCACCACCGGCACCGCCAGCAGCGCCAGGGTCAGCGAGGCCCAGAGCAGGCCCGGCGTGCCGAAGGTCGGCGCCGGCAAGGCTTCGGCGAAGAACAGCCGGTCCACCGAGCCACCCAGTACATACACGAAGAAGCCCAGGCCAAACACGCCGTAAACGATGGCCGGCACGCCCGCCAGGTTGTTGACCGCGATGCGGATGATCCGCGTCAGGGCGTTCTGCTTGGCGTATTCACGCAGGTACACCGCTGCCAGCACGCCGAACGGCGTCACGATCATCGCCATGATCAAGGTCATCATCACAGTGCCGAAGATCGCCGGGAAGATCCCGCCTTCGGTGTTGGCTTCCCGTGGGTCGTCGCTCAAGAATTCCCAGACCTTGCTGAAGTAGAAGCCGATCTTGGTCATCGTGCCCATAGCGTTCGGCTGGTAGGCGTGCACCACTTTGCCGATGCCGATTTCGATTTCCTTGCCGTTGCCGTCACGGGCCGTCAGCGCGTCGCGGTTGAACTGGGCGTGCAGGTCGGCCAGGCGCGCTTCGATGTCCTGATAGCGGGCATTCAGTTCGGCGCGGTCGGCGTCCATGTCAGCTTGGGCGGCGGCGTCGAGCTTGCCTTCCAGTTCCAACTTGCGGCCGTGCAGGCGGACGCGCTCCAGCCCGGCGTTGATCGCGCCGATATCGGTTTTTTCCAGGCTCTTGAGCTGGGCGGCGAGCTTGTTGACCCGATCTACGCGAGCTTGCAGCTCCGGCCACGCGGCCTCGCCTTCGGCGATGACCTTGCCGTCCTGCTTGACGTTGACCAGGGTGCCGTAGAAGTTACCCCACTCACGTCGCTCGATGGTCATCAACTGCACCGGTTTGGTCTGGTCCTTCAACCATTCGCCGACGATCCAGGTGAAATCATTGCCGTTCAAATCACGGTTGCCGACCTTGATCAGCTCGCGAGTCATGAACTCCGGGCCTTCATCGGGCACCGGCAGGCCAGCGCTTTTCAGGCGCTCGCGGGGCACTTCTTCCTTCTGCACCACTTCGCCGATGACGATATGGTTTTCCTGGCCCGGCACGTTGTAGGTGGCCTGGATCAGGTCAGCTGGCCAGAAGTGGCCTAAACCGCGCACCGCAATCACCGCCAGCAAACCCAGGGTCATGATGACCGCGATGGACACCGCGCCACCGCTGATCCAGACGCCCGGGGCGCCGCTCTTGAACCATCCATTCAGGGAGTTCTGTTTCACAGACTTCTACCTTTCTTAAAGCGACGAGTATTTCTTGCGCAGACGCTGACGAATCAGCTCGGCGAGGGTGTTCATGATGAAAGTGAACAGCAGCAGCACCAGCGCCGAGAGGAACAGCACGCGGTAGTGACTGCCGCCCACTTCCGACTCGGGCATTTCCACCGCGACGTTGGCCGCCAGCGTGCGCAGGCCTTCGAACAGGTTCATCTCCATCACCGGCGTGTTACCGGTGGCCATCAGCACGATCATGGTCTCGCCAACCGCGCGGCCCATGCCGATCATCAGCGCAGAGAAGATGCCCGGGCTGGCGGTGAGGATGACCACGCGGGTCATGGTCTGCCATGGCGTGGCGCCCAGGGCCAGGGAGCCCAGGGTCAGGCCGCGCGGCACACTGAACACGGCGTCTTCAGCGATGGAGTAGATGTTCGGGATTACCGCAAAGCCCATGGCCAGGCCGACCACCAGGGCGTTGCGCTGGTCGTAGGTAATGCCCAGGTCATGGGAGATCCACATGCGCATGTCACCGCCGAAGAACCAGGTTTCCAAGTACGGGCTGATGTACAGCGAGAGCCAGCCCACGAACAGGATCACCGGGATCAGGATCGCGCTTTCCCAGCCATCGGGAACGCGCAGGCGGATCGATTCAGGCAAGCGGCTGAACACAAAGCCGGCCACCAGGATGCCGATCGGCAACAGCATCAGCAGGCTGAAAATCCCCGGCAAGTGCCCTTCCACATAGGGCGCCAGGAACAGGCCGGCGAAGAAGCCGAGGATCACCGTCGGCATCGCTTCCATCAACTCGATCACCGGCTTGACCTTGCGGCGCAGGGTCGGGGCCATGAAGTAAGCCGTGTAGATCGCGGCGGCAACGGCCAGCGGCGCGGCGAGCAGCATCGCGTAGAACGCGGCCTTCAGCGTACCGAAGGTCAGCGGCGCCAGGCTCATCTTGGGTTCGAAGTCGGTGTTGGCAGCGGTCGATTGCCAGACGTATTTAGGCTCGTCGTAGTTCTCGTACCAGACCTTGCTCCACAGCGCGCTCCAGGACACTTCCGGGTGCGGATTGTCGAGCAGTAGCGGTTGCAGCTTGCCACCGGCCTCGACGATCACGCGGTTGGCCCGTGGTGACAGGCCGAACACGCCCTGGCCGTCGACCACCGGGTCGACCAGCAAGGTGCGGTGCGCGGTGCTGTGGAACACGCCGAACTGGCCGGAAGCGTCGAGGGCGGTGAAGCCTTTGCGACGTTCCTCAGCCGTGATTTCCATGATGGGCGCAGTGCCCATCTGGAAGGTCCGGATTTGCTTCAGGCGCTGCTCGCCATCCGGGTCGCGGGCCATGAACCACTGGGCCAGGCCACCTTTGGAGTTACCGACGATCAGCGAGATGCCGCCCACCAGCTGGGTGCTGGCGGTGACTTCGGCATTGCCGTCTTCAAGCAGTTTGTAGCGACCGTTGAGGCTCTTGTCGCGCAGGCTGAACACATCGGCCAGGGCGCGACCGTTGATCACATACAACCATTGCTGGCGCGGGTCGATGAAGATCGCCTTCACCGGCTCGGTCATTTGCGGCAGTTCGACACGCTTCTGCTCGCTGGTGACTTCGCCGGTCATCATGTTTTCTTCACGGCTCAGGGTCAGCACGTTCAAGTGCGAACCGGCCGAGCCGGCCACCACCAGGGAGGTATCGGTGGCATTGAGCGCGACGTGCTCCAACGGGCGGCCGGCTTCATCCAACACGATCGGCGTTTCACCGTAGGGGTATTCGATCGCAGGGCTGATGGTTTTCTTGCCGTCCGGGTAGGACACCTTGTAGGTGTGGCGGAACACCATGGACTGGCCGTTGGACAGACCCAGGATCACCAACGGGCTGCCCGGCTGGTCTTCACCGATGGACACCACCTGGGTACCGGCCGGCAGTGGCAGGTCGACGCGCTTTAATTCAGCGCCAGTGTCGACTTCAAAGAACAGCGCCTGGCCCTTGTCGGAAACCCGCATGGCGACCTGGTTCTGTTCTTCAAGCGAGATCAGCAAGGGCTTGCCGGCGTCCTGCATCCAGGCGGGCGTCAGCGCGTCTTCCTTGGTCAGCGAGGCGCCCTGGAACAGCGGCGCAACGACATAGGCGAGGAAGAAGAAAATCAGGGTAATGGCAGCCAGCACAGCGAGACCGCCGACCAGTACATACCAACGGGTGAAACGATCCTTGAGCGCGCGAATGCGCCGCTTGCGTTGCAGCTCAGGCGTATTGAAATCAATGCGCTTGGGGGGAGAAGTCGTCGTCATGGTGGAATTGGCCAGATCATTCATGCGCACACCCTAGCGATCCTGTATGACAGAAAGATGACAATGCAGTGACGCAAGAAATCCGCCGCGTAGCAAAGCTGGCAGCGGACAAAAAATTAGGAGTTTCTGTAGGAGCGAGCTTGCTCGCGAAGATCGTCAACGATAACGCGCCGTTTCTGAATAAACGCGGCGCCCTGTCGCCTTTCGCGAGCAAGCTCGCTCCTACAGAAGGCCGGTTTTACCCCGCCCAGCTACTTAGTTGCCTTCTTTCAGACCCAGGTCAGCCAGGGCCTTGGCGGCCACTTTGGCTGGCAGTGGGATGTAGCCATCCTTGACCACCACTTCCTGGCCCTGCTTGGACAGCACCAGTTTCACGAACTCAGCTTCCAGCGGAGCCAGCGGCTTGTTCGGAGCTTTGTTGACGTACACGTAGAGGAAACGCGACAGCGGATACTTGCCGTTGAGGGCGTTTTCTTCAGTGTCTTCGATGAAGTCAGTGCTGCCTTTCTTGGCCAACGCCACGGTCTTCACGCTGGCGGTCTTGTAGCCGATGCCCGAGTAACCGACGCCGTTCAGCGAGGAGCTGATCGACTGCACGACCGAAGCCGAGCCCGGTTGTTCGTTCACGTTAGGCTTGTAGTCGCCTTTGCACAGGGCTTCTTCCTTGAAGTAGCCGTAAGTGCCGGATACCGAGTTACGACCGAACAGTTGCACCGGCTTGTTGGCCAGATCGCCGGTCACGCCCAGGTCACCCCAGGTTTTTACATCGGCTTTGGCGCCGCACAGACGCGTCGAGGAGAAGATCGCGTCGACCTGTTCCATGGTCAGGTGCTGGATCGGGTTGTCCTTGTGCACGAAGACTGCCAGGGCGTCCACGGCAACCGGGATAGCGGTTGGCTTGTAGCCGTACTTCTGCTCGAAGGCCGCCAGTTCCGTGTCCTTCATCTTGCGGCTCATCGGGCCCAGGTTGGAGGTGCCTTCAGTCAGCGCAGGTGGCGCAGTGGCGGAGCCGGCAGCTTGAATCTGAATGTTGACGTTCGGGTATTCCTTTTTGTAACCCTCGGCCCACAGGGTCATCAGGTTGGCCAGGGTATCGGAACCGACGCTGGACAAGTTGCCCGACACACCAGTGGTCTTCACGTAAGCCGGGATGGCCGGGTCAACACCAGCAGCCACCGCGTTGGCAGTTGCAACGCCAGCAGCGACGAACGTCATTGCCGCCATCAAACGCTTCAGTTTCATGCCTTACTCCTAGCAGATAGGGATAGTTGGATCGGGGCCAAGTATCGGTAGGCCGTGTGAACACTCTATGTCTGGAATGTGACAATTAGATGAAAGGCCAGTATTGGAAGAGGACGGGCATTTGAGAGGCAAACGCTCGGAAATACTGGGTTGCATGAGCAGATGAGCGTCATGGGCCTATGGTTTAGAAACACTCTGTAATTGTTAACCAGAGAGTTCCCACAACTATTTAGGGTTGTCGCTCGGAACCGGCCTTACTAACCTCCCTCGCGCCAACGCAAACTCACCCGCCGGGATTCGGACATCCAACGTAGACCTTGGGTTGACAAAAAAATGCAAAAGCATAGCCTTGTCAACCTAAGGAGATCTCACATGATTAATGATCGAATTCGCCGCGCAAGGTTGTTGCGTGGTATGTCGCTGGAAGCGCTCGCGCTCAGTCTTGGCGATATAACCAAGCAAGGTCTGAGCAAATATGAAAAAGGGTCGAGTACCCCCAACTCCCAGCGCCTTTTGCAATTGGCAAAGGCGCTGGAGGTGAGCCCGGAGTATTTTTTCCGTACCCAGGCATTGCCACTCGCTCCGCTGGAATTTCGTAAGCTGGCGAAGATGCCGCGATACCGGCAGATCCAGGTCGAGGAGCAGATTCGAGAGCATCTGGAACGTTACATCGCCCTTGAAGAGTGCTTCGACCCGGTGGACATCCAAACTGCCAAAACGCCTGCGCAGATGTTGTCGGTATCGTCTATTGGCGAAGCTGAACGAGCGGCAGATGAGCTCCGCCGATATTGGGACATCGGTGAAGATCCTATCGCCCATCTGACCGAGCAGTTGGAAGAGCACGGCATCAAGGTGGTGATGCTGAACGGCCCTGATGATTTTGATGGTGCCTGCGCCGCTACTCATGACGGCCAACACGTGTTGATTGCATTGAATGCGCAACGACCCGGTGAGCGCATTCGCTTCACTGCAGCCCATGAATTGGGACATTGGGTGATGCGCCTGCCAGATGATATGTCCGAGCGCGATAAGGAAAACTGCTGCCACCGCTTTGCAGGGGCTTTTCTTTATCCCGCTAAAAGTGTCACCGGAGACTTTGGCAGCCATCAGCGATCACGTGTTCACCCCCGTGAGCTTTTGATCGTCAAACGGCAATACGGGCTATCCATGCATGCGGCGCTCCGTCGTTTGAAAGACCTCAACCTGTTGGGTGAAGGTGGCTATAAGTCCCTGACTATTCAATTCAGCAGCAATGGCTGGCGAAAGGCGGAGCCTGAACCGCTACCTTGCAAACCCCCTCAGCGTTTCGAATCACTGGTATTTTGGGGGTTGGCAGAGGGTCTTATTACCAAGTCACGAGCGGCTGAGTTACTGCGTCGTCCAGTGAAGGCTCTGGATCCCAATTTTCTGGGCTCACTGGAGAGTGCATGAGCCTGATCTATATCAGCGACACCAACATCTGGATTGACTTCAGAAACGCGGGATTGCTGGATCATATGTTCAGACTGCCATTCACTCTTTGTTGCACTGATTTCGTCATGCACGAACTGGAGGACTTTCCCCGTGACGAGCTGCTCGCGCGGGGCCTGCTTGTCGAATCATTCGATGAGGACGGCGTAAGAAAGCTCGTAGAACTCAAAGTCGAACACAACAACAGCTCATTGGCGGACGTTTCCTGTTACCTGCTGGCACAAGTAACCGGCAGGCCGTTACTGACGGGTGATGGGAAGCTCCGCCGCCAGGCAATTCGAGACGGCCTGCAAGTGCACGGTGCACTTTGGTTGCTCGATCTTATGGTCGAATACCAAGTAATCAACAGCCGCGACGCAGCAATGGCTCTGGATAACATGCTCACGGGAGGAGCTCGTTTACCAGCATCAGAATGCCAGACAAGACTCTCCACATGGCGCCCCCTGTAAAAAATCCAACTGGAAGGTACCTCCGTGTACATAAAAGGCTTCCTACTCGCTCAACGCCCGCGCTTCCACAGATACCCACCCACCACCATCCCCATCACACACAGGACAGCCACGTAGTACGCCGGCCCCATCGGGCTCTCCTTCATCAGCAGCGACACCGCCAGCGGCGTCAGCCCGCCGAACACGGCGTAGGCCACGTTGTAGGAAAACGACAAGCCGCTGAAGCGCACCACCGGCGGGAAAGCTTTCACCATCACGTAAGGCACCACGCCGATAGTGCCTACAAACAGGCCGGTCAAGGCGTACAGCGGGAACAGCCAGTCCGGATGGGCCATCAGGCTGTGATAAAGCGTCCAGGACGTGGCCAGCAGTAAGGCGCAACCGCTGATCAGGACCCGGCCGGCGCCGAAGCGGTCGGCCAGCGCGCCGGCGGCGATGCAACCCAGGCTCAGGGTGACAATAGCCAGGCTGTTGGCCTGCAACGCCACCGTGGGGCTGAAGTGGTAGACGGTCTGCAGCACGGTCGGGGTCATCAGGATGACCACCACGACGCCCGCCGACAGCAGCCAGGTCAGCAGCATCGACAACACGATAGCGCCACGATGGTCGCGCAGTACCGCGCGTAACGGCAGCTCGGCGGCCAGGGTCTTGCGTTGCTGCATTTCGGCGAAGATCGGCGTTTCATGCAGCCAGCGGCGCAGGTACACCGACAGCAAGCCGAACACGCCGCCGAGCAGGAACGGAATACGCCAGGCAAATGCCGAAACCTGCTCCGGGCTGTAGATCGAGTTGATCGCCGTGGCCACCAGCGAACCCAGCAAGATACCGGCGGTGAGGCCGCTGGTCAGGGTGCCGCAGGCGTAGCCGATATGGCGTGGCGGGACGTGTTCGGAGACGAATACCCAGGCGCCCGGTACCTCACCGCCAATCGCCGCGCCCTGGATGATGCGCATCAGCAGGAGCAGGAGCGGTGCCCACAGGCCGATCTGCGCGTAGGTCGGCAGCAGGCCCATGATCAAGGTCGGCACGGCCATCATGAAGATGCTCAGGGTGAACATTTTCTTGCGGCCCAGCAGGTCGCCGAAGTGCGCCATGATGATGCCGCCCAGGGGGCGGGCCAGGTAGCCGGCGGCGAAGATGCCGAATGTCTGCATCATGCGCAGCCATTCGGGCATGTCGACGGGGAAGAACAGTTTTCCGACCACCGTGGCGAAAAACACGAAAATGATGAAGTCGTAGAACTCCAGCGCCCCGCCCAAGGCAGACAGCGACAGGGTTTTGTAGTCGTTGCGGGTCAGCGGGCGCGAAGGTTGCGCGCTGCTTGCGGGCACGGAGGACATGGCAAGGCTTCTCTTATAGTAGTCATCGTAAAGGACTGCGCGCCTGTGACTTGCGGCGGGTTTGGCAAGATAGCAAATCGCTTGAAAAAGCACAGCGCCATGAGAACAGTTGCGCGCAAAAGCCCCGATACAGCGTCTATTTACCGACCAAATGAGCCTCAGGTGGTCGTCGTCGCGCCAGCGTCTCGATATACTCGCCCGTGCAAGCGCAGGAACCCCAGCCTTGAGGGGCTGCTGTGCCAAAACGTTGTTGGGCGCCATCCAGCCGATTTGGCAGAGTTTCCCTTTAGTTCGCCTTACGAGAAACGCATCGAGCGGTGTATGTTGGTGCTGAAACGTTTTTCCAGAAGACGGCTATCCACTTGAAATACCCATGAAGCGTCACGGGTCAGAGGCACCCTCGGCATGATCGAACTCGAACAAGAAGATCCTATCCCGCAAGGCGATCTCGCCCTGCAAATCACCGCGCTTCCGCGTGAAACTAATGGTTTTGGCGATATTTTCGGTGGCTGGCTGGTCGCGCAGATGGACCTGGCCGGCACTGCCATGGCCAGCAAGGTCGCAGGCGGGCGCGTGGCAACCGTGGCTATCGATCGCATGGCCTTCCTGGTACCGGTCGCGGTGGGCGCGCAGTTGTCCTTCTATACCCAGGCCCTGGAAATCGGCCGCAGCTCGATCCAGATGATGGTCGAAGTGTGGAGCGACGACCCGCTGTCCAGCGAATGGCGCAAGGTTACCGAGGCGGTATTCGTGTTCGTCGCCATCGATGGTAGTGGCCGCACGCGCTCGGTTCCATCGCGCGCGCGTTAAACCTCACCGGGTTTTGACGGTCAATTGCCCCATTGCCTGCCACTGAGAGTGCTTTGATATGCCGACGCCCCACGTTGAAACCGTGAAAATCGACGAGCTGGACTGCTGGCGTATCCGCCACAACGGCGCCGAATTGATGGTGGCCCAACAGGGTGCGCATCTCTTCAGCTACCAGCGCGACGGCGAGCAGCCGCTGATCTGGCCGAATCCTGAAGCGGTGTTCAAAAAAGGCAAAGGCATCCGCACCGGCGTACCGGTTTGCTGGCCGTGGTTTGGCGTATTCGACCGCAACCCGCAGAGTGTTAAGGCCATGCGCCAGAGCGATCAGCCGGCCGGTGCCCATGGTTTTGTGCGTACGGCGCTGTGGGCATTAGCCGCGACCGAGCTGAAAGGCCAAGCGCTGCGGGTAGACCTTGTGCTGCCGGTACCCGCCGGCGGCTTTCCTGGTTGGCCCCATCCGGTCGATTTGAAGCTGAGCCTGGTGCTGGACGACCAGTTGCATATCCACCTGACCAGCCATAACCGTGGCACTGACACGGTGACGCTCAGCCAGGCGCTGCACACCTACTTCGCCGTCAGCGATGTGCGCAACGTGCAGGTCGAAGGCCTGGACGGGTCGGCGTACATCGACACCGCCGATGGCTGGGCCGAGAAACAGCAATCCGGCCTGCTGCACTTCACCACCGAGACCGACCGCATCTATCTGGATACGCCGGCTGAACTGAGTATTGTCGATAAAGACTGGGGACGCCGCGTGCAACTCACCAGCCAGGGTTCGAAGTCGACGGTGATCTGGAACCCCTGGACCGAACGCGCCAAGGCCTTCGATGACATGGCCGACGATGGCTGGCAGGGCATGCTGTGCATCGAGACGGCGAATGTGCTGGAAGATGTGGTGGCTTTGGCACCCGGTGAAAGCCACACCCTCGGCGTGAGCATCACCACTATCGCCCTGTAGATGAAAATCAAAATGTGGGAGGGGGCTTGCCCCCGATTGCGGTGGTTCAGTCAATTCATAGGTGACTGATACACCGCTATCGAGGGCAAGCCCCCTCCCACATTGATTTGTGGTGTGATTTTAGAGATCCGACTCCTTCACCACCCTCACCTTCCCCGCATCCAGTGCATACGCCGCATCCGCCAGATCGTTGTTCACCTTTTCTACCTTCAACGTGCCCGTGACCCACAGCGGCGTATAGATATCCTCCAGCTTCAAACCCTTCGGATACCGCACCAGCACCAGTTGGTTAGGCGGCGGTGGCGGCACGTGGATGCAGGCGCCTGGGTAGGGCACCAGGAAAAACAGCGTGCTGCGGCCCTTGGCGTCGGTTTCCAACGGCACCGGGTAGCCGCCGATACGGATGTTCTTGCCGTTCATGGCCGCCACGGTCTTGGTGGAATACATCACCGCCGGCAAGCCTTTGCTCTGCTTCAAGCCGCCTTTATCGGTAAAGGTGCCTTGGGCTTCGGGGGAGTTGTGATCGATCTCGGGCATGGCCTCGAGGGCTTTCTGATCCGACAGTGGCATCAGGTCCAGCCAGTCGGTTTCCGGCAGTTCGCCAGCGTGTACCAGGCCTGGGCCCAGCAAGAGGAGAGTCAACAAAAGACGGCGCATGAAGAGGCTCGGCAAGTTCAGGTGGCGAGCATTCTAGCCCTCTGCGCCTGCGCAGCGCAGAGGACTTTGTCGGCTGGTTACTTCCTTTTGATCAGGCCGTAGATCACCAGTAGCACAATGGCACCGACCAGCGCGCCGATAAAGCCTGCGCCTTGACCGGCCTGGTAGATCCCCAGGGCCTGGCCGCCATAGGTCGCGGCCAGGGAGCCGGCGATACCCAGCAGGATGGTCATGATCCAGCCCATGCTGTCGTCGCCAGGCTTGAGGAAACGCGCCAGCAGGCCGACGATCAAGCCGATAAAAATGGTTCCGATAATACCCATGGCATTTCCCTCTGATTGGTATGAGACATGCCAAAGCCTAGTCAGACTTCGGCATCCTGCAATCAGAGAGACGCCGAGCCTTAATGGTTCCCGTGGCGGCGCGGCTTATTGTTCGGCGATCAAGGCTTCGACCTTGAGGATCTGCGCCTGAAGGGTCGCGCGGTCCTTGCAGCGCAGGTTGGCGTGACCCACTTTGCGCCCGGCCTTGAAGGCCTTGCCGTAGTGATGCACATGGCAATCGTCGATCGCCATTACCCGCTCAACCGGCGGTACCACGCCGATGAAGTTGAGCATGGCGCTCTCGCCCACCTTGGCCGTGGAGCCCAACGGTAAGCCCGCCACCGCCCGCAGGTGGTTTTCGAACTGGCTGCACTCGGCGCCTTCGGTGGTCCAGTGCCCGGAGTTGTGCACGCGCGGGGCGATTTCGTTAGCCTTGAGGCCGCCATCGACTTCGAAGAACTCGAACGCCATCACGCCGACGTAATCCAGCTGCTTGAGCACGCGGCTGGAGTAGTCTTCGGCCAGCGCCTGCAGCGGGTGATCAGTGCTGGCCACGGAAAGCTTGAGGATGCCGTTGACGTGGGTGTTGTGCACTAACGGGTAGAAACGGGTTTCGCCATCACGGGCGCGCACGGCGATCAACGAGACTTCGCCGGTGAACGGCACAAAGCCTTCCAGCAGGCAGGCGACGCTGCCCAGCTCGGCGAAGGTGCCGGCCACATCGGCAACAGTGCGCAGCACTTTCTGGCCCTTGCCGTCATAGCCCAGGGTGCGGGTTTTCAGCACGGCCGGCAGGCCGATACTGGCGACGGCGGCGTCCAGGTCCGCCTGGGACTGGATATCAGCGAAGGCCGGCGTCGGGATGCCCAGGTCCTTGAACATGCTCTTTTCGAACCAGCGGTCGCGCGCGATGCGCAGGGCTTCGGCGCTCGGGTACACCGGTACGAACTGCGACAGGAAGGCCACGGTTTCGGCCGGGACGCTTTCGAACTCGAAGGTCACCAGGTCGACCTCGTCGGCCAACTGGCGCAGATGGTCCGGGTCGCTGTAGTCCGCGCGCAGGTGTTCACCCAAGGCGGCCGCGCAAGCGTCCGGCGCCGGGTCCAGGAAAGCGAAATTCATCCCCAGCGGGGTTCCCGCCAGAGCGAGCATGCGACCCAGTTGGCCGCCACCGATTACACCGATTTTCATCGTCAACAACCTCAGGCGATACGTGGGTCTGGATTGTCCAGCACGCTGTCTGTCTGCTCAGCACGGAATTTTTTCAGCACCGCATGAAACTGCGGATGCTTGGCGCCCAGGATGCTGGCGGACAGCAACGCGGCGTTGATCGCGCCGGCCTTGCCGATCGCCAGGGTCGCTACCGGGATGCCGGCGGGCATCTGCACGATGGATAACAGCGAATCCACGCCCGAGAGCATCGACGACTGCACCGGAACGCCCAGCACGGGCAGGTGAGTCTTGGCTGCACACATGCCTGGCAAGTGCGCCGCACCACCGGCACCGGCGATGATCACCTCGATGCCACGGGATTCTGCTTCATCGGCATACTGGAACAGCAGGTCCGGGGTGCGGTGGGCGGAAACCACCTTCACTTCATACGGAATGCCGAGTTTTTCCAGCATATCGGCGGTGTGGCTAAGGGTGGACCAATCGGACTTGGAGCCCATGATCACGCCAACCAATGCACTCATCGTCGTGCCTCTTCTCTCTGGGCGCCCGCAGGCGCGTCAAAAAACAACAAGCCACGCGGGAAATCCGGCGTGGCTTGGTGTACGAATTAAGGCCGGTTGGACCGGCCGAAGGCCGCGCAGTATACCGTAATAATCCAGATAAACAGCCCCTTGGACGACCATCTGCCCAGCGGTGCAAAGTGGCGGTTTTATTGACTTAAGAGTCAGCCAAATCACCACAAAACCCTGTGGGAGGGGGCTTGCTCCCGATAGCGGTGTATCAGTGACATTTCCAGTGCCTGACACACCGCAATCGGGAGCAAGCCCCCTCCCACATTTGCCCTGCATTCGGCCCGAGATTGGGCTCAGGTGTTTTGCGCCGCCCCACCTTCCAGCTTGCGCCACAACAACCGCACATTCGCCTTGCGCACCAGCGCACAGCGGTACAGCCGAATCTCCAGCGGCACGTGCCACTGCGATCCGCCACACACCACCAATTCGCCCCGGGCCAGCTCCGCCCGCACGCTCAATTGCGGCACCCAGGCGATACCCAATCCTTCCAACGCCATGCTTTTGAGGCTGTCGGCCATGGCCGTCTCGTAGATCGTCGTGAAACGCAGGGCGCGCTGGCGCAGCAGTAAGTTCACCGAACGGCCCAGGAACGCGCCGGCGCTGTAGGCCAGCAAAGGCACGCTGCCCTCGCCTTCGAGGTCGAACAACGGTTTTCCGTCCGCATCGGCGGCGCACACCGGGAGCATTTCGGTATTGCCCAAGTGCAGCGAGGGAAAGATCTCCGCGTCCATCTGCATCGCCGCATCCGGGTCATAGAACGCCAGCATCAGATCACAACCGCCTTCGCGCAGCGCATGCACGGCATCGCCGACGTTGGTCGCCACCAGCCGCGTGGCGATGTTCAGGCCTTCATTGCGCAACTGCGCGATCCAGCGTGGGAAAAAGCCCAGCGCCAGGGAGTGCGCGGCTGCCACTTGCATGACTTCGCCCTGCCCGCCTTCCAGGTGATGTAAATGGCGCAGCACTTCACCGAGCTGCTCGACCACCGTGCGTGCGGTGACCAGGAACAACTGGCCCGCCGCCGTCAGCTCCACCGGCGTGCGCGAGCGGTTGACCAGGGTCAGGCCCAACGCGGCCTCCAGGCTGCGAATGCGTCGGCTGAACGCCGGCTGGGTGACAAAGCGCCGCTCCGCCGCCTGGGAAAAACTGCGCGTCGCCGCCAAGGCGCTGAAGTCTTCCAGCCATTTGCTTTCAAGGTTCATCACTGCCTCCACGGGAATGCACCATTTTGGCACACACGCCCGTTATGGTAACCGGGTCACATCCACATTATGCCGTTTGTGCATAGGCCAGTGCTGAACAGCATTGGCCCAAAAACTCTCACAAGCCTAGCATTCGCAGCGTTCCGGCCAGTTCCGGGTCCATATCGAGATGATTTCCGTCATGTCCTCCGCTGCATCATTCCGCACAGAAAAAGACCTGCTTGGCGTACTCGAAGTACCCGCTCAAGCGTACTACGGCATCCAGACCCTGCGAGCGGTGAATAACTTCCGCCTCTCGGGCGTTCCGATTTCGCATTACCCGAAATTGGTGGTCGGCCTGGCAATGGTCAAGCAAGCAGCCGCTGACGCCAACCGCGAACTGGGCCAACTCAGCGAAGCCAAGCACGCGGCCATCAGCGAAGCCTGTGCCCGCCTGATCCGCGGCGATTTCCACGAAGAATTCGTGGTGGACATGATTCAAGGCGGCGCCGGCACTTCAACCAACATGAATGCCAACGAAGTCATCGCCAACATCGCGCTGGAGGCCATGGGCCACCAGAAAGGCGAGTATCAGTACCTGCACCCCAACAACGACGTGAACATGGCGCAGTCGACCAACGACGCCTACCCGACCGCGATCCGCCTGGGTCTGCTGCTGGGCCATGACGCGCTGCTGGCCAGCCTCGACAGCCTGATCCAGGCGTTCGCCGCCAAAGGCGTCGAGTTCGGGCATGTGTTGAAAATGGGCCGTACCCAATTGCAAGACGCCGTGCCGATGACCCTCGGCCAGGAATTCCGCGCCTTCGCCACTACCCTCGGTGAAGACCTGGCCCGCCTGAAAACCCTGGCGCCGGAGCTGTTGACCGAAGTGAACCTGGGCGGCACCGCCATCGGTACCGGCATCAATGCCGACCCGCGCTACCAGGCCCTGGCCGTGCAACGCCTGGCCCTGATCAGCGGCCAGCCGCTGGTACCGGCTGCCGACTTGATCGAAGCCACCTCCGACATGGGCGCCTTCGTGCTGTTCTCGGGCATGCTCAAGCGTACCGCCGTGAAGCTGTCGAAGATCTGCAACGACCTGCGCCTGCTGTCCAGCGGCCCACGCACCGGCATCAACGAGATCAACCTGCCGGCACGCCAGCCAGGCAGCTCGATCATGCCCGGCAAGGTCAACCCGGTGATCCCGGAAGCGGTGAACCAGGTGGCCTTCCAGGTCATCGGCAACGACCTGGCGCTGACCATGGCAGCCGAAGGCGGCCAACTGCAGTTGAACGTGATGGAGCCGCTGATCGCGTTCAAGATCTTCGACTCGATCCGCCTGCTGCAACGCGCCATGGACATGCTGCGCGAGCATTGCATCGTCGGCATCACCGCTAACGAAGCACGCTGCCGCGAACTGGTGGAACACTCCATCGGCCTGGTCACCGCGCTGAACCCTTACATCGGCTATGAAAACGCCACCCGCATCGCGCGTATCGCCCTTGAAAGCGGCCGCGGCGTGCTGGAACTGGTGCGCGAAGAAGGCTTGCTCGACGACGCCATGCTCGACGACATCCTGCGCCCCGAAAACATGATCGCTCCACGCTTGGTCCCGTTGAAGGCCTAAGTGTTTGTTGCACCGCTCACCAGGTTGAGGGACTAGACACCTCTCACCTTTTGAGGGCCTGAAGGCTCGTTCTTCAGGCCCTTTTTTTTGCTCTGAGGTTGTGAAATGACGCCCATAAAAAATCCAATATCGCACCGCAAACCCACCTCTCCTGTAACGGCTTGGCTGAAACCTTTAATCGGCCCAGGCAGACGGATCACATTCGCCTAGGTATAGTGCCGCCCCTCTCGCGTCTGCGGCCGTCGGTAACGAGGCCCGGGTACAACGCGAAACCGCATGAATAACAACACCCGCAAAAGGATTGGGGTCGAACGTCGTGCACTGCCTGGTGCCATACGATGCGTCGGACCGTCCTGCGTTTGCCATTAGAAAAATCAGCGAGGAACACTCCATGCTCGAAGTCATCAACGACTTCCTCTCAGGGAAAGTACTGATCGTGCTCATTGTCGGGCTCGGCGGTTATTTCACGATTCGCTCGCGTTTCGTGCAGTTGCGTCACTTTTTCCACATGTTCTCGGTGTTTCGCGACAGCCTCAAGAGCAGCTCCGGCCAACTCAGTTCATTCCAGGCGCTGATGCTCAGCCTGGCGGGCCGCGTCGGTGCCGGTAATATCGCCGGCGTCGGCATTGCCGTGACCCTGGGCGGCCCCGGTGCCGTGTTCTGGATGTGGGTCACCGCGCTGGTGGGCATGTCTTCGAGCTTCATCGAGTGCTCCCTGGGCCAGTTATACAAGCGCACCGACGCCGAGGGCACCTACCGTGGCGGGCCGGCTTATTACATCCAGCACGGCCTGCACAAACGCTGGCTGGGAATGGTGATGGCGTTCCTGTTGCTGGTGACCTTCGGTTTCGCCTTCAACGGCCTGCAAGCCCATGCCGTGACCCACTCGCTGAATAACGCCTTCGGCCTCGACACCACCTACACCGGCCTCGCGCTGGCGGTGCTGCTGGGCCTGGTGTTCATCGGCGGGATCAAGCGTATCGCCTCGATCGCCGACCTGCTGGTACCGGTCAAGACCCTGGTCTACATCGCCGTGACCCTGTACGTGATCGTGCTGCAATTCGACCATGTGCCGGCCATGCTCGCGACGATCGTCAAGAGCGCATTCGGCCTCGACCAGGCCTTCGGTGGCCTGGTGGGCAGCGCGATCATCATGGGCGTCAAACGCGGCGTGTTTGCCAACGAAGCCGGCCTGGGCAGCGCGCCTAACGTGGCAGCCGTAGCGTCGGTGGAACACCCGATCGCCCAGGGTGTGGTGCAAGCGTTCAGCGTGTTCCTCGACACCTTTGTGATCTGCACCTGCACCGCTTTGCTGATCCTGCTGTCCGGCTTCTACACCCCAGGCTTCGAAGGCGACGGCATTGCCCTGACCCAGAACTCCCTGGCGGCAGTGGTGGGTGACTGGGGCCGCATGTTCATCTCGGTGGCCCTGGCGTTGTTCGTGTTCACGTCGATCATGTACAACTACTACCTGGGCGAGAGCAACCTGCGCTTCTTGGTCGGCAACAACCGCAAGGTGCTGATGGGCTACCGCGCATTGGTGCTGGTGCTGATTTTCTGGGGTTCCATCGAGAACCTGGGCACCGTGTTCGCCTTCGCCGACATCACCATGACCATGCTGGCGTTCGTCAATCTGTTCGCCCTGGCGTTCCTGTTCAAGATCGCCATGCGCGTCCTGAACGACTACGACAACCAGCGCGCCGCAGGCATCAAGACCCCGGTGTTCGACTCCAGCCAGTTCCCCGACCTGGACCTGGACCGCAAGGCCTGGCCGGCCAATCCGGTGAAGCCGGACCCTGCCGTGCAGGCCGCTGCTGAACTGAACGCCCAGGCACAACGCTAAGCAGATGACACGCCGCGAGGCCTTGGGCATGCTCTGGGCCTCGCGGCGTTTTTCGTTCAGGAGAATCAAATGACCCAACCCGCCCAGCACGTCATGGTGCTCTATACCGGCGGCACCATTGGCATGCAGGCCAGTGCCAACGGCCTGGCACCCGCTTCGGGGTTTGAAGCGCGGATGAGCGACTACCTCGCCAGCCAACCGCAACTCACCGTGCCTACGTGGCGCTTTCGCGAAATGGCGCCGCTGATCGACAGCGCCAACATGACCCCGGCTTACTGGCAACGCCTGCGTGTGGCGGTGGTCGAGGCGATCGACGCCGGCTGCGATGCGGTATTGATCCTGCACGGCACTGACACCCTGGCCTACAGCGCTGCCGCGATGAGCTTCCAGCTGCTGGGTTTGCCGGCACCGGTGCTGTTTACCGGTTCGATGCTGCCGGCCGGTGTGCCGGACAGCGACGCCTGGGAAAACCTGGGCGGCGCCCTTGCGGCACTCGGTGAAGGCCTGGCGCCGGGGGTGCAGCTGTACTTCCATGGTGAGCTGCTGGCGCCGACCCGTTGCGCGAAGATCCGCAGCTTCGGCCGCAAGCCGTTCGCCACCCTGCAACGCCAGGGCGGTGTCGCCCGTGCCGAATCGGTGCCGGGCAAGCTGGATTATCGCCAGGACAAGGCGGCGGCCTGCATCGGCGTGCTGCCGTTGGTGCCGGGCATCACGCCTGCGCAGCTTGATGGTTTGCTCGGCAGTGGCATCCAGGCCCTGGTGCTCGAGTGCTTCGGCAGCGGCACCGGGCCGAGCGACAATCCCGCGTTTCTCGCCAGCCTCGAGCGGGCACGGGACGCCGGCATCGTGGTGGTGGCAATCACCCAATGCCATGAAGGCGGCGTGGAACTGGACGTGTACGAAGCGGGCAGCCGCCTGCGAAGCGCGGGCGTTGTTTCGGGCGCGGGCATGACCCGGGAAACCGCGTTGGGCAAGCTCAACGCGCTGGTCGGCGCCGGTCTGGCGGCGGATGTCATTCGCCAGTTGGTGGCCGTCAACCTGTGTGGCGAACTGGACTGACGCCGACGCATAGATAAGCACCCCTACACGCTCTGGCCGGGCGGCGCATGCACGTCTCGTCTTACGGCTTGCTCGGTTATGCGCTGCTCATCAGTGCCAGATCAAATTGGGAAGGTGAGCGGCCGCGTTCAGCCAGCCCAGGCCTGGCGTAAACGCGCCAAGGCTTGGGCGATCGCGGCAGGCGGCACAGCGGCGAAGCCCAGCACCAGCCCTGCCTGCGCGTCCGTCGGGCCGGTGGAATCAGGCAACCAGTAGCGGCTCAGGGCATTGACCTCGACATCGGCCGCTTCAGCCCTGGCAACCAAGGCCTGCTCGCGCTCGATGCTCTCGACCTTGACCATGAAGTGCAGCCCCGCCGTCATCGCCGGTAAATCGCCAAGGCCGGCCACACCCTGCGGCCAACCGGCCAGCACCGCATCACGGCGACTCGATGCCGCGCGGCGCATGCGCCGGATATGCCGCTGGAAATGCCCGGCCGCCATGAACTCGGCCATCACTACCTGGGTGCTGATTTCCGAATGCCGCACATCCACCGCGCGGCGCTGGGCGAAGGCCTGCACCAGGCCTGCGGGCAGCACCAGGTAACCCAGGCGCAGGGCCGGAAACGCCACCTTGCCGAACGTGCCCACGTACAGCACGCGCCCGCTGCGATCCAACGCAGCCAAGGGCGCCAAAGGTGCGCCGCTGTAGCGGTACTCGCCGTCGTAATCGTCCTCGACGATCCAGCCATCGCTGCGCTCGGCCCACGCCAGCAGCTCCAGGCGCCGGGCCAGGCTCATCACCACCCCGGTCGGGTACTGGTGGGACGGCGTGACATACGCCAGGCGGCAACCTTCCAGCCTCGACAGCGCCGCACAATCGATGCCCTCGGCATTCACCGCTACGCCATGCAAGTGTGCCCCCGCAATCGCGAAGGCATGCCCGGCGGCGCGATAGCCTGGATTTTCAACAGCGACGCCATCGCCCGGCTCCACCAGCAGCTGTGCACAAAGGCTGATGGCCTGCTGCGCGCCACTGGTGATCACAATTTGCTCAGCGCCACACTGCAAACCCCGCGAGCTGCGCAGGTAGGCGGCGATCAACCCGCGCAGGCGCCAGTCGCCGGCCGGGTCGCCGTAACAGAGGTGTTGCAGGTCGGGTCGGCGCCAGAATGCCGCGTTCAGCTTGGCCCACACTTCAAACGGGAACAGATCGAACGCCGGCACGCCCACCCGAAACGCGCGTGGCGGGCCGCTGGGGGGACGGGGCAAATGGTGCCGGTCGAGGCGTTCCAGCGCCGAACTGTGGATAACTTTTTGGCTGGAAATGTCGGCTGAACGGCGAGAATTTGTGGATAACCCTGGGGATAAGCCTGTTGATAAGCCTGTGGATGGTTTTGTGGATAATTTTGCGACGCGGGCCGGGGTGTGCGGCAACTGCGCAACGTAAGTGCCATCACCTACCCGAGCCTCGATAAACCCCTCGGCATACAGCTGGTCATAGGCGCGCACTACGCTGTTGCGGGATATCGCCAGGGCAGCAGCCAAATCGCGGCTGGCGGGCAGCCGCGTGCCGCTGACCAGGCGCCCGTCCAGTACACGCTGACGCAACGCCTGGTACAACTGACGTGTCAGCCCCTGGCGCCGATCCAGCTCAATGCCGGCGGGGTTGAAAGACAGCGGCGGCTCTATCGGCAACATGGCAATTGGACCTATGAAATTGACCCGAGATGGCTCTTACATCGAACCATTAGCCTGCCTAGGATGAACGCATTCGCCAAGGAAAAAATCATGTATACACCCAACGCCTTCGCCCTTGATGACTTGCCCGAACTGCACCAACTGATCCAGCACACTCGCCTGGCGCAGGTGGTGACCTTTGGGGAGCATGGCTTGCAAGCCAGCCACCTGCCGCTGCTGCTCAACCCCAACGAAGGCCCCAGCGGCACGCTCTACGGGCACCTGGCCAAGGCCAATCGGCAATGGCAGGACTTGCAGAACGGCAGCGACGCCCTGGTGATCTTCGCCGGCGCCGAGGCCTATATCAGCCCGGCGTTCTACCCGGCCAAGGCCGAGCACGGCAAAGTGGTACCGACCTGGAATTACCTGGCAGTGCACGCCTACGGCAAGGCCGATGTGTTCACCGACGCCGAACGCCTGCTTGGCCTGGTCAGCGCGCTCACCGATCGCCATGAAAGCGCTCGCGACCAGCCCTGGAAAGTCAGCGACGCGCCGGCCGGCTACATTGACGGCATGCTCAAGGCCATCGTCGGCTTCGCGCTGCCCATCGATCGCCTGATCGGCAAACGCAAACTCAGCCAAAACCGCAGCGCGGCTGACATCGCCGGCGTACGCGATGGCCTGGCCACCAGTGTCGATGTACGCGACCAGACCCTCGCCCGCTTTATGCCCCAAGGAGTTCCAGAATGAGCCCGATCAAGATCCGCCGGGTCAGCGCCGCCGACCACACCGCCTGGTTGCCGCTATGGCAGGCGTATTTGACGTTCTACAACACGCAATTGCCGGACGCAGTCAGCCAAAGTACCTGGCAACGCCTGGTCGACGCCGACGAGCCGACCCATTCGGCGCTGGCCTGGCAGGACGGCAAGGCGGTGGGCATGGTCAACTTCATCTACCATCGCTCCAACTGGAGCATCGAGAACTCCTGCTACCTGCAGGACCTGCTCGTGGACTCGGCCCAACGCGGCACCGGCGTCGGTCGCAAACTGATCGAGTTCGTCTATGCCACGGCCAAGGCAGATGGCTGCGGCAAAGTGCATTGGCTGACCCACGAGACCAACGCCACGGCGATCCAGCTCTATGAGCGCATCGCTGAACGCCCAGGTTTAATTCAATTTCGCAAAGCCCTTTAAGGAGCGCAGCATGCCCACCTCCCTCGCTGACTGGAAAGGCGTTCCGGCGCCCACGGCTCAACTGCTCGAAGGACGTTTTGTCCGCCTGGTCAAACTCGACCCCGCGCGCCACGCCGATCAACTGTGGCAAGCCCTCGAAGGCCCCGGCGCCGACCCCAAGTTGTGGGACTATCTGCCTTACGGCCCGTTTGCCGAGCGCGCCGCGTTCGATGTGTGGTTGAACAACCACGCGGCCAGCACCGACCCGTATTTCTTCAGTGTGGTCGACCGCGCCAACGATGAGGTGCAGGGCATCCTGAGTTTGATGTCTATCGTCCCGGCCCAAGGCCGTATCGAAATCGGCCATGTCACCTTCGGCGCCCCGATGCAGCGCTCGCCGAAAAGCACCGAGGCGGTGTATCTGCTGGCCAAGTATGCGTTCGAGCAGGGCTACCGTCGCCTGGAATGGAAATGCAACAACGGCAACGCCCGCTCCCGATACGCAGCCGAGCGCCTGGGTTTCAGTTTCGAAGGGGTGTTCCGCCAGCACATGGTGGTCAAGGGCCAGAATCGCGATACGGCATGGTTTTCTATACTGGATTCGGAATGGCCGGCGATTGACGCGGGGTTCGAACAGTGGCTGTCGGAGGCTAACCAGACCAGCGCCGGGCAGCTGAAAACACTGGCCGAGTGCAGAAATTGAAACGAGGGGTTTGCCCCAATGCCCCTGTAGAAGCGAGCTTGCTCGCGAAAAACGCCCAGGCAACACGTTCATCCTGGATAAACGTGAAGGCCCCCGAGTTCTTCGCGAGCAAGGGCTAGCCGCCCGCCTCGCTCCTACAAAAAAGCCTTAACTGTTGGGGGTAAAGTGCTTGGCCAGCACCGCAATATGCTCCGGCCCGATCCCACAGCAACCGCCAAGATGGCTGGCCCCGCGCGCCTGCCAATCGGCCGCCCAGTGCAGATAGCCGGGTGGGTCGAGGTCATCGCGCAGCGGGTCGAGGCCATCGTTGGCCGTGGCCTCCTTGGGTTGCGGCGGGAACGCGTTGGCATAGGCGCCAAGCTGGATCGCCACGCCAAGGCGCTCGAAGCTCTGGCGGGCAGCGTCAATCGCCGCGCCGATCACTTCCGGCTGGCTGCAGTTGAACAGCAGCACCTCCACGCCCAACTGCGCTGCCGCTTCGGCGGCGTCCGCCACCGGTTCGCCTGAGCGCAGGCGTGGCACGTCGTCCGTGTCTTCGTCCTTCAAGGTAAATGACAGCCAGAGCGGTTTACCGTCTTTCGGCAGCCCGGCCTGGATCGCCCGCGCCTCGACGATGGAACTCTGGGTTTCCGCCAGCCACAGGTCGACATGGGGCGCCAGGCCGTTGACCAGAGGCGTCAGCAGCTCGTTCACCCGCCCAGGCTCGAACAAATCCGGCCGATAAGAACCGAACAGCGGCGGCAATGAACCCGCCACCCGCACCGCCTGGCCTGAAGCCTGCACCGCACGGCGGGCCAGTTCACCAGCGAGGGCCGCCAGCGCCTGACCTTCGGCGGCGAACCGCGCCTCACCAATATGAAAGGGCACAACGGCGTAGCTGTTGCTGGTGATCACGTTGGCGCCGCTCTGGATATACGCCGCGTGCACCGCCTCAACCGCCTGAGGCGCTTCGCTCAACGCCAGCGCCGACCACTCCGGCTGCCTGAACGGCGCGCCACGGCGCTGCAGCTCACGGCCCATACCGCCATCGAGAATTACTGTAGGTTGTGCGCCCATATAGCTTTTACTCATATGCTTATGAAAATAACTCACTATGAGAGTCGTTCTTATAACTATTTAATACGCACCAACCGGTTCATAACAACTCTTTTTTCTTCAGGTGTCCGCTTTGAAACTTAAACCGCTATTGGCCCTGGGCCTGACAATGCTCGCTGCCGCCACTCAGGCCTTCGGCGGTACGACCCTGGATCGGATTGAGCAAAAGAAAGAACTGGTCGGCGTGCTGATGGAAAGCTACCCGCCGTTTTCGTTTCTCAACGAGCAGAACCAGCTCGACGGCTTTGACGTCGACGTGGCCAAAGCCGTGGCGCAGAAGCTGGGCGTGAAGCTTCGCCTGGAAACCCCGTCCTGGGACGTGATCGCCGCCGGCCGCTGGAGCGGGCGCTACGACATCTGCATCTGCTCCATGACCCCGAGCAAGGCGCGCGCCGAAGTGTTCGATTTCCCGGTGGAGTACTACGCCTCGCCTGCGGTGATCGTGGTCAATGCCAAAGATGACCGCATCCACGGCGCCAAGGACCTGAGCGGCAAGAAAGTCGGCCTGACCAGCGCATCGAGCTACGAGAGCTATCTGAACAAGAACCTGGTGATCGAAGGCGCCGAAGACACGCAACTGCAGTATCCGTTCGAGGACGTGCAGATCGCGCCGTACGACACCGATAACGTGGCCTTCCAAGACCTCGGCTTGGGCGCTGGCGTGCGCCTGGACGCGATCCTCACCAACCTGGTGACCGCCCAACCACGCTTGACCGCCGACAAGCGCTTCAAGCTGGCCGGCGAGCCGCTCTACTCGGAGCCCAACTCGGTCGCCATCGAAAAAGGCGACCCGCAGTGGGACAGCAAAGTGCGTGAGGTCTTCGCCCAGCTCAAGCAGGACGGCACCTTGAGCAAGCTGTCGCAAAAATGGATCGGCGCCGACATCAGCCAATGACCGCATTCCCGACCCCGCCCCAACCCCCGGTAACCACGTCGCGGCTGCGGCGGCTGTTCGGCTTTCGCACGCGGCTGTACCTGACCTGGGCCGCGCTGTTTTGCCTGTTTGCCAGTTTCTTCCTGAGCTTTGACCTGAAGTTCTCGATCATCCTCGACAAGCTGCCCAACCTGGTTGGCGTGCACTTGGCGCCCAACGGCTTCCTGCAAGGCGCGGCGCTGACGCTGTTTCTGTGCCTGTGTTCGATCGTGGCGTCGTCGGTGCTGGGTTTCGTCACTGCGCTGGGACGCGTGTCGAAAAGCGCCCTGGCCTTCGGCGTTGCCACGTTCTATGCCTCGTTTTTTCGCGGTACGCCGCTGCTGATCCAGATCCTGCTGATCTACCTCGGCCTGCCGCAACTGGGCCTGGTTCCGGGCGCGATCGTCGCCGGGATCATTGCGCTGTCGCTGAACTACGGCGCCTACCTGAGCGAAATCTTCCGCGCCGGCATCCTCGGCGTGCCCCACGGCCAACGGGAAGCGGCACTGGCCCTGGGCATGCGCGACAGCGCGATCTTCTGGCACGTTACGCTGCCCCAGGCCATGCGCACCATCGTCCCGCCGGCCACCAACCAGTTCATCTCGATGCTCAAGGACTCGTCGCTGATCTCGGTGATGGGCGTGTGGGAAGTGATGTTCCTCGCACAATCCTATGGGCGCTCAAGCTATCGCTATATCGAGATGCTCACCACGGCGGCAATCATCTATTGGGTGATGTCTCTCGGACTGGAGCTGATCCAGGCGCGCATGGAGCGGCACTATGGCAAAGGGTACGTAAGGCGAGGATGACGGGCAGCAAAGCAACTACCGTGATCCGCCCTATCGCTCATTGTTTTTAATCGCACCAGACGAGAGACATCTCCCGCAAACGATCGGCTCGCAGGCCGACATTTATCCCCCCGGCACCCCGCTAAATTCCCAGCCTCATACATTAAGAGGTGGGTTTACATGCCGCTCATACACAAACAACTCGCACTGGCCATCACCCTGGCGTTCGCAGCGATCAGCACTCAACAGGCGCAGGCACGCGGCGACATCGAGCCAGACAGTGAATGGCTTGAGCCGGCTCCGGTGAACGGTGGAAAACAATATTTCGAACCGGCCCTCCCAGCGCCTGAAGACTTCTACTTCGCCAACACGGCTACCAGCCGCAACGGCTTGAGCGTCGCCCATGTGCTGGACTCCGCAGTGGAGACACTGCTGGCGTCGGACGAACTGCACGAATGGGAAAAAGACCATCTTGAGCAATACGGCCAGTACCTCAGCACTTTGGAGCCAGCCAGGCTAGGTGCCGTGCTTGAGCAATTGGCAGGCAGCCAGAACGCCAACTTGGGCACCGCCACCCAAAACAGCATGAAACAATTGAACGACAGCCTGTTGTCGGCAATACGTCTGCTGGACAACAACACCAGCGAGACGGGACGCGTGTGGTTCCAAGGCTTGGGCAATAGCGGCAGGCTCGATGCCCAACACGGCAGTGCCGGTCTGAAGCAACGCAGCCAAGGCCTGCTGCTGGGTGCTGACTGGTCAATCGATCACGCATGGCGGCTGGGCGTGGTGGCCGGCAAGTCCGGCAGCGAACTGAACGCCACGCGTTTCAAGGGTGATCTGGACAGCTGGCACCTGGGCGCTTACGCCGTGCGTCAAGACGGACCACTGGCGTTGCGCCTGGGCGCGCTTTACAGCAGCCATACCGGAAAAAACAAACGTACGGTCGATTTCGACCTCATTGACCATCGCCAGAACCTCACCGGCAAGTACAACGCCCAGAGCCAAAACGTATTCGCAGAGGCGGGCTATCAACTGGATATCGGCGGCTTGCACGCCGAGCCCTTTGCCAACGCAGGTTTTCAACGTTATCAGCGCGACCGCTTCCAGGAAAAAGGCGGCTATAGCGCTTTGGACGTGGGTGCACAAACCCAGCAAAACTTCAGTAGCACCTTCGGTCTGCGCCTGAGCCACGACGTTGCAATAGGCAACCAGATGACCCTCAAACCGCACCTGAGCACCCAATGGAAACACCTGTATGGCGACGTCAACAGTCGCGTTCGCCAGTCATTTTCCTGGAATAAACGAGAGGACTTCAACAGCGAGTTCACCATCGGCGGCACTGCTCTGGACCGCAACAGCCTGGCGCTGCGTACCGGTATGGACATGGCACTGTCGGCTGAACACACCGTGGGCCTGGCCTACACCGCCGAATTCGGCAGCACGAGTCGCAACCAGGGATTGATGGGGCAGTGGGCGATGGCGTTCTAAGGCGCCAATGCCTGATCAGCAGGCAAAAAAAAGGGGGCACATGCCCCCCGAGGTTTAAGCGGTAGTGTCGAAGGCTAGGTATCAGCCTTCGATTTCAATCAGGATTTCGCCAGGGTTCACGCGGTCGCCCTTGGCCACATGCACGGCGGTGACTTTACCGGCGATGGAGGCCTGCACTTCGGTTTCCATCTTCATCGCCTCGGTGATCAGCACCGCCTGGCCGGCCTTGACCACGTCGCCTTCCTTGACCAGCACGTCGACGATATTGCCTGGCATCGCGGTGCTGACATGGCCTGGCTCGGTGGCATGCTTGCGCTTGCTGCCGCCACTGCTGACGAACTCGTTGAGCGGTTCGAACACCACTTCTTCGGGCATGCCGTCGATGGACAGGTAGAAGTGGCGCTTGCCTTCGGCTTTCACCCCGACACCGGTGATGTCCACGCGGTAGCTTTCACCGTGCACATCGATGACAAACTCGGTCGGCACGCCTTCGCCACCGGCACGGGCCACGCCGCCGGCTTCTGGGATCGGCAGCAGCACTTCCGGCGCCAGCGTGCCGGCGCCGCGCTCTTCGAGGAATTTGCGACCGATGTCGGGGAACATGGCGTAGGTCAGCACGTCTTCTTCGGACTTGGCCAACGCGCCGATTTCACCGCGCAGCTTGGTCATTTCCGGCTTGAGCAAATCGGCCGGACGTACGTCGATGACCTCTTCGCTGCCGATGGCCTGACGGCGCAGCTTTTCGTTCACAGTGCCCGGCGCCTTGCCGTAGCCGCCTTGCAGGTAGAGCTTCACTTCGTTGGTGATGGTCTTGTAGCGCTCGCCGGCCAGCACGTTGAAGAACGCCTGGGTGCCGACGATCTGCGAGGTTGGGGTGACCAGCGGCGGGAAGCCAAGGTCTTCACGCACGCGGGGAATTTCGGCGAGCACCTCGCTCATGCGGTTCAGCGCGCCCTGCTCTTTCAACTGGTTGGCCAGGTTGGAAATCATCCCACCGGGCACCTGGTTGACTTGCACGCGGGTGTCGACAGCGGTGAACTCGCTTTCGAACTGGTGGTATTTCTTGCGCACGGCATAGAAGTACAGGCCGATTTCCTGCAGCAGTTCCAGGTCCAGGCCGGTGTCGAATTCGCTGCCCTTGAGGGCGGCGACCATCGACTCGGTGCCCGGGTGGCTGGTGCCCCAGGCGAAGCTGGAGATGGCGGTGTCGATGTGGTCGGCGCCGTTTTCGATGGCCTTGAGTTGGCACATCGCGGCCAGACCCGCGGTGTCGTGGGAGTGGATAAAAATCGGCAGGTTCTGCTCGGCTTTCAGCGCCTTGACCAGCTCGCCGGTGGCGTAGGGCGTCAGCAGGCCGGCCATGTCCTTGATCGCGATGGAGTCGCAGCCCATGGATTCGAGTTGCTTGGCCTGGGCCACGAACGCCTCGACGGTGTGCACCGGGCTGGTGGTGTAGGCGATGGTGCCCTGGGCGTGCTTGCCGGCGGCTTTGACCGCTTCGATGGCCACTCGCAGGTTACGCACGTCGTTCATCGCATCGAAGATGCGGAACACGTCGATGCCATTAACGGCGGCTTTGGCAACGAACGCGCGGACCACGTCATCGCTGTAGTGGCGGTAGCCCAGCAGGTTCTGGCCGCGCAACAACATTTGCAGGCGCGTGTTGGGCAATGCGGCGCGCAGTTGGCGCAGGCGCTCCCAAGGGTCTTCTTTGAGGAAGCGCACGCAGGCGTCGAAGGTCGCACCGCCCCAGACTTCCAGGGACCAGTAGCCGACTTTGTCGAGCTTGTCGCAGATCGGCAGCATGTCGTCAGTGCGCATGCGGGTCGCCAGCAACGATTGGTGGGCGTCGCGCAGGATGGTGTCGGTTACGAAGATTTTCTTAGACATTGGAATGTTCCTCACAGGCCTGCGTGGGCGGCGATGGCGGCGGCGATGGCCAGGGCCAGCTCTTCGGGTTTGCGCTTGATCGAGTAGTTGGTCAGCTCAGGGTGGCTTTCCACAAAGCTTGTATTGAACTGACCGCTGCGGAACTCCGGGTTGCGCAGGATTTCCTGGTAGTAGGCGGCGGTGGTCTTCACGCCTTGCAGGCGCATGTCATCCAGGGCACGCAGGCCGCGGTCCATGGCTTCTTCCCAGGTCAACGCCCACACCACCAGTTTCAAGCACATGGAGTCATAGAACGGCGGGATGGTGTAGCCGGTGTAGATCGCCGTGTCGGTACGCACGCCGGGGCCGCCGGGGGCGTAGTAACGGGTGATCTTGCCGAAGCTTGGCAGGAAGTTGTTCTTCGGGTCTTCGGCGTTGATACGAAACTGCAACGCGAAGCCACGGTGCTGGATGTCTTCCTGCTTGACCGACAGCGGCAGGCCCGAGGCGATGCGGATCTGCTCGCGGACGATGTCGATCCCGGTGATTTCTTCGGTGATGGTGTGTTCCACCTGCACCCGGGTGTTCATCTCCATGAAGTACACCTCGCCCTCGGCGAGCAGGAACTCCACGGTGCCGGCGTTCTCGTAGCCCACGGCCTTGGCCGCACGCACCGACAGATCGCCGATATAGGCGCGCTGTTCAGGGGTGAGCTGGGGGCTGGGAGCGATTTCGATGAGTTTCTGGTTGCGGCGCTGGATCGAGCAGTCGCGCTCGAACAGGTGCACGACGTTGCCAAAGCTGTCACCGAGGATCTGCGCTTCGATGTGCTTGGGATTGACGATGCATTTTTCCAGGAACACTTCCGCCGAACCGAAGGCCTTGGTGGCTTCGGAAATCACCCGGGGGAAGGCTTGTTCAAGTTCTTCGCGGCTGTTGCAACGACGGATACCGCGCCCGCCACCACCGGACGTGGCCTTGAGCATCACCGGGTAACCGATACGGTCGCCTTCGGTGAGGGCTTCATGGATATCGGCGACGTTGCCTTCGGTGCCCGGCGTGACCGGCACGCCAGCCTTGATCATGCTGCGGCGCGCTTCGGTCTTGTCGCCCATGCGGCGAATCACTTCCGCCGAAGGGCCGATGAACTTGATGCCGCGTTCGGCGCAGATGTCCGCCAATTCGGCGTTTTCCGACAGGAAGCCGTAACCGGGATGCAGCGCATCGCAACCGGTCTCTACGGCCAGGTTCACCAGCTTGCGCGGGTTCAGGTAGCCGGCCAAAGGCTCGGCGCCGATGCTGTGGGCTTCGTCGGCACGCTTCACGTGTAACGCGTGGCGGTCGGCGTCCGAATAAACCGCAACCGAGCGAATGCCCATCTCGGCGCAGGCACGCACGATTCGTACGGCAATTTCACCACGGTTGGCGATCAGGATCTTTTTTATCACTTGGAAATTCCCTTGAGCCGATTGCTGCGTTCTTCGACCCGTTGTAGGCGGGTCGACGCGTGACCAAATGTTTCATGACAGTCGCGAGACACACACTATGCGCACTTGAGGATTAACAAAAATCAATAATTGTTGGGCTGTGTATAAGTAAAGACTTATAGTTGGCCGGACGACCGAGGATTGAGGAGTCATTTAATGCGTAAGTCATTGATGCGTATGACATTGCGTCAATTGCAGATTTTCAATGAAGTGTGTGATCTGCGTTCCTACAGCCGTGCAGCCGAGGAAATGTCCCTCACCCAACCCGCCGTCAGCCTGCAAATTCGCCAGCTCGAAGAGCTGCTTGGCCAGCCGCTGTTCGATTATGTCGGCAAAAAGCTCTACATGACCGAGGCCGCTGAAGCTTTGCAGCGGGCCAGCCGGGATATTTTCGGGCGCCTGGAAAATCTCGATATGCAACTGTCGGACATGCAGGGCTCCCTGCAGGGCCAGTTGAAGCTGGCGGTGGAGTCCAGCGCCAAGTACTTCGTGCCGCACTTGTTCGCCGCCTTCAAGCGTCAACACCCGGAGGTGCAATTGCACCTGACCGTGGTCAATCGCGCCCAGGTGATTCGCCGGCTTTCGGACAACCGTGACGACCTGGTGATCATGTCCATGGTGCCTCAGGACATGGGCCTGGAATTCCTGCCATTCCTGAATAATCCGATTGTCGCCGTGGCGCTGCCGGATCACCCCTTGAGCCTGCAAGGGCCGCTACGCTTGCAGGATCTGGAACCCTACACCCTGCTCATCCGAGAACCGGGTTCCGGCACGCGGCTGGCCTGCGAAGAGTACTTCAAGGAAAAACGCGTGCACTTCACGCAGACGGTGGAAGTGGCCTCGGCCGAGGCGCAACGCGAGTGCGTGGCTGCAGGGTTGGGCGTGGCCCTGCTGACGCGCCACGCCCTGAACCTGGAGTTGGTCACCGGCGGGCTCAAGGAGCTGCCGGTGGAAGAACTGCCGCTGTACCGCAGTTGGTGCCTGGTGCAGGCCAAAGCCAAGCGGCTGTCACCGGTGGCCCACGCGTTCCTGGGCTTTATCCGCAGCGAACGGGTGCAGATCAGCGCGCTGGCTGAGCGTTTCGCTGGGCAGCCAAGGGTGCCTGCCAATGGAGTTCCGGGTAGTCACTGATGCTCTGGAGCAGTTGGCGCTGGTCGCAGCGGTCTTCGATTGCGCGACGGAACGCCATGCGGCGCTGGTCTTCCTGCTGACGACGGGTCTTGACGGTGCTGTTGCTGTCTTCGTAGGGCCGGGCCATTTCAAGTCTCCCAATGCAAGTACGGGGAGTACAGGATGGGCGCGGGGGATGACGGGGCTATGACAGCCTGATGAAGATTCTGAGGATGCGGCGATTCGAAATGTGGGAGGGGGCTTGCCCCCGATGGCGCAGTGTCAGTCACCAGATTTATTGACTGGCCTATAGCTATCGGGGGCAAGCCCCCTCCCACATTGGAGCTGTGTGCAGGCTTAGTCGTCGAGGGCTTTGACCGACTTGGGCGACAACCGCAAGCTGCGCAAACTGCGCTTCACGCTCTTGAGGTGGTTGACCAGGCTCGGCCCGCGGGCCATGGCCACGCCCATTGCCAACACGTCGATCACCACCAGGTGGGCAATGCGTGAGGTCAGCGGCGTGTAGATCTCGGTGTCTTCGTGTACGTCGATCGCCAGGTTCACCGTGGACAATTCCGCCAACGGCGTCTGGCTCGGGCACAGGGTGATCAGCGAAGCGCCGCTTTCACGCACCAGGTTGGCGGTGATGAGCAGGTCTTTGGAGCGCCCGGACTGGGAAATACAGATAGCCACGTCGGTGGGCTTCAAGGTCACCGCCGACATTGCCTGCATGTGCGGATCGCTGTAGGCCGCCGCCGTGAGCAGCAGGCGGAAAAATTTGTGCTGGGCGTCGGCCGCTACCGCGCCGGAAGCACCAAAGCCATAGAACTCCACGCGCTGGGCCTGAGACATCGCGGTCACGGCCTTTTGCAGCTCCACCGGGTCGAGCTTCTCGCGCACTTCCATCAGGGTGTGCAAGGTGGTGTCGAAGATTTTCAGGCTGTAATCGGCGACCGAGTCGTCTTCATGGATCGCAAATTGGCCGAAGCTCGCGCCCGCGGCCAGGCTTTGCGCCAGCTTGAGTTTCAAGTCCTGGAACCCGGAGCAACCGATGGCGCGGCAGAAGCGCACGATGGTCGGCTCACTGATACCCACGCTGTGGGCCAGGTCGGCCATGGAACTGTGCATCACAGCCGCAGGGTCAAGCAGCACGTGATCGGCAACCTTGAGTTCCGATTTGCGTAACAGGTGGCGCGACTGGGCGATATGTTGCAACAGGTTCAAAGGGCAGGACTCTTGTTATTGGCAGACGCCAGGGATGTAGCAAGCTTGTAGTTATACTACAAGAATTGCCGTTTTGCCCGCCTGATGCAGCACTAAATCGCCCCGCTCCCCTCTGAAACTAAGGGCAGAGGCTTTGTAGCCACAGGGACGCCACTCGAGCCGTTAAGAAAAATCTGGATTTTTTCGTAACAAATCTGCCAGCCCCTCAGCGTCCATCGGCCGGCTGATCAGATAACCCTGCACCTCGTCGCACTGCTCGCTTCGCAGAAAATCCAGTTGCTGCTGGTCCTCCACGCCTTCGGCCACCACTTTGAGCGACAACCCATGGGCCATGGCAATGATCGCCCGGGTAATGGCCGCATCCTCGCGGCCCTGGCCAAGACCCCGGATAAAGGTCTGGTCGATCTTCACGTAGTCCACCGGAATGCGCTTGAGGTAGCTGAGGGATGAATAGCCGGTGCCGAAATCGTCGATGGCCAGCTTCACGCCCAGGTCACGCAGCTGCCGGAAGGTGGTGATGATGTGCTCGACACTGTCGAGCAGCTGGCTTTCGGTCAATTCCAACTCGAGGTATTGCGGGTCCAGCCCGGTCTCCTCCAGCACCTGGCGCACCAGACTGACCAGCTTGCCCTGGCGCAACTGATGCACCGACAGGTTCACCGACACCCGAATCGGCGCCAGCCCCTGGCGTTGCCACTCACAGGCCTGCCAGCACGCCTGGCGCAACACCAGCTCACCCAACGGCACGATCAGGCCGGTTTCTTCGGCCAGGCCGATGAAGTCTCCCGGCGGTACCAGGCCCCACTGCGGATGTTCCCAGCGCACCAGGGCCTCGACCGCATTAAGCTTGCCGGTGGCCAGGCACAGTTTGGGTTGGTAGAACACCGTGAGCTGGCCCTCGTCGATGGCCTTGCGCAGATGGTTTTCCAGTTGCAAGCGCTCCAGGGTGCTGGCTTGCAGGCTGTCGGTGTAGAACTGGAAATTGTTCCCGCCCAGGTGCTTGGCATGCTGCATCGCCATATTCGATTGGCTGACCAGCGCAGAAATTTCCCGCGCATTATCCGGCAGCAGGCTGACGCCCATGGAGGCGCTGACCACCAGCTCATGCCCCTCCACCGTCACCGGCACGCGCAGCTTGGCCAGCAGCCGAGTCGCCACCCGCGCCAGGCTCGACAGGTTGCCATAGGCGTCGAACAGCACAGCGAATTCATCACCGGACAGGCGTGCAATGGTGTCGGCTTCCGGCAGTGCGTTGATCAAGCGCCGCGCCATTTTCTGCAACAGTTGGTCGGCCACTTCATGGCCAAGGCTGTCATTGAGCAGCTTGAAACGGTCGAGGTTGATGTGCAGCAGCGCCAGGCTGCGCCCACCCTGACGTACGCGTTGATGCGCTTCGCGCAGCCGTTCGCGAAACAGCGAACGGTTGGCCAGGCCGGTCAACTCGTCGTAATGGGTGAGGTAGCGCATGCGCTCCTCGGACTCGCGCCGCGCGGACAGATCGGCGAAGAAGCCCACTATATGACTGACATTGCCGCGAACATCGCGCACCACGCTCAGCTGCAGCCACTGCGGGTACAGCTCGCCGTTCTTGCGTGTTTCCACTAACTCGCCCTGCCAGGTGCCGTGGCTGAGCAGCGCCTGGCGGATCACCGGGAAGTGACGTCGGGCATCGCGACTGCTGGGCAGCTCCACGACATTGCGACCGAGCATGTCGTCGATGTCAAAACCGGTGACACGGCTGAACGCCTGGTTGACGGCGAGCAGCACATAGTTCGGGTCGAGAATCACGATGCCTTCGCTGGCGGCCTCGAACACCGTCGAGGCGAGCCGTTGCTGTTCTTCCACGGCCTTGCTGGCACTGATGTCACGGCGCGTGCCGAGCATGCGGATCACCCGGCCACTGGGCGAACGCTCTACCGCGCGCCCACGGTCCTCGATCCACACCCAGTGCCCGTCGCCGTGGCGGATCCGGTATTCCACCTGATAGTCCTCGCTGCGGCCCTTGAGATGCTCCACCAATGCGTGCTTGAGCAGCGGCAGGTCGTCTGGGTGCAGGCGCGGCTTGAGATGGCTGAGCATCGCGGTGACAAACTCGGGTTCCAGGCCGAACAGTTCCTTGAGCTGGGTGTGGTGCACCTCATCGGTTTGCAGGTTCCAGTCCCACAGGCCCAGTTCACTGGCCTGCAGCGCCATGGCCAGGCGCGCCTCGCTTTGATTCAGGGCGAGGCTGGCGGCGTCCAGTTCCTGGCTGCGCAGCGCCACACGGTCTTGCAGGCCAACCTGGGCTTCACGCAGTTCCTGTTCGACCTCGCGGCGCTGTTCGACTTCGCGCAGCAGTTCCTGGTTCAACTGCTCGCTGCGCTGCTGCGCCTGCTGCAAATGCTCGATCAGGGCCTGGTTCTGGAAGCGTCGCAGCAGCCCGCGCTGGATCAGGCGGTTGACCTGCCACGCCACCACACTTAATGACGCCAACAGGATCAGACCGAGCACGCCCCAACCCTGTTGCCGCGAGGTGCCGTTCCAGAACAGATAGGCGATGACCGGCAACAGGCACGGCAAGGCGAAGGACAGAAAGGCCCAAAGGCTGACGGCATAGGCCACGCTGGCCGACAACGTCGCCGCGCCGATCAGGCCGAACACCCAGGCCTGTTGCATGAAGCTGTCGGTCGGTACCAGGGCGATGGCGGCGATCGACAGGGTCAGGCCGCTGACCGCTGAACCGAGCATGAACATGCGGCGCCAGACGGGCTGGGCCTGCCGGCTGGGCATCGCCGAATCAAACGCCGCCACCTGGATGACGCGCATCGCCACCAGGGCCAGCAACCAGACCAGCCAGACGCTGTCGAGCAGGTAGTGCTTGGGGTCCCACAAAAGCCAGGCGCAGACCAAACCGTTGACCAGCATCAACAGGGTCGGCAGCAGCGAGCCCTGATACAGCAGGCGTGTACGCTCGACCGCGATCTCGGTGGCGTAGTGTTTGCGGATAACCTGCGCAGGCGCCGCCGAGGGGCCGAACAGGTCAGTGTCAAAGGTCATAGGCAGTGTTCTTATAATGGTGAGCCCGAAACGTCGTCGGAGCATACACAAGCAAGCGCTCGGACCAAACCGCTCCAGGTCATAAAAACCTCTCGCCGGTTGAGCGCAAAACGTTGTCCCAGACAGCTTGAACGAGACGGCACGCGGGTTGTGGCGCATGACTAACCGGTCATCCGCGTCCGCAGAATGTTTGCGCGCAGGTGGTTTTGTGTCGACCACCCGGCATTGGGATTTGCCCCTCTCCCCCCGGCACCCTAGAATGCGCCGATGCGCGATGATCTCTCCCTTTTGCTGAACTCCCTCAACGATGCCCAACGCCAGGCCGTAGCGGCCCCCGTTGGCCGTCAGTTGGTCCTGGCCGGTGCTGGCTCCGGTAAAACCCGAGTGCTGGTGCACCGTATCGCCTGGTTGATCCAGGTCGAGAACGCTTCTCCCCATTCCATCCTGTCGGTGACGTTCACCAACAAGGCGGCTGCCGAGATGCGCCATCGCATCGAGCAGTTGATGGGCATCAGCCCGGCCGGTATGTGGGTGGGCACCTTCCATGGCCTGGCGCACCGCCTGTTGCGGGCGCATTGGCAGGAAGCGGGGCTGAGCCAGACGTTCCAGATCCTCGACAGTGACGACCAGCAACGCCTGGTCAAGCGGGTAATCCGCGAGCTGGGCCTCGATGAACAGCGTTGGCCGGCACGCCAGGCCCAGTGGTTTATCAACGGCCAGAAAGACGAAGGCCTGCGCCCGCAACATATCCAGGCCAGCGGTGACTTGTTCCTGGCGACCATGCGCAGCATCTATGAAGCCTACGAGGCGGCCTGCTTACGCGCCGGCGTGATCGACTTCTCCGAACTGCTGTTGCGTGCCCTCGACCTGTGGCGCGACAACCCCGGCTTGCTGGCCCACTACCAGAAGCGCTTCCGGCATGTTCTGGTGGACGAGTTCCAAGACACCAACGCCGTGCAATACGCCTGGTTGCGCCTGCTGGCCAAGGGTGGCGAAAGCCTGATGGTGGTGGGCGATGACGACCAGTCGATCTACGGCTGGCGCGGCGCGAAAATCGAGAACATCTACCAGTATTCCGAAGACTTCCCGGACGCGGTGACTATCCGCCTCGAGCAGAACTACCGCTCCACCGCCGGAATCCTGAAGGCCGCCAACGCCTTGATCGCCAACAACACCGGGCGCCTGGGCAAAGAGCTGTGGACCGACGGCGGCGAAGGCGAAGCGATCAACCTGTACGCCGCGTTCAATGAGCACGATGAAGCGCGCTATGTGGTGGAAACCATCGAAAGCGCGTTGAAAACCGGCCTGGCGCGCAGCGACATCGCTATTCTCTACCGCTCCAACGCCCAATCGCGGGTGTTGGAAGAAGCCTTGTTGCGCGAGCGCATCCCCTATCGCATCTATGGCGGCCAGCGTTTCTTCGAGCGCGCGGAAATCAAGAACGCCATGGCCTACCTGCGCCTGCTGGAAGGTCGCGGCAACGATGCGGCGCTGGAGCGGGTGATCAATATCCCGGCCCGTGGTATCGGTGAAAAAACCGTCGAGGCCATTCGCGAACACGCCCGCCATGCCGATGTGTCGATGTGGGAGGCCATGCGCCTGCTCATCGCCAATAAAGGCCTGACAGGCCGCGCAGCCGGCGCATTGGGCGTGTTTGTCGAGCTGATCGAGAACCTCGCGGCCAAATGCGCGGAAATGCCCCTGCATTTGATGACCCAGACCGTGATCGAACAGTCCGGGCTGATCGCCTACCACGAGGCGGAGAAAGGCGAGAAAGGCCAGGCCCGGGTAGAAAACCTCGAGGAACTGGTCAGCGCAGCCCGCGCCTTCGAAAACACCGAGGACGATGAAGAGCTGACCCCGCTCGCCGCTTTCCTTGGTCACGCATCGCTGGAAGCTGGCGATACCCAGGCCGACGAGCATGAAGACAGCATTCAGCTGATGACCTTGCACAGTGCCAAGGGCCTGGAATTCCCGTATGTGTTCCTGGTGGGCATGGAAGAAGGCCTGTTCCCCCACAAGATGAGCCTGGAAGAGCCCGGCCGCCTTGAGGAAGAACGCCGCCTGGCTTACGTGGGCATTACCCGGGCCATGCAGAACCTGGTGATGACCTATGCCGAGACCCGACGCCTGTACGGTAGCGAGACCTACAACAAGGTGTCGCGCTTCGTACGTGAAGTGCCGAAGGGGCTGATCCAGGAAGTGCGTCTGTCCAACAGCGTCAGTCGCCCGTTCGGCGGCGGCCAGCAGCAGAACTCCAGCACTATGTTTGCCGGCTCCGAGATCCCGGAAACCCCGTTCAGCCTGGGCCAGCAGGTCCGGCATGCGATCTTCGGCGAGGGCGTGATCCTCAATTTCGAAGGCGCTGGCGCCCAGGCGCGGGTGCAGGTCAACTTCGCCGAGGGCAGCAAGTGGCTGATGATGGGCTATGCGAAGCTTGAGGCGGTCTGAAGCCGATCGTTTGTGGCGAGGGAGCTTGCTCCCGCTGGCGTGCGCAGCGCGCCCGTTTTTCAGGGCTGCTGCGCAGCCTAGCGGGAGCAAGCTCCCTCGCCACAACAAGCCCGCCTATGAAACACTGCGTAACATGAAGATGCTTGGCTCGCCCTTGTTTTAGATGAGCGCGGGCCAATATCTGTAATAAGTCCTACAGACCATTCTGAATCGGTCCTACGTAAAAGCCCGAAACATTATGTCGCTAGCCACTGTCACGACACCTGTGCAACATGGCGCGCGTGCAATCCACAAATGGGAATTCCCTTTATGAAACGTTTTCTTAGCATCGCCATGGCGTTGTGCATCGGCTTGACGATGAGCCTCGACGCCAACGCCAAACGCTTCGGTGGCGGCAAAAGCATGGGCTCGGCACCGACCCACCAGACCAGCCAGATGGCTCCATCCGCCGGTGCCGGCGGTGCTGCGGCTACCGCAGGCGCGGCCGGTGCTGCGGGCGCTGCTGCCAAGGCCGGCGGTGCTTCGCGCTGGTTGGGCCCATTGGCCGGCATCGCCGCCGGTGGCCTGCTCGCTTCCATGTTCATGGGCGGCGGCTTCCAGGGCATGCAGATCTTCGACATCCTGATCCTGGCCGTTATCGCCTTTGTGATCTTCCGCTTTATCGCCGCCCGTCGCCGCAAGCAGCAGGAGCACCTGGCTCCGGCCGGCGCGCCGATGCAGCGTGAAGTGTTCGAGCAAAAACCGGCCATGGGTTCGATCTTCGGTGGTTCGGCAGCGCCTGCCGCCGCCCGTCCGGTGATCAACGCACCGGCCTGGTTCAACGAAGAGCGTTTCGTCGAAGCGGCCCGCAGCCACTTCCAGTCCCTGCAGCAGCACTGGGACGCCAACGAAATGGACAAGATCTCCGAGTTCGTGACCCCGCAACTGCTCGAGTTCCTCAAGCGCGAACGCGCCGACCTGGGTGACGCCTTCCAGTCGACTTATATCGACGACCTGCGCGTACAACTGGAAGGCGTGGATGATCGCGCCGACAAGACCATCGCCACCCTGACCTTCAGCGGTGTGTCGAAGACCTCGCGTTTCGACCAGGGCGAAGTTTTCAGCGAAAGCTGGAACATGGAACGCGCCCAGGGCGACAACCAGCCATGGCTGGTCGCCGGTATCCGCCAGAACGGCTGATACCTGCTCGTTTGAGCACGCGGTAACAAAAACCCCGGACATGTCCGTAATGCTGTTCACTTAAGCATTTGAGCTAAAGCGGGGCTTCCTAGAAAATCCGATGCCAGACCTCTGGCATCGGATTTTTTTATGTCTGTTCAACAGGACCTGCTCGACCTCGGCGACCTTTTCAACTTCTGCGACCTAAGCACTTTCACCCAGAACATCCCCATTGAATGGGTTGCGTCTGCGCTGGATCTATCCAGTCAGGCCACTATTCGTCGGCGTCGCTTGCCCGCCGATCAGGTGCTTTGGTTGGTGCTTGGCATGGCGTTGTTTCGTGATGAGCCTGTCCATGAGGTCGCTAGACGGTTGAACATTTGCGCTCAAGGCCTCGCCTCCGACCACTTGTTGGCCCGAAGCGGCGTCACTGAAGCCCGCAAGCGACTAGGGGCCGATCCCGTTGAGTGGTTATTCCGTAAAACCGGCACTCAATGGGGCTTGGAGCGCTACGACGAGGACGACTGGCACGGTTTGCAGGTCTTCGCGGTGGACGGTGCGCTCTTGCGCACGCCGGACACACCCGAGCTTCGAGATCATTTCGGGTCAGGAAATACGCCCAGTGATCGTCAGACTCCCTTCCCCATGATGCGCTTGGTAGCGCTGATGAACGTGCGTTCGCACTTAATCCTGGATGCACAATTAGGGCCTTACCGGCGCAGTGAAATGCGCTTGGCCGACGAGTTTTTGCAGCAAGTCCCCGACCACTCCGTGACGCTATTCGATAAAGGATTTTGGGGCGCAGAAATGCTGTTGAGCCTGAGTAACACCGGAACCCACCGTCATTGGTTGATTCCCGCCAAAAAAGGCATGGTCTGTGAAGAAGTGATCCGTTACGGCGAGCACGACCGCTTGGTGCGCATGAAGGTCTCACCGCAAGCCAGAAAGAGAAATCCGGCTCTTGGCACCCACTGGGAAGCCCGCGAAGTCAGCTATGAAATCCAAGGCAGATTAAAAACTGTCATGACGTCGTTACCAGCCAACACCTACAGCACCAAGGTCGTTGCCAAACTTTATCAGGAACGCTGGGAAATCGAATTGGGCTTTAGGGATATCAAAAGCTCTATGCAGCAGAATGCCGTGACCTTGCGCAGTAAAAAAATCGACTTGGTCTATCAGGAGGTCTGGGGGCTTTTACTCGCTTACAACGTGATTCGCCGGGAGGCCGGTCAAGCAGCGGTAGCGTTTGGTCGAGCTCCGTCGGACATACGCTTTAAGCCCGTTTGCCAGTATATCGCCGTGCAGTTGATCGTGATGGCGGCAGCCAATCCGGTATCAGCCACAGGCAGACGCTTGGCCGAACTAAGGAAGGGTATCGGCAGCTTGTTTCTGGATCACCGCCCCAGACCTGCAAGGCCGAGGACGGTGAAGATCTCAAAAACCCGATTTCCAGTGGATCGCAATGCTGCTCCGCTTAAGTGAACAGCATTACGGACATGTCCGGGGTTTTCTATTTCACGGTTGCACTTATAGCGAGCTACTGTATAAAACGCCCCTATAAACCGCGCCTACTAGCAAGAGGATCCCGGCCGTGGAAGAAATCATCGAACAACTGCGTGAAGCCAACGAACCGGTCCCGGTTCCTTTGGAGCTGCCTGACGAAGACCAACTGGTGGAAATCGAGGAACAACTGTTCATCGACATCCCGTTTGTGTTCCGCGAATTCCTGCTGACCGTCAGCGACGTGGTCTACGGCAGCCTTGAGCCGGTGACCGTCACCGACCCGCAATCCCACACCTATCTGCCGGATGTTGCCGCCAACGCCTGGGATGCCGGGGTTGATCGCAGCATGATCCCGATCTGCCAGGATGGCGACGATTACTACTGCGTCGAGGAAGACGGCACCGTGGTGCTGTGGTCCGCCGAGGAAGAACTGGTCCAGGAAGAGACCTGGGAGTCGGTGTGGCACTGGGCACGGGACGTCTGGCTGGAGAGCTGATTCCCAAACCCCGCTAGTGCTCCGGCGTATCCTTGTGGTTATCCAGCGTCTCCAGCAAGGCCACCTGCATCCGCGTATGCACGCGGATGAACCAGCGCCAGAGCACCGCCGCCACCGCCGCCGTGACTACCGCGATCAGCACCAGCAACTTGTTGGTCGGCAGAATACTGGCCGACAAGGCTGCCAACAGCAGGAAGATCACCAGCAGTGACAGGATGGGGATCAACTCTGCAATCACCCGCCGCACCCGCTGGGTATGCCGGCCCGCCATTTCCGGCTTCACGCTCATCTCGGCCAGCAACATCGACAACGCCTTGAGCTTGCGATACGCCGCAATCAGGAACGGCAGCGACAAGAGCAACGCCCCGCCCCAGATCAATGCCTTCTGCCAGCTTTGATCGCTGATCCAGCCTTCCAGATACCCACCGATGCGCGCCGCAAAAAAGCTTCCTGCGAAGAAGATCGCGATCACCAGCGCCAGGTTCACTCCTACTTGCAGCACGATCTTACGGATCATCGACGCCAGCATGGCGCCTTCGCCTTGAGGCTGAATACTGCGCAGCCATTCGCCATACATCCCGAATACCCGGCTCATGCGCTGGGGCATCACGGCGGCAATTTTCAACGACAGCGGGTCGGCACCGCGGATCAGGTAAGGCGTGAGCAAGGTGGTGATCGCCGAAACCGCCACCGCCACCGGGTAGAGAAAGTCGCTGGTCACTTGCAGGGTCATCCCCAGCGCCGCGATGATGAAAGAGAACTCGCCGATCTGTGACAGCCCCATGCCCACCCGCAGCGAGGTGCGACCATCGTTGCCAGCGATAAACGCGCCCAGCCCGCACGACAGCATCTTGCCCAACACCACCGCCACAGTGATCACCGCAATCGGCCAGGCGTACTGCAGCAAGATCTGCGGGTCGATCATCAACCCAATGGCCACGAAGAAAATCGCACTGAACATGTCGCGCACCGGCTCGATCAGGCGCTCGATTTTAATCAGTTGGCGTGACTCGGCCATAATCGCACCGATCAGGAAGGCCCCCAGCACCATGCTGTATTCGAGCTTGACCACCAGCAGGCAGAAGCCGAAACACAGGCCCAACACGGTGATCAGCAGCATCTCGTTGCTTTCGAACCTGGCGACGTAAGCCAGCAGGCGGGGCACCAGCAGAATGCCAATCACCAGCGCAACAATCATGAACAACGACAGCTTGCCCACGGTGGAAAACACCTCGCCGGAGCTGACCGTGCCACTGACGGCGATGCTCGACAGCAAAGCAATGATGCCGATGCCCAGGATGTCCTCGACGATCAGCACGCCGAATATCAGCTGGGCGAACCGCTGATTCTTCATCTTCAGGTCATTGAGCGCCTTGACGATGATGGTGGTCGAGGAAATCGCCAGGATCGCGCCGAGAAACAACGAGTCCATGGTGTTCCAGTCAAACCATTGGCCGATTTCGTAGCCGATCCAGATCATCAGGATGATTTCCAGGAACGCCGCGATAAACGCCGTGGCGCCTACCTTGAACAGCTTGCGCAGGCTGAACTCCAGGCCCAGGCAGAACATCAGGAAGATCACCCCCAGTTCTGCCAGGGTCTTGATCGTATCTTCATCGTGAATCAGGCCGAACGGCGGCGTGTGCGGGCCAATAATGAAGCCGGCGACGATGTAGCCCAGCACCACCGGCTGCTTGAGGCGATGGAACAGAATGGTGACAACCCCTGCCACCAACATGATCACGGCCAGATCCTGGATAAAACTGATGGCGTGCATGGCGAAGGGCTCCTTGAAATGGCTGGCGCTTTCTCACTTTCCGCGTGTGCTACCGCTGAAAGAAAAGTCTGCCGTGATCGTAAGAAATGCCCGGAGATGGGCTTTTGAAGGTTAACACCGCGACTTCCGCCGGAAAGCCGGTGCAATATATGGAAACAGATCGACCCGCGCGTGACGGCAAGCCGTCCACTGGCGTCCCGTTAGGGATGGCGCTGCAAAGACCCCAGCACCCGCAGAGGTGCCCTACCCAACCAATGCCTACAACCCGTGAGTGTGCTATGGAACCCGGAAACGCCCAGCTGTCGATGACGGTATTGATGACCCCTGACATGGCCAATTTCTCAGGCAATGTCCACGGCGGTACCCTGCTCAAGTACCTCGACGAAGTGGCGTACGCGTGCGCCAGCCGTTATGCCGGCCGCTATGTGGTCACGCTGTCGGTGGACCAGGTGATTTTCCGCGAGCCGATCCATGTCGGCGAGCTGGTGACCTTTCTCGCGTCGGTCAACTACACCGGCAACACCTCGATGGAAGTGGGCATCAAGGTGGTGACCGAGAACATCCGTGAACGCTCAGTGCGTCATACCAACAGTTGCTTTTTCACCATGGTGGCGGTGGACGACCAGCGCAAACCGGCCGCCGTGCCACCCTTGCAGCCGCACAACAGCGAAGACAAACGCCGCTTCGTACAGGCCCAGCAGCGTCGGCAGATTCGCCAGGAATTGGAAAAGCGCTATCAGGAAATCAAGGCCGACGCGCCTTGAATTCCAAGCTGCGAACCGGATCAAATGTGGGAGGGGGCTTGCTCCCGATAGCGGTGGATCAGTCTCGAACATGCTGACTGACACACCACCATCGGGAGCAAGCCCCCTCCCACATTGGTTCTGTGTGCTTACAGGCTGATCGGCGTGGCCTCGAACCGTACGCGGGGATGGGCAATGCGATCCTGCGCCCGCACCAGTTCCAGTTCATAACTGGCGCAGGCCTGGGTCTCCAGCAGCACCTCGTGCACCGCTGCGGCGGTGAATTCGAAGGCCGCCACCAGGCTATCCCCCAGCAGCACCCGCGCCAGGAACAGCCCTGACGTCAGGTCGCCCACACCCACCGGCTGGCGCGGGAATGCCAGCAGCGGCCGACGCAAGTGCCAACTGCCATCAGCCGTCACCAGCAGCATCTCAAAGCCGTCCGGCAGCTTGCCGGGGTACTCCAGATGCTTGACCAGCACCGCCTTCGGCCCGCGCGCCAACAGGGCTTTGGCCATCGCCAGGCAATCGAACAGCGATTGCGGTTTGCGCCCGGCAAAGCTGTCCAGCTCCAGTTGATTGGGGCACAGGAAATCCGCCATGGCCGCCGCCTCGTTCAGCAGGAAATCACTGACTTCCTGCGGCACGATGCAGCCTTTTTCAGGATGGCCCATCACCGGGTCGCACAGGTACATCGCCTTGGGATTGAGCGCCTTGATGCGCGCCACGCCGGTAAGAATCGCACGCCCCTGATCCGCACTGCCGAGGTAGCCGGACAGCACTGCATCGCAGTTACCCAGCTCGCCGATGGCTGCGATACCTTCCACCAATGCCGGAATCTGCTGCGGCGCCAGCACTTCACCTGCCCAGTGGCCATACTGTGTGTGGTTGGAGAACTGCACTGTGTTGAGCGGCCATACATTCACCCCGACCCGCTGCATGGGGAACACGGCGGCGCTGTTTCCGGCGTGGCCGAAAACCACATGAGACTGGATCGCAAGCAGATGGGGTGTGCGTTTCATGCAGGAGATGTCCATAAAGCCGTTGAAATTCTGGCCGCGCAGTATGCGACTAAACGCAGCCTGTACGACAGACCGGCGACACAGTTAAGCTGCGCTCACTTTGTTGGAGTTCATGCAATGCTGACCCTGGGAAACATGTTCGTGTTGATGCTGCTGGCGACCGGCGCCGCTTGGGTCTGGCACAACCATGGCCTGCGCGAGCGCGCGTTGGAGCGGGTCAAGCAGCACTGCGCCAAGCTCGATATCGAACTGCTCGACGGCGCGGTTGCACTCAAACGCATCGGTTTCGTGAAGGATGCCAAGGGTCGGCGCCGGTTGGCACGGGTCTACAATTTCGAGTTCACCGTGACGGGCGAGGCTCGCCACAGTGGCACCATTACCCAATTTGGCGCCCACAGCGCGCAGATTGAATTGGCGCCCTACCCGTTCGAAGCCAAGGAGCCGCTGCCCAGCGCCAACGTCATCGAGCTGAGCCAGTGGCGCCAGGACCACGCAACCAAGAACCGTCAGTAACGGCAGGCAGCCAGAGCGGCCTGCAATGCCGCCACGTTCTGTGGTGCGCTGAAGATCAATTCGATACGTGAATCGCGGCGCCATTCGCTGGGCTGCCAGACGAGTGGACTGTTATCCACAGCGTTGGCGGACATCCACGCGTCACGGCTGTGGATAACAAGTTTGGCGCGACGCCATTGCAGACTCGTCAGCCATTGGCTCACTCGTTCCAGGTCAAATCGCTGGCTCGGATGCCAGCGCCAGCCAATGCTCCAGCCTCCTTCCTCGGCCTGGCTCAAGCAGATCGGCAACGTGGGGTCGCTCCAGATCGCCGGCATTTGCGCCAAGCCTTGGGGCACCGCGAAGTTATCCACAACCCCGCCAGCCTGGGCTTTCAAGCCAGGCAAGTGTTCCAGAGGCAACTGAGCCTGGCGCGTCCAATAGAGCGCGCTGCCGGGTAACCGTTGCTCAATAGCCTGGCGTTGCGCAGCGTCCAGCGCCTCATCCTTGTTCAACACCAGCAAGCCGGCACCGGCCAGCGCCTCCTGCTGCGCTTGCGGCAAGGGTTTGCCCGCTGCCAGGGCCTGGGCGTCCAGCACCAGCACCCAGGGCTGAACCGCCAGCACGCCTTGCCATGGCGCTTCGCCTAACTGTTTGAGCAACTGCGCCGGATGGCCCAGGCCCGACGGCTCGATAAACAACCGATCCGGCTTGGCCTTACGCAATAACCGACCCAGGCCTACCTGGAACGGCGCGCCATTCACACAACACAGGCAGCCACCCGCCACTTCGCCCAAGGCAATGCCATCGTCAGCTTGAGTGAGCAAGGCCGCGTCCAGGCCGATCTGCCCGAACTCGTTGATCAGCACCGCCCAGCGCTCGTTGGCCGGGCGTTGGGCAAGCAGGTGTTTGATCAGGCTCGTCTTGCCGGCGCCCAAGGGCCCGGCAATCACATGGGTGGGAATGTTCTGCAGCATGGGTTGGCATCATTCAGACCGTGTAGAGCGCTTGATCCTACGCGTTTATGCAAGCCAATCCAGTGTGAGGATCAAGCGACGCTCATTGGCTTTCAGTGCAGGTGAGCGGTGAATGAGGCCATGGTCTTCGTTGCCATGCCATTTGGTGCCCTTGAGCAGGGCCACCTCTCCACAGAGAATTTGCTCGATGCGCTCGGTGGGCTCTGCGTCGGGCTGGCTTAATCGTCGGCGGTCCATGACGCCTTCGCGCAGCCATTGGCTGCCGACGCCAGCGTAGGTGGTGATCAGCCGCACAGGCACATGGTCGACGTGAAAACGCGGGCACATGGCCCTGTCCAGCAGGCGCAGACGCACGCCGATGCGCCTGGCGCCCAGCAGGCAGGCGAATGCGCTGACCAGCCAGGACACGTCGGCGATAAAACCGTCATAGCCTTCAAGATCGCGGCAATGGGGCGCCAGCCCCTGCAGGTTCGGCGCGCTGTCTTCGCGGTCCAACTCGATAACTAGTGCTTCGGCCAGCAGCTCATCGAGCGCCACGACCAAGGCGGCGAATTCGGCGATGTGCAAGGGTAATTGGCGCTGCCACAGCGCCAGGTTCACGCCGTCTTCCAGGATGTCAGACAGCGCCAGCGGGGTTTGCCCGCGGGTTTGGCGAACCACCGGGCGCAGGGGAGTAAGCGGGGCCAACATCAGGCGGCTGCCTCTTCATACCAAGGGCCAAAGGGATCGGCCAACTGGCGCCAAGCTTCGATGCCCAGGGCCATTTCTTCATCCGTGAGCAAGCATTGGTCCAGCTCGGCGCGCATCTGCGCAAAGTCGATGTTCTGGCCGATAAACACCAGTTCCTGACGGCAATCACCGGTGCTCGGTTGCCAGTTGTCCATGATCGCCGCGACACTTTCTGCGTCTTGCGACCACTGGCTTTTCGGCACGAAACGCCACCAGCGCCCGGCAAAGCCATGGCGCATCAAACCACCGGCCTGGGACCAACTGCCGGCGTCCTGGTGTTTGCTGGCCAGCCAGAAGAAGCCTTTGGAACGCAGCAGTTTGCCATTCACCCACGGGCGGTCGATAAAGTCGAAAAACCGCTGTGGGTGAAACGGACGGCGCGCACGGTAAGCGGTGGACGCAATGCCGTACTCGTCGGTTTCCGGCACGTGTTCACCGCGTAACTCCTGCAACCAGCCCGGTGCCTGGGCAGCCCGTTCGAAATCAAAGCGGCCGGTGTTGAGGATTTTGTTCAGCGGCACTTGCCCCATGACCATCGCAATGATCTGCGCCTGGGCGTTGAGGCGTTCAAGAATGGCCATCAATTCTTCGCGCTCGTGACTGCTGATCAGGTCGATCTTGCTGACCAGTATCACGTCGGCGAATTCGATCTGTTCGATCAACAGGTCGGTGATCGAGCGCTCGTCCTCCTCGCCCAAGGTTTCCCCACGTGAGGCCAGGCTTTCTGCGGCTTGGTAGTCGAGCAGGAAATTCACCCCGTCGACCACTGTGACCATGGTGTCCAGGCGTGCGACATCCGCCAGGCTCTGCTGGTTTTCATCGCGAAACGTGAAGGTTTCGGCCACAGGCATGGGTTCGGAGATGCCGGTGGATTCGATCAGCAAGTAATCGAACCGGCCTTCCCTGGCGAGCTTGCCGACTTCTTCGAGCAAGTCCTCGCGCAGGGTGCAGCAGATGCAGCCGTTGCTCATCTCCACCAGCTTTTCTTCAGCGCGATTAAGTGTGACGTCGCGCTGCACCTCACTGCCGTCGATGTTGATTTCGCTCATGTCGTTAACGATTACCGCCACCCGCAGGTTTTCGCGGTTGCGCAGTACATAGTTGAGCAGGGTGCTTTTGCCGGCGCCGAGAAAGCCGGACAACACGGTGACGGGTAGACGGTTGGGCATCGGTTCGCTCTCATCAGGCTGCCCGGTCGAGCCAGGCTTTGTTTTTATGCTATAGTATAACAATGCAAATAAGCCAACCCTCCTTGCTCTTCGCGATTTGCGCCCTGTTATCAGCAGTGGCAGGATCTGCCTGTGCCCAACCCCCAAGCCTGCTAGCCAACTGCACCCGCAGCGCCAACCTGCTGGCCTGTGTCGACCCGCTGGGCAACGCCTATAGCGTGGCGACCGTTGGCAGCACCACGTATCTGCGCGGGTTCGAAGTGATCGGCAAACGCTACTGGGCACAAACTAACAGCCGCTATGGGCAGCTGACGTTTTTTACCGGGTTGGCATCGGACGGTGAGGCGTGGGTTGGCTACACGCGGCGCGTGGGCTGGACCACCCTTAACCGGTTCTCCAGTTCGGGTGGCGCCAGCGCCAGGTTCACCTGCAGCCGAATGACCGGCTGTTAGACCTGGTTGTTCTTCTGCTCCTGCACCCAGGCCATGTAGCTGTTCATTGGAGGGTTCTTCTCGAAGTATGTTTTCAGCCCGTTGAACAAGCCGTCCGCCACTGCCTGTTGATGGCGCGCCGTCACCAGCCGCTGGGCGTCCTGGGTGTTGGAGATAAACCCGGTCTCGACCAGGATCGACGGCACGTCGGGCGATTTGAGCACCGCGAAGCCAGCCTGCTCCACACGCTTCTGATGCAAGCTGGTGATGTTTTGCAGGCTGCCCAACACCGCGCTGCCCAGTTGCAGGCTGGAGGCGATGGTGGCGTTCATCGACATGTCGAGAATCACGCCCGCGAGCATCGGGTCCTTGTCCTTCAGGTTGAGTAACGTCGTGGCGCCCAGCAGATCCGCGCCGTTTTCGCGCTGTGCCATGAAACGCGCGGTTGCCGAGGTGGCACCGCCCTCGGACAACGCATACACCGAGGCCCCCGATGCGGTGAGCCTGGGTGCCGCGTCGGCATGCACCGAGATGAACATATCGGCTTTGTGCTGGCGGGCGATGTCCACGCGCTTGCGTAAAGGCACGAAAAAGTCATCGTTGCGCACCAGCTTTACATCGAAACCCTTTTCGCGTTTCAAGCGTTTAGCCAGCAACTGGGCAATCGACAACACCACGTCTTTTTCCCGCTGGCCTTTGGAGCCGATGGCGCCGGGGTCTTTGCCGCCATGGCCAGGGTCGACCACCACGATGATGTCGCGCCTGGGATGAGCTTTATCCACCGGCGCGATCAATGGCGCAGGCTCAGCGGCGATTTGACGAGGCGCCGAGGTGGCGCGGGTCAGGTCGAGCACCAGGCGATGACCCTGACCTTCCTGGGGCGGCAATAAAAAACTGTTGAGCTGCATCGGTGCGGCCAGGTCCAGCACGATGCGGGTGTCGTCCTTGCCGAAATGTCCGGAGCGAATCGAGGTAATTCCACTGTTTTTCAGCACCAATTGCGAAAAGTCACCACTGAGCCCGGCGCCGCTCAGGTCGATGATCACGCGTTCCGGGGCAGCCAGGGAAAACGTCTTGTATTGCACCGGGCCGCTGAGGTCGAACACCAGCCGCAGCTTATCCTCCGAACGCCACAGGCGCGCATTGCGGATTTGCGTGGCGCAGGCCCCCAGCGGCAAGGCGAACAAGGGGCTGACCAGCAGCAGGTTGAGGAGCTGACGTCTGTGCATGACCAATACCGCAAATAAAGGAGCGTCCCTGCTCAACGTGGCTGAAGAAAGGCTGGAGCAGAAATTTCATCGTCGAGGCGACTGTTATACTATAACATGTCGAATTATTTCCGACGATGGACCTGCTTATGAATGCGCTGACTCTGCCGGATATCGCTGCGCAGGCTTCACGCCAAGCCTTGCCACTCGACTGGGTGGGCATGTGCGGCATCGCCTTGCCGATTCTGCTCGAGGACCAACGTCTGCCTGCCATCGCCGATGCAGGGGTGAGCCTGGACGATGGCTTGGCCCGTGGTATTCATATGTCACGCCTGTACCTGGCGCTGCAGGTGTTCGACCAGCAACCGCTTACGCCTGCACTTCTGCGTAATGTACTGCAGCGCTTTCTCGACACACATGAAGATTTATCTAACAACGCCTACCTGCGGATCCACACCCATTTACTGTTGAAACGCCCCGCCCTGGTCAGCCCATTGGACGGTTGGAAGCGCTACCCGGTAATCATCGAGGCACGTCTGGAAAACCAGATGTTCCACGTGGAACTAAAAATTGACGTTGCTTATTCCTCGACCTGCCCGTGTTCCGCTGCCCTTGCCAGGCAATTGATTCAGCAGCAATTTCTCGAAGATTTCGCCAACACGCCATTGCGGCATGCAGACGTGTTGACCTGGCTCGGCAGCACCAATGGCATCGTTGCCACGCCCCACAGTCAGCGCAGCAGCGCACAGTTGCATGTGCAACTGCAAGGCGACCAATTGTCCGTCATCGATTTGATCAACGCTGCCGAAGCCGCGCTCGGCACCGCTGTGCAAACCGCAGTGAAGCGTGCCGACGAACAAGCCTTCGCGCTGGCCAACGGGCAGAACCTGATGTTCTGCGAAGACGCCGCCCGCCGCCTGAACCTCGCCTTGAAACGCTCGGATGCGGTCAAAGCCTTCCACCTCAAAGTGATCCACGCTGAAAGCCTGCACGCGCACGATGCCGTGGCTGAAAGCCGTTGGACGAGACCCTCCCCATGATCATCTGCAACGCTTTGCGCTGGGGCGCCCCGGGCCAACCGCTGACCCCCGCCGTGGATTTCACCCTGGCAAAGGGCAGTCTCACTGGCGTCATCGGCCCCAATGGCTGTGGCAAAAGCAGCCTGCTCAAAGTCATCGCCGGCCTGCAAAAGCCGCTGGCGGGGACCGTCAGCGTCGCTGTTCCACGCCGTGGCGGCTTGGCGTTCCTGCCTCAGCAGCAACACCTGGACCGCCAGTTCCCCATCAGCCTGCAAGAACTGGTTGCCGCCGGATTCTGGGGCACCCGGCTCACACCACCGCAACGCAGCGAGCGCCTGCAAACCGTGCTGGAAGACTGGTGCCTCAGCGGCCTGGAGCAACGCCCATTGATGGCGCTGTCTGGCGGCCAGCTGCAACGCGCCCTGCTCGCCCGCATGAGCCTGGCCGACGCACCGGTCCTGCTGCTCGACGAACCTCACGCGGCCCTCGACGAAGAAGGCCAGGCGCTGTGCTGGAAACACATCCACGCCTGGCACGAAGCGGGCCGCACGCTGATGGTGGTCTGCCATGACCTGGCGTCGGTGCGCCACCACACTCCGCATGTGCTGCACATCAAAAGCACCGGCTGCGCATTGGGCCCGAGCAAAGAGCTGATCCGCCCACAACCGCAATTGCAGGTGGCCTGATGCACTTTGCTGCTCACTTGTGGATGCCTTTTGTCGACTTCGTCTTCATGCGCCGCGCGCTGATCGGCGGCCTGGTACTCGCCTGCAGCACGGCGCCGCTGGGCGTGTTTCTGATCCTGCGGCGCATGAGCCTGATCGGTGACGCCGTGGCCCACGGCATTCTGCCCGGTGCCGCCCTGGGCTTCTGGTTCGCCGGGTTGAGCCTGCCGGCACTGACTATCGGCGGCCTCGGTGCGGGCCTGAGCATGGCCGGGCTATCCGCCTGGATCACCCGCCGCACCGGCCTGCGTGAAGACGCCAGCCTTGCCGCCATCTACCCTATCTCCCTCGCTGCCGGCGTGCTGATCCTGGGCATCGCCGGCAAGCGCCTGGACCTTTTGCACCTGCTGTTCGGCTCGGCCCTGGCCGTGGATGAGACCACCCTCACCGGCATGCTCTGGGTCTGCGGCTTGAGCCTGATCGCCATGGCGCTGATCTACAAACCGCTGCTGCTCGATACGCTCGACCCGCTGTTTCTGCAAACCGTCAGCCGCCTCGGCCCGCTCGCCCACGGGCTGTTCCTGACCCTGGTGGTGCTGAACCTGGTCATCGGTTTCCAGGCCATCGGCGCCTTGATGGTGGTGGGTTTGATGATGTTGCCGGCCATCGCTTCGCGCTTCTGGAGCCGGCGCCTGCCGGTATTGATCGCGGTATCGGCGGTGCTGGGATGCCTGTCGGTGTGGCTGGGATTATTGCTGTCGTTCTACTACTCACTGCCCAGCGGCCCGGCCATCGTGCTGGTGGCGGGCGCCGGGTATGCGTTGTCCGTGGTTTTCGGTCCGGTGCACGGCTTGCTGCGCCGCCCGCCCTTGCTTACATCCCAATGAGGTGTTTTCCGATGCGCGCTCTACTTGTGCTGTTCAGTCTGCTGTTGCCCCTCTCGATGGCCCAGGCCGCCGATAAACTCCAAGTGGTCACCAGCTTCAGTATTCTCGATGACATCACCCACCAGATCGGTGGCGATCATATCCAGATCAGCAACATGGTCGGCCCGGACGCCGACGCCCACACCTACGAACCCACGCCGGACGACGCCAAGGCGTTGCTCAAGGCCAGACTCATCATCAAGAACGGCCTAGGCTTCGAGCCTTGGCTGGACCGCCTGGTGAGCAGCACCGAGACCAAGGCCACGGTGGTCACCGCCAGCAAAGGCGTGATCTCCCACACCATGGACGAGGACGGCGAGACCATCCCGGACCCACACGCCTGGCACAATCTGGCCAACGCCGAGATTTACGTCAACAACATCACCAAGGCCCTGGTGACCGCCGACCCGGCCAACCAGGCGGACTACCTGCGCAACAGCCAGGCCTACCTGAAAGAAATCCACCGCGTGTTGGCCGAAGCCAAGGCCAAGTTCGGCGCACTGCCGGCGGGTAACCGCCGTATCGTGACCTCCCATGACGCCTTCGGTTACCTGGGCCAGGCCTATGGCATCCAGTTCCTCGCGCCACAAGGTTTGTCCACCGAGCGCGAACCATCAGCCGCCGAAGTGGCCGCGCTGATCACCCAGATTCGCCAGGACAAGGTCAAGGCCGTGTTCATGGAGAACATCAAGGACTCACGCCTGCTCAAGCAAATTGCCGACGAAAGCGGCGCGCAGATCGGCGGCACGCTGTACTCCGACGCCCTCGCCACCGAAGGCCCGGCCAGCACGTTTATCGGGCTGTTCGAATACAACCTCAATACCTTGTGCGCGGCTCTGGGCACACCATGATTCGCAATGCCTGATGGTTCTGCGTCAAGCGCGAGGTTTGACGGTACCGCAATCGTTGCCCAGCCATTGCGCGTGAGTGTCCAGGCTGCCCTTTTGCTGGATGCCGGTGGCATTGAAGGTGCCGTTGACGGTGGTGGTGAATTCTTTCTGGCTCTGGAAAGTCGCCACGCCTACGCCTTGGGCTTTCGGGCAACTGAAGCGGAACTTCCATTGGTTGCCGGTCTTGTCGGTGACTTGCTGTTTGCAACCCGATTGCGGGTCCGTCAGGGGGATGGAATCGGACGCGACCTGAGCCGGCGTCAGGCACACCTGCACGCCTTTACCGGCCATGGTGATGCCTTGTTTTTCCAGCATGGCGCGCTGTTCGGGGGTCATCTGCTGCTTCAGCTGACCGAGGATCAGTGACAGGTCCGGCAGGTCCTGGTTATCGACTTTCATATTGCTGGTAGTCAATTCCCACAAGCCCGGCGCCAACATCTGTGCCTGTGCTGCCACCGGCAGCGACAAACCAACAACCATGGATAAACAGAGCAGACGAGCATTCATCGGGTAACTCCTGGGCAATTGTGGGCGTTAGACGCCGCAAAGGTGCCAGTGTTGCACGGCAAATAAAATAGCGACATTCACTGTGGAACATGGTCTGTTACGCACTGGACTGCCCGGAGTAATGTCGTTCATGGATTTTTTTGGCCCGCACCTGCTCGCCTACTTCATCGCCACGCTGCATTTTCTCGGGAGCCTCGCCGCGATCCATGCGGTACTGACCGTCAGGACCGCCCAAGGCTCGATTGCCTGGGCGTTGTCGCTGATGTTCATGCCTTACCTCACACTGATTCCCTACCTGATTTTTGGCCGCAGCACCTTCGACGCCTACATCCAGGCGCGTCGCCAGGCCAACCAGGAAATGCACACGGCCATCGCCGAATTGAACTGGCGCCCCTGGGTCGAGGAGGCGCTGGCCGCGCGCAATTCCAATGCCTACGCCTCTTTGCGCGCCATGCCCAAATTGGGCCGCATGCCCTGTCTGGCCAATAACCAGGTGCAGTTGCTGATTAACGGCGACGCCACCTTCAGCGCAATCTTCGAGGCCATCCGCAGCGCGAAAACCGCTGTGCTGTTCCAGTTCTTCATCATTCATGACGATGAACTCGGTCGCCAACTGCACAGGTTGCTCACGGCAAAAGCGGCCGAAGGCGTGGATATTTACGTGCTCTACGACCGCATCGGCAGCCACGCCCTGCCCCATCGTTATGTGCAGTCGCTGCGCGACGCGGGTGTCAACGTCAAAGCCTTCGCCACCCGCAGCGGCTGGCTGAACCGCTTCCAGGTCAACTTTCGCAACCACCGCAAGATCGTGGTGGTGGACGGCATCACCGGGTTCGTCGGCGGGCACAATGTGGGCGATGAATACCTCGGCAAAAAGCCGCCCTTGTCGCCGTGGCGCGATACCCATGTGCAGGTCACCGGCCCGGTGGTGGCGTGCTTGCAAGAGTCGTTTGCCGAAGACTGGTTCTGGGCCGCACGCCAACTGCCACCCCTGATTCTGCCGGACGCTTACCCCGAGAATGGCGTGCTCTGTCAATTGCTCGCCAGCGGCCCGGCCGACGCGTATGAAACCTGCTCGCTGTTTTTCGTCGAGGCCATTCACGCCGCGACCGAACGCGTGTGGATCACAAGCCCGTATTTCATCCCCGACGAAGCCGTATTCGCCGCCCTGCGCCTGGCGGTCTTGCGCGGGGTCGACGTGCGCCTGTTACTGCCATCGCGCCCTGATCACCGCATCGTCTACGCCGCCTCCAGCCTTTACGCGATCGAAGCGGTACGCGCTGGCGTGCGGGTGTTCCGCTATACGCCGGGCTTTCTGCATCAGAAGGTGGTGCTGGTGGACAGCGAAATCAGCGCCATCGGCAGCGCGAACATGGACAACCGTTCGTTCCGGCTGAATTTCGAAGTGATGTTGCTGACGGTCGACGAAGCCTTCGCCAAAGAGGTGGAGCGGATGCTGCTGGACGACTTCGCCCTGGCCCATGAAGTCAGCCAGGAGGAAAGCCGCGAAACCCGGCGCCTGCAACAGCTGGGCATGCGCGTGGCGCGTTTGATCTCGCCGATTCTGTAACAACTGTGGGTGGGGGCTTGCTCCCGATGGCGGTGTGTCAGCCAGCTAATGGGTAGCTGATAAACCGTCATCGGGGGCAAGCCCCCTCCCACATTTGGTCCTTCAGTGTTCTGAAGAAACGGGTCAGCGGTAGATATCCTCCCGCGTCCACGGCAGTTCATGGCTGCCATCGGCATGGGGTTTTACCGCCAGGATCTGATGCAGGTTGATCCAACCCCGCGCAAAGGCATAGGCGCAACCCGCCAGGTACAGGCGCCAGATACGCAAGGCGTGCTCCGGCACCATCTTCGCCGCTGCTTCGAGGTTGTCCTCCAGGCGCTCGCTCCAATGGTCCAGCGTACGGGCGTAGTGCAGGCGCAGGCTTTCGACGTCCACCACTTCCAGCCCGACTTCGCTGATTTCGGCCGTCATCATCGCCAGGTGCGGCAGCTCGCCGTTGGGGAACACGTAGCGCTCGATAAAGTCCCCGGCGCCACGGCCCACGGGACGGCCGTCGGTGTGTTTGGCAGTAATGCCATGGTTCATCACCAGACCGCCCTCACGCACGGCGCCGTGCAGAATCTGACAGTATTGCGCCAGGTTGGCGTGGCCGACATGTTCGAACATGCCCACGCTCACCACTTTGTCGAAACGGCCGTCCTGAGGCAGGTCGCGGTAGTCGAGCAGCTGCAGGTCGACCTGGTCCTCCAGGCCTTCGGCCTTCACCCGCTCCTGGGCCAGGGCCAGTTGTTCCTTGCTCAAGGTAATCCCAAACACCTTGACCCCGAATTCCCGCGCCGCAAACCGCGCCAGCCCGCCCCATCCACATCCCACATCGAGCAGATACTCACCCGGCTGCAGCCGCAATTTGCGGCACAGATGGCGGAATTTGTCTTGTTGGGCCTGGTCGATGGACTCGCTGCCGGTTTCGAAATAACCGCAGGAATACACCATGTCCTGGTCCAGCCATAGCTGGTAGAACTCGTTGGACAGGTCGTAATGGTAGGAAATGGCCGCCGCGTCGGTCGCCTTGTCGTGGATCGAGCGCACCGGCCGAGGGCCATCGTCGTCTTCGATCAAGGCGTGACTCAACTCGTCACATACCCTGATCACCTCGGCGATGGAGCCTTCCAGCTCCAGTTTGCCCTCGACGAAGGCTTCGCCCAGGGCGTCGAGCGTGGGATGGGTCAGTTGTGAGACGACCGTAGGGTCCTTGACCACGATGGTCACACTGGGCTCGGGGCCCAGGTTGAATTCATGGCCGTCCCAGAGTCGAAGACGCAGCGGTAGCTGAAGATTCTGTAAGGCCGGTGGAAGTTGCGCGAGCATGAGTAGTCCCCCCTTGTTTCAGACGTCTGCTGTGAGGGTAGACCATCCAAAATAAAGTAGGAAGCTATCGATTAAATAACTGCCTGCCATTAAGCCCGACGCTCGAGCAACCCGTCCTGGATCCACTGTTTCAACCATGTGGCCGCTTGCAGTGGCGCACCCTCTTCATAAGTGACTGCCAACTCGACGCACAGTTCTGAAAAGTTCCAGCTGCTGGCGGTCATGCCTATCAGGGCGTGGGCTTCGGCGGGCTCGAGACTGCGATAACGACACAGGTTCTGATGGCGCCACACCAGGCAGACCTGCGCCAGGTCCAGCGCCTGGCTGCCGGGAAAGTCCGATTCATCCTTATTGGCCCGCCAGATGCCCAGCGTGTTGAAACGGCACGTTAGCTGCTGTACTGAAGGCACCAGCGATACGCGCAATGCCGGCCAGCCTTCAGGCGCCAGTTGCGCCATATGGTCGAGGGTCAGCGGCTCGCCCGCAGGCGCGTCGAATGCCAGGGTGAATGCCCACTCCAGCCGCGCCAGTTCCGCCAGCGGGACACTTTGTTCGGCCATCAGGTGCTCAAGAATAAACCCTGCAAAACGCTCACCCAGCCACCGCAGGCTGTAATGGGCCGAGGGATAACGACGAATATACGCTTGGCTCAGCGCGGCAAATTCATCATCGCCCAGCCAATACCGGATGGCGGCAAAGTCGTGACGTAATACGTCCTGCAATCGGGACAGGTAGGCGTTGTGATAAATCGCCAGGCCCGTGTCCACATCCAGCGTCGGCCCGCCAAGCAAGGTGGCGGCAAAGCCACTGTCGGCGGTGCAGGTTTCAGACAGCAGATGTGCCTCGAACGCCCGTTGCCAATCGATCAAGCGCATAGCGACCGCCTGGCCAACGCAGTGGCACCCAGTTCCCGGGCCTTGTTCAATTCAGCCAGCAGCACTTCGAACGGCGGGAAATGATCGTCGCGCTCCAACAGCGTCGAGACCGGCCCCAGATGTTCCAGCGTGCGCTGATAGAGCGCCCACACCGGATCGCACACCGGCTGATCGTGGGTATCGACCACGTAGTCGCCGTAGTCCCTATGCCCCGCCAGATGCAGCTGGCGAATGCTTTCAGGCGGCAGGTTGCGAATGAACGTCCAGGCATCGAATCCGTGATTACGCGAGCTGACGTACACATTGTTCACGTCCAGCAGCAATTGGCATCCGGTCAGATGCGCCAGGGCATTGAGAAATTGCCACTCAGTGAATTCATCGGCCTTGGAGCGCACATAGCTGGAGACGTTTTCCAGCACCAGCGGGCGTTGCAACACGTCCTGCACCTGAAGCACGCGACCGGCCACGTGGTACAGGCTTTCTTCGGTGTACGGCAGGGGCAGCAGGTCATGCAACTGGTGTGCGCTGCCACGGCTCCAGCACAGGTGATCGGAAATCCAGGCTGGCTGGATGCGCTCGGCCAGGGCCTTTATCTGCTTGAGATAAGCGGTGTCGATGGCATGGGGCCCGCCGATCGATAACGACACGCCGTGCATCACCAAGGGGTAGCGTTCGGCTATGGCGTCCAGGTAATACAAGGCCTTGCCGCCCTGCACCAGATAATTCTCGGAGATCACTTCGAACCAATCCACTGCAGGGGATTGGGCAAGGATCTGTTCATAGTATTCGTGACGCAAACCCAGGCCGTAACCCAGGGAGGGAAGAGAACGGGTCATCATGCGCTCCTGGAAAGTGTCCGCAGCGGCGCGAGGTCCGCTGCGGTTGCACTCGCGTGTCGGTTACTCGCCGACTTTGCCACCGGCCTTGTCGCACTCAGCCTTGGTCATGGCCTTGAAGCCGTGGCCCTTGCACTCCGCCTGGCCTTTGCAGGCGTTTTCAGCGGTTTTGCAATCGTTCATGCCTTTGCAGGACGTGACACCGTAGCAATGAACCGGAGCGTCGGCGGCCTGTACCTGGGTGGCGACGCCGGCAAACATGGAGGCCGCAGCGATAGCCAGGGCAGCACCGGAAACGGCGTGTTTGATATTCATTGTGTAGTCCTCATCGGTCAGTGGTGATGCCGGTCTGAGCGGATTGCCCAGTCTCGACACACCACTAGAGTGAGGCGCCCTTTTAGCGTTACAGCCCGGTACGAAGTTTTCTGAAATTATTCGTCAAGCTTCAACAGCGGCTCCTGAAAACGCAGCAATCGCCCGGCGTTACCCAGTACCAGCAAGGTGCTGAGGTTATGCAACACCGCTGCGATCATGGCCCCGGCGGCGCCCAGCCAGCCGAAGGCGGCGAACACCACGATGGCCAGCGTCCAGCCGAGGCCGATGATCACATTCACCTGCAAGGTGTGTCGGCACTGGCGGCTCAAGCGCACGCAGGTGCCCAGGCGGCGCAGGTCGCTGCCGATCAACACCACGTCTGCCGAGGCCAGCGCGATATCGGCACCGCCCGCGCCCATCGCCACGCCGACCACACCGGCTTTGAGGGCAAGGGAGTCGTTGATGCCATCCCCCACCACCATCGGCCGGAAACCGCTGCCGATCTCCCCCAGCACACGGTTGAGTTTGTCTTCCGGCAGCGCTTGGGCCTGGACCTCAGCGATGCCCACATTCACGGCCAGGCTGTCGGCCACGCTCTGGCGGTCGCCGGTGAGCAGCAACTGGCGACCCAGCCCCAGCTCGCGCAGTTCCTGCAGGGCCTGGCGCGCCTCGGGTTTGACGCTATCGGCCAGCAGCAGCCAGGCCAGGAACTGTCCGTTCAGCGCCAGCCCGGCAATCGGGCCGTCATGGTTGGGCACGGCGGTCGTGGCGATAGCCAGTTGCTCGAACAGTTCGGGACGGCCCAGCGCCGCTTCGCCCTGTTCAGTGTGCGCAACGACACCGAGTCCCTGGCGCTCGCGAATATCGGTCAGCACCACGCGCTGTTGCTGTGTCGCCAACCCCGCCAATGCACGGCTGACCGGATGGCTGCTGGCCGCACCGAGGCTGGCCGCCAGGTTGAGCAAGGCCTGGCGATCGGTAGACGCGGTTTCGATGGACTGCAGGCGCAAGGTGCCGAAGGTCAAGGTACCGGTCTTATCGATAACCAGTGAAGTAAGGTCCGCCAGCTCTTCCAGAAACGCCGAGCTGCGAATCAGAATGCCGTGCCGTGCGGCGACCGCGATCCCGGCAATTGCGGTAGCCGGCGCCGACAACACCAACGCACACGGGCACGCCGCCACCAGCACGGCCAGCATCGCCTGGGCGTCGTTGGTGACGAACCAGGTGACCGCCGCCAACAACAGCACCAACACCATGTAGCTACCGGCATAACGCTCCAGCAACCGGGTGATCGGTGGCTTGGAACGTTCGGCGTTCTGCATCAGCGCAATCACTTTGCCCAGGGTCGACTCATTGCCCGTGCGCGTCACTTCAAGGCGCAGCAGGCCGTCCAGGTTGATCGCCCCGCCAAACACCTGCACGCCCACGCTGGCTTCCAACGGTACCGATTCACCGGTGATCGGCGCCGTGTCCAGGCTGGCCTGGCCCAACAGCACCACGCCGTCGGCCGGCACGCGGTCGCCGGCGCGCACTTCGACCACATCGCCGGTGTTCAACGTGCCGTTATCCACTTCCACAATGCTGCCGTCAGCCTGCACCCGGCGCGCATGGCTGCGCGTGAGTTTACCCAGCGCGTGGATCGCTTCCTGGGAACCGATCACGCTGCGCTCTTCAAGCACATGCCCGAAAATCATGATGATCGGCAGCAGCGCTGCGGTCAGCAGATCGCCGGTGGCCCAGGCGCCGATCATCGCCAGCGCGATCAATTGGTCAGTGATGCCATGCAGGCTGGGATAGCGCAGGCTGTACCAGGCCGAACGCATCACCGGCACGGCCACCAGCAGCGAGGCCACACCGAGCAGCAGTTGGCTGACCCCGCTCTGGTCCGCCGCCAGCCAGCGCCATACCAGGCCCAATACCAGTAAACCCAGGGCCAGCATGGCCAGGGTCAATTGCCGGGCGGCGCTGCGCTGCTCGGCGGAGGTCAGCATGGGTGCGCTCATTGCTCGGCTCCCTGAATGATCAGACGGGAGTCGTCTTTAGGATCGACGGTGGTCACCGAGCCGGCCTGGCCCAGAATCTTCGGCAGGCGCTCGCGGTACAGGCGCAGCAACAGGCCCGGGTCTCGGACTTGCGCCAGGCTGGTGACGGCAGCGGTCTGCGCCTGGGCATTGGCCAGGCGTTCACTGGCTTGGGCATGGGCGACTTGCACCTGGCGGTCAGCCTCCTGGTTGGCGGTCTGGGTGAGTTTTTCCGCATCGGTACGCGCGTTGGCCACCGCCTTGTCGGCTTGTTGACTGGCGGTGAGTACCGCATTGAAAGCGTTCACCGCCGGGCCCGGCAGGCTCGATTGCACATCGACCCGTGTCACTTCGATGCCCAGGCCCAACCCGCTGGCAGTCAACTGCGCCAAGCGCTTATTGATGCCTTGCACCAGGTCGCCGCGCAGTTTTTCGCGGCGCTCGGCGGCGCCGTTGTCGGCGCCGATCAGCTCGGGGCGCGCGACCAGGATGGTGTCCAGGTCCCGCGCCGCCGTCAGGGCCACCGCGCTGCGGGTCACCAAGCGGTCCAACGCCGGCAGCACATGCTCGCCCTGCAACACAAAGGCATAGGGCTCGGTGACCTTGTAGAACACCCGCACATCCAACTGCACGATCCCGGCATCGCCGGTCAGCAAATAGCCAGAACCGGCCAGCGTATCGCTCAGGGGTGTGGCGAAACTGGCCACGCGGTCAGCCTGCACGGCCGCCTCAGAACGCAACAGGTTCTCCACCCGACGCTCGATCACCCGGTCTGCCGCCGGCAACAGCACCACCTGCTCGAACGGTTGCGGCCAGGCCAGCAGCAGCCCGGCGTTCTGAATCCGGTCGAGGGCGCCGAAGTGCAGCACCATGGCGCGGTTCTGCGGGTCGATCTGGCGCACATTGGAAAACGCCCAGGCCAGCGCCGCCAACACGGTGACCGCGTACAGCGCCAGGAACGTCAGGCGCCCGGCTTGGATCCAGGGGCTGTCACGCTCGCTCATGGCTGCACATCCTTGGGTCCATCCACCAGCGCGCGGAACGGCGCGGCATCGGTGCGCAGGATGATTTTGGTGCCCGGCGTCACCACGGTGCCCAAGGTATCCAGCGAGCGCAGCAGGTTGTACAGCTGCGGATTACCCGCGTAGGCGCGTCCATAAATCTGCGCTGCTTCAACCCGCGATTGCGCTTCGATATCAGCGGCTTTCACCGTGGCATCGGCTTGCATGATCCGTGCATCACGTTCGGCCGCCGAGCGGATCTGCGCCGCCTCACGCTTGCCCACGGCGGTGCGCTCGGTGGCGATGGTTTCACGTTCGGCGCGCATGCGGTCGACCGTGGCGGTGAGGGTCACCGACGGCAACGTCAGCCGTTCGACACCGACCTGGGCGACGCGTACGCCATAGGTGGCCAGCAATTGCTGATCGATCTGCTGGCGCAGTTGGGCTTCGAAATCGGCGATGCGCACCTGGTTGGCGTCGGTATTGATCAGGCTGGACAGGTCAAAACTGGCCGCCGTGGTTTCCAGCGCCGAACCGACGAAGGTACGGATCTGCCGCGCCGCTTCATCCGGCTGGTTCTGCACCGCGCGCATGAAGCGTTGCACATTGTCGGTATCGCCCTGCACCTGCCACGCTACGTAGGCCTGCACGATGATCCGCAGGCCATCGCGGGTGCCCACATCCTGCAACCCGCTGGAGGTGGTGCGCAGGCGCAGGTCAACCGGAATCGCCGCTTCAAACGGCGCCGGCCAGCGCCAGCCCAGGCCCGGTTTCAGCAGCACCCGCACAGGGTTGCCGAAACGGGTAATCACCGTGGCCTCGCCGGAGCGCACCTGCACCAGGCTCGCCGCCGCGATGGCAAACAGCACCAGCACTGCCGCCCAGGCCATACGCCGCCAGGGGAAAGGGCTGTCTGCCTGTTCATCGCCATGATGGTGATGGTGGCCGTGATGATGGTGATGACCGTGATCGTGAGAATGAGCGCTCAACAGACAGACTCCTTATTGAACGGCTTTACGCGGCACCGAGGGATCGGCCGGTAAGGTAAAAGATCGCAGATCGATCGTCGGCGCACTGTCGGCGCCCAGGCGATGATCCAGAATAAGCAGTTTGGCGTGGGCCAGGCCCTGGCTGAGCTGGCCCAGGTACTGTTCCAACACGAAAGCCCGGCCCGCTGCGGCGTAGGCTTTTTGTTCGGCAACGAAGCGCAGGTTGGCCGCCTGGGCACCGGCATTCACTTCGCGCGCGGTGGCCTGGGCCTGGTTGCGGGCGGTGCTGGCCTGCAGCAACGCCTGGTTGGTCTGCTCGCTGGCCGCGCCACGCTCGCGAGCGATCAATGCCTGGGCACCGATCTGCGCGGCTTGCACGCCGTGATAGGCGTTGGCGGCGCCGGCCGGTGGGTGGATCGCTTCGACGACCGTGGCGAGAATTTCAACACCGCTGTCGAGCTTTTGCAGGTCTGCTTGTACGCTGCGGCCGATTTCGTCGGCAAGGCGGGTGCGTTGTTCGCCGAGCAATTCATCGAGGGTGCGTGAGGCAAAGTCATGCACCAGGATGCGGCTGGCGGTGCTGCGGATCAGGGTCGGGACATCGGCGCTGTTGTAGGTGGCAGCCAGTGCGGCCTGGTCCGTCAGGCCGATGCGGTAGACGAACCGCACGTCCATGTTGACGATCTGGAAGCTCTGTTTGTCGCCACTGCTGCTGGCGATGACTTGGGACTTGTCATTCACATGGCTGGCGTCCCACAAGCGATTGGCGATCAGCGGCGCCGGGCCTTCGGCGGCGGCCAGCTCGGGCGCGGCGCTTTCGCTGACGCTGGTCGCCAGCTCGTGCACCACGCCGTTCTCCACGTTCAACACGCGGCCCAGGGGCCAGGGCAACCCAACGTGCAAGCCCGGGCCGAACACTTCGACCGGTTTACCGAAACGCTCATAAATCCCACGGCCCTGCAGAGGGACTTCATGCACGCCGGTCAGCGCCCAGCCTACCGCCAGCACCACCAGCAGCACCGGCAGGAACGCGCGACGCATGTAGGTAAATGCCCAAATCTGGCGCAGGTCGATGCCGAAACGATTGTGCAGTTCATGCTGCAAAGCTTGCAGCGGCTGCGGCGGCCAGCGCAGCAGGCCTGCGACCACACTCTGCGCCATCAGGCGCGGTTCCAGACGCGGCTGGCGTGGGCTGAACAGTGACAGCACGCCGCGCAGCACAAATTCCAGCGCCACCAGCGCAGGCAACAGGCCGATCAGCGTCGCCAGCCGCAGCGGCCACACCGATTGCGCGCCAGCAAACAACAGGCACAGCGCACTGATCACCAGGCAGGTGATCGCCACCCGGCTCAATTGCGCCAGTTGCGCAGCTTCCGGCCATTGCACGGCGGTTTCCTGGGCCATGCGCCGCTCGAACACCAGCAAACCGAACGCCAGCGCCAAGCCCAGCGCCGCGCCGATGCTGGCGGATTGACCGACGGCGGCAGCGGGCAGCGCCAGGTTCCAGAATTCGATAACGCTGACCAGCGCCAGCAACGACCAACCGCACAGCCACAACACAGGCGCGCCGATCTGCTTGCCAATGCGCTCCACCAGACGACCGTAGCGGCCCGTATCGGCCACCGCCGCTTCAACCGCAGGTTCTTCCAACGCCTGGGCACGCCAGTCGGCGACCCACCACGCCGACTGCAACCCGGCGACCAGGACGAGCAAGGCCGACGAGCAATTGATCAACACCACCGGCCAGATCGAGACCGGTGCAAACAGCGCCACAAATAACGCCAGCACCCAACCGGTGACGGCCAAGGCTGTCAGGCTGATACCGGCTTGGCGCAATCGACGGGCATGGAACAGCCCCTGCTGAAAACGCGGCAGGCCCTCAACCGAAGCGCCGTCAGCTTCTAGATCCACTTGCATCCACTCAACGCCCGCTTGTACATAATTCGTTACGATATAACACGCGGCGTGAAATTTTTGTTCGCTTTTGGCTACAACGCAGATCCCCTGTGGCAGGGGGCTTGCTCCCGATAACGGTGGGTCAGCAGTACATGTATCAACTGACCCAAAGCCATCGGGAGCAAGCCCCCTCCCACATTTGATCTTTGTTGTTCCAAAGATCGTGACTAAACCCCCATAAACAGGCGGCATCACTGGTACGCGCCCAAATTAATCGGCACACTCCAGAACAGTTTTTTCGCGGCTCCACGGACAGGGAAGCGCCCTCCTTCATGATCTCCATCTATCAGCTCAAACCGCGGTTCCAAAACCTGCTGCGGCCCCTCGTGCAGCGCCTTTATGACAACGGCACCACCGCCAACCAGATCACCGTGCTGGCCGGCGTGATTTCCGTGTTAGTGGGCCTGCTGATTGCCAGCTTCGCCCAGCACTTGTGGCTGTTCGCGCTGATCCCGCTGTGGATGATTGCGCGCATGGGCCTGAATGCCGTCGACGGCATGCTCGCGCGCGAGTTCGGCCAGCAATCACGCCTGGGCGCATACCTCAATGAACTGTGCGACGTGATCGCCGACAGCGCGCTGATCCTGCCGTTTGCGCTGATCCCCGACGTCAGCCTGGCGCCCGTGCTGTTGGTGACGCTGCTCGCAGTGTTCAGCGAATACGCCGGTGTGCTGGGGCCGATGGTGGGCGCATCGCGCCGCTATGACGGGCCGATGGGCAAAAGCGATCGGGCGTTCGTACTCGGGGTGTTGGCCACCGGCGTGGCGTTGGGCTGGTTCGGCGCCGGCTGGGTCGACACGGTGATGTGGCTGGTCGCCGCGCTGCTGGCCTACACCCTGGTCAACCGGGTGCGTCAGGGCCTCAAGGAACACTCAGACACCTCACCGATTGCATAAGGATGCTTGCGATGCGCGAACAGCAACCACACAGCTTCAGCACCCATGACGGCGTCGAGCTGTTTTACCGGCACTGGCCGGCCACGGCAGGCGCCGGGCCGCGCAAGGCGATTATGTTGTTCCATCGCGGTCATGAGCACTCAGGGCGTATCGCGCACTTGGTGGACGAACTGAACCTGCCGGACGTTGACTTCTTCGCCTGGGACGCCCGTGGTCACGGCCAATCCCCCGGCGAGCGCGGTGACAGCCCCAGCTTCGCCACCAGCGCCCGCGATGTGCAGACTTTCTGCGACCACATCGGCGCCACCTACGGCATCGAAGAGGAAAACGTCGCGGTCATCGCCCAAAGCGTCGGCGCGGTGATCGCGGCCACCTGGGTGCATGACTACGCACCGAAGATCCGCGCCCTGGTACTCGCCTCCCCTGCCTTCAAGGTCAAGCTGTACGTGCCCTTCGCACGCCCGGGCCTGGCCCTGATGCGCAAGTTTCGCGGCAACTTTTTCGTCAACAGCTACGTCAAGGCCAAGTTTCTCAGCCATGACCCGGAGCGCGTGGCGTCCTACGACAGCGATCCGCTGATCACCAAAGCCATCTCGGTAAATGTGCTGCTGGGCCTGTACGAAGCGGCCGACCGGGTGGTCGCCGATGCCCAGGCCATCCAGGTGCCGACCCAGTTGCTGGTCTCCGGCTCCGACTTCGTGGTGCACCGTAAGCCCCAGCAGCAGTTTTTCGACCGTCTCGGCAGCCTGAAAAAAGAGCTGCATATTCTCCCGGGTTTCTTTCACGACACCCTTGGCGAACGTGACCGCGCCCTGGCCATCAACAGCGCCAGGCGCTTTATCCTGCAAAACTTTGCGCAGCCGCTGGACCGCGCCTCGCTGCTGGACGCCGACAAACTGGGCGCCACCTGCGCCGAATCCGAAGCCCTCGCCGCACCACTGCCGCGCAATTCCCTGCGCGATCTGTACTGGCGCATGACCCGCGCCAGCATGGGCCTGGGCAAGAACCTGTCGGAGGGGGTGAAACTGGGCTTCGACACCGGCTTCGATTCCGGCAGCACTCTGGATTACGTATACCGCAACACGCCCACTGGCAAAGGCGCGCTGGGGCGGATGATCGACACCAATTACCTCAACTCCATCGGCTGGCGCGGCATTCGCCAGCGCAAGCTGAACGTCGAAGAACTGCTACGCCTGGCCATGGCCAGGTTGCGTGCCGATGAGCGCGAAGTGCGCATCGTCGATATCGCTGCTGGCCATGGTCGTTACATTCTGGAAGCTTTGCAGGGTGTGTCGCCGCTACCGGAATCGATCCTGCTGCGCGACTACAGCGACATCAACGTGCGCGACGGTGGCGCCTTGATCCGTGAAAAGGGCCTGGACGATATCGCCCAGTTCATCAAAGCCGATGCATTCGATCGGGCGAACCTGGCCGCGCTGGAGCCGAAACCGACGCTGGCGGTGGTGTCCGGGCTGTATGAATTGTTTGCCGATAACGCCATGGTCGGCGGTTCGCTGGCGGGCCTCGCCGAAGCGGTGGAGCCGGGCGGTTATCTGGTCTACACCGGCCAGCCGTGGCACCCGCAGCTGGAGCTGATCGCCCGCGCCTTGACCAGCCACCGCCAGGGCCAGGCCTGGGTGATGCGTCGACGCAGCCAGGCGGAAATGGACCAACTGGTGGAGGCTGCGGGCTTTCGCAAGATCACCCAGCGTGTGGATGAGTGGGGTATTTTCACCGTGTCCCTGGCACAGAAGATCTGAGCATGCGCGAACCCGGCTTGTTCAAACCGGCGCTGCTGTGGCTGCTGCTGTTGGCGCCGCTGTTTTTCAGCACCTACGGCTTCGCTACTTGGGTCACCAACCAGCGCAGCGATGTGGGCACGCTGGTGTTCGGCTGGGAAACCCATATGCCGTTTTGGGCCTGGACCATCGTGCCCTATTGGTCCATCGACTTGCTCTACGGGTTCTCGCTGTTGCTGCCGAGCACCCGCCACGAACTCAAGCAGCATGCCCTGCGCCTGCTGACGGCCCAGGTGATAGCTGTCAGTTGCTTCCTGATCTGGCCGCTGCGCTTCACCTTCGAACGGCCGGAACTGGATGGCGTGTTCGGCTGGTTGTTTGCCGTGCTGGCCGGCTTCGACAAGCCCTTCAACCAGGCGCCCTCACTGCATATCGCGCTGCTGGTGATCCTGTGGGTGATGTACCAGCGGCATACCCAAGGTTTTTGGCGCTGGGTGGTGCACGGCTGGTTTGCGCTGATCGGTATTTCCGTACTGACCACTTATCAACATCACTTTGTCGACTTACCCACAGGCGCCCTCGCGGGGTGGTTGTGCGTGTGGTTATGGCCGCTGGAACACGCCAGCCCGCTGCTCAATGCCCGACTTACGCGCGACTCTAAACGCCGTTGGCTGGGTGCGCGCTACGCCCTTGGCGCGCTGGCGCTGATGCTGCTCGCGCTGGCTTTGGGCGGTTGGGGGTTATGGTTGCTATGGCCGGCGGTGTCCCTCGCGCTGGTCGCAGCCAATTACTGGCTGCTGGGTGCCGAGGGCTTTCAGAAACGCAACAATGGCCAGCTGACGCCTGCTGCGCGTTGGCTGTATGCGCCTTATCTGGTCGCCGCCTGGATCAATTCGCGGCTGTGGACACGCCGGCATCCACAGCCTGAGCTGATTGTGGATAACGTCTGGCTGGGGCGAATTCCTACATCGAGCGAGCAGCAGTCTTTCAAGGCCATCGTCGATCTCTGCGCCGAATTGCCGATTAATCCACAGGGTCGTAGCTATCACTGCATTCCTGTTGTGGACTTGATCGCGCCCACCTCCGCCGAATGCCTGCAAGCCGCCAAGGCCATCGAACGCCTGCGCTTGGACGGCCCGTTGCTGGTGTGCTGCGCCCTGGGCTACTCGCGCAGCGCCACGGCCATTGCCGCCTGGCTGTTGCACAGCGGACGCGCGACGACGGTGGATCAAGCGCTGGCTATTATTCGTACAGCGCGGGCCCGTGTGGTCCTGCATCCCGCACATCGTCTCGCCTTGGAGGGTTTGCCCCATGCCTGCTGATATGGAACTGCAAGTCGTCGCCAGCCTGCTGCGCCGTGGCCGTTCGCTGGATCAGTTATCCACAGGCCTCACAGTGGCCGGCGTGTTGTTCGGTGTGGCCCAACTGTTGATGGCGAGTGTTTCCACGGTCTGCCTGCTGCTGGCCTTGTGGATGATCATCCTGGGCCTTGTGCAAAAATACTGGGCCCTGCGCGTTGCGTTCGACGCCGATCTGTTTGCCCTGCTCGCTCGCGACGTCGAGCGCACCGCAGACCTTGACCAAGCCCTGCAGACCCTTGGCCTGCAATCGGCCAAGCGCGCCGGCCGGCCTTGGGCCGAACGCCGTCGTGGCGCCCTCAAATTGCTGCGCAAACAGGCCTGGCTGCTCGGCGCGCAAGCGCTGCTGACCCTGGCCGTGCTGCTTGCCAGCCCTTGGCTACCTTTCGCCGAATAAGGAATTCCCATGTTCGAACCCGTGGTCGCCACACTGATTACTTCCATGGCCCGCACCGTCACCGGCGCCCGCAGCCTGTGGTTGGGCTGCGCGCCCGTGCCGGTGCAGCGCATCTACTTCGCCAACCACAGCAGCCACGGCGACTTCGTGCTGGTGTGGGCGTCGCTACCGCAAAACCTGCGCAAATTCACCCGCCCTGTGGCCGGCAGCGATTACTGGAATAAAAGCGCGCTGCGCCGCTACATCATCAACCGCGTGTTCAACGGCGTACTGATTGATCGCGAGCGCAAAGAGCCTGTGGATAACCCTTTGCAGCCAATGCTTGCTGCGTTGGAAGGCGGCGACTCGCTGATCATCTTTCCTGAAGGCACGCGCAATCTGGAGGACGGCTTGCTGCCGTTCAAGAGCGGTCTCTACCACTTGGCAAACAGTTACCCACAGGCCGAGCTGATCCCGGTATGGATAGCCAACCTTAACCGCGTCATGCCCAAGGGCCGTGTGTTGCCATTGCCATTGTTATGCACAACTAGCTTCGGCGCTCCGCTGCAATTGGAAGAAGGCGAAGACAAAGCCGCGTTCCTTGCCCGTACCCGCGACGCCCTGCTCGCCCTTGCCCCGGAGCATTCCTGAGATGGATAGCCAGACCTTGATGTTATTCGGCGGGATCGGCGCAATTCTGGTCACCGCCTCGCTGATCGGCCTGATCCTGAAGTTGCGCACCCGTGGCAATCCCAACGCGGTGATCGACAACCTCAACGCCCGCATCAACGCCTGGTGGGTGATGGTGGTGGTGATCGGTGTCGCCTTCTGGCTCGGCACCGGCGCAGTGATCCTGCTGTTCTATGCGGTGTCCTTCTATGCCTTGCGCGAATTTCTCACCCTCACTCCGACCCGGCGCAGCGACTACCCGGCCCTGGTAGCGGCGTTCTACCTCGCCCTCCCGCTGCAGTACGTGCTGATCTACGCCGACTGGTACGGACTATTCTCGATCTTCATCCCGGTCTACGTGTTCCTGCTGCTGCCGATACTCGCCTCCCTGGGCGGCGACAGCACTCACTTCCTGGAGCGCGCATCCAAGGTGCAATGGGGCCTGATGATCGCGGTGTTCTGCGTGTCGTTCGTGCCGGCGTTGCTGACCCTGGACATCCCCGGCTATGAAGGCCGCAACCTGCTGCTGATCGCCTACCTGGTGATCGTGGTGCAACTGTCGGACGTGTTGCAGTACGTGTGCGGCAAGCTGTTCGGCAAACACAAGATCGCGCCCAACCTCTCGCCGTCCAAAACCGTGGAAGGTTTTGTCGGCGGCATCCTGCTGTCCTCTCTGATCGGTGCCGCGCTGTGGTGGACCACGCCGTTCAATCCCTGGCAGTCGTTTTTGATCGCGCTGTTGATCAACCTGCTGGGCTTTGCCGGCGGGATCGTGATGTCGGCGATCAAGCGCGATCGCGGCGTGAAGGATTGGGGGCACATGATCGAAGGGCACGGCGGCATGCTGGATCGGCTGGATTCGGTGTGCTTTGCGGCGCCGATCTTCTTCCACCTGGTGCGGTACTGGTGGACCTGACCTACCCCTTTCTCAAAACCAATGAAGATCAAACTGTGGGAGGGGGCTTGCCCCGGTACAAACCGGGGACATCGTTTACATTTCTAACCGGGGACATGGTTTACAGGTTAATACGCATGATCAGGAGGTAACTGATCATGCCCTGGAACCAAGAGTCTCCGATGAATCAACGAATCAGACTGGTCGCTGACTGGCTTTCTGGTAATTACACCAAAAGCCAGCTGGCGCGCCGCTTTAACGTAAGTCGGCCTACCGTCGACAAATGGATCGGCCGGCACAATGGCGATTTAAAGTCGTTAGCCGAACTGTCCCGACGCCCTCACAACAGCCCCAATAAAACCGACGATGAAATCCTGGCCCGTGTGGTGGCGATGAAGGAGGCGCACGATAAATGGGGTCCGAAGAAGCTTCTCGAGCTATTGCGACTTGAAGATCCCTCCATCGCCTGGCCTTCCCCAAGTACAGCAGGCCAATGGCTTGATCGACTTGGGCTCGTCCAAAAGCGGCGCTTCAAGCGCAGACACGGTACTTCCCCTGTAGTAATGCGCGAGGCCAACGAACCTAACCAGACGTGGTGCGCCGACTACAAAGGGCAATTCAAAATGCATAACGCGCAGATGTGCTTCCCTTTGACCATCACAGACCACGCTTCCCGGATGATTTTGGCGTGCAGGGCTCATTCAAAGATCAAGACTGAACCTGTTAAACAAGCCTTTGAGAGACTGTTTCAGGAGTACGGCATGCCCGAAGTTATTCGGTCGGACAACGGTGTTCCGTTTGCCTCTCCTGGCCTGGCAAGAATATCCACGCTGGCAGTTTGGTGGATACGTCTGGGCATCTATCCGGAGCGCACCATGCCAGGAAGACCGGCCCAAAATGGTCGCCATGAGCGGATGCACCGTAGCTTGAAACTGGAGCTGCCCTTAGGAGAAAACCTAATCGAGCAGCAGCTTTTGCTAGAGCACTTCAGGCATGAGTTCAATTACGTGCGCCCTCATGAAGCGCTCAGTATGAAGCGTCCAGGGGACGTGTATGTGCCGTCTACCCGGATTTACCCAGGATGCTTGCCGGATGTGGAGTATCCGTCCGAAATGAAGGTTCGAAGCGTCAGACAGGACGGGTCGATCAAGTGGAACGGCAAGTTGGTATTTATCAGCGAGGCGCTGTCAGGGGAGCAGATAGGGCTTAAAGAGGCTGAGGATGATGTTTGGGATTTGTACTTGTGTGATTATCCCCTGGGAAGGCTTGGGCGAGGTATGACCCGCGTCCAAGCCTCAAATGTGTAAACGATGTCCCCGGTTTCAGATGTAAACGATGTCTACGGTTCTACACCCTCCCACATTGGTTTTGTGGTGCTTTCCGGGTTTAGGCAAAGTCGGATCCTGGTCACTTGAAACACAGTTCATAAACCGTGCTTCCATGCTTGGCCTATTGCGGCTGGGTTCGGTTGATCCCAGGATTCAGCCAGCACCCTTATGGAGTCGAATCATGTTTGCTGGTTTCCAGAAACAACAGCGCCAGGTCAATGGCCTGAACATCAGCTTTCGCGTCGGTGGATCCGGCCCCGCGCTGTTGCTGTTGAATGGTCACCCTCAGACCCACGTTATCTGGCACAAGGTCGCCGAACGTACCTATCGCCTCCGTCACGATCCCAGGCGCCGGTTGACCATTTCGGTCAAGCGCTCGCCGACTCGCTCAATCCCTTTGTTTTGCGCCACCACCTGGGCACCCTCCATGAGCAAGGTCAGTTCCTCGGCCACCTGCTCCGGCTCGCTCAATGCCATGGCGGTGCAGAGGGCAAGCAGCCGCGCGAATTGCCGTTGCTTGTGCGCCTGGATCAGCAACCGGGGGGGGTGCTCAGCCTCGGGCAACTCGGCCAGGGTGTTGGTGAACGGGCAGCCCCGGTAATCCGAGCATTGCAGGTCAGTCACGATGAACTCAACAAAGCCCAGCAGTTGCTTGCGCGGTGAATCCGGGTGCTCCGATGCCAGTCGGTCGAAGACATCGCCATAGCTTTCAGTAAGCTGCTCAAGCCATTCCAGCACCAGCGCATCCTTGTTCTCGAAATGCCGGTAGACGGTCATTTTCGTCGAGGCCGCCCGCTCGGCGATGGCGTCCATGCTGACCCGCGTAATCCCTTGCTCCCTGAACAACACCGTCGCAGCATCGATGATGCGTTCCCGGGGCGGCAGTTGGGGTGTCCGTTGTGGGCGCATGAATAATCTCCGCTTGACATCGATACCTGTAAGTATCGCATGATACTGATAGGTATCGTCAGATACCATCCAGTATCGATCATACTCAATGGGAGACTGCCATGCACCTGTCCGACTACGCTGTTCACGATGCCACGGGCCTGAGTCAACTGATCCAGGCCAAACAGGTCAGCCCAAGCGAGGTGCGTGCGGCGGCCTTCCACGCCATCGAGGCCCTCAATCCGCAAATTAATGCACTGGTTGAAACCTGGAACAATGAGCCTGCCCCCCACGCCGGTGTGTTTTCAGGCGTGCCGGTGGTGATCAAGGACCTGGGCATTACTGCCAAGGGGCGTCGCAACGAACTGGGCAGCGCGTTGGCACTCGGCTGCACCGCCGAAGGCGATTCACAGCTCATGAGCCGCTTGCGTTTCGCCGGACTTGTGCCGCTTGGCCGAACCACCACACCGGAGTTCGCTGCAAGCACCACCACCGAAAGCCGACTTTATGGACCCACCCGTAATCCCTGGAATGTAGAACGAAGCGCCGGAGGCTCAAGTGGCGGTTCGGCAGCCGCCGTCGCGGCCGGCATGGTACCCATCGCTCACGCAACCGATGGCGGCGGCTCCATCCGGGTACCTGCCTCGCTGTGTGGCCTGTTCGGCTTGAAACCCAGCCGCGGGCGAGTGCCCATGGGGCCGGACGTGGATGAAGTCTGGAGCGGCCTTGCGGTGCACGGCGTACTGACACGCTCGGTGCGTGACAGTGCGGCCCTGCTGGACGCTGTGCATGGCAGCGCAGTCGGTGACCCGTTCCACATTGCGTCGCCGCCGACCAGCTTTCTGGAACAATCCCGGCTTGAGCCCCACGCATTGCGTATCGGTGTGCACACTCGCCCGCTCAATGGTCAAGCGCTGCACCCAGCGGTGCAAATCGCATTGGAGCAGACGATGCGACATCTCGAGGCGCTTGGGCACCAGGTCGAGGAAGTCGAGCCGGATATTGGCGTGAGCTGGGAGGCTTTTGTCGAGCTGAATGGGCGCTTCTGGTCGTCCAATACCGCCGCCTGGATCGACGCCATTGCAGCCGCAACCGGACGTAGTATCGATGCTGAACACCTTGAGCCCGCTACCTTGGCGCTGTACCGATACGGCAAGACGCTAAGTGCCACCGAACTGTTGGGTGCGTTGCACGAACGCAATATTGTCGCCCGAACGCTCGGCGGCTTTTTCGAGGATTACGATCTGCTGCTGTCACCGACCTTGCCAGGCTTGGCACCGATGATCGGTCAATACAATGCACAGCAAGCGCATCTGGACGGACGAGGCTGGATGAACCATGTGTTCAACCAGTCACCGTTCACCGCGCTGGCGAATGTCACCGGCGCGCCGGCTATGTCGGTTCCGCTGTCACAAGACCCTCAAACCGGTTTGCCTATTGGCATGCAGTTCATGGGCAAGTTCGGCGCTGAGGGCGTGTTGCTGGGGTTGGCTGGGCAGCTTGAACGTGAGTGTGCGTGGGCCGGTCGGCGGCCGGGCGTGTGGGCGGGTAAGCTCTGATAGAGGCTCGAACGGGCGCGGTAATAGGTGGCGTTCTCAGGTTTTTCGCGAGCAAGCTCGCTCCTACAGTAAATGCGGTGCAGCCTAGCCGTGTACTACGGGCTCTTTAAGCAGTGATCTCGACATAGCTAGACTCTCCGCCTCCTGTCGCACCCGATAGCCAGCCCCAAACAAAACTCAGCGTCGTGCGCCCGGCGTGATCCACGCCTACCGTGCCACGAGACCACCCAGCAAGCAGTTCCCCTTCCAGGGTCAGGCACTGATACAGCAGCTCGATGGTATCTGGACCGGTCACCCGTCCGACTTGAGTACCCAGGCGAATCCGGCCCCCCTGGTAAGTGCTCGAAATCGCGTCATCTTCGACTTGGTAGTGAAATACGGTGCCGGTGCCGGACAGTCCCTGAGCGTTGTCGGCGACTACAAACCGGCGATTGTGCAGACGTGCGTAGACAGTAGGATTTTGCATCAGTCGACATCCTTGAATTGAGCGAATTCAAAACGTAAAAAAGGGGCTGTTGAAAACAGCCCCTTTTTGGGTACGTCAGTGAGGCTTACTCCACCGTCACCGACTTCGCCAGGTTGCGCGGCTGGTCAACGTCGGTGCCTTTAAGCACAGCAACGTAGTACGACAGCAACTGCAGCGGGATGGTGTAGAGGATCGGCGACAGGGTGTCGTGGATGTGCGGCATGTTGATCACGTGAGTGCCTTCACCGTTGGTCATGCCTGCCTTTTCGTCGGCAAACACGATCAGTTGGCCGCCGCGGGCGCGGACTTCCTGCAGATTGGACTTGAGCTTTTCCAGCAGTTCGTTGTTCGGCGCCACGGTGACCACCGGCATGTCGTCATCCACCAGGGCCAACGGGCCGTGTTTCAGCTCGCCAGCTGGATAGGCTTCGGCGTGGATGTACGAGATTTCCTTGAGTTTGAGCGAACCTTCCATCGCTACCGGGTACTGCGCGCCACGGCCGAGGAACAGGGTGTGGTTTTTGTCGGCAAACAGCTCGGCGACTTTTTCCACGGTGCTGTCCATGGCCAGGGCTTCACCCAGGCGGGTCGGCAGGCGGCGCAGTTCTTCCACCAGGGTGGCTTCAATGCCTTCGGCCAGGGTGCCGCGCACTTGGCCGAGGGACAAGGTCAGCAGCAACAGGCCAACCAGCTGGGTGGTGAAGGCTTTGGTCGACGCTACGCCGATTTCGCGACCGGCCTGGGTCAGCAGGGTCAGGTCGGATTCACGCACAAGGGAGCTGATGCTGACGTTGCAGATTGCCAGGCTGGCGAGGAAGCCTAGCTCTTTGGCATTGCGCAGGGCAGCCAGAGTGTCGGCGGTTTCGCCGGACTGGGAGATGGTCACGAACAGGGTGTCTGGCTGCACCACCACCTTGCGGTAGCGGAATTCGCTGGCGACTTCGACCTGGCACGGGATGCCGGCCAGTTCTTCCAGCCAGTAACGCGCAACCATGCCGGCGTGGTAGCTGGTGCCGCAGGCGACGATCTGCACGTTGCGCACTTTGGCGAACAGCTCGGCGGCTTGTGGGCCGAAGGCGTTGACCAATACTTGGTTCTGGCTCAGGCGACCTTCCAGGGTGCGCTGCACCACAGACGGCTGCTCGTGGATTTCCTTGAGCATGAAGTGGCGGAACTCGCCCTTGTCGGCGGCTTCGGCACCGTCGCGGTATTGCACAGCTTCGCGCTCGACGGACTGACCGTTCACGTCCCAGATCTGCACGCTTTCACGGCGGATGTCGGCGATGTCGCCTTCTTCCAGGTACATGAAGCGGTCGGTGACCTGGCGCAGGGCGAGTTGGTCGGAGGCCAGGAAGTTTTCCCCCAGGCCCAGGCCGATCACCAATGGGCTGCCGCTGCGTGCGGCAACCAGGCGGTCAGGCTGGCTGGCGCTGATCACGGCCAGGCCGTAGGCGCCGTGCAGTTCCTTGACCGTGGCCTTGAGGGCGGTGGTCAGGTCGCTGTGGTCCTTGAGCTTGTGGTTGAGCAGATGGGCGATAACTTCAGTGTCGGTGTCCGACGTGAACACATAGCCCAGGCCCTTGAGTTGTTCGCGCAGCACTTCGTGGTTTTCGATGATGCCGTTGTGCACCACCGCCAGGTCACCCGAGAAGTGTGGGTGAGCGTTACGCTCGCACGGCGCACCGTGGGTGGCCCAACGGGTGTGGGCGATGCCCAGGCGCCCAACCAGCGGCTCGCCGGCCAGGGCCTGGTCCAACTCGCTGACTTTGCCCGGACGGCGCATGCGCTCAAGCTTGCCAGCATTGGTGAAGACGGCCACACCGGCGCTGTCATAGCCGCGGTACTCCAGGCGCTTGAGGCCTTCGAGCAGGATGGGAGTTACGTTACGTTCGGCGACTGCGCCAACAATTCCACACATGGTATTTCTCCTAGATGACTGCCGCGCATATCAGCGTAATGCCGCGGGCTTGGATCTGGTCGCGGGCCTCAAGCGGCAGGCGATCATCGGTGATAAGGGTATGGACGCTGCTCCAGGGCAGTTCCAGGTTGGGAATCTTGCGGCCGATCTTGTCGGATTCGACCATCACCACCACTTCGCGGGCGACCTCGGCCATGACGCGGCTCAGGCCCAATAACTCGTTGAACGTGGTGGTACCGCGCTGCAGATCGATGCCGTCGGCGCCGATGAACAGTTGGTCGAAATCGTAGGAGCGCAGCACCTGCTCGGCGACCTGGCCCTGGAACGAATCCGAATGCGGGTCCCAGGTGCCGCCGGTCATCAGCAGCACCGGTTCATGCTCCAGCTCGCTCAAGGCGCGGGCCACGTTCAGGGAATTGGTCATGACCACCAGGCCGGGTTGATGGCCCAGTTCAGGGATCATCGCGGCGGTGGTGCTGCCGCTGTCGATGATGATGCGCGCGTGCTCACGCAACCGCGCCACGGCCGCACGGGCGATGGCGCGCTTGTAGGCAGAGACCGGTTGAGCCGCGTCGCCCACCAGCTCATGAGGCATGGTGATCGCGCCACCGTAGCGGCGCAGAAGCAGGCCATTGCTTTCGAGGGCGGCCAGGTCCTTGCGGATGGTCACCTCCGAAGTTTCGAAACGCTTGGCCAGTTCGTCCACGCTGACTTCGCCCTGTTCATTGAGCAAGGTCAGGATATTGTGGCGACGTTGGGGGGTATTTCGTTTCGACATGGCGATGGTAAGTTTCGGTTCGAAAGATAACGAAGGCAATCAAAACCTATTCGGAACTCATCGTCAAGCGTTTGGAAGAGATTCTTCAGACGACACGAGCAAATGTGGGAGGGGGCTTGCTCCCGATTGCGGCAGATCAGTCAACTTTTACATCGACTGGACCACCGCTATCGGGGGCAAGCCCCCTCCCACATTTGGATATCACTGCTGAGGGAGCAGTGGATAACTCAGGTCTTGTTGATTTTGACCGGGCGCTTCCAGCCGTCGATGTTGCGTTGGCGGGCGCGGGCGACTGCCAGTTGGGACTTATCCACATCCTGATTGATGGTTGAGCCCGCAGCGGTGTTGGAACCATCACGGATAGTGACGGGTGCGACCAGCGAGTTGTTGGAGCCGATAAATACGTCTTCACCAATGGTGGTCTGGTGCTTATTGGCGCCGTCGTAGTTACAGGTAATCGTGCCCGCGCCAACGTTGGTGCGTGCACCGATCACTGCATCGCCCAAGTAGGTAAGGTGCCCGGCCTTGGCGCCTTCGCCCAGGTGAGCATTTTTCAGCTCCACGAAGTTACCCACATGGGCCTTGGCTTCCAGCACGCTGCCAGGACGCAGCCGCGCAAACGGACCCGCATCGCTGCCCTCGCCCATTACCGCGCCGTCGATATGGCTGTTGGCCTTGACCACGACACCTTTGCGCAGCGTGCTGTCCTTGATCACGCAGTTCGGGCCGATCACTACGTCGTCTTCGATGATCACACGGCCTTCGAGGATCACATTGATGTCGATCAGTACGTCGCGGCCCACCGTCACTTCACCGCGTACGTCGAAACGCGCCGGGTCACGCAGGGTCACGCCCTGGGCCATCAGGCGGCGCCCTTCACGCAGCTGATAGTGGCGCTCCAACTCGGCCAATTGCTTACGGTCATTGGCGCCCTGCACTTCCATCGGGTCGTGGGGCTGCTCGGTGGCGACCACCAGGCCGTCACTGACCGCCATCTCGATGACGTCAGTAAGGTAGTACTCGCCTTGGGCATTGTTGTTGGACAGGCGGCTCATCCAGTCGGCGAGGCGATTGGCTGGCACCGCGAGAATCCCGGTGTTGCCTTCGGTGATGGCGCGCTGGGCTTCACTGGCGTCCTTGTGCTCGACGATGGCCGCGACCTTGCCCTCGGCGTCACGCACGATGCGCCCGTAGCCGGTGGGGTCGTCCAGCTCGACGGTGAGCAGGCCCATCTGGCCAGGCACCACATGCTTGAGCAGGCGTTGCAGGGTTTCCACTTCGATCAGCGGCACATCACCGTACAGGATCAGCACGGTGTCAGCGGTAATGAACGGCGCCGCTTGCGCGGTGGCGTGGCCGGTGCCCAGTTGCTTGTCCTGCAAGACGAAATTCAAGTCGTCTGCGGCCAGACGCTCACGTACCACATCCGCACCGTGCCCGATGACGACGTGAATGCGCTGCGGGTCCAACTGCCGGGCACTGTGGATAACATGGCCAAGCATGGAATTGCCTGCGACCGGGTGCAGTACCTTGGGCAAGGCCGAACGCATGCGGGTGCCCTGGCCAGCGGCGAGAATTACGATTTCAAGAGACATGAATGGCTACCAATCCTGGGCGGTCCGGCTTCAGACCAAAGAAGTGTTTTGCAAAAAAGAAAAAGGGTAGCCGAGGCTACCCTTTTTAATCAATCACGCGTGAAGCGTAACGGCAACGCCGCTTACTTCTTGCGGATCTGCTGGAGCGTCCGCAGCTGGGCTGCGGCCTCGGCCAGACGGACTGCAGCAGCGCTGTAGTCGAAGTCTGCGCCTTTTTCGTTCAGCGCCTTCTCGGCAGCCTTTACGGCTTCCTGAGCGGAGGCTTCATCCAGGTCGCCAGCACGTTGCACGGTATCGGCAAGTACCTTGACCATGTTCGGCTGAACCTCGAGGAAACCGCCAGAGATGTAGAACACCTCCTTTTCCCCGCCTTGCTTGGTCAGAGTGATCGGACCTGGCTTCAAGCTGGTGATCAACGGCGCGTGGCCCATGGCAATACCCAGGTCACCCAGGTCGCCGTGTGCAATCACCATTTCTACCAGACCGGAGAAGATTTCCCCTTCCGCGCTGACGATATCGCAATGGACTGTCATAGCCATCTGATTGCCTCAACCTGATGAGCGCCCGTTTCCGGGCGCCAGGATTACAGTTTCTTGGCTTTCTCGATCGCTTCTTCGATGCCGCCGACCATGTAGAACGCTTGTTCTGGCAGGTGGTCGTAGTCACCGTTGAGGATGCCTTTGAAGCCAGCAATGGTGTCTTTCAGGGAAACGTATTTACCCGAGGCACCGGTGAAGACTTCAGCCACGAAGAACGGCTGCGACAAGAAACGCTGGATCTTACGAGCACGGTTTACCAACTGCTTGTCGGCTTCCGACAGCTCGTCCATACCCAGGATCGCAATGATGTCCTTCAATTCTTTGTAGCGCTGCAGCACGTACTGAACGCCGCGAGCGGTGTCGTAGTGCTCCTGGCCGATCACGTTCGGGTCCAGCTGGCGCGAAGTCGAGTCGAGTGGATCGACCGCTGGGTAGATACCCAGGGAAGCGATGTCACGGGACAGAACGACGGTGGCGTCCAAGTGGGCGAAGGTGGTGGCTGGCGACGGGTCGGTCAAGTCATCCGCAGGTACGTATACCGCTTGGATCGAAGTGATCGAACCTTCCTTGGTCGAAGTGATACGTTCTTGCAGAACGCCCATCTCTTCAGCCAGGGTCGGCTGGTAACCTACTGCCGACGGCATACGGCCGAGCAGTGCGGATACTTCAGTACCGGCCAGGGTGTAACGATAGATGTTGTCGACGAACAGCAGAACGTCGTTACCTTCGTCACGGAACTTCTCGGCCATGGTCAGGCCGGTCAGGGCTACGCGCAGACGGTTACCCGGCGGCTCGTTCATCTGACCGTAAACCAGTGCCACTTTGTCCAGAACGTTGGAGTCCTTCATCTCGTGGTAGAAGTCGTTACCCTCACGGGTACGCTCACCCACACCGGCGAACACGGAGTAACCGCTGTGCTCGATGGCGATGTTACGGATCAGTTCCATCATGTTTACGGTCTTGCCTACACCGGCACCACCGAACAGACCGACTTTACCGCCCTTGGCGAACGGGCAAACCAGGTCGATAACCTTGATGCCGGTTTCCAGCAGGTCGTTGCCGCCCGCTTGCTCGGCGAACGAAGGTGCTGGACGGTGAATGCCCCAGCGCTCTTCGGTGTCGATCGGGCCAGCTTCGTCGATCGGGTTGCCCAGTACGTCCATGATCCGGCCCAGGGTCGCTTTACCGACCGGTACGGAGATGGCTGCGCCAGTGTCGACAACGTCCAGACCGCGCTTCAAGCCTTCGGTGGAACCCATCGCAATGGTACGAACTACGCCGTCGCCCAGCTGCTGCTGAACTTCCAGAGTAGTTTCCGCGCCTTGTACTTTCAGCGCGTTGTAGATGCTCGGTACGCTGTCGCGTGGGAATTCCACGTCGATAACGGCGCCGATGATTTGAACGATACGTCCGCTACTCATAGCTGGATCCTCTGAATATTTGAACCGTTAAACCGCGGCAGCGCCGCCGACGATTTCCGAGATCTCTTGGGTGATCGCAGCCTGACGCGCCTTGTTGTAGATCAGCTGCAAATCGCTGATCAGATCACCGGCGTTATCGGTAGCGTTTTTCATCGCGATCATCCGCGCCGCTTGTTCAGCTGCGTTGTTCTCGACCACCGCCTGGTACACCTGCGACTCCACGTAGCGCACCATCAAGCCGTCAAGCAGCTCTTTGGCGTCTGGTTCGTAGAGGTAGTCCCAGTGGTGCTTGAGTTCCTGATCCGGAGTCGCCACCAGGGGAATCAATTGCTCCACGGTTGGCTGCTGGGTCATGGTGTTGATGAACTTGTTGGATACCACGGACAGGCGGTCAATCCGGCCTTCCAGGTACGCATCCAGCATCACCTTCACACTGCCAATCAAATCATTGATCGACGGCTCTTCACCCAGGTGGCTGATAGCTGCAACGACGTTACCGCCGAAGTTGCGGAAAAAGGCCGCACCCTTGCTACCAACAACACACAGATCGATCTCGACGCCTTTTTCGCGGTTTACCGCCATGTCCTTGACCAGGGCCTTGAACAGGTTGGTATTCAGGCCACCGCACAGACCACGGTCACTGCTCACTACCACATAACCCACGCGCTTGACTTCGCGCTCGATCATGAACGGGTGGCGGTATTCCGGGTTGGCGTTGGCCAGATGCCCAATTACCTGGCGGATACGTTCCGCATAAGGACGGCTGGCTGCCATGCGCATTTGTGCCTTGCGCATTTTGCTGACCGCCACTTTTTCCATGGCGCTGGTAATCTTTTGCGTGCTTTTGATGCTCGCAATCTTACTGCGAATCTCTTTTGCGCCTGCCATGTAACACCTATCAGGTTAGCAAGCGGGAGCCTTGCGGCTCCCGCTGCGGCTTACCAGGTTTGGGTGGCCTTGAACTTCTCGATACCGGCTTTCATGCCAGCGTCGATATCGTCATTGAAGTCACCCTTCACGTTGATCTTCGCCATCAATTCGGCGTGATCGCGGTTGAAGTAAGCAATCAGCGCTTGTTCAAAGCTGCCGACCTTGGCGATTTCAACGTCGGTCAGGAACCCACGCTCAGCGGCATACAGCGACAACGCCATGTCAGCGATCGACATCGGGGCGTATTGCTTCTGCTTCATCAGCTCGGTAACGCGCTGACCATGCTCAAGTTGCTTACGGGTCGCTTCGTCCAGGTCAGACGCGAACTGGGCGAATGCCGCCAGTTCACGGTACTGAGCCAGAGCGGTACGGATACCACCGGAGAGCTTCTTGATGATCTTGGTCTGAGCGGCACCACCCACACGGGATACCGAAACACCGGCGTTCACTGCAGGACGGATGCCTGAGTTGAACATGGCCGATTCCAGGAAGATCTGACCGTCGGTGATGGAAATCACGTTGGTCGGAACGAACGCGGAAACGTCGCCAGCCTGGGTTTCGATGATCGGCAGTGCGGTCAGGGAACCGGTTTTGCCGGTCACTGCGCCGTTGGTGAACTTCTCTACGTACTCTTCGGAAACGCGGGATGCGCGCTCCAGCAGACGGGAGTGGAGATAGAACACGTCGCCTGGGTAGGCTTCACGGCCTGGTGGACGGCGCAGCAGCAGGGAAATCTGGCGGTAAGCCACTGCTTGCTTGGACAGATCGTCATAAACGATCAGCGCGTCTTCACCGCGGTCGCGGAAGAATTCACCCATGGTGCAACCGGAGTACGGTGCCAGGAATTGCAGCGCAGGAGATTCCGAAGCACTGGCAGCCACGATGATCGTGTTGGCCAGGGCGCCGTTTTCTTCCAGCTTGCGAACCACGTTGGCGATGGTCGATTGCTTCTGACCGATCGCTACGTAGACGCAGAAAATGCCGCTGTTCTTCTGGTTGATGATCGCGTCGATCGCCAGAGCGGTTTTACCGATCTGACGGTCACCGATGATCAGCTCACGCTGGCCACGGCCGACCGGAATCATGGCATCGACAGCCTTGTAGCCAGTCTGTACAGGCTGGTCTACCGACTTACGCCAGATCACGCCTGGAGCAACTTTCTCGACCGCGTCGGTCTCGGTGTTGCCCAGTGGACCTTTACCGTCAACAGGGTTACCCAGTGCGTCGACGACGCGGCCCAGCAGTTCCTTACCTACCGGAACTTCCAGGATGCGGCCTGTGCACTTGGCGCTCATGCCTTCGGCCAGACTGGTGTAGGCGCCCAATACAACGGCACCTACGGAGTCTTGCTCCAGGTTGAGGGCCATACCGTAGACGCCGCCCGGAAACTCGATCATCTCGCCGTACATAACGTCGGCCAGACCGTGAATCCGCACGATGCCGTCAGATACGCTGACGACAGTGCCTTCGTTACGGGCTTGGGAGGTCACATCGAGCTTGTCGATGCGGCCCTTGATAATTTCACTTATTTCGGAAGGATTGAGTTGCTGCATTGCTCTGCTGCCCCTTCAAACTCAAGATTTCAATGCTTCGGCAAGTTTCGCGATTTTGCCGCGAATCGAGCCATCGATAACCAGGTCGCCGGCACGGATAACGACACCACCAATCAGGGATGCGTCCTCCGAAGCTTGCAGGCGCACTTCCCGATTGAGTCGTGCACTGAGAACCTTGGCGAGTTTGTCTTGCTGTTCTTGGTTCAATGCAAAAGCACTGGTCACTTCAACGTCTACCGATTTCTCTGCATCGGCCTTGTACAGGTCGAACAGAGCGGCGATCTCCGGCAATAGCGGGAGACGGTCGTTTTCGGCAACGACGTGGATGAAGTTCTGCACCTTCACATCAAACTTGTCGCCGCACACTTCAATAAAAGTGGCGGCCTTGTCTGCGCTCGTCAGGCGCGGGGCCTTGAGCACGCGCTGCATGGTGTCGTCTTGCGACACTGCTGCAGCCAGGCCGAGCATGGCTGACCAAGAGGCCAGCTGCTGGTGGGCCTGGGCGTGCTCGAAGGCTGCCTTAGCGTAAGGTCGGGCCAACGTGGTCAGTTCTGCCATGATCGCCCTCGCTTAAATTTCAGCAGCCAGTTTATTAACCAGCTCCGCGTGCGCGTTTTGATCGATTGTGGCACCAAGGATCTTCTCGGCACCGCCGACCGCCAGAGCACCCAGTTGGGCACGCAGCGCGTCTTTGACGCCATTCAGTTCCTGTTCGATCTCGGCATGAGCCGAAGCCTTGACACGGTCAGCTTCGACGCGGGCTTTTTCAACAGCCTCTTCGACGATCTGGTTACCGCGCTTCTTGGCTTGCTCAATGATCTCAGCTGCCTGTGCTTTAGCTTCGCGCAGTTGATGACCCACTTTCTCTTGGGCCAACTCCAGGTCGCGAGCTGCACGGCTGGCAGCGTCCAAACCATCCGCGATCTTCTTCTGACGTTCGTGCAAAGCCGCGATGACCGGAGGCCACACGAACTTCATGCAAAACACTACAAAAATGAAGAACGCAACGGATTGGCCAATCAGGGTTGCATTAATGTTCACGCCAACACCTCGCTCATTCGTTGTCCATCACCCTAATCACTCGAAACGTCGAGTGATTAGCCAGCGAGTTGACCAACGAAGGGGTTCGCGAAGGTGAAGAACAGGGCAATACCAACGCCGATCATGGTTACGGCGTCGAGCAGGCCGGCAACGATGAACATTTTAACTTGCAGCATTGGAACCATTTCTGGCTGACGCGCTGCGCCTTCCAGGAATTTGCCGCCCAGCAGGCCGAAACCAATGGCAGTACCCAGGGCGCCCAGGCCGATCAACAGTGCAACAGCGATAGCGGTTAGACCAACTACAGTTTCCATCTTTCCTCCCGACTTTTACGTCGTATGGTTTAGGTTTTTTAGATTTTAAAGCGGTAAAACAAATCGTTTCATAGCCCTGGAGGGCCACCTTCCCGTTTCACCGGGAAGGACATCAGACTAGTCGAGACTGGCCTTAATGGTTCTCTTCGTGCGCCATCGACAGGTAGACGATGGTCAGCATCATGAAGATGAAGGCCTGCAGGGTGATGATCAGGATGTGGAACACAGCCCACGCCCACTGCAGAACGATGCCCAGGCCGCTAAGCCAGAGCAGACCGCTGCCGAACATCACAGCGATCAGAATGAACACCAGCTCGCCGGCATACATGTTGCCGAACAGTCGCAAGGCCAGGGAAATCGGCTTGGCGACCAGGGTCACGAATTCCAGCAGGAAGTTCACCGGGATCAGCAGGGCTTGAACGAAGATGTTCTTGCTGCCGAACGGGTGCAGGGTCAGCTCGCCGATGAAACCGCCGATGCCCTTGACCTTGATGCTGTAGAAAATGATCAACGCGAATACCGACAGGGCCATGCCCAGGGTAGCGTTCGGGTCTGTGGTCGATACGGCACGGAATGGAATGTGCGCGTCGCCGGAGATCAGGATGGCCAGCTGAGGAATCCAGTCCACCGGGATCAGGTCGACGGCGTTCATCAGGAACACCCAGACGAAGATGGTCAGTGCCAACGGTGCAATCACCGGGCTACGGCCATGGAAGCTGTCTTTCACGCTGCCATCGACGAATTCGACCAATACTTCAACGAAGTTCTGCAAAGCACCTGGCTGACCGGAAGTCGCCTTTTTTGCCGCCATGCGGAAAATCAGGACGAAGATCAGGCCCAATGCGACCGACCAGCCCAGAGTATCCAGGTGGAAAGCCCAGAAGCCCATTTCCTTGGCCTCTGCTGCGGTGTGAGCAAAGCCCCAGCCGCCGTTGGGAAGCTGACCGAAGGTCAGGTTCTGCAAGTGGTGCTGGATATAGCCCGAAGCGGTTGTTTCTGCCATGGTTGCCTCAAACGCCCTAAGGTTTCGAAAGTCTTGTTTTCATTAGCAGGGGAGCGAACCAGCTGACCAATTGGGTCAACACGAAGACGCCAAATACAGCCAGCGGCGCCAATGGCTTCACACCTGCAAAGGTCAGTGCAAACAGCACTGCCGTCAAAATCAGTTTCCCCGCCTCGCCGGCATAAAAAGACCGGACGATAGCCTGGGCTGCTCGGGCGCCGGAAAACCGAAAGGCCCTGTGAGCAAAATACATATTGGGCAGCAAGGCTATCAGGCCTCCGCAGAGTCCTGAATATCCGGCTACGACTCCATGCCAGTACCAAAGCGCCAATGCGGCGATCAGCAAAATGACAAGTTGAGCCAATAGAACCGGAAAAACGGCCAAGCGATGGAACGGCAACGTGTTTGGCGTGCGGGTTTCCATCACTCTTGCTCCTCAATGGTCGGCTGCCGGAAATCAATAACTTGGCATACTTTGTGCCGACAAAATGCGCGCAGAGTATAGGGGCGGTTCTGCCCCTATTCAACTGCCGGGTAGTGATTTCCGATCACGCGCTACATGAGCAATTGTTTCAGCGAATGTTTCAACGGATATGGGCAAGCACACCTTGAAGCTCGTCGAGGGAGTTATATCCGATAACCAATTGCCCTTTACCTTTCTTGCCGTGGCGAATTTGCACCGCAGAGCCTAGCCGTTCGGCCAGGCGCTGCTCGAGGCGCGCGATATCCGGATCAGGTTTGGCGGTTTCGACCGGTGCAGGTTTGCCGCTCAACCATTGGCGAACCAACGCTTCGGTCTGACGAACGGTAAGCCCGCGTGCGACAACGTGACGCGCCCCTTCAACCTGTTGATTTTCCGGCAAACCGAGCAAAGCACGGGCGTGACCCATTTCCAGGTCGCCGTGGGACAACATGGTCTTGATGACTTCCGGCAGCGCGATCAAACGCAGCAGGTTGGACACAGTCACGCGGGATTTACCCACCGCATCGGCCACTTGTTGCTGGGTCAGCTGGAATTCGTGCTGCAACCGCTGCAACGCGATGGCTTCCTCGATCGGGTTGAGGTCTTCACGCTGGATGTTTTCGATCAATGCCATGGCGATGGCCGTTTCATCGGGTACGTCGCGCACCATCGCCGGGATGGTTTCCTTGCCTGCCTGCTGGCTGGCGCGCCAGCGACGTTCGCCGGCGATGATTTCAAAGCGGCCGCTGCCAATGGGGCGCACCACGATCGGCTGCATCACGCCCTGGGCCTTGATCGAGTTGGCCAGCTCTTCCAGCGCCTGCGGGTCCATGTCCCGGCGCGGCTGGTATTTGCCGCGCTGGATCAGGTCCAGGGGCAAGTGCTGCAGCTCACGTTCGTCGGCCTGCACCGCTTGCTCTTCCAGCGAAGTGACGGTCGGACCACTCAGGAGTGCATCCAGTCCACGTCCGAGACCTCGTTTTTTGACGGCCATGGGGATTCCTTAAGTTGGCTGGGCTGCAGCGGTGCGTGAATTGCGACGTTGGCGACGCACCATCTCACCGGCCAGCGCCAGGTAGGCAATGGCGCCACGGGATGATTTGTCGTAGGCCAGCGCCGGCATGCCGTAGCTTGGCGCTTCGGCCAGGCGAATGTTGCGTGGAATCACCGTGTCGTAGAGCTGGTCGCCGAAATGTTCCTTGAGCTGCGCCGACACATCGTTCATCAGGCTCAGGCGCGGGTCATACATGGTCCGCAGCAGGCCTTCGACTTTCAGGTTCGGGTTGAGCAATTCGGCGATACGCTTGATGTTATCCACAAGGTCGCTCAGGCCTTCGAGCGCAAAGTACTCGCACTGCATGGGGATGATCACCCCATCGGCGGCAACCAGAGCGTTGAGCGTGAGCATCGACAGCGACGGCGGGCAGTCGATCAGGATGTAGTCGTAATTCTCGCGGATCGGCGCCAAGGCGCTGCGCAGACGGCTTTCCTTCATCTGCATTTCCAGCAGCACCACTTCCGCCGCAGTCAGGTCGCGGTTGGCCGGCAGCAGTTGATAACCGCCATGCTCGGAATAGTGCATGGCCTGGCCCAGGTCGCACTCGCCGATCAGCAAGTCGTAGACCGAGTTTTCCAGGCCGTGTTTATCCACACCGCTACCCATGGTGGCGTTGCCCTGTGGATCGAGATCGATCAACAGCACCCGGCGCTTGGTCGCGACCAGGGATGCTGCGAGGTTGATGCAGGTGGTGGTTTTGCCCACGCCACCTTTCTGGTTCGCTATCGCGAATACCTTAGCCATTCTTGCTTGTGTTCCCAATCATGCCGTGCGGCGCAGTATCAGCAGATGGCGTTGGCCTTGGCAACCGGGTACGGCCAAGGCGTGTTCGCTATCGAGGTGGAAGTCTGCCGGCAATGCTAACAGCTCGTCGCTTGGATGGACGCCCTTCATTGCCAGCCAGCGGGTATCGCGGTCGCCAAGGTGGCGAGTCCAGTTGCTGAAGTTCTCCATGCTGCTGAACGCCCGGGAAACAATTCCGTTGAAGGGCTGCTCAGGCGTAAAGGCTTCGACGCGACTGTGGATAACCTGCAGATTGTCCAGCTTGAGTTCGAGTTTGACCTGGGTCAGGAAACGGGTTTTCTTGCCGTTGCTGTCCAGGCAGGTGACCTGTGACTCCGGAAATAGGATGGCCAGCGGTATGCCAGGCATGCCGCCGCCGCTGCCGACGTCCAACCAGCGACCGTTTTCGATAAACGGCATCACGCTCAAGCTGTCGAGCAAATGGCGCGAGACCATTTCGTCCGGATCACGCACTGCGGTCAGGTTGTAAGCCTTGTTCCATTTGATCAACAGGGCCAGGTAGCCCAACAGCAGGGCGTGCTGGGCTTCGGTCAGGCCGACACCCAACTGGCGCGCACCTGTGGATAACTCTTCGGCGTGTTGCGAGGTGACCAACGAACTCAAGCGCTTTGCTCCAACTGACGGCCCGCGCCGCGTTTTTTCAAATGAATCATCAACAGTGAAATCGCTGCCGGCGTCACGCCAGGTATACGCGAAGCCTGGCCGAGAGTTTCCGGCCGAGTTATCCCCAGCTTGCTTTGAATTTCCTTCGACAGCCCGGAAATTCCGGTGTAGTCGATATCCACAGGCAGCTTGGTGTTTTCACTGGCGCGCAGGCGAGCGATCTCGTCCTGCTGGCGATCAATGTAACCGGCGTATTTGGTCTTGATTTCCACCTGTTCGGCGACCTGTGGATCGTCTGCGCCGCCGCCGGTCACTTCGACCAGGCCAGCGTAATCGATTTCCGGACGCGACAGCAGGTTCAGCAAGTTGTATTCGTGAGTCAGCGGTGTGCCAAATTTTTCGGCTATCGCATCGCCCTGTTCAGTGCCGGGGCGGACCCAGGTGCTTTTCAGGCGCTGCTCTTCGAGAGTGATGCTCTCGCGTTTTTTGCAAAAGGCCGCCCAGCGCGCGTCATCGACCAAACCCAGCTCGCGACCTTTTTCGGTCAAGCGCAGATCGGCGTTGTCTTCGCGCAGGATCAGGCGATATTCGGCCCTGGACGTGAACATCCGGTACGGTTCCTGGGTGCCCAGGGTAATCAGGTCGTCGACCAATACGCCGATGTACGCTTCATCGCGACGCGGGCACCAGCTGTCTTTGCCCTGGGCACGCAATGCAGCGTTGGTGCCGGCGAGCAAACCCTGGGCGCCGGCTTCTTCGTAACCGGTGGTGCCATTGATTTGCCCGGCGAAGAACAGGCCGCCGATCACCTTGGTTTCCAGGCTGTACTTCAGGTCACGCGGATCGAAGTAGTCGTACTCGATGGCGTAGCCAGGGCGAACGATGTGGGCGTTTTCCATGCCGCGAATCGATTGCACGATCTGGATTTGCACGTCGAACGGCAGGGACGTGGAAATCCCGTTCGGGTACAGCTCGTGGGTGGTCAGGCCTTCGGGCTCGATGAAGACCTGGTGACTTTCCTTGTCGGCAAAGCGGTGGATCTTGTCTTCGATCGACGGGCAATAACGCGGGCCGATCCCTTCGATCACCCCGGAATACATCGGCGAACGGTCGAGGTTCGCGGCAATGATTTCGTGGGTACGGGCATTGGTGTGGGTAATCCAGCAACTGACTTGTTTCGGGTGCTGCTCCTTGGAACCCATGAACGACATGACCGGGATCGGTGTATCGCCGGCTTGTTCGGTCATCACCGAAAAATCCACAGAACGCCCGTCGATTCGCGGCGGGGTCCCGGTTTTCAAGCGGCCCACACGCAGCGGCAATTCACGCAAGCGTTTTGCCAGGGCAATCGACGGCGGATCGCCAGCGCGCCCGCCGGAATAGTTCTGCATGCCAATGTGGATAAGCCCGCCGAGGAAGGTACCGGTGGTCAACACCACGGATTCTGCGAAGAAACGCAGGCCCATTTGGGTGACAACGCCGCGTACCTGGTCCTGCTCGACGATCAGGTCGTCCGCTGCTTGTTGAAATATCCACAGGTTCGGCTGGTTTTCCAGAGTTTCACGTACCGCTGCCTTGTACAGAATGCGGTCGGCTTGTGCGCGGGTAGCACGCACGGCCGGGCCTTTGCGGCTGTTCAGCACGCGAAATTGAATACCACCTTTGTCGGTAGCCGTTGCCATCACGCCGCCAAGGGCATCGATTTCCTTGACCAGATGGCTTTTGCCGATGCCTCCGATGGCAGGGTTGCAACTCATGGCGCCGAGGGTTTCCACGTTATGCGTCAGCAACAGGGTTTTTACGCCCATGCGCGCTGACGCCAGTGCTGCCTCGGTACCGGCATGACCGCCGCCGATGACGATCACTTCAAAACGGGAAGGGAAATCCACCACGCACCTCGTGCCTGCTTATGTAGGTAATCAGGAATTGTTTGTTGAAAGAGTTTTAGAGCTTTGGCGGCAAGTATAGGGACTTAGCCCTGCCTAAAGAACCCTTTGCACAAAATTTAACCAGCTGTGGATGAATCACAGACAATAGAAATTAAAAGAGAGAAATATATTAAATCTTTGTTTTTATGTTTATTTCTACTGAGCACCTTTTCTGTGGATAGATCTCTACAGGCTTTGATTTACGTTGTGTACAGCGATTCAAAAGGTTGTGGTCATGTGCCAATGAGGGGGTTGGATAAGTGGCTTAAGCCTGTGGATTAAAGTGATGGTTATCCACAGAGCGGTTTTTGCTCAGGTTTCAGGCGTGGTTATCAACTGGGCCCAAGGGCGGTTATTCACAGGGCTTAAATCACGGAAACCACCGGCTCCAACCGCAAATTTGGCCTCAAGACATCTATTGTGGGAAAACACGAGGACGGTTAATAATAGCGATTATCATTAACCTACCTTGTCGCGCCTATGTCCCCTCCTTCACACACGACAGCTGTGCAGCACATCTATGAGCAACACCATTCGTGGTTGCATGGGTGGCTCAAAGGCAAGCTGCATAACGCCTGCGATGCGGCCGATGTGGCCCACGATACGTTCGTGCGTATTCTGGGTGGGCGCGACGCTGTGCAGATCCTCGAACCACGGGATTACCTGGCGACCATCGCGAGAGGCCTGGTGATTGATCGCTATCGCCGGCACGCCATCGAGCAGGCCTATAAACAAACCCTGGCTGAGCGCCCTGAAGCCACCGCCATCAGTGAAGAAGACAAGGCAATCATCATTGAAACCCTGGTGTCTGTTGACAAGGCGCTGGCCGGTTTGGGCGAACGTGCACGGCGGATCTTCATGCTGTCGCAGATTGAAGGGCTGACTTATCAACAGATCGCCGATGATCTGCAGGTGTCATTGACCACGGTGAAGAAACACGTGATTCGTGCGCTGACCGAGTGTTCACTGATCATGGCCAGTCTGTAATGCCCGCGCCTGATCGCAAGACATTCGAGGCTGCAGCCGGCTGGTATGTGCAGTTTCAAGCGCAATCGCCGACGCCCGCCGAACGGCAAGCCTGGCAGCAATGGCTCAACGGGGATCCTTCCCATCAAGCGGCGTGGAGCCAACTGGAGCAGTTGCAGCGCAGCCTCGGCGCCCTGCCCCAGGACTTCACGCGGCGCGCCTTGACCACCACGCAACAACGCCGCCAGGTACTCAAGTGGATGCTGGTACTCGGCGGTACCGGGTATCTGGGCTGGAATGTTCAACGCCATACATCCCTGGGTAACGTATGGGCCGACTACCGAACGCCTGTGGGTAAACATCGGCGAATCGAACTGGCCGATGGCACTCAAGTTGATCTCAACACCAACACGGCCATCGATGTGATGTTCGACACGCGCCAGCGCTTGATCCGGCTGCGCGAGGGTGAGGTACTTATCCACAGCGGGAAGCGGGCCGGGTACCCGCCGTTATACGTGGAGACGCATCACGGCCGCGTGCAGGCGTTGGGCACTCGATTTACCGTGCGTCAGTTCCCAGATTCCACACGGGTAGGCGTTCTGGAAGATCGGGTCAACCTGTCCCCCGGCGACCAGCCCGACCGCAGCCGAACGCTGGGTGCGGGTGAATGCGCGGAATTTGACCGACACGCCATAAGGCCCACCCAGCACTATGGCCGCACACAAGCAGCTTGGACCGACGGTCAATTGATCGTGCTCGACGCCAGACTTGGCGATGTTATTGCTGAACTGGCGCGCTATCGGCCGGGCCTGATGCAGTGTGACCAGGCCTGCGCTGGCCTGCGTGTTTCCGGAGCGTTCCGCCTGGACTCGACAGACGCGGTACTGACCAACCTGCAGGCCACCCTGCCGATTCAGGTGAAGTACTTCACGCGCTATTGGGTGTCAGTCAACCGAATCGGCTGATTGAAAAAATAATCCACAGGGGGGTTATCTTTTTTTTATCTGGCGCGGCCCTTCAGGTAATCACGACGCTACCTTCAGGGCTTACCCATTTATGTGCCTTCCTACCCCGCTACGCCAGCGACTTTCCTGCCGCGCCCTTACCTACGGCCTGCTGCTCGCCACCTCCTGCGGTACGTTGTTATCCACAGGGGTCATGGCCGCCAGTACGACGCAACATTACGTCATCGCTGCCGGCCCACTGGACAGTGCACTGAGCCAGTTTGCCGCCAGGGCCAATGTGATTCTGTCGTTCTCGCCCCAACAGACTTCGCGTCTGACCACTTCCGGTCTGGATGGCGATTATTCGGTAGATCAAGGTTTCGCGCTGCTGCTGCAAAACTCGGGGTTGCAGGCCGTCGCCCAGGCGCCCGGCAGCTATGGCTTGCAAGCAATACCTATCGGCCAGCTCACTCTCGCACCGACGACCGTAAGCGCGTATCAATCGGATGGATTCGGTCAGGAACTGGCGCCGGATGTTGGCTACAAGGCGCAAAACAGCCGTATCGGCACCAAGACCAGTACGCCTCTGTCACAGACGCCTCGTTCGGTATCGGTGGTGACCGGGCAACGTATCAAGGATCAAAAATCGCAAACACTGACCGAAGTGCTCGGTTACGTACCCGGTATTTTCGCGCCGCCTTTTGCCGCAGGCGACGGGCTGGCGGGCGATCTGTTTTTCATTCGAGGCTTCAACGCTACGGACTATGGCTACGGCCTGCTCAGGGATGGACTACGCGTGCAAGGCAATCGGTACGACACCACCAGTGAGCCTTATGGCCTGGAGCGGGTCGAGGTTTTCCGCGGCCCTTCTTCGCTGCTCTACGGTGAAAACGCGCCGGGCGGCTTGGTCAACCTGGTCAGCAAACATCCGACCGCCAACCCCCAGGGCGAAGTGCAATTGGGGTACGGCTCGAACAACCGGCGCCAGATGGGTGTGGATATCTCCGGGCCGCTCAATGACAGTGACAATGTCCTCGGTCGCCTGGTGATGCTTGGCCGAAAATCCGATACCCAGACCGACCACGTACCGGACGATCGTATCTACATCGCCCCGTCCCTGACCCTGAATTTTGACGACTACAACACCCTGACCCTGTTGGCCAACTACCAGAAAGACCACACCAATCTGGAACTTGGCCTACCCGCTGCGGGCACCTTACTCACTAATCCCAACGGTAAGCTGTCCAAGCACACCATGCTCGGCGACCCGGATTGGAACACCTTTGAGCGTGAAGCCTGGAGCACTGGCTACGAGTTCAGCCATAGCTTCAACGACGATTGGCAGTTCCGCCAGAACTCGCGGTACATGCAGTCACGTATCGACCGCCATGAAACCTGGCCGAGCGCGCTGAATAACCGGGGCTTCGGCACCCAACTGAACATGACCGCCTACGACCGCTACAACAAATCCATGGTCTATTCCCTGGATAACCAGCTCGAAGGCAAATTCCAGGTCGGCGGGTTGGAAAACACTGTGTTGGTCGGCGCCAGCTACGACCGCACCTCGTTCAACCAGGATTGGGATGCCGGTTTCGCCGGTACCATCAATGTGTATAACCCCGTGTACCTGAGGGACCCGCTCACGCCGATCGCTGTGCAGAACACCTTGCTCGAGCAGCAAATGAAAGGCGTGTACGCCCAGATCCAAAGCAAGTACGACCACTGGCTGTTCCTGCTCGGTGGGCGGCAGGACTGGGTCGACAGCGATTTCCGCGACAAAGTGAACAAGGCCAGCAACATCAGCACCCAAGACCGCAAGTTCACCTACCAGGGTGGCGTGATGTACCAGTTCGACAACGGCCTGACGCCGTATGTCAGCTATTCCACCGCGTTCGTTCCGGTGCAGCAGATTTCCAACGCCGGCGCACCGTTGAAGCCGATCACCAGCAGCCAATATGAAGTGGGCGTGAAGTACGAGCCGATCGGCTGGGACACGGCGATGACACTCTCGGTGTACGACTTGCGCAAACAGGACGACACCTACCTCGATGCCACCACCAACAGTTATCGCCAGGTAGGTGAGAGCCGCGCCAAAGGTGTGGAAGTTGAAATCAACAGCGACCTTACGCCAAACCTGAATGTGACCGCGGCCTACACCTACACTGACGCACGGATTACCAAGGATTCCGCCACTTCCTTGGTAGAAGGGCATCAGATGACCGGCGTTCCGCGCAACCAGGCTTCGGTGTGGAGCAAATACCGCTTCCTCGACGGTCACCTTAAAGGCCTGTCTGTGGGCGGTGGCGTGCGTTATTTCGACAGCACCTTTTCCTACACGGCGCCTACGCTGTACGGGAAGCTGGATGCTGGAAGTGTCACGCTGGTGGATGCAGCGGTGGGGTATCAGATCGATTCGCACTGGTCAGTGGATGTGAACGCCAAGAACCTGTTCGACAAGGAGTATGTAGCCGGTTGCAACGACGCGGGGCGCTGCTATTGGGGCGACAGCCGTACCTTGCTGGGTACGGTGTCCTACAACTGGTAAGCGCGTGACTATTTGCCGATACAGAAGCTGGAAAAGATTCGCCCGAGCAAATCATCGGAACTGAACGCGCCGGTGATCTCCCCCAACAGCTGCTGCGCCTGACGCAAATCCTCAGCCAGCAGCTCCCCTGCCCCTGCCAGGGTCAGCTGTGCTCGCCCGTGCTCCAACGCCGCGCTGGCGTGGCGAAGCGCCTCCAGATGCCTGCGGCGTGCACTGAAGCTGCTCTCCGAGGTCTGCTCATAGCCCATGCACGCCTTGAGATGGTCACGGAGCAACTCCAGGCCATCCCCTGCCGATTTGGCACTGAGGCTGATAGTCACATGGCCATCGTCGCTGGTTTGCATCGCAATGGCCTCACCGGTCAAGTCGGCCTTGTTACGGATCAAGGTGACTTTAGCCGGGTCTGGTCGCTGCTCGAGGAATTCGGGCCACAACGCAAAAGGATCCACAGCCTCGGGGGCCGTCGCATCCACCACCAATAAAACTCGATCTGCTTCGCCGATGGCTTTGAGCGCGCGTTCTACGCCGATTTTTTCCACCTGGTCGTCGGTATCGCGCAATCCGGCCGTATCGACCACGTGCAACGGCATACCGTCGATGTGGATATGTTCGCGCAGGATATCCCGAGTGGTACCGGCAATTTCGGTGACGATGGCCGCCTCGCGCCCCGCCAAAGCATTAAGCAGGCTGGATTTGCCGGCGTTGGGACGACCCGCGATCACCACGGTCATACCGTCACGCAGCAATGCGCCCTGCCCGGCTTCGCGCAACACTGTGGATAACTCCTCGCGGACTTTATCCAGCATCGCCAGGACGTGGCCATCGGCCAGGAAGTCAATTTCCTCTTCAGGGAAATCAATGGCCGCTTCGACATAGATGCGCAGGCTGATCAACTGCTCAGTCAAGTTATGCACACGTAACGAAAAAGCCCCCTGCAACGAACGCAATGCGTTGCGCGCTGCCTGTGCAGAACTGGCCTCGATCAGGTCGGCAATGGCTTCGGCCTGTGCCAGGTCGAGTTTGTCATTCAGGAAGGCGCGCTCGCTGAACTCCCCCGGACGGGCCAGGCGGCAGCCCAATTGCAGACAACGCTGCAGCAACATATCCAATACGACCGGGCCGCCGTGCCCCTGCAGTTCCAGCACATCTTCGCCGGTGAAGGAGTTGGGTCCCGGGAAATACAGCGCCAAGCCCTCATCCAGCACGCTTTCGTCCCCATCCAGAAACGGGCCGTAATGGGCATACCGCGGCTTCAACTCCCGCCCACTGATCGCCTTGGCGGCCACGCCTGCGAGCGGCCCGGAAATTCGAACGATACCGACGCCGCCGCGACCTTGAGCGGTTGCGACAGCAGCGATGGTTTCACGAGGAGCGCTCATCAGCAGGTTCCAGAATTAAAGTGGCAGAAAGCAAAACGCCCCACTAGGGGGCGTCTTGAGTGGTTATCCACAGAGTAAATTACGCCTCGGCTTTTTTGGTAGCCGCTTCGATTTTACGTGTGATGTACCACTGTTGGGAGATCGACAAGACGTTGTTGACTACCCAGTACAGCACCAGACCTGCCGGGAACCACAGGAAGAAGAAGGTGAAGATGATTGGCATCATTTTCATCACCTTGGCCTGCATCGGATCCGGCGGAGTCGGGTTCAGGCGCTGCTGGATAAACATGGTCGCGCCCATGATGATCGGCAGGATAAAGAACGGGTCTTTGATCGACAGGTCAGTTATCCACAGCATGAACGGCGCCTGGCGCATTTCCACGCTTTCCAGGAGTACCCAGTAAAGCGACAGGAATACCGGCATCTGCACCAGAATCGGCAAGCAACCACCCAACGGGTTGATCTTCTCTTTCTTGTACAGCTCCATCATGGCCTGCGACATTTTCTGCCGGTCGTCACCATGCTGCTCTTTCAGCGCGGCCAGCTTCGGCGCCACGGCACGCATGCGCGCCATCGACTTGTAGCTGGCGGCTGACAGCGGGAAGAAGATCCCCTTGATCAGCATGGTCAGGAAAATGATCGAGAAGCCCCAGTTACCCACAATGCTGTGGATATGTTGCAGCAGCCAGAAAATCGGCTGGGCAATGAACCAGAGGAAGCCGTAGTCCACAGTCAGTTCCAGACCTGGGGACAACTCTTTCAGCACTGCCTGGCTTTTCGGGCCAGCGTACAAGGTAGCGCTGGTTTCAGCCTTGGCGCCGGGTGCGACGGTCAACGCCGGGCCAGTAAAGCCAATGATGTAGTTGCCCTGGCTGTCCTTGCGGGTTTGAACCAGGTTCGCATCACCCTTGTTCGGGATCCATGCGGTCACGAAGTAGTGCTGCAGCCAGGCTACCCAGCCACCTTGAACGGTTTCCTTCAGCGCGCCCTTGTCGATATCTTTCATCGACACTTTTTTGTACGGCTCGTTACTTGTCCACAGGGCAGCGCCCAGGTAAGTCGCGGTGCCGGTGGCGGTGCTGGAAGAAGGATCGGAGCTGGCGTCACGCTTGAGCTGGGCAAACAGGTTGCCGCTCCAGGCTTTGTCGCTGGTGTTGTCGATCAGGTAAGTGACCTTCAGATCGTACAAACCACGGGTAAAGCTGAAACGCTTGATGTAATTGACGCCGTCGAGGCTGAATTTCAGGTCGACGTTCAGCTGGTTCTGGCCATCAGCCAGTTGATAGCTTTTCTGCTCGGTCGCATAAATCGGACGACCGGTAGCACGCGCATCCGGACCATTGGTGCCGGTCAGGCCGCTTTGCGCCAGATAGGTACGTTCACCGCCGTTATCGAACAGCTGGAACGGAACATCCGGGTGGTCCTGGCGACGTGGATAAAGCGGCAGCTTCAGCTGTGCGATATCACCGCCCTGCGGGTCGATAGCCAGGTCGAGCACATCCGTTTTCACGTGGATGAGGTCTTTGTTGGTGACCACTGGCGTTTCTAACGGGGCACTTGTCTCGCCATTCGCGCTGGGAACATCGGCACTCGCGGACGCATTGTTACCCAGCGGGGTGTCCGGAATAGCCGGCGCAGCCTGATTGGTAGCAACATTCTGAGTCGGCAGGGCAGCCTGGCCATAGTCTTGGTTCCATTTCAGGACCATGACGTAGGACACGATTGCCAGGGCGACGATCAGGATCGTGCGTTTAATATCCATGATTACTCGGCCATCGAAGAGGAACGGGAGGTAGGGATAGGCGGAACCGGGTCATAACCACCGGGATTCCACGGATGACAGCGACCTAAACGACGAAAGGTCAGCCAGCCACCGCGCAGAAGGCCATGATTTTCTATGGCCTCTAACGCGTAGCAGGAACAACTGGGGTAGAAGCGACAGTGGTTGGCCATCAGAGGACTAATGGCATAGCGATAAAACTGGATCGGAACGAGTGCCAGTTTACGCATCGGTACTGTCTACCCCTACAGTTTCGGTGCTGACTGCTGGTGCTGGTTTGTGGGTACGCGCCAGACGTTTCCAGAGCTTGCCGAAATGCTGAATCAATTCGGGGTTTTCTACATCCCCCAAGCCTTTGCGCGCGACGATAACAATATCCCAACCAACCAGAGTGTCCTGGTGGAGGCGAAACGATTCGCGCATCAGACGCTTGAGGCGATTGCGCTCAACGGAGAGCTTTACGCTCTTCTTGCCGATCACCAACCCGAGACGGGGGTGACCAAGATCGTTGTTACGCGCAAGGAGCAGGAGATTTTTCCCCGGAACCTTGCCGGTGGGGGAGTCAAAGACTGCCTTGAAATGCCGGGGGGTTAGCAGACGCTTTTCCCGACTGAAGTCCTGACTCACCACCAGTACCGGATTATCAAACTGCCAGACGCGCACGACCTTTGGCGCGGCGACGCGACAGGACAGCACGGCCGTTCTTGGTAGCCATGCGAGCACGGAAGCCGTGAGTACGGGCGCGTTTGATGGTGCTTGGTTGGAAAGTACGTTTCATGGCGTTGTTACCTGGTTCGTCCACAACGGGCCGGAATGGCCCCCGTTTTAAGAGACCGGCGATTCTAGAGAAAGCAAGCCTCTAGGTCAATTTCCAACCAGCTTTTCCTTTAATTAGATCTCTGGCGGCCACGTCAGCCTTTCTGCCTGCTTCTCTTCCATGAGCGATGGCATAGATATAAAAATAAAGAAGGAAGTTATTTAAAGCTTTTCTGTAAAGCTTATAAAAGCTAGGGAAGCGATCTGCTGTGGATAACTGCCTTTAGGCCTTATTCCACCTGATGTACAGAGAATGACAACACGGGGGAGAAACGGTGCTCTGCCTGTGCTGCGCTGTCGGATAAGCTGTGTGTGGAATGGCTTGTTATCCACAGGCCAGTTACCCACAGACTTTCGGCCCCACTTGTGCAATGGGCTCAGGGGCGGTTATCCACAGAGCTTATTCACAGACCGTCGGTCGCCTTTTTCAAGGTTAAGACGTTGATTTTGGGTGGCCTGTGCGCAACCTTCATGTGGATAAGTGGGCGGCTGGTCGCTACAATGGCGGCTGTTTTTGCCTCACCGGCTTTCAACTTAGGGGATATCC